>NZ_JBSFVG010000010.1:0-303731 GCF_053592195.1 Streptomyces sp. NPDC002776 | reverse complement strand
AGGGCCCGCTCCCGCTCCACCAGCAGCGGCAGCGGATCCGACGCGGTCACCAACTCCCGCAGCGGATACCGCGACAGCACCGCATCCACCTCGGGAGTCAGGGCCGCCGCGAGGCGCGCGGTCGCCGGGCGGGTGTCGTCCCTGAGGTGTTCGGCCGCGGTGAGGAGCATCCGCCGCTGTTCGGAGGGGACTTCGGTGGCGGCCCGCTCGTACAGCCGGGCGCCCTCCTCCAGGACCAGCTCCGTGTCCATTCCGGCCGGGATCTTGATCCGGGCGTGGTGCCGCCAGGTGGTCACCGGATCGCCCCACGCCTCCACGGTGTACGTCCACAGGCCCTCGGCGTCGGGCGTGACGTCGGCGCCCCAGCGGTCGGTGCCCGGCGCCAGTTCGCGCATCGGCGTCCAGGGACCGGGACGGCCCTCGGGGTCGCGCAGCACGACATTGGCGGCCACGGCGTCATGTCCCTCGCGGAACACGGTCGCCGAGACCTCGAACGTCTCGCCGGTCACCGCCTTGGCGGGCCTGCGGCCGCGCTGGACGAACGGGCGGACGTCGAGGACGGGTATGCGCCCGACACCGCGAACGCCGTTCGCGGAGGGTGGCTCCGCGCCGGGCGGTCCGGCGGCGGCCGGGCGTGGTGCGGGAGATCGCTCGGGTTTGCGCGTCGTGGGTGCTGACGAGTGGTGCTTGGCGGGCATGACCGCTCCTGTCCGCGTCAACGTGGGTGGGCGGATGGATAGGGGGTGGGTCCTGCGGGATGCTGTTGTGGTGTACCTGTGGAGTGTCCCGGAGGAGCCTTCCCACCCTATTCGGGTGAGCAATCCGGCACTTTGTTAACTACTCACGCGTATATCTGCCCACAGGACCGGCCCCGTCCGGTGAACGGGACCGATCCTTCCGGGGTGTTCTCAACGGGGCGCGAACATGTCGCTACGAGCCCGGTACCTGGAGCAGTTTGTTCGGTGAGCCCGGCCCGCGCCCGGAGACCCTTCCGCTCACCGCCCCGGCCACGAGCGCCTCGGACACCTGTGCGGGCGTGGCCTTGCGATGGTCGGCCAGATGGAGTGCGGCAGCGCCCGCCGCGTGCGGCGACGCCATCGACGTACCGGACCGGGTGGCCCTGGCGCGGTCGCCCCTGGACGACGTCGAGGTGATCGACACGCCCGGTGCGAACAGGTCGAGGGCCGAGCCGAAGTTGGAGAACCCCGCCCGCGCGTCCTCGCGGTCGGTGGCGCCGACCGTGATCGCCTGGCGCACCCCGGCCGGTGAGGAAAGACCGGCCGGGAGACCGTCGTTGCCCGCGGCGACGGTGTGGGTGACGCCGGACACGATGGAGGTGCGTACGGCCGCATCGAGCTGGGCGTTGTAGGCGCCGCCCAGGCTGAGGTTGGCGACCGCCGGCTTCCTGGCGTTCCTGGTCACCCAGTCGATGCCCGCGATGGCCTGGGCGGTGGTGCCGGCGCCCGCGTGGTCGAGGACGCGCACGGAGACCACCTCGGCCTTCTCGGCGACGCCGTACGCCGATCCGGCGACCGTGCCCGCCACATGGGTGCCGTGGCCGTTGCCGTCGCCCGCGGACCCGGACGCGGTGTAGCGGCCGTTGAGCGGCAGGCTCGGCTGGTCCACGCGGTCCAGACCCCAGGACGGCGGGTTCTTCCGGGTGGTTTCCGGGGCCACCCGGGTGTCCTGCGCGACCGAGGCGACACGCGGGTCGGCGGCGAGTTGTCGTGCCTGTCTCTCGCTCGCCGGACCGCGTAACCGTTGAGAACGGCGCCGTAGGTGTGGCTGATTCTCGCCCCGTACCGTTCCGCCAGGCCCTTTCCGGCCACCGAGGGAGCCCGCGTGCCCTCCTTGAGTGTCACCAGGTAGCTTCCGCTGACGGTGCCGGGTCGCCCGGCGCCGAGGATCCGCCCCTCCGGCGCGGCGCGCGCGAGCGGGCCGATGGCCGAAAGCGCCGCGGTACAGGTCACCGCGGTCAGGCCGCCCGCCCAGCGCAGAGACCGGGTTCGCGTCCGTGCCATGGTCCGAGTCCCCTCCTCGCTCGGCGTCCGGCCACCGCTGCCCGCCGGGCCGCACCCGGCGCGGGCCGGACGCCACGAGCAGCCTCGCGTGGCGGACGAAGTCGCCACAAGGACGCCGGTGAGGGCGGAATCGGCCATATCGCCGAGGGCGGATCCGGGAAGGTGGCGGTGCTTTTCGGACGACGTCCGTGAGTGGTCCGGGTGGAGTCCCTGTCCAGGTTCGAGGGAGACGCGGGAAAGGCGCCGTGGTTACAAAGCGCCCGCACCGATACCGTGCAGATGATGACAGGACGCACACCGCCGTGCGTCCTCTTCCGCACGCCTGCCGAGGTGGAATGTGAAGGCGATCCGTCGATTCACCGTCCGTCCCGTTCTCCCCGAACCCCTGCGGCCGCTCAGCGATCTGGCGCGCAATCTGCGCTGGTCCTGGCATGCGGAGACCCGCGACCTCTTCCAGTCCGTCGATCCCGAGCGCTGGGCCGCCTCGGGCGGCGATCCGGTACGGCTCCTGGGCAGTGTGGCGCCGGGAAGGCTGGCCGAGCTGGCCGAGGACCGGCGTTTCCTGCGCCGTCTGACGGCCGCCGCCGACGATCTCCACGACTATGTCTCCGGTGACCGCTGGTACCAGGCCCAGTCCTCCGAACTCCCGGCCGCCGTCGCCTATTTCTCCCCCGAATTCGGCATCACCGCCGCCCTGCCGCAGTACTCCGGCGGCCTGGGCATCCTGGCCGGCGACCATCTGAAGGCGGCCAGCGATCTCGGGGTGCCGTTGATCGGTGTGGGGCTGCTGTACCGGCACGGCTACTTCCGGCAGAGCCTTTCCAGGGACGGCTGGCAGCAGGAGCACTACCCGGTGCTCGACCCCAACGAACTGCCGGTGGCCCTGCTCAGGGAGGCCGACGGCACCCCAGCCCAGGTCTCCCTCGCCCTGCCCGGCGGCCGCTCCCTGCACGCCCGGGTCTGGCTGGCCCAGGTCGGCAGGGTCCCGCTGCTGCTCCTCGACTCCGACGTGGAGGAGAACGACCTCGGCGAACGCGGGGTGACCGACCGGCTCTACGGCGGCGGCAGCGAGCACCGGCTGCTCCAGGAGATGCTGCTCGGCATAGGAGGGGTCCGGGCGGTACGGACGTACTGCCGGCTGACGGGCCACGCGGAGCCCGAGGTCTTCCACACCAACGAGGGGCACGCCGGCTTCCTCGGGCTGGAGCGGATCGCCGAACTCTGCGACCGGGGACTCGACTTCGACTCCGGCCTGGAGGCGGTCCGGGCCGGGACCGTCTTCACCACCCACACCCCCGTCCCCGCCGGCATCGACCGCTTCGACCGGGAACTCGTCGCCCGCCACTTCGGGCCCGACGCCGAACTCCCGCGCATCGACGTCGAGCGGATCCTCCAGCTCGGCATGGAGTCCTATGCCGGGGGCGAGCCGAACCTGTTCAACATGGCGGTGATGGGTCTGCGTCTCGGCCAGCGTGCCAACGGTGTCTCACTGCTGCACGGCAACGTCAGCCGGGAGATGTTCTCCGGGCTCTGGCCGGGCTTCGACGCCGACGAGGTGCCGATCACCTCGGTCACCAACGGGGTGCACGCCCCGACCTGGGTCGCCCCCGAGGTCTTCCGGCTCGGCGCCAAGCAGATCGGCGCCCAGCGCACCGAGGACGCCTTCACCGTCGGCGGTTCCGACCGCTGGGACGCGGTGGCGGACATCCCGGACCAGGAGATCTGGGAGCTGCGCCGGGTGCTGCGCGAACAGCTGGTGACGGAGGTGCGCGAGCGGCTGCGCGCCTCCTGGCGGCAGCGCGGCGCCGGCAGCGCGGAGCTGGGGTGGATCGACGGGGTGCTCGACCCGGACGTCCTCACCATCGGCTTCGCCCGCCGGGTCCCGTCGTACAAGCGCCTCACCCTGATGCTGCGCGACCAGGACCGGCTGATGGAGCTGCTGCTGCACCCCGAGCACCCGGTCCAGATCGTGGTGGCGGGCAAGGCGCACCCGGCGGACGACGGCGGCAAGCGGCTCATCCAGGACCTGGTGCGGTTCGCGGACGATCCGCGGGTGCGCCACCGGATCGTCTTCCTGCCGGACTACGGCATGGCGATGGCACAGAAGCTGTACCCGGGCTGCGACATCTGGCTGAACAATCCGCTCCGCCCGCTGGAGGCGTGCGGCACCTCGGGCATGAAGGCGGCGCTCAACGGCTGTCTCAATCTGTCCGTGCTGGACGGCTGGTGGGACGAGTGGTTCCAGCCGGACTTCGGCTGGGCGATCCCCACCGCGGACGGCTCCCAGACGGACCCGGACCGGCGCGACGACATCGAGGCGGCGGCCCTCTACGACCTGCTGGAGCAGCGGGTCACCCCGCGCTTCTACGAGCGCGGCCAGGGCGGACTGCCCGACCGCTGGATCGAGATGGTCCGCCAGACCCTCACCCTGCTCGGCCCGAAGGTGCTGGCCGGGCGGATGGTCCGGGAGTACGTCGAGCGCCTGTACACCCCGGCCGCGCTCGCCCACCGCGCGATGGACGCGGACTCCGCGCGCGAACTGGCGCTGTGGAAGGCGCGGGTGCGGGCGGCCTGGCACCGGGTGAGCGTCGACCATGTGGAGACCTCGGTCGCCACCACGACCGCGGAGCTGGGCACGACCCTGAGCCTGCGGGTCCGGGTCGGCCTCGGCGAGCTGGTCCCCGACGACGTGGAGGTGCAGGCGGTCTCGGGCCGGGTGGACGCCGAGGACCGGATCACGGACGCGGCGACGGTCCCGCTGAAGCCGACCGGCGGTCCCGACCTGGACGGCCGCTGGGTCTACGAGGGCCCGCTGTCCCTGGACCGCACGGGGCCGTACGGCTACACGGTACGGATCCTTCCGGCGCACCGGCTGCTGGCGTCGAGCGCGGAACTGGGGCTGGTGACCGCGCCGTCGCAGGACGTGGTGGAGGGCGCCGGGGTGCTCCTGCGCTGAGGCGGTACGGCGGGGGCGTCAGCCGGTGTCGCCCCCGCACAGCCTGCGCAGGGCCGCCCCGCACCGCCGCGCGTAGGCCTGCTGCAGGCCGCGGCCGGCGGGGCCGCCCGCGCGGGCGTACCACTTCGCGGCCCGGCTGAAGGCGTGCACCGTCAGCCAGACGGTGCCGTCCCCGGTGCGGTCCACGACGAAGGACTCCTCGCCGCACTCCGGATGCCCGGGCAGCGTGCCGTACGCCCAGCCCGCCCGGCGGTGCTCCTCCAGCGTCCAGACCACCCGGCACGGTGCCTTGATGACGCCGGCCAGGGTGACGGTGACGTCGACCCCGGGCGCGGCCCGTTCCGCGGAGGCGTCTATGCCGACGCCCACCGCCCGGTGCATGTCCCAGGTCAGCACCGCCTCGGCCGCCCGGCTGAAGACCTCGTGGCCCTCGCCGATACGGGTGCGCACATGCAGGGGACGGAATCCGGGCGGGCAGAACCCGGGCTCCCGGGTGGCGCCGACATCGTCGTACGTGAAGGACATGGGGCCTTAGCCTAGGGCGGCCGGCGCCCGCGGGACGCAGCGGGCGCCGTCCCGGGGAGTCGAACCACCGGGACGGCGCCCTGGTCACAGGGGAGCGGGACGTTCTACGGGAACGTCAGCTTCCAGCTGTTGATGTAGCCGGTGTCGGCGGACGCGTTGTCCTGCACCCGCAACTGCCAGACGCCGTTGGCGACCTCGGAGGAGGCGTTCACGGTGTACGTGGTGTTGATGTTGTCCGCGCTGCCGCCGGTGCCGTAGCCCTTCAGCGTGTACGCCGTGCCGTCGGGGGCGACGAGCTGCACCTGGAGGTCACCGATGTAGGTGTGGACGATGTCGACCGCGACCGCGAGGTTCGACGGCGCGTTGCCGGTCCGCCCGGAGACGGTGATCGACGAGGTGACCGCCGCGCCCCGGTCCGGGATGGCCACGTCGGCGGTGTTCTCGAAGGAGGTGCCGCCACCGCCGCCGCCGGGCCGCGCGCCGACCGCGACGCCCGCCCAGGCGTGCTGCACCGCCGCGTACTCGGGGCTGGTGGTGCCGTACAGCTCACCGGCCGCCGCGAGGGTGCCGGTGCGGGCGCCCGCGTAGTTGGTGGTGGAGGTGAACTTCGTGGTCAGGGCGCGGAACCAGATCTTCTCCGCCTTGGCCCGGCCGATGCCGGTGACCGGCAGGCCGTCCGCGGTCGGCGAGTTGTAGCTGACGCCGTTGATGGTCTTGGCGCCGCTGCCCTCGCTCAGCAGGTAGAAGAAGTGATTGGCGGGGCCCGACGAGTAGTGCACGTCGATCGAGCCGATCCCCGAGTACCAGCTGTCCTTGGACGAGCCGTCCCTGCTGGGCTTGTCCATGTAGCGCAACGGGGTGCCGTCGCCGTTGATGTTGATCTCCTCGCCGATGAGGTAGTCACCGACGTCGGAGGAGTTGTTGGCGAAGAACTCGACGGTCGCGCCGAAGATGTCGGAGGTCGCCTCGTTCAGGCCGCCGGACTCGCCGCTGTAGACCAGGCCCGCGGTGTTGGAGGTGAGCCCGTGGGTCATCTCGTGCGCGGCGACGTCGATCGAGGTCAGCGGGTTGGCGTTGCCCGAGCCGTCGCCGTAGGTCATGCAGAAGCAGCTGTCGGACCAGAACGCGTTGACGTAGTTGTTGCCGTAGTGGACCCGGGAGTACGCGCCGACGCCGTCGCCGCGGATGCCGCTGCGCCCGTGCACGTTCTTGTAGTAGTCCCAGGTCAGGGCGGCGCCGTAGTGCGCGTCGGCGGCGGCCGACTCCAGGTTGGACGGGCTGCCGTTGCCCCACACGTCGTCCGGCCCCGAGAAGAGCGTCCCGGTGCCGGAGGTGCCGCGGTTGAGGTTGTACGTCTTGTGGTTGCCGCGCGCGCCGTCGGTGAGGTTGTACGTCGAGCCGGACTGGGTGGTGCCGAGCGTCACCGTGCCGCTGTAGACGGTGTTGCCGGTGCCGGTCTCGATCGCCTCCCACTCGTAGAGCTTCTCGCCCGAGGTGGCGTCCGTGATGACGTGCAGCTCCTGCGGGGTGCCGTCGTGCTGGAAGCCGCCGACGACCGTCTCGAACGCCACCTTCGGGGTGCCGCTCGCCGCCCAGATCACCTTGCGGGGCGCCCGGTTGACGTCGGCGTCCTTGGCGTCCTCCGCCTCCGCCGCGGCCAGGGCCTGCCGCTCGGCCTTCGCCGCGGAGACCGCCGCCTCGGTGGTGGCCGGCTCGATGGCCCGCTTCGTGGCCTTCACGACGGCCGCGGTGGCGTCCGCCTTCGTGCTCTTGACGACGAGGTCGCCGCCGAGGACGGGCAGTCCGTCGTAGGTGCGCTCGTAGCGGGTGTGGATCGTGCCGTTGCCGTCCTTGAGGACGTCGCGGACGACCAGCTTCTCCTTGGCGCCCAGGCCCAGCTCCGCGGCGGTCTGTGCCTTGGTGGCGTTGGCCGTGCGGATCAGCTCGGCGCGCTGGGCGGGGGTGAGCTTGACCGACTCGGCGCCGGGGATGACCTTGCCCGCGGCCGACGGTGCCTTCTCCGGGGCGGCGGTGGCGGCGCCCGACTGGACGGCCGTGGCGATCAGGGCGGCCACACCGACGAGGGCGGCTGCCGCGGCCCGGCGGGTGGTGGATCTGTGGGGGGTGCGTCTGTCCGAGGAACTGCTTCTCAAAACTGACTCCTTCTGCGCGGCCGCGGATCGCGCGGCCAGGGGAGACCGTCCGGCGGGTGGGCCGGGCGGGCAGAGCAGCGGTACGCAGAACGACGTGCGGGAGCGACGGCCGGGCGCAGCGGGCGAACCTATGGGGTTGCTGTGCGTCGGCCGTGGGAAGAGTGGCAGGAGATCCGCACTCCTGTCAGGGGCGCGTCAGAAAGTTGGCCGGAAATCGTTCGTTGTCCGGGAATTCATGTTCGCTATACGAACCCTTTGGATCTATGGCCGCGCACCCGACCCGGCGCTAGGCCAGACTGTCCCGCCACGCCCGGTGCAGATCCGCGAACCGACCGGTGTCCGCGATGAGTTCGGCGGGCGAGCCGTCCTCGACGATCCGCCCGTGCTCCATGACCAGCACCCGGTCCGCGATCTCCACGGTGGACAGCCGGTGCGCGATCACCACCGCCGTACGCCCGTGCAGCACCGTCGCCATCGCGCTCTGCACCGCCCGCTCGCCGGGGATGTCCAGCGAGCTGGTCGCCTCGTCGAGGATCAGCACCGCGGGGTCGGCCAGCAATGCCCGCGCGAACGCCACCAGTTGGCGCTGACCGGCGGAGATACGGCCGCCCCGCTTGCGTACGTCGGTGTCGTAGCCGTCGGGCAGGACGCTGATGAACTCGTGCGCGCCGATCGCCTTCGCCGCCCGCTCGATGTCCTCCCGGCTCGCGTCCGGGCGCCCGAGGGCGATGTTCTCGGCGACCGTGCCGGAGAACAGGAACGCCTCCTGGGTCACCATCACCACCCCGCGCCGCAGTTCGGACAGGGACAGCTCGCGCAGATCGACCCCGTCCAGCAGCACCCGGCCGTCGGTGGGGTCGTAGAACCGGGCCAGCAGCTTCGCCAGCGTCGACTTGCCGGCGCCGGTCGAGCCGACCACCGCGACCGTCTGCCCGGCCGGAAGGGTGAGGTCGAAGGCGGGCAGCACTTCGCCGCCGGTGCGGTAGGCGAACCGCACCCCGTCGAAGACGACCTCGCGCCCCGGGTGCTCGGACTGAAGCGCCGGGAGCTGCCTGGGCGCCGGCGGTTCGGGGACGGACGGGACCTGGGCCAGCAGCCCCGCGATCTTCTCCAGGGAGGCGGCCGCCGACTGGTAGGAGTTCAGGAACATCCCGAGCCGGTCGATCGGGTCGTACAGCCGCCGCAGATACAGCACCGCGGCGGCCAGCACGCCGAGCGCCAGCGTGCCGCCCGCGACCCGGTGGGCGCCCCACAGCACGATCGCCGCGACGGCGGTGTTGGCCACCAGCCGCGAGCCCACCACGTACCGGGCCATCTCCAGCAGCGCGTCGCCGTTGATCCGCTCGTGCCGCTGGTTCAGTACGGCGAAGTCGGCGTCGTTGACGGCCTCGCGGCGGAACGCGCGCACCGGCCGGATGCCGTTCATCGTCTCCACGAACTTCACGATCACCGAGGCGATGGCCGTCGACCGCAGCCGGTACACCCGCCCGGCGCGCCGCTGGTAATTCCGCATGAGCAGGAACAGCGGCACGAAGGAGGCGACCGCGACCGCGCCGAGCCCGAGGTCCAGCCAGAGCAGCAGCGCCGAGATGTACACGAACGACAGGATCACGGTGACGAGTTCCTGCAGCCCCTCGCTCAGCAGCTCCCGCAGCGACTCCACGTCCGCGGTGGACCGGGAGATCAGGCGGCCGCTCGTGTAGCGCTCGTGGAAGTCGATGCTCAGCGCCTGCGCGTGCCGGAAGATCCGGCCGCGCAGATCCAGCAGCACGTCCTGGTTGACGCGGGCGGAGGCGATGACGAACGCGTACTGCAGGGCGCCGGAGACCGTCGCGCAGAGCAGGTAGCCCACGGCCACGGCGATCAGCGGGCCGTGGTCGCCCCCGCGGAACGCCGGCACCGCCCGGTCGAGGGCGTACGCCACCAGCAGCGGGCCCGCCTGCACGGCCGCCTGCTGGACGAGCAGCAGCAGCGTGGTGAGCGCCACCCGGGCCTTCATCGGCGTCAGCAGCGAACGCAGCAGTGCGCCGGTGGCGCCCGGGGGAGTGGGCAGGACGTCCCGGTCGAACGAGTCGCCGGTCTCCTCGGGCCGGTCCTTGGACGGGGCGGTGAGGGTGGGCGCGGTCATCCGGGTGCCTCCGCTCCGGACATCAGACGGGCGTACTCGGCGTTGCTGCGCAGCAGTTCGTGATGGGTGCCGACCGCGGTGATCCGGCCGCGGGACAGCAGCGCGACCCGGTCGGCGAGCAGCACGGTGGACGGCCGGTGCGCCACCACGATCGCGGTGGTCTGCGCGAGCACGTCCCGCAGCGCGGCCTCGACGGCGGCCTCGGTGTGCACGTCGAGCGCGGACAGCGGATCGTCCAGCACCAGGAACCGCGGCCGTCCGACGACGGCCCGGGCGAGCGCCAGCCGCTGCCGCTGCCCACCGGAGAGGCTGAGCCCCTGCTCGCCGACCTGGGTGTCGGTGCCCTGCGGCAGGGAGTGCACGAAAGAGGCCTGGGCGACGGCGAGCGCGCGGTCCAGCTCCGCGGCTCCCGCGGTGCCGTCGGTCCCCATCAGCACGTTCTCCCCGACGGAGGCGGAGAACAGGGTGGGTTCCTCGAAGGCGACGGCGACCTTGGAGCGCAGTTCCTCCCGGGACATGGCCCTGATGTCCTCGCCGTCCAGGGTGATCCGCCCGGAGGTGACCTCGTGCAACCGGGGCACGAGCGCGGTGAGGGTGGTCTTGCCGGAGCCGGTGGCACCGACGAGGGCCATGGACTCGCCGGGGCGGATGTGGAGGTCGATGCGGTCCAGGACGGGCGGGGAGTCGGGCGGGGCGTCGGGGTAGCGGAAGCAGACGCTCTCGAAGACCAGCCCCTCCGCCCCGGCCGCGACGCGCCCCGGCTCGGGCCGCTCCGCCGATTCCGGCGCCTCGTCGAGCACCTCGAAGTACCGCTCCGTGGCCGTCGCCGCCTCCTGGCTCATCGCCAGCAGGAACCCGATCGACTCCACGGGCCACCGCAGGGCGAGCGCCGTGGACAGGAACGCCACCAGCGTGCCCGCCGACAACTGCCCGTCCGCGACCTGCACGCACCCCACCACCAGCGCCGCCCCGACGGCCACCTCGGGCAGCGTCACGATCACCGCCCAGATCACCGCCAGCAGCCGCGCCTTGCGCAGCTCGGTCCCCCGCAGCGTCGACGACAGCTCCCGGAACGCCCGGGCCTGGCTGCGGTGCCGCCCGAACCCCTTGATGATCCGGATCCCGAGCACGCTCTCCTCGACGACGGTCGTCAGATCCCCGACCTGGTCCTGCGCCCGCCGCGCCACCTCGGCGTACCGCTTCTCGAAGACCACGCACATCACGATCACCGGCACGGCGGGCCCGAGGATCACCAGTCCCAGCGTCCAGTCCTGGAGCAGCATGAGGACCACGCCGACCAGGATGGTGACGCCGTTGACCAGCAGGAAGGTCAGCGGAAACGCGAGGAACATCCGCACCAGCATCAGATCGGTGGTCCCCCGCGACAGCAACTGCCCCGACGCCCACCGGTCGTGGAAGGCGACCGGCAGCCGCTGCAGATGCCGGTACAGGCCCGCCCGCATCTCCGCCTCGACATGCGACAGCGGCCGGGCCACCAGCCACCGCCGCAGCCCGAACAGCAGCGCCTCGGCGAGCCCGAGCAGCAGCAGGAACAGCGCCCCGAGCCACACCCCGGCCGGATCCCGCCCGGCGACCGGCCCGTCCACCATCCACTTCAGCACGAGCGGGATCACCAGGCCCGTGCACGAGGCGAGGATCGCCACGAACGCGGCGGTGAACAGCCGCGCCCGCACGGGGCGGACGTACGGCCACAGGCGCAGCAGGGTCCTGACGGCGGAGCGTTCCTCGGCGGGCGCGGGTGTCGTGGGCATCAGCAGCGAGCCTACGGATCGCCACTGACAACGCCCACCGAGTTTTGGCCCCTTGCGCGGGACCCGGCGCCTGTCACGCCACCCCCGTCAGGCCACCACCTTCAGCAGCAGCACCGCCCGCGCCGGCACCGTGATCGCCGTACCCGCCCGGTGGACCAGACCCGGCGCCGCGCCCTGCTCCTCGCGCGCGGTGTCGACGACCACCTCGTACTCCTCCGCCCACGGCGGCGCCGGCAGTACGAAGCTCACCGGCTGGTCTCCCGCGTGCAGCACCGCCAGGAAGCTGTCGTCGACGATCGGGGCGCCCCGCTCGTCCCGGCCCGGGATGTCCCGCCCGGAGAGGTACATGCCGAGCGTGGCGGCGGGCGCGTACCAGTCCCGTTCCGTCATCTCCGTCCCCCGCGCGGTGAACCAGGCCAGGTCCCGCAGCCCGTCCGCCGAGTGCGCGCGCCCGGAGAAGAAGGCCCGCCGGCGCAGCACGGGATGCCGGTGGCGCAGCTCGATCAGCCGGGAGGTCAGCTCGAACAGCGCCTTCCAGCCGGGGTCCTCCAGCAGCCCCCAGTCCAGCCAGCTGATCTCGTTGTCCTGGCAGTAGGCGTTGTTGTTGCCGCGCTGGGTGCGCCCCAGCTCGTCGCCCGCCACCAGCATCGGCACGCCCGTGGACAGCAGCAGGGTGGTCAGCAGGTTCCGCAGCTGCCGCCGCCTGAGCTCCCGTACCCCCTCCTCGTCCGTCTCGCCCTCCGCGCCGCAGTTCCAGGCCCGGTTGTCGTCCGTGCCGTCCCGGTTGCCCTCGCCGTTCGCCTCGTTGTGCTTGCGCTCGTAGGAGACGAGGTCGCGCAGCGTGAAGCCGTCGTGCGCGGTCACGAAGTTGACGGAGGCGTACGGCCGCCGTCCGCCCCACGCGTACAGGTCGCTCGACCCCGACAGCCGGTAGCCGAGATCCCGCACGTCCGGCAGCGCGCCCCGCCAGAAGTCCCGTACGGCGTTGCGGTAGCGGTCGTTCCACTCCGTCCACAGCGGGGGGAAGGCGCCCACCTGGTAGCCGCCGGAGCCCACGTCCCACGGTTCGGCGATCAGCTTCACCCGGCTCAGCAGGGGGTCCTGGGCGATGACGGCGAGGAACGGCGAGAGCATGTCGACGTCGTGCATCGAGCGGGCCAGCGCGGCGGCGAGGTCGAAGCGGAAGCCGTCGACGCCCATCTCGGTGACCCAGTAGCGCAGCGAGTCGGTGATCAGCCGCAGCACATGGGGCTGGACCACATGGAGGGTGTTGCCGCAGCCCGTGTAGTCGGCGTACCGGCGCGCGTCCGACTGCAAGCGGTAGTAGCCCCGGTTGTCGATGCCCTTCAGGGACAGGGTGGGGCCCAGCTCACCGGCCTCCGCGGTGTGGTTGTAGACCACGTCGAGGATGACCTCGATGCCGGCCTCGTGCAGCGACCGCACCATCCGCTTGAACTCGCCGACCTGCTGTCCCGTGGTCCCGGAGGCCGCGTACCCGGCGTGCGGGGCGAAGTAGCCGATGGAGTTGTAGCCCCAGTAGTTCTTCAGGCCGCGCCGCAGCAGATGGTCCTCGTGCGCGAACTGATGGACCGGCAGCAGCTCCACGGCCGTCACGCCCAGCTTGACCAGGTGCTCGATGGCCGCCGGGTGCGCGAGACCCGCGTACGTCCCGCGCAGTTCCTCGGGGATGCCCGGGTGCAGCCGGGTGAAGCCGCGCACGTGCACCTCGTAGATGACCGAGTCCGCCCAGGGCGTCTTCGGCCGCCGGTCGTCCGTCCAGTCGTCGTCGTCGTGCACGACGACGCCCTTGGGGACGTACGGCGCCGAGTCCCGGTCGTCCCGGACGGTGTCCGCGACCTGCTGCTGCGGCCAGTCCCGGACATGGCCGTACACCTCCGGCGGCAGCCCGAAGTCGCCGTCCACCGCGCGGGCGTACGGGTCGAGCAGCAGCTTCGCCGGGTTCCAGCGGGCGCCGGTCCAGGGGTCCCAGCGGCCGTGCACCCTAAAGCCGTACCGCTGGCCCGGCAGCACCCCGGGCACGAAGCCGTGCCAGATCTCGTGCGTCAGCTCGGTCAGCTTGGCCCGGGTCTCCTTGCCCGCGTCGTCGAACAGGCACAGCTCGACGGCCTCGGCACCGCCCGCCCACAGCGCGAAGTTGGTCCCGGCCACCCCGTCCGGGCCCACCCGGAAGCGGGCGCCCAGCGGAGTGGGCGCACCGGGCCACACGGGCATGCCCGGCGTCCGGCGCGGCGCACCGTTCAGTAGGAGGGCCCCCGGCCCTTCGGCGGCCCGCTCCTGAGCCACTGCCTCACGCTCGGCTGCGCTGCTGGACACCCTTGGCCTCCCACGGCTCGCTGGACGACGTGCAAACGGGCATGCAAGACCCCGGCAGCGGCTCCCCGTCGCGTCGTCCTCCCCACTGTTCTGCCCAGCGCTTGGCTCGCACTCACGTTTCCCCGGAGCGTGCCCGGTCGTTGGGCTCCTCGTGAGGCACGTACAAGGGCGCGCACGGCGCGCGGGGGCCGCACTGGCCGCCGTACTGACATGGGCAGGACTGCTGGCCGGAGCCGCCGGCTGCACGTCGGAGACGACCGGAGGGGCCGGCCTCGGCGGGCTCGGCAAACCCCGGGCACCCGAGGAGGTGATCCGTGTCTTCCCGGACGACGGCAGCCGGGGGGTGAAGCCCGACGCGAAGCTGCGGGTGGGGGTGCCCAGCGGGCGCCTGGAGTCGGTGCGGGTCGTCAAGTCGCAGGACGCGCAGGAGACCCCGGTCCCCGGGCAGATCTCCGCCGACGGACTGCGCTGGGAACCCGACGACCGGCACCTGGCGCTGGCCGCCCGCTACACCGTCGACGTGGTGGCGCTGGACGGCCACGGCCGCCGCTCCGCCCGGCACATCACCTTCACCACCCACGTCCCCGATGAGCGGTTCATCGGGTACGTCTCCCCGGAGAACCGCTCCACGGTCGGCACCGGAATGATCGTCTCCCTGGAGTTCAACCGGGAGATCGAGAACCGCGCCGCCGTGGAACGCGCCGTCCACGTCACCGCCCGCCCGGCCGTCGAGATCCGCCCGCACTGGTTCGGCAAGGGCCGCCTCGACTTCCGCCCCGAGCGGTACTGGAAGCCCGGCACCCAGGTCACCGTCTCCCTCAAGCTCCGTGACGTGGAGGGCGCGCCGGGGGTCTACGGCCTGCAGTACAAGACGTTCTCCTTCACCGTCGGCCGCCACCAGGTCTCCACCGTCGACGCGGCCGCGCACACCATGGAGGTCCGGCGCGACGGCGACCTGCTCGCCACCGTGCCGATCACGGCGGGCGCCCCGAAGACCACCACCTACAACGGCAAGATGGTCGTCACCGAGATGCTCGAGGTGACCCGGATGAACGGCGCCACGGTCGGCTTCACCGACGACGACGGCAAGGGCGAGTACGACATCCCGGACGTCCCGCACGCCATGCGGCTGACCGAGTCCGGCACCTTCCTGCACGGCAACTACTGGGCGCCGCACGCCTTCGGGAAGGTCAACGTCAGCCACGGCTGCGTGGGCCTGAGGGACGTCAAGGGCGGCGGCTCGGACACCCCGGCGGGCTGGTTCTTCGACCGGAGCCTGATCGGGGACGTGGTCGAGGTCGTCCGCAGCAAGGACAAGAAGGTCGCTCCCGACAACGGCCTGGGCGGCTGGAATATGGGCTGGAAGGACTGGAAGGCCGGAAGTGCGGTGAAGTAACAGGACAGGGGGGCCACTCGACGCACGTTTCCGTCGAAGTCGGTACTGAACTCGGTACGGAACGGTGACAATCCAGGGGCGCCGCGCCGGATGACCTTGTGGTTAATATGCGCCGAGCGCCTGGCAGACGCGCGGGGGCGGGGGCCTGACCAGGCCCGGCGAGGGGAGAGAAGGACTTGAACGTGCGACCGATATCGGGGGCGTCGGTTGACGCGCGCAGGAGGATCACGGCCGTGCTCGCCGGAGGTCTGCTGCTGGCCGTCACCGCGTGCGGTGGCGGCTCGGACTCGGGCTCCGGCGACGGCAAGGGCAAGGGCGGTGACTCCGGTGCCGCGCAGAGCGGGCCGTCGCAGGCCGTGGTCTCCATAGCCCCGAAGGACGGCGCCGAGTCCGTCGACACCAGCGGCGCCCTCAAGGTCAGCGCGAGCAAGGGCAAGCTCTCCGAAGTCGTCGTCAAGGACGGCAAGGGCGAGGCGATACCCGGGAAGATCACCGACGGGGGCGCGAGCTGGACGCCGTCCACCCACCTCGCCGCCGCCACGAAGTACACCGTCCACGCGGTCGCCAAGGACTCCGAGGGCCGCGAGGCCGCCGAGGACTCCAGCTTCACCACGCTCACCCCCGAGCACACCTTCCTCGGCACCTTCACCCCGGAGGACGGCTCCAAGGTCGGCGTGGGCATGCCCTTCTCGCTCCGCTTCGACCGGGGCATCACCAACCCGGACGACGTCGAGAAGGCCGTACGGATCAGGACCGAGCCCGCCGTGGACGTCCAGGGCCACTGGTTCGGCAACGACCGCCTCGACTTCCGCCCCGAGAAGTACTGGAAGGAAGGCACCAAGGTCACCGTCGACCTCGATCTCGACGGCGTCGAGGGCCGGGACGGCGTCTACGGCAAGCAGGACAAGACCGTCTCCTTCACCATCGGCCGCGACCAGGTCTCCGTCGTCGATGTGAAGACCAAGAAGATGAAGGTCATGCAGGACGGCAAGGTCGTCAAGACCCTCCCGGTCACCACCGGCAAGCCCGGTTACGACACCTGGAACGGCCAGATGGTCATCACCGAGAAGTTCGTCGAGACCCGGATGAACGGCGACACGGTCGGCTACGACGGCGAGTACGACATCGACGACGTCCCGCACGCCATGCGCCTGAGCCAGTCCGGCACCTTCATCCACGGCAACTACTGGGGCGGCGACGCCTTCGGCAACTACAACGCCAGCCACGGTTGCGTCGGCCTGCGCGATGTGAAGGGTGCCTGGGACAAGGGGACCCCGGCCGCCTGGTTCTTCAACCACTCCATGATCGGCGACGTCGTCGTCGTGAAGAACTCCGACGACGCGACCATCGCCCCGGACAACGGCCTCAACGGCTGGAACATGTCCTGGGAGGAGTGGACGAAGTAGCGGGGCCGGTCTTCTGCGCGAGGGTTAGTCACCGTTAACCTGCGGAGCATGACCGTGAATCTCGAAGTCGCCGACGGCGTGGGCACGCTCCGCCTGGACCGCCCCCCGATGAACGCGCTGGACGTCGCCACCCAGGACCGCCTCAAGGAATTCGCCGAGGAGGCGAGCCGCCGGGAGGATGTGCGCGCGGTGGTGATCTACGGCGGCGAGAAGGTGTTCGCGGCCGGCGCGGACATCAAGGAGATGCAGGCCATGGACCACACGGCCATGGTGCTGCGCTCCCGCGCCCTGCAGGACTCCTTCACCGCCGTGGCCCGGATCCCCAAGCCGGTGGTCGCGGCGGTCACCGGCTACGCCCTCGGCGGTGGCTGCGAGCTGGCCCTGTGCGCGGACTTCCGGATCGCCGCGGAGAACGCGAAGCTGGGCCAGCCCGAGATCCTGCTCGGTCTGATTCCGGGCGCGGGCGGCACCCAGCGGCTGTCCCGGCTGGTGGGCCCCTCCAAGGCGAAGGACCTCATCTTCACCGGCCGGATGGTCAAGGCGGACGAGGCGCTGACCATGGGTCTGGTGGACCGCGTGGTCCCCGCCGAGGAGGTGTACACCGCCGCGCACGCCTGGGCCGCGAAGCTCGCGCAGGGCCCGGCGATCGCGCTGCGCGCCGCGAAGGAGTCCATCGACACCGGCCTGGAGACGGACATCGACACCGGTCTGGCGGTGGAACGCAACTGGTTCGCGGGCCTGTTCGCCACGGCGGACCGGGAGACCGGGATGCGCAGCTTCGTGGAGGACGGCCCGGGGAAGGCCAAGTTCCTCTGATGTACTGCGCCGAATACCGCGGAACCTCTTGCAATTGACGCGATGTCTCATCCGGGTCCCTCGATGGGACGGTTTATGGGAGCCTTAACGCAGCCTTAAGCCTGTCGTGTCGAGGAGGCCCGTCGATTGCCGCCAGCAGATCCTTCGCCGCAGGTCAGAGGGGTCGTGAAGGGCTCCGAATTGCCTTTGGCATATGCCGATCGACCCTCGCGGAACAGTGGATTCCGGGGAGCGGATTCCGCAGGAACGGCTCCGGAAGGTGCTCTGGGCGGCCATGATGGTGGCATGGCGGGGCTGGAGGGCATGGAACAGCCGCGGGGACACGGCCGTGCGACCGCGGCGCGCTGGTCGCCGGCGGTCGAGGACGAACACGCCGTGAAGGCGCTGGAGTTGTTCGGCAACCCGACGGAGGCGGAAGTCCGGCTCGCGTCCCTCCCGGAATCCGCGGCGACCGCCCGCCGACTGGCCCAGGTGGTCGTCCTGCGTCAGTGGGGCCTGACGGCGAAGATGACGGAAGACGCGGTCTTACTCGTCTCGGAACTGGTGGGGAACGCGGTACGCCACACCGGGGCCCGGGTCTTCGGCCTCCGGATGCGCCGGCGCCGCGGCTGGATCCGTATCGAGGTCCGTGATCCGTCGCGGGGCCTGCCGTGTCTGATGCCGGTCCAGGAGCTGGACCTCAGCGGCCGGGGCCTGTTCTTGGTGGACAAACTGGCGGACCGCTGGGGAGTCGATCTGCTGCCCCGGGGCAAGACGACCTGGTTCGAGATGAGGGTCGCGGACCGCTGACGTAAGGGTGGCGGAGGCGAAATACCCGAAATTCACCCGTAACCCCCTTAAATAGGGCGGGTGACCCAGACCGATCGCCGGACGGTCCTCCAAGCAGCCGCCGGCCTAGTCACCGCGGCGGCCCTCACGGCCGCCTGCACCGCCCCCACCGGCGCCCTCGCCCCCCGCAGCGCGCCCCGGCCCCTCACCGCCCCCACCCCCCGCCGCATCCCGGGCCACCCCGCCCACCTCACCCACGGCCCCCGGCACCGCCTCCGGGTGGCCCTCACCTTCCACGGCAACGGCGATCCTCGCACCGCCGAAGCCGTCCTGCGGGCCGCCGAACGGCAGGGCGCCCACCTCACGATCCTGGCCGTGGGCAGCTGGCTGGACGCCAACCCCCGGCTCGCCCGCCGCATCCTCGACGCCGGCCACGACCTCGGCAACCACACCCAGCGCCACCTCGACATCAACGCGATGCCGGAGGCGGAGGCCCGCGCCGAGATCACCGACTGCGCCGCACGCCTGCGACGCCTCACCGGCTCCATCGGCACCTGGTTCCGCCCCTCCCGCGCGGCCCGGGCCTCCCCCCGGGTCGCCCGCCTGGCCCGCGAGGCCGGCTACCCCCAGGTCCTCTCCTACGACGTCGACTCCCTCGACTTCACCGGCCCCGGGCCCGCCGCCCTCACCCGCACCCTCGCCACTGGGATCCGCCCCGGCTCGATCGTGAGCCTGCACTTCGGCTACGACGACACCGTCGCCGCCCTCCCCGCCGTACTCGACGACCTCGACCGCCGCGGACTGACCGCCGTCACCACCACGGAGCTGTTCAGCTGATGCACCACCACCTTGTGAAGGCCACCCTGATCGCGGGCGCCGCCCTCGCCACGCTCGCCGCCTGCGGCACCGAGACCCGGGAGCGGACCGAGGCCGCCGGCACCGGGGCCGCCGTCCCCGCCCCGCCGAAGCAGAGACCCGTCCAGGGGCTGCCCGGGATGCCCCCGGTGCTGGACCCGCAGGACGTCTACGCCGCAGACCGCCCCAACAAGCTCTCCCCGGTGGTGAAGGACTTCCCGAGCCGGGTCTACGTCCCCAACACCGAGTCCGACACGGTCTCCGTCATCGACCCCAAGACGTACGAGATCATCGACACGATTCCGGTCGGCCGCCAGCCCCAGCACGTCGTGCCCTCCTGGGACATGAAGACGCTGTGGGTCAACAACAACCGCGGCCACACGCTCACCCCCATCGACCCGAAGACCGGCAAGGCGGGCAAGGAGGTGGAGGTGCACGACCCGTACAACCTCTACTTCACACCCAACGGCAAGTACGCCGTGGTCATGGCCTCCCTCGACCGTGAGCTGGTCTTCCGCGACCCGCACACCATGAAGGAGGTCAAGACCGAGCCGGTCAGCTGCTACGGCGTCAACCACGCCGACTTCTCGGCCGACGGCAAGTACTTCATCGTCTCCTGCGAGTTCAGCGGTGAGCTGCTGAAGGTCGACACCGAGAAGATGAAGGTGATCGGGCAGCAGAAGCTCCCCTTCACCGGCGCCATGCCGCAGGACGTCAAGATCTCCCCGGACGGCAAGAAGTTCTACATCGCCGACATGATGGCCGACGGCATGTGGGTGCTGGACGGCAAGACCTTCGGCAAGCCGAAGCTGCTGCCCACCGGCAAGGGCTGCCACGGCCTGTACATCAGCCGCGACTCGCGCGAGATGTACGTCTCCAACCGCGGTGAGGGGTCGGTGTCCGTCTTCGACTTCGCCCGGAACAAGCTCACCAAGAAGTGGCATCTGCCCGACGGCGGGAGCCCCGACATGGGCGGGGTCTCGGCGGACGGCAAGGTCCTGTGGCTGTCGGGACGTTACGACGGCGAGGTGTACGCCATCGACACCCGCACCGGCGCCCAGCTCGCCCGCATCCCGGTCGGCAGCGGCCCGCACGGGCTCGCGGTGTACCCGCAGCCGGGCCGCTACTCGCTCGGCCACACCGGCATCTTCCGCTGACACGCCGCCTTGCGGGTGAACGTCCACCACGCGCCGCCGCGGAACCGGAATCGTGCTCTCCATGATCACGCCTTCCCTGCGGCGGCGCGCCGCGTCCGTCGTCCTGTCCCTGGCCGCGGTGTTCGCCACCACCGCGGCCACCGCGCCCGCGAACACCCCCGCTCCGGCGGACTGTCCCGTCCAGTTCGACGACCCGGTCAAGGCCGCCGCCGACCGCCGCGTCGACGTCGGCCGCATCACCCCCGAGCCGGTCTGGCGCACGGCCTGCGGCACCCTCTACCGCGCCGACAGCCGCGGCCCCTCGACCGTCTTCGAGGAGGGCTTCAAGCCCAAGGACGTCATGAACGGCCAGTACGACATCAAGCAGTACGTCCTCGTCAACCAGCCCTCGCCGTACGTGTCCACGACCTACGACCACGACCTGTACAAGAAGTGGTGGAAGTCCGGCTGGAACTACTACATCGACGCTCCCGGCGGCATCGACGTCAACAGGACCATCGGCGACACCCACAAATGGGCCGACCAGGTCGAGGTGGCCTTCCCCGGCGGCATCGACCGGAAGTACATCATCGGCGTCTGCCCGGTGAACAAGACGACCAAGGTCGAGATCATGAGCGGCTGCGAGAGCAACCCGCACTACGAGTCCTGGCACTGAGCAGCAGCTCCGAGCCGACGGGACGGTAACCGGCCGCCTGGAACGCCCGCATGCTGCGGGCGTTCCCCGCGGAGATCTGCGCCCACACCGGCTCACCACCGCTCAACTGCCGCGCACAGCGGGCCAGTTCCCGCCCCAGCCCCCGATGCCGTACGTCGTCCCCCACCTCGACCGCCACCTCCAGCCGCCCCGCCACCCCGCGCCCGAGGACCAGCACACCGCCCTGCGCGGCCCACACCCGCACCTCGTCGCGCCGCCCGCGGGAACTCGCCACCCTCGGATGGCCGGGGTCGTTGATCCCGGTCAGGGGCAGCGCCGGCTCACCCGGCAGGGCGGAGGCCACCGTCATCACGTCGATCGTGTCGCTGCCGCGTCCCGTGCGGTCCATGAGGGCCGCGAGGAACCGTGCGTTCATGGTCGCGGCGAGGGCGTCGCAGTCGAGGGCGCGCAGGGTCGCGTACACCCAGTCCGGATCCTCGTCGGTCGCGATCACGGAGTGCGCGGTGAAGGCGAACACCCCCGCGTCCCGGGGAGAGGGCTGGGGGACCACCGTCGTGCCGCCGTCCGGGGCCGGGAAGATGCCGTGGGCCGCCGCGTCGAATATGTCCCGCAATGTCTCCATCACCGTGCTCCTCGACTCTTCGCACACCGGGCGCCGCGGTGCGGGCTCGGCGTGCCGGTTAATCTGACCTTCGTCAGTAGGACAGCAGGACCTGGCAAGGTACGACGAAGGGGCGGATCGGTGGCGGACATCGACGAGGCACGCAAGCAGTTCGAGCGGATCGACACGGACGGTGACGGCTTCATCACCGCGGCCGAGTTCAAGACCGCTATGGCCCAGGGCGGCGACTGGAACGTCACCGAGTCCGTCGCGGAGGCCGTCATCAAGTCCCGCGACCTCAACGGCGACAAGCTGCTGTCGTTCGACGAGTTCTGGTCCTACGTGGGCAAGTGACGCGTGCGGCAAGGGGGGCGCGCCCGCTGGGCCGCCCCTTTTTCCGTCCGCTTCAGCAGCCCCGGCTTGTCCGTCCGCTTCACGAGACCCTGCGCCGGTACTGTCCCGGCGCCACTCCGAACTCCCGCTTGAACGCCTTGGCGAACGCGAACTCCGAGGTGTAGCCGGCGCGTTGGGCGACCAGTCGGAGCGGGGCGCCGTCCTCGCGCAGCAGCCGCCCCGCCGTCGTCATGCGCCACCAGGTCAGATACGTCAGCGGCGGCGTCCCCACCAGGGCCGTGAACCGGCGGGCGAAGGCCGCGCGGGACAGGCCGCCGCGGGCGCCGAGTTCCGCCACCGTCCAGGGGTGGGACGGGTCGCCGTGGATGGCGCGCAGGGCCGCCGTGACCGCCGGGTCGGCGAGGGCGGCCGCCCAGCCCGTGGGGTGCCCGTCGGCCCGTGCCTCCCCCTGCCACCAGGCGCGCAGGAGGTACAGCAGCAGGGTGTCCAGCAGCGAGGTCACGATGGTGTCCGAGCCCGGCCGCGGCTCCGCCAGTTCCGCGCCCAGCAGTTCCACCGCCGCCCGCAGCGAACGGTGCGTGCCGACGCGGGCGGGCAGATGCACCACCTCCGGCAGCTCGGTGAGCAGGGGGTGGGCGCGGGAGCGGTCCAGCAGATAGGCGCCGCACAGCATGACCGTGGTCGGCGGGCCCGACCCGACCGGATCGGGCGGCAGTTCGGGCCAGGTGCCGTCGTCCTGGAGTCGCACCTCCCGCATCGGTACGTCCAGGGCGCTGGCCACCCCGTGTCCGCACCCGCTCGCCAGGAACACCACGTCCCCCGGCCCGAGTTCGACCGGTTCGCTCTCGGCGGGGACCAGCCAGGCCGATCCTCTGAGCAGTACGTGGAACCCGGCGCCGGCCGAGGCCTCGAAGCGCAGGCCCCAGGGCCCGTACATGTCGTTGCGCGAGGAGTGCGGTCGCCCGGTGCGCATGGCGGCGACCGCGTCGCTGAGGACATCCATGTCCGTACGGTAGCCCTCCGGTCAAGGGGTGAGACGAACGGACATGAAGGGAGGACCGGCGGACATGGATCGTCTCCGGCACCGCCCGTACCGTCGATGCCATGCCAACGACCGCACGCACCGTGCTCTTTCACGACCTCGGCGGACCCGACGTCCTGACGATCGAGGACGCGGCCGTCCCCGATCCCGGCCCGGGTGAAGTCGCCCTGCGCGTGGAGGCGCTGGGCCTCAACCGCGCCGAAGCCCTTTTCCGCGCCGGGACTTACTACTACCAGCCCACACTTCCCGCCTCCCGCCTCGGCTACGAGGCCTCCGCCGTCGTCGAGGCGGTCGGCGAGGGCGTCACCGAACTCGCCGTCGGTGACCTGGTGATGACCGGCCCCGGTATCGAGATGAGCGCCCAGGGCGTGTACGCCGAGCGGCTCGTCCTGCCCGGGTCCGCCGTCGTCCGGCGCCCCGCCTCCGTCGACGCGGTGACCGGGGCCGCCGCCTGGATGACGTACAGCACCGCCTACGGGGCCCTGCTGGAGACCGCCGGGCTCAAGCCCGGGGACCATGTGCTCGTCACCGGCGCCTCCAGCGGCGTGGGCACGGCCGCCGTCCAGGTCGCCCGGCGCATCGGTGCGATCCCGATCGCCACCACCCGGACCGAGGCCAAGCGCCAGCAGCTGCTCGACGTGGGGGCGGCCGAGGTGATCGTCACCGGGGATGCCGTAGGGGACGCGGTCGCCGCGGAGGTCAAGCAGCTCACCGGCGGCCGGGGCGTCGAGGTGGTCTTCGACGGGATCGGCGGCCCGGGCTTCGGCGCCCTGGCCTCCTCGCTCGTGCCCGGCGGATGCGTCGTGCTCTACGGCTGGCTGGACGGCCGTCCCGCCGAGATCCCCTTCAACTGGCCCTTCACGATCCACACGTACGCCAACATGGCCTTCACCGACACGGGCGACGGCCGCCGCCGCGCCACCGCCTTCGTCGACGCCGGTCTCGCCGACGGCGGCTTCCGGCCGGTCGTGGCGGAGGTCTTCGAGGGGCTCGACACCATCCAGGACGCCCACCGTCTGATGGAGTCGAACCGGCATACCGGCAAGATCGTCGTACGGCTCTGAGAGCGGCGGTCCACCGAGGAATAGCCGCAACGGCCGCGAGGTTGACGCCCGACAGCAGAAGAATGCACGTGCATTTACCTTGGGAAGGGCTGACATGAAGATCGGCATCATCGGCGCGGGTCAGATCGGCGGCAACCTCACCCGGCGGCTGACCGCCCTCGGCCACGAGGTCTCCGTCGCCAACTCGCGCGGGCCGCACACCCTCGATGAACTGGCCACGGAGACCGGGGCGAGGGCGGTCCGGGTGGAGGAGGCCGCGCGCGGCGCCGAGATCGTCGTGATCACCATCCCGGTCAAGGCCGTACCGGACCTGCCGGCGGGCCTGCTCGCCGAGGTGGCGGAGGGCGTCGCCGTCATCGACACCGGGAACTACTACCCGAAGCAGCGGGACGGGAGGATCGCCGGGATCGAGGACGAGGGCCTGACGGAGAGCCGCTGGACGGAACGGCAGATCGGCCACCCGGTGATCAAGGCGTTCAACGGCACCTACGCCCAGGACCTCCTGGACCGCCACCGCCCGGCCGGCGACCCCGACCGGATGGCCCTGCCGGTGGCCGGCGACGACGAGGCGGCGAAGGCGAAGGTCCGCGCCCTGATCGACGAACTCGGCTACGACACGGTCGACTCGGGCGGGATCGACGACTCCTGGCGCCAGCAGCCCGACACCCCCGTCTACGGTCTGCGGGCCGGCGTCGAGGAGGTCGCCAAGGCCCTGGCGGAAGCGTCCCCGCACCGCAAGCCGGAGTTCCGGGCCTGAGCCGTCGCTCGGCGGCGACGACCCCCTCTGATCACACCTCGTCGGCCCACTCGCGCAGCGCCGCCCTGCTCGCGAAGTCGGCGACGTTCCGGTCCAGGGGGTCGTCGGTGTACTGGTGGAAGCGCCACTTCGCCTTGATGCGGGGCTTGCCCGCGGTGACGTAGTCGGCGATCCACAGGCCGTCGCCGGCGTAGGAGGTGCGGTCGATGTTGAGCCAGAAATTCCGGTTGCAGTACAGCACGACCGGGTTGTTCGGCCGCAGCTCCTTCACCTTGCGGATGAACAGGTCCTTCTCCGCGTTGGACGCGTGGGTGCCGTCGCTGGTGGTCTCCCAGTCGACGGCGAGGATGTCGCCCGCCTTCTCCGGGGCGTGCTTGACGAAGTACTGCGCCTGGGCCGTGAGGTTGCCCGGCCACAGGAAGTGGTAGAAGCCGACCACCAGTCCCGCCTCGCGGGCACGCTTGGTCTGGGCCGCCAGTTTGGGGTTGACGTACGAACGCCCCTCCGTCGCCTTGACGAAGACGAAGGAGAGGCCGTCCGTGTCATAGGCCGACGACTGGTACGAGCTGACGTCAATGCCGCGAAGCATCGTGGACTCCCTGAAGTGTGCGTGGGGGGACGGGAGTTGTTGATGCCCCGGTTGCCGGGCCTTGACCCTTGGTCTCGGACCGCTGGCCCCGCACGGCCGCGGGGACGAACCGTCGCTCAGGCCGCCGACACCAGTCGTGCCGCCACGGATCGCGCGGTCTCCAGCGCGCCGGCGCGGTCCGCGCCGGGCTGGCCGAGCACCACCCGGGTGCTCAACCCGTCGAGCAGGGCCAGCAGTACGGAGGCCACGGCCGCGGTGTCGAGTCCGGCGGCGAAACGGCCCTGCTGCACGCCCTTGGCGAGGAGTGACTCGAGGTCCTCCTGCCAGCTGACGTCGATCTCGGCCTGCGCCGCGCGCAACTGCTCGTTCGCCCCCGTCCGCGCCCACAGCTCGATCCAGAGGGTCCAGCGCGGGTCCCGCGGGCCGACGGGAAGGTAGAGCTCCAGGAAGAGGGCGAGTTTGCGCTCGACGGTGACCCGGCGCGCCAGCAGGGCCCGCCGCTCCTCGGCCAGCACGTTCTCGCTCCAGCGCAGCGCCTCCAGCAGCAGTCGGTCCTTGTTGCCGAAGTAGTAGAGGATGTGCCCGCCGCTGGTGCCGAGGCGCTTGGCCAGGGCGGACATGGTGAGCGTCGCCAGCCCGTCCTCGGCGATGGCCGCCATCGCCTCCTTCAGCATCCGTTCCCGGGCGTCGTGCCCATCGCGTCGTCGCGCAGTCGTCGCCACGTCGCCCCTCCTCTTCGCTACGGCTGGAGACGACCTTAGCCGCCGTTTTCCGCAGAGGTCTTGACGGCAGCGCCTCCGTCCGCGCATCTTGAATGCCGTTCTAACTTCTAGAACGGCATTCAAACCAGCGTGGCCGTCCGGTGACGCGCGGGGACGAGAGGTGGGCCGTATGGCTCAGCAGGACGCGGGTGTGGCACCAGCCGACGGGAACGCCTCCACCGACCAGGTCTTCCAGGTGGAGAAGCACGGCATCGACCCCATCCCCGTGGCGGAGCGCCACGGCAGCGCGAAAGATCTGTTCTGGCTCTGGTTCGGTTCCAACCTCACGTTCACGTACGTCATCAACGGCGCCCTGGCCGTGGCCTTCGGCCTGTCCTTCTGGCAGGCAACCTTCGTCGTCGTCGCCGGTGGCCTGGCGTTCTTCGCGATCAGCGCGGCGGGCCTGAGCGGCGTTCGCACCGGAACCGCCACCCTCGTCGTCTCCCGCGCGGCGTTCGGCGTACGCGGCAACTGGCCGGCCGGGATGCTCAACTGGGTGGTCAGCATCGGCTACACCATCGTGAACACGGTCGTCGGCGTGCTCGCTCTGGAAGCCTTCTTCGCCGACCTCGGATGGGCGTCGAACGACGCCGGACGGGCTCTGGCGCTCCTGATCACGCTGGCGCTGACGTTCGCGGTCACGCTCTGGGGGCACGCCACGGTCCAGTTCGCCGAGCGCTGGATCGCGTACGTCCTCGCCGCAGGCTTCGCCGTGCTCCTCGTCTTCCTGCTGCCCGGCACCGAGACCGGCGCCACCACGGCCGCCGCGCCCGGTGCCGCCGGATGGAGCCTGGCCTTCGTCGTGATGCTGGCCGGGCCGTTCAGCTACGTCCCCATGCCGGCCGACTACACCCGCTATCTGCCGACCACGACCTCGCTGCGGTCGCTGACCTGGTACGGGGCCCTGGGAGGCTTCGTCTCGTCCGTCGCCCTGGGCGTGGCCGGGGTGGCCGCAGCCACCCAGACGGACATGACCGACGCCGTGGCGGGCACGGAGGCACTGCTGCCGGGCTGGTTCCAGCCGCTCTTCCTCGCCCTCGTCCTCGGCGGCTCCGTGACCAACTCGATCATCACGCTCTACTCGTCGAGCCTGAACCTCCAGGTCCTCGGCGTCCCCTGGAGCCGCTCCCAGGCCATCCTCATCAGCGCGGCCGTCACAGCCGCGGGATCGCTCTACGCGCTCTTCCTCACCGACTTCACCAGCTCGCTGCTGTCCTTCCTCTCCCTGCTGATCATCGTGTTCGCGCCCTGGGGCGGCGTGTTCCTCGCGGACATGCTGATGCGCCGCTGCCGCTACGACGCACCGGCTCTGCACGCGGGACGGGACGGCGGCTACTGGTACCGGTCCGGCCACCACCCCGCCGGTATGGCAGCCCTCCTCGCGGGCATGGCCTTCGCCGCGCTCACCTGCGACTCGGAACTGTGGACCGGGCCGCTGGTGGCCCCGCTGGGCGGAGCCGACCTGACCCTCCTCGGCTCCCTCGTCTCCGGCGGCGGGTACTGGGTCCTCGCCCGGCGCACGGTCGTCCCGCACCCCTCCCTCGGCTGAGCCGCAGCCGCGCGCCGCGCACTCCGCTTCGCGCGGAAGCCTCCACACCCGAATCACCGCACCACCACTGGAGTTCCCTCACATGCCCCTGGCCTCACACCCCGCAGACCTTCTCGTGCGCAACGCCCGGATCCACACCGTCGACCCGGCGCTCCCCGAAGCGCAGGCCCTGGCGGTGTCCGGCGGCCGGATCGCCTGGCTCGGCTCCGACGCCGACGCCGCGGAATGGACCGGACCGCGCACACAGGTGATCGACGCCGCGGGGAAGCTGGTCCTGCCAGGGTTCATCGACGCGCACAACCACGTCCGGCTCGGCTCCGACGACGCCTGCGTGCAGCTCGCCGGCGCCGCCACGCTCGACGAGGTCCACGCCCGCATCCGCGCCTGGCACACGGCCGGCCCCGACGCGCCGTGGATCGAGGCGGAAGCCTTCGACTACTCGGCGATCCCCGGCGGTCGCATGCCCAGTGCCGCCGACCTCGATCCGGTCACGGGTGACGTGCCCGCCTTCGTCCTGAGCTACGACGTGCACACCGCGTGGGTGAACACCGCCGCCCTGCGGCGGCTCGGCATCGACCGGGACCACACCCATCTGCCCTTCGGGGAGGCGGTCACCGACCCTGCCACGGGCGAACCGACCGGCTTCATCAGGGACTTCGCCGTCAAGGGCCTCTCCCGAGACGGTCACCGTGCCCTGCGGGAACTCGGCCTGCCCTGGGCCTCGGCCGACCGCCAGTACGGACGGCTCACCGCATCCCTGGACGACGCCATCGCCTTCGGCATCACCACCGTCGTCGAACCGCAGAACTCGCTCGACGACCTCGCGCTGTTCGACCGCGCCCGCGCCGAGGGCAGGCTCAGGTCCCGGATCGTCGCGGCACTGTTCCATCCGCGTGGCACCACGGACGCCGACCTCGACGACTTCGCCGCCGCCGCACGCAGGTACGCGGACGACCGGCTGCACGTCGGCCCCCTCAAGCTCTACATCGACGACGTCGTCGAACCACGAACGGCGGCCCTTCTCGAACCGTACGCGGGCTGCCGCCACCACCGCGGCGACACCTTCTACCCGCCCGAGGAGTTCGCGGCCCTGCTGGCGAAGCTGGACGCGCGCGGCTTCCAGTGCTTCGTGCACGCGACCGGCGACCGCGGCATCAGGACCGTCCTGGACGCCGTCGAACACACCCGCACGGTCAACGGGCCGCGAGACGCCCGGCATCAGGTGGTCCACGTCGAGTGCCTCGACCCCGCGGACACACCGCGCTTCGCCGAACTCGGCGTCGTCGCGTGCATGCAGCCACGCCACGCCGCCCCGGAGATCGCGGGTCCCGGGAAGGACTGGGCCGAGAACGTCGGTGCCGGACGCTGGCACAAGGCGTGGCCGCTGCGCAGCCTGCACGACGCAGGCGCCGTACTCGCTCTCTCCAGCGACTGGAACGTGGCCGAGATGGACCCGATGGTCGGCATCTACACCGCCGTCACACGGCGTCCGCTGGGTGGCGGAGAGCCCTGGATGCCCGAGGAGACGATCAGCGTGGAGACCGCGGTCCACGGCTACACGATGGGCTCCGCGTACGCCAATTTCCTGGAACACGACCGGGGGTCACTGACGGTGGGGAAAGCGGCCGACTTCGTGATCCTCTCCCGGGACATCCTGCGCTCGGCGCCGGAGGACATACCGGGCACCGTCGCGGAGACCGTGGTGGTCGGCGGCCGGGTCGAGCACGGGTGATCTGCCTCGTGGCCAGGACGAACCCTCAGCATTCGATGATGTTGACCGCCAGCCCGCCCCGCGCCGTCTCCTTGTACTTCACGCTCATGTCGGCGCCGGTGTCCTTCATGGTCTTGATGACCTTGTCCAGGGACACCTTGTGCGAGCCGTCGCCGCGCATCGCCATCTTCGCCGCCGTGACCGCCTTCACCGCGGCCATGCCGTTGCGCTCGATGCACGGGATCTGGACCAGGCCGCCGACCGGGTCGCAGGTCAGGCCCAGGTTGTGCTCCATGCCGATCTCGGCCGCGTTCTCCACCTGCTCCGGGGAGCCGCCCAGCACCTCCGCGAGGGCTCCCGCCGCCATCGAGCAGGCCGAGCCCACCTCGCCCTGGCAGCCGACCTCGGCGCCGGAGATGGAGGCGTTCTCCTTGAAGAGCATGCCGATCGCGCCGGCGGCGAGCAGGAACCGGACCACGCCGTCCTCGTCCGCGCCCGGCACGAAGTTGATGTAGTAGTGCAGGACCGAGGGGATGATGCCCGCGGCGCCGTTCGTCGGGGCCGTGACCACCCGCCCGCCCGCCGCGTTCTCCTCGTTCACCGCCATCGCGTAGAGCGTGAGCCACTCCATCGCGTGCGCCAGCGGGTCCCCCTCGGCCCGCAGCTGGCGCGCCGACACCGCGGCCCTGCGGCGCACCCGCAGCCCGCCCGGCAGGATCCCCTCCCGGGACATGCCGCGCGCCACGCACGCCTGCATCACCCGCCAGATCTCCAGCAGGCCCGCGCGGATCTCCTCCTCCGTGCGCCAGGCCCGCTCGTTCTCCAGCATCAGCGAGGAGATCGAAAGACCCGTCTCCTTCGTCAGCCGCAGCAGCTCGTCACCGGTGCGGAAGGGGTACTTCAGCACCGTGTCGTCGAGCTTGATCCGGTCGGCGCCCACCGCCTCCTCGTCCACGACGAAGCCGCCGCCGACCGAGTAGTACGTCTTCGCGATCAGCTCGGCGCCCTGGGCGTCGTACGCCCGGATCGTCATGCCGTTCGCGTGGTACGGCAGCGCCTCGCGCCGGTGCAGCACCAGGTCGTCGTCGAAGGAGAACGCGATCTCGTGCTCGCCCAGCAGCGACAGCCGCCCCGTGGACTTGATCGACTCGACCCGCTCGTCCGCGCCCTCCACGTCCACCGTGCGCGGCGAGGCCCCCTCCAGCCCGAGCAGCACCGCCTTCGGCGTGCCGTGGCCGTGCCCGGTCGCGCCCAGGGAGCCGTACAGCTCGCAGCGGACCGAGGTGACGCCCTCCAGCAGCCCTTCGTTGCGCACGCGGCGGGCGAACATGCGGGCCGCACGCATCGGGCCGACCGTGTGGGAGCTCGACGGGCCGATGCCGATCGAGAACAGGTCGAAGACCGAGATGGCCACGGGAACTCCTCCAAAAAAGGGTGGGGGCACACGTCCTCGGGTGCCCCCACCAGGGAACTACTACTTGCTCAGGCCGGGGTACAGCGGGTGCTTGTCGGCCAGGGCCCGGACCCGGGCCTTCAGCGCCTCCGCGTCGTAGGACGGCTTCAGCGCCTGTGCGATCACGTCCGCGACCTCGGCGAAGTCCTCGGCGGTGAAGCCGCGGGTGGCCAGGGCGGGCGTGCCGATCCGCAGACCGGAGGTGACCATCGGCGGACGCGGGTCGTTCGGGACGGCGTTGCGGTTGACCGTGATCCCGACCTCGTGGAGGCGGTCCTCGGCCTGCTGTCCGTCCAGCTCGGACTCGCGCAGGTCCACCAGGAGCAGGTGGACGTCGGTGCCGCCGGACAGGACGTTGACCCCGGCCCCGCGGGCGTCGGCCGCCGTGAGCCGCTCGGCGAGGATGCGCGCTCCCTCCACCGTACGCCGCTGCCGCTCCTTGAAGTCCTCCGAGGCGGCGACCTTGAAGGAGACCGCCTTGGCCGCGATCACGTGCTCCAGGGGACCGCCCTGGAAGCCGGGGAAGACGGCGGAGTTCAGCTTCTTCGCGAACTCCTTGCCCCGGGCGAGGATGATGCCGCCGCGCGGACCGCCCAGGGTCTTGTGGGTGGTGGAGGTCACGACATCGGCGTACGGCACCGGGTTCGGGTGCAGCCCCGCGGCCACCAGGCCGGCGAAGTGCGCCATGTCGACCCACAGGTACGCCTCGACCTCGTCGGCGATCCGGCGGAACTCCGCGAAGTCCAGCTGGCGCGGGTACGCCGACCAGCCGGCGATGATCACCTTGGGGCGGTGCTCCTTGGCGAGCCGCTCGACCTCGGCCATGTCGACCAGACCGGCGTCGTCGACGTGGTAGGCGACCACGTTGAACTGCTTGCCGGAGAAGTTCAGCCGCATCCCGTGGGTCAGATGGCCGCCGTGGGCCAGGTCCAGACCGAGGATGGTGTCGCCGGGCTGGGCCAGCGCGAACAGCGCGGCCTGGTTGGCGGAGGCACCGGAGTGCGGCTGGACGTTGGCGTACTCGGCGCCGAACAGCTCCTTGACCCGGTCGATGGCGATCTGCTCGGCCACGTCGACGTGCTCGCAGCCGCCGTAGTAGCGGCGGCCCGGGTAGCCCTCGGCGTACTTGTTGGTGAGGACCGAGCCCTGGGCCTCCATGACCGCGACCGGCGCGAAGTTCTCGGAGGCGATCATCTCCAGGGTGGACTGCTGGCGGTGCAGCTCGGCGTCGAGCGCGGCGGCCACGTCCGGGTCGAGCTCGTGCAGGGGCGTGTTCAGGACGGACATGCGTCTACGACTCCTCAGCCGGCGGAAAAGGCGGTGTACTCGTCGGCGGAGAGCAGGTCGGCCGGCTCCTCCGTCACGCGGACCTTGAACAGCCAGCCGCCCTCGAAGGGGGCCGAGTTCACCAGCGAGGGGTCGTTGACGACGTCCTCGTTGATCTCGGTGATCTCGCCGGCGACCGGGGAGTACAGGTCGCTGACCGACTTGGTGGACTCCAGCTCGCCGCAGGACTCGCCCGCGGCCACCGTGGAGCCGACCTCGGGGAGCTGGGCGAAGACGACGTCACCGAGCGCGTTGGCCGCGTACTCCGTGATGCCGACCGTCGAGACGCCGTCCTCGGCGACCGACAGCCACTCGTGCTCCTTGCTGTAGCGCAGCTGCTGGGGGTTGCTCATGGCCTGAATTCTCCTGTACGCGGGGGAGTGCTGATGAAGGGGGGACTGCAGAAGGCGCGCGTGACCAGCGCAAAGGTGTCCGGGGTCACGCCCGGTGGCTACTTCCGGCGCTTGTAGAAGGGCAGCGCCACGACCTCGTACGGCTCGTGGGTGCCCCGGATGTCCACGCCGACGCCGGCCGTGCCGGGCGCCGCGTGCGCGGCGTCGACGTAGGCCATGGCGATCGGCTTGCCCAGCGTGGGGGAGGGGGCGCCGGAGGTGACCTCGCCGATGACCTGGCCGTCGGCGACGACCTGGTACCCGGCGCGCGGGATGCGGCGGCCCTCGGCGATCAGGCCGACCAGGACCCGCGGCGGGTTGCTCTCCGCGCGCTCGGCGGCCTCGGTGAGCGCCTCGCGCCCCACGAAGTCACCCTCCTTCTCGAACTTGACCACCCGGCCGAGACCGGCGTCGAAGGGGGTCAGCGAGGTGGTGAGCTCATGGCCGTACAGCGGCATGCCCGCCTCCAGCCGCAGGGTGTCCCGGCAGGACAGGCCGCACGGGATCAGGCCGACGGGCGCGCCCGCCTCGGTGAGCGCCTGCCACAGCTTCTCGGCGTCGGCGGGCGCCACGAACAGCTCGAAGCCGTCCTCGCCGGTGTAGCCGGTGCGCGCGATCAGCGCCGGGACGCCCGCGACGGTGCCGGGGAGCCCGGCGTAGTACTTCAGGCCGTCGAGGTCGGCGTCGGTGAGCGAGCCGAGGATGCCGGGGGACTCCGGGCCCTGCACCGCGATCAGCGCGTAGGCGTCCCGGTCGTCGCGCACCTCGGCGTCGAAGCCGGCGGAACGATCCGCCAGCGCGTCCAGCACGATCTGGGCGTTGGAGGCGTTGGCGACGACCATGTACTCGGTCTCGGCGAGCCGGTAGACGATCAGGTCGTCGAGGATGCCGCCGTCGGCCCGGCAGATCATGGTGTAGCGGGCGCGGCCGACGCCGACGGAGGCGATGTTGCCGACGAGGGCGTAGTTCAGCAGCCGGGCGGCCTCCGGGCCGGTCACGGTGATCTCGCCCATGTGGGAGAGGTCGAAGAGGCCGGCCTTGGTGCGCACGGCGGTGTGCTCGTCGCGCTCGGAGCCGTAACGCAGCGGCATGTCCCAGCCGGCGAAGTCGGTCATCGTCGCGCCCAGCGAGCGATGCAGGGCATCGAGGGCGGTACGGCGGGGTTCGGAACTGCTCATCGGACGGTCGTCTCCCAGGGCATGACGGCGAGGTCTTTCCTCCCCATCTGTCATCGGAACCTGAGAGGTTCGTCATGACCACGCGGGGCATGACTTGCACCTTGGGTGGGACCACCGGCAAAGGGCGGTCCGCTTTTCAGATGTGCCTCGCCCGCGCGGTAACGGGGCCTGAGAGATTCAAGGGAGGGACTTGCTCCTTCGGCGCCCCAGCTGAAGGCTGGGAACTCTCCCGCGCGGATTCGAACGGCCGGTATGCAGTTGGCGCGGCCATCATTGCATGACCGGGGCGTCCGTGGGCAGGCCGCTTCTGTAACCGGCTTGTGGCGGTACGCACACGAAAACGCGAGAGATCGCCCATTACCTTCTCTTTACGTTCAGTGGGGAGGGGAGATCCCGACCCGGAGGAGGACGATCACGGTGAACAGGACCACGGCGTACGCGACCACGTCGGGCCTGGCGCTGCCCGAGCAGCCCACGGCCCCGGCGCTCGAAGCCCGCGGCACGCTGCCCGCACCCGTCGTCCGCGACCTGCGCGCACGCGACGGCCGCAGCCCGCATGCCCTGCTCTTCGGGCCCCGGGACCTGGTCGTGATCACCGGCCTGCCGGGCAGCGGCAAGTCCACGCTGATGCGGCGGACCGTGAAGGGCCCGCGCATCGACTCCCAGGACACCCGCGACCGCTGGGACGCCCGGATGCCGGGCTTCCTGCCGTACGCGGTCTACCGGCCCCTGGTCCGGCTCGCGCACTACGCCGGGCTGTGGCGCGCGCTGCGCTCGGACCAGGGAGTCGTCGTCCACGACTGCGGCACCCAGGCCTGGGTGCGCGGCTGGCTGGCCCGCACCGCGCGGCGCCGCGGCGGCCTGCTGCATCTGCTGCTCCTGGACGTCACCCCGGACGAGGCGCTGGAGGGCCAGCGCGAGCGCGGGCGCGGTGTCTCGCGGTACGCCTTCCTGCGGCACCGCTCGGCGGCGGGCCGGCTGCTGCGCGCGGTGGAGCAGGGCGAGCTGCCCCCGGGCTGCGGTTCGGCGGTGCTGATCGACCGGCCGGCGGCGGGGGCGCTGCGGCGGATCGGCTTCACGGGCTGACCCGGGCGGCCGGGCAGGCGTTAGCCTTTTCAGCCACATCAGTGGTTCAGGGCAGGCGGTCAGACAGATGGACTTCCCGGCGGATCTCCCCGCGGACTTTCCGGCGCAGGCACACCCCCATCCGCACGGCGGATGGCCCGGCAACGAACTGGAGGAGGTGCTCTCCGCCTCCCTCGGCGTCCCCACGGCGGGCGGCCGGATCATCGAGGTCCTCGGCCGCAGCTTCCTGTGGGTCCCGCTGCCGTCCGGCGGCGGCCCGCACAGCGGCCCGCTGGACCTGCCCACGCTGGAGATCGAGGGCCAGGCCTATGTCCCGGTCTTCAGCTCCGAGGAACAGTTCCGCCAGGTCGTCGGCTCCCACATGTCGTACACGATCGCCCCGGCGGTGGAGTTCGCCCGCGGGCTGCCGCCGCAGGTGGGCATCGCGGTGAACCCGGACGGCATGGTGGGCATCCCCCTTCCGCCGCCGGCGGTGGCCGAGCTGTGCCGGGTGGGCCGCACCCCGCTGGACGGCCCGGCGAGCGGCGGCCGCGTCAAGCTGTACGAGCCGGACTGGCAGGACGACCCGGTCGACTTCCTGTCCGCCGCCTCCGCCGAGTTCGCGACGACCGGCGTGGTCACCACCGCCCGTCGCTGCCTGGCCGCCATCGAGACGGCGGACCCGGTGATGTTCATAGGGGTCGAACTCTCCGACTGGGAGGGCGACCTGCGCACGGCCCCGATGGACGCCCTGGGGCGGGCCCTGGGCAGGGTCCCGACCAAGTGGCCCGTCAACCTGATCCTCCTGGACATGGCGGCCCAGGACCCGGTGGCGATATGGATGCGGGAAAAAGTGCGGCCCTTCTACACGCGTGGTTAGTCGAGGGACACAAGGGGCGCGGGGCTGTGTCGATGTGCGCCTCCGCCGCGGGGCGCGACCGGCCACACGCAGCCCGCACTCGCACAACCGGAGCAAGTCCCGAGTCCGCAGGCGGGCTTAAGCTAGGCCCAAGGCTCGGTCGGAGAAAAGGTGAAGGGGCGGTACAGGTGAGCGCCAGCGGCATCGCGGCCGGGCAGGTCGAGCACATGCTGCGCCAGGTCACGCCCGGGCGGTACGACGCCTACGAGGCGCTGCTGCGCGCGCTCGCGACCCCGAACTCCGGCCAGATCTGGATGCTGCTGTGGCACGGCCAGGCCGGCTCCCCGGACGCCCAGTACGGGAACATGGAGGTCGACGGCTACGGCTACGCCCCCTGCGTGACCTCCGCCCAGGAACTCTCGGCCAGCGGCTGGAACCGCAGTTACGAGGTCGTCGACGGAGTCGACGTCGCCCGCACGCTGTACCCCGACCACTTCGGCCTCTGGCTGAACCCGCACGCCCCGGGCGGCGGCGTCGGCATCCCCTGGCTCGACCTGCGCCGGATCGCCACCGGTCTGGAGCGCCAGCCCGCGGGCCCGCTGCAGCTGTCCGAACCTGGCATCGAGATCCCGCACTTCTACGCCCTGCTCGCGCAGAACGCCCACCGCACCCCGGCCGTCCGCGCACTGCGCCGCGCCTGGGTGCAGCCCGCGCTCGGAGCGCCGTACCTCGCCATCGGCCTGGACGTGTACGACACCAGCCCGCCCGCCGTGGACTCGGTGCGCGCGATGATGCAGCAGTCCATCGGCGCCGTTCCGGACGGGCTGCCGGTCTCCACGGTGGCGATGTCCGACGAGTACGACCCGGTCGCGCTGTGGATGCGGGCGAACGCCCGCCCCTTCTACGACCGTGAGGCCCACGCGGCACAGGCGCCCGCCGCGGGGTACGGTTACCCACCGGTACAGGGCGGCTACTGACCTCCACACGGGCCATCGGCCGTTCACGGACCCGACACATTTCTTCGCGCGTAGATGACGCCGAATGTCGCCTAGTGGCCGATGTGTCCTAACTCCCTCCCGTTCGGCCTCCGTTATCTGCTGTTCGGATAACGGAATCCCCAGTGCATCATCACGGTTGCGCATACTTTCGCCGTCAGACCTGGCGGGTGATCGTGACGACGCTGAAGACTCCCGAGACAGACATGGGATCGGTCGATCCTGTGATCGAGTGCAAGTCGACAAAGCCGTAATCCACGGCGGGCGTAGGCCGGTCACCACCGGCGAGAGGGGTCGGGTCACTGTGACCGCACCGATCGAGACCACTAAGGCAGCCGAGGCTCAGCCGGAAGCTGTCCTCAGCGGTGCCGACAAGGGGCAGATCGAGGGCCGTTCCCTTGGGCAGATCGCCTGGACCCGGTTCAAGAAGGACAAGCTCGCCGTGTCCGGCGGCATCGTCGTCATCCTGCTGGTGCTGCTCGCCGTCCTGTCCCGGCCCATCCAGGCCCTCTTCGGTCTCGACCCCAACGCCTTCAACCAGGATCTGATCGACCCCAACACCTCGCTTCCCACAGGGGACTTCGGCGGGATGAGCATGGACCACCCGCTGGGCGTCGAGCCCAAGTTCGGGCGGGACATCGCCACCCGCATCCTGGAGGGCTCCTGGGTGTCCCTGGTCGTCGCGTTCGGGGCCACCATCCTGTCCAACACCATCGGCACGGTTCTCGGTGTGATCGCCGGTTACTACGGCGGGCGTGTGGACGCGATCATCAGCCGGCTGATGGACACCTTCCTCGCCTTCCCGCTGCTGCTGTTCGCCATCGCCATCTCGGCGACGCTGCAGGGCGGTGCCTTCGGCCTGGAGGGTCTGCCGCTCCACATCACCGTGCTGATCTTCATCATCGGCTTCTTCAACTGGCCGTACCTGGGCCGTATCGTCCGCGGTCAGACCCTGGCCCTGAGGGAACGTGAGTTCGTCGACGCCTCCCGGGGCATGGGCGCCAAGGGCCCGTACATCCTCTTCCGGGAACTGCTCCCGAACCTGGTCGGCCCGATCATCGTCTACTCGACGCTGCTCATCCCGACGAACATCCTTTTCGAGGCCAGTCTGAGCTTCCTCGGCGTCGGCATCCAGCCCCCGCAGGCGTCGTGGGGCGGCATGCTCAACCAGGCGGTCGACTTCTACGAGGTCGACCCGCAGTTCATGATCGTGCCGGGCCTCGCCATCTTCGTCACCGTCCTGGCGTTCAACCTGCTCGGCGACGGACTCCGTGACGCTCTCGACCCGCGCAGCCGCTGACATGCGGCCGCGTCGAGAGCCCATCAAGTTTCCACCTATGGAGGGGAAGCAGACCATCATGCGAAGGTCAGCGCTGGCCGCAATCGCGGCTGTCGGCACTGTGAGCCTGGTGCTTTCGGGTTGCAGCAAGGCCGATGACAACAACGACAATGGCGACGGCAAGAACAAGTCGGCCGGCGCCGACGCCGCGACCAAGGGTGTCGTCAACGCCTCCGACGCGAAGGGGGGCACGGTCACGTACGAGTACTCGGACGTGCCGGACTCCTTCGACCCGGGCAACACGTACTACGCGTACATGTACAACCTCAGCCGGCTGTACGCCCGCCCGCTGATGACGTTCAAGCCCGCCGCGGGTGAGGCCGGCAACGAGCTGGTCCCCGACCTCGCGTCGGCTCCGGGTGAGCCCAGCGACGGCGGCAAGACCTGGACGTACAAGCTGCGTGAGGGCCTCAAGTACGAGGACGGCACGCCGATCACGTCCAAGGACGTCAAGTACGCGGTGGAGCGCTCGAACTTCGCGCGTGACGTGCTCTCCCTCGGCCCCAACTACTTCCAGCAGTTCCTCGAGGGCGGCGACAAGTACAAGGGCCCGTACAAGGACAAGAGCGCCAAGGGCCTGTCGTCCATCGAGACGCCGGACGACAGCACGATCGTCTTCAAGCTCAACCGCGCCTTCCAGGAGTTCGACTACCTGGTCGCCACCCCGCAGACGGCCCCGGTGCCGAAGGCGAAGGACAAGGGCGTCGAGTACGTCAAGAACATCGTGTCCTCCGGCTCTTACAAGTTCGAGAGCTACCAGGAGGGCAAGCAGGTCGTCCTCGTCCGCAACGAGAACTGGGACGCCAAGACCGACCCGCTGCGCAAGCAGTACCCGGACAAGATCGTCGTCAAGCTGAAGGTCAACGCCGAGACGATCGACCAGGACGTCATGGCCGGCAAGGCGATCGACCTCGGTGGTACGGGCGTCCAGGCCGCGACCCAGGCGAAGGTCGTCAACTCCTCGGACATGAAGGCCAACACCGACAACACCTTCGGTGGCCGTCTGGTCTACATGGCGATCAACACCAAGCTCGCGCCGTTCGACAAGGTCGAGTGCCGCAAGGCCGTGCAGTTCGCGGTCGACAAGGTCTCGGTGCAGACCGCCCTCGGCGGCCCGATCCGCGGTGAGATCGCCACCACCGTCCTGCCGCCGGACATCCCGGGCTACGAGAAGTCCGACCTGTACGCCACCCCGGACAACAAGGGTGACGTCGCCAAGGCCAAGGAGCAGCTCAAGGCCTGCGGCAAGACGTCGATCAAGACCAACATCTCGGCGCGCAGCGACCGCCCCGCGGAGATCGACTCGGCCACCGCGATCATCGACTCGCTGAAGAAGGTCGGCATCGACGCCAGCCTGAAGCAGTTCCCGTCGGGCAAGTACTTCACCGACGCCGCGGGTGTGCCGACGTTCAACAAGAAGCAGAACATCGGCCTGCACATGATGCAGTGGGGTGCCGACTGGCCCTCCGGCTACGGCTTCGAGCAGCAGATCCTGCACGGTGACGCGATCGGCGAGTCCGGCAACACCAACCTGTCGCAGCTCGACAACGCCGACATCAACTCGATGCTCGAGAAGGCGATCGCGACCGAGGACGAGGCCGAGCGCAACAGCCTCTACGCCGAGATCGACAAGAAGACGATGGAGGAGGCGGCCCTCGTTCCGCTGACCTACTTCAAGGTCCTGCTGTACCGCCCCGCCAACTTCACCAACCTGGTCTCGACGGCGGCCTTCAGCGGTCAGTACGACTACCTCAACATCGGCACGACCAAGAAGTAGCCCCGGAAGGCAGGTGAAGGCATTGATGCCCGCGGGCTTCGCGGCCCGCGGGCATCAGCGCCGATCCCCGTGATCTCGTATATCCTCCGCCGGATGATCGCAGCGGTGATCCTGCTGCTGGTCGTCACCGCGGTCACCTTCGCGATCTTCTTCCTGCTGCCCCGGCTCGCCGGCCAGACGGCCGACCAGCTGGCCCAGCAGTACATCGGGAAGAGCCCCTCGAAGGCCGACATCGAAGCGGTCAAGCAGAACCTCGGTCTCGACCAGCCCGTGTACGTCCAGTACTGGGATTTCATCAAGGGGATCGTCTCCGGCGCCACCTATGACCTCGGCCCCACCACGGCGCAGTGCAACGCCCCCTGCTTCGGCTACTCCTTCAAGACCCACGAGGCTGTCTGGCCGCACCTGACCGACCGTCTGCCGGTGACGCTGTCCCTGGCCGCCGGTGCCGCCGTCATGTGGCTGCTGGGCGGCGTCACGGCCGGTGTGATCTCCGCGCTCAAGCCGCGGTCGTTCGCCGACCGGACGTTCATGGGCATCGCCCTCGCCGGTGTCTCCCTGCCCATGTTCTTCACGGGCCAGCTCGCGATCTTCCTCTTCACCTACCAGTGGCCGATCTTCGGCCGCGAGTACGTCCCCTTCACCGAGAACCCCTCGCAGTGGGCCAACACGCTCTTCCCTGCGTGGTGTTCGCTCGCCCTGCTCTACTCGGCCATCTATGCCCGGCTCACCCGCTCCGGCATGCTGGAGACGATGAACGAGGACTTCATCCGCACGGCGCGCGCCAAGGGCCTGCGCGAGCGGAAGGTCGTGGTCAAGCACGGGCTGCGGGCCGCGCTGACCCCGATCATCACCGTCTTCGGCATGGACCTCGGACTGCTGCTCGGTGGCGCGGTGATCACCGAGACGGTCTTCTCCCTGCACGGCATCGGTGAGTACGCGGTGCAGTCCATCCGGGACAACGACCTGCCCCCGATCCTCGGCGTGACCCTGCTCGCCGCCTTCTTCGTCGTGATCGCAAACTTCCTGGTGGACCTGTTGTACGCCGCCGCCGACCCGCGGGTGAGGCTCTCGTGACCGAACTCTCCAAGACCGGTGCCGCAGTGGGGGAGCCCGTCAAGGCGCCCTCCGACACGCCCACCGCGTTCCTCGAAGTCCGTGACCTCAAGGTGCACTTCCCGACCGACGACGGCATGGTCAAGTCCGTCGACGGGCTCAGCTTCAAGCTGGAGAAGGGCAAGACCCTCTCCATCGTGGGCGAGTCCGGCTCGGGCAAGTCGGTCACCTCGCTGGCGATCATGGGCCTGCACCGCCTCGGCGCACGCGGCAAGAACGTCAGGATGTCCGGCGAGATCTGGCTGGACGGCAAGGAACTGGTCTCCGCCGACCCGGACGAGGTGCGCCGGCTGCGCGGCCGCGAGATGGCGATGATCTTCCAGGACCCGCTGTCCGCGATGCACCCGTACTACACGATCGGCAACCAGATCGTGGAGGCGTACCGCGTCCACCACGACGTCAGCAAGAAGGTGGCGCGCAACCGGGCCATCGAGATGCTCGACCGGGTCGGCATCCCCGAGCCCGCCAAGCGCGTCGACGGCTACCCGCACGAGTTCTCCGGCGGTATGCGCCAGCGCGCGATGATCGCCATGGCGCTGGTGAACAACCCCGAGCTGCTCATCGCGGACGAGCCGACCACCGCCCTGGACGTCACCGTGCAGGCGCAGATCCTCGACCTGATCCGGGATCTGCAGAAGGAGTTCGGCTCGGCGGTCGTCCTCATCACCCACGACCTCGGAGTGGTCGCCGAGATCGCCGACGACGTGCTGGTGATGTACGGCGGCCGGTGCGTGGAGCGCGGTCCGGTCGACGACATCTTCGAGCGGCCGCAGCACCCGTACACCTGGGGTCTGCTCGGCTCGATGCCCCGCATCGACCGGGAGACCTCGGACCGGCTCATCCCGGTCAAGGGCCAGCCGCCGAGCCTGATCAACATCCCCTCGGGCTGCGCGTTCCACCCCCGCTGCCCGTACGCGGACGTCCCCAAGGGCGATGTCACCCGCACCGTGCGCCCCGAGCTGTCGCAGGTCGGCACCGGACACTTCTCCGCCTGCCACCTCTCGCCCGAGGACCGCACGCGGATCTGGACCGAAGAGATTGCGCCGAAGCTGTGAGTGAAACCAAGAAATCGGACGTGACCGTCCCGGCGCAGGCGTCGGCCCCCGCGGAGGAGCGCGAGGTGCTGCTGAAGGTCGAGGGCCTGCAGAAGCACTTCCCGATCCGCAAGGGCGTGCTCCAGCGCCAGGTCGGCGCGGTGAAGGCGGTCGACGGCATCGACTTCGAGGTGCGCAAGGGCGAGACCCTGGGCGTGGTCGGCGAGTCGGGCTGCGGCAAGTCGACCATGGGGCGGGTCATCACCCGGCTCCAGGACCCGACGGGCGGCTCGATCCACTTCGAGGGCAAGGACATCACGCGGCTGAGCACGGCCGGGATGCGCCCGCTGCGGCGGGACATCCAGATGATCTTCCAGGACCCGTACGGCTCCCTGAACCCGCGGCACACCATCGGCTCGATCGTCTCGGCGCCCTTCCGGCTCCAGGGCGTCGAGCCCGAGGGCGGGGTGAAGAAGGAGGTCCAGCGGCTGCTGGAGCTGGTCGGCCTCAGCCCCGAGCACTACAACCGCTATCCGCACGAGTTCTCCGGCGGTCAGCGTCAGCGCATCGGCATCGCGCGGGCGCTGGCGCTGAAGCCGAAGCTGGTCGTGGCGGACGAGCCGGTCTCCGCTCTCGACGTGTCGATCCAGGCGCAGGTCGTGAACCTGATGGACGACCTCCAGCAGGAGCTCGGCCTGACGTACGTGATCATCGCGCACGACCTGTCCGTCGTCCGCCATGTCTCGGACCGGATCGCGGTGATGTACCTCGGCAAGATCGTCGAGCTCGCCGACCGCACCGCGCTGTACGAGTCCCCCATGCACCCGTACACCAAGGCCCTGATGTCGGCCGTGCCGGTGCCGGACCCCAAGCGCCGGGGCACCAAGAGCGACCGCATCCTGCTCCGCGGCGATGTGCCCTCACCGATCGCGCCGCCCAGCGGCTGCCGCTTCCACACGCGGTGCTGGAAGGCGACGGAGATCTGCAAGACGACCGAGCCGCCGCTGCTGGAGCTGCGCCCCGGCCAGCGGGTCGCCTGCCACCACCCGGAGAACTTCGAGGACCAGGCCCCGCAGGACACGGTCCTGCTGACCGCCGCGAAGGAGGCGGCGGAGCTGGTGTCCGACGAGGTGCTGGCGGAATCGGCGGAGACCTCGGCGGCGGTGGCCGCGGAGGTCGCCGCCACGGAAGAGGAAACCCCCGGCAAGAAGGACTAGTGCCCCACGCCCGACCGAGCCCCCGCCTTGCAATGAAAGGCGGGGGCTCGTCGTCGGGTAAGAATGGCAGGGTGCTCCAGCAACTCTTCACCCCCTCCGTCCAGCACACGCTCGACCTGATCGGCATCTTCGTCTTCGCCATCTCGGGCGCCCTGCTGGCGGTCCGCAAGAACTTCGACGTCTTCGGCATCGCCGTCCTCGCCGAGGTCACCGCGCTGGGCGGCGGACTCTTCCGGGACCTGGTCATCGGCTCGGTGCCGCCCGCCGCCTTCACGGACCTGGGGTACTTCCTGACCCCGCTGCTCGCCGCTCTCCTGGTGGTCTTCCTGCATCCGCACGTGGAGCGCATCCAGAGCGGCGTGAACGTCTTCGACGCGGCCGGCCTCGGCCTGTTCTGCGTCACCGGCACGACGAAGGCGTACGACCACGGCCTGGGCCTCACCGCCTCCGCCGCCCTGGGCCTGGCCACCGCGGTCGGTGGCGGCGTCCTGCGGGACGTGCTCGCCAACGAGGTCCCCTCCCTGCTGCGCTGGGACCGTGACCTGTACGCGGTGCCGGCGATGGTCGGCGCCACGATGGTCGCCCTGTGCATCCGCTACGACGCCCTCGGCCCCGTCACCGGCGGGCTCGCGGCGGTCACCGCGTTCGTCCTGCGGCTGCTCGCGATGCGCTACCACTGGCGGGCCCCGCGGGCCTGGAACCGGCGCTCGACGGTACGGGAGGAGTAGGCGCCGAGGTGCGGGCCGGTGCCGGGAACGACGAGGAAAGCTACCGCTTAGTAGTCGCCTGTTGTACCGTTCACCCATGCCAGAAGCAGCGTCCACGCAGGCCACGATCGGCGACAGCGAGTTCGACCGCGACACCGCGCTCACCCGGCGGGAGCCCGGCGTCTATGACATCGACCTCTCCGCCGGCTGGACCATCATCAGCGCCGTCAACGGCGGCTATCTGCTGGCCGTCCTCGGCCGCGCGCTCTCCGACGCCCTGCCGCACGCCGACCCGTTCACGATCTCGGCGCACTACCTGACCGCGTCCCAGCCCGGCCCGGCCGTCGTGCGCACCTCGGTGGTCCGCACCGGCCGCACCCTGTCGACCGGCCAGGCCTCGCTCTTCCAGTACGACGACCAGGGCCGCGAGGTCGAACGCATCCGCGTCCTCGCTTCCTACGGCGACCTCGACGCCCTCCCTGACGACGTCCGTACGACGGCGAAGCCGCCCGCGATCCCGCCGATGGACCAGTGCTTCGGCCCCCAGGACGGCCCCGCCCCGGTCCCCGGCAGCTCCGCCATCACCCACCGCCTGATGATCAAGCTGGACCCCGCCACCCTGGGCTGGGCCCTCGGCGCCCCCTCCGGCAAGGGCGAGATGCGCGCCTGGCTCGGCCTGGCCGACGGCCGCGACGCGGACCCGCTCTCCCTGCTGCTGGCGGTGGACGCGCTGCCGCCGACCGCCTTCGAGCTCGGCATCAAGGGCTGGGTCCCGACGGTGGAACTGACGGTCCACGTCCGCTGCCGCCCGGCCCCGGGCCCGCTGCGGGTGGGGATCACCACGCGCAACCTGGCGGGCGGCTTCCTGGAGGAGGACGCGGAGGTGTGGGACAGCGAGGACCGTCTGGTGGCCCAGTCGCGGCAGCTGGCCCGGGTCCGTCTCGGCTGACCGGGGAAGCGGGCCTCAGTCCAGCCAGTGCCGGCGGCCGATGCTGATCAGCCGCATCCGGCGGGTGGCGACCTGGACGACCTGCGCCTGCTTCTCCTCGGCCCCTTCCTCCAGCGTGTCGAGGAAGAGGGAGGCCACCATGAGCATCTGGTCGACATAGAGGTTGGCCAGCATCAGCAGGTCGTCGTCGCTCCAGCCCCCGGACATCGGGTCCTTGGCGAGCTCGTGCTGCACCTCCTCGCCGAACCGGGCGAGTTGCTGCTGGATGGCCTCCCGCACGGGCTGCACACCGCCGTGCCGCTCACGGGCGATGAAGCGGACGTGCGCCGGGTGCGCGGTGACATGACCGGCGATCAACTCCACGGCGCGCGCTATGCGTTCGTCGGGGTCGCCGTCCGCGGAGACGGTGGTGCGGATCATCGGGTGCAGACTGCCGAGCGCCTCCTCGACGAGGGCGACGCCGAGATCCGCGGTGGAGCGGAAGTGCCGGTAGAAGGCGGTGGGGGCCACGCCGACGGCACGGGTGACCTCGCGCAGGCCCAGACTGCTCAGGCTCTGCTCCTCCAGCAGCCCCAACGCGGCGTCCAGGAGCGCCTGTCGGGTCTTCTGCTTCTGGGCCTGCCGGATGCCGAGGGTGTGACTCATGCCATGCAGTTAACAACTGTTCTCCCGAATTGAAAAGTCATAAGGCGCGCTAGACTGGGAAGTCAGTGAACAGCTGTACCTACAACTGTTCACCCATGTACGAGACGCATCTCGGAGGGGGATCCCATCCCATGCTGTTCCTCGTCGCCGCGCTCCTGCTGCTGGGCGTCGTGCTGGGCACCGTCGCCCACGCACCGCTCGGCTTCACCGTCGTCGCCGCCGCGGTGATCGCCGTGTGGCTGTCCGTCTTCGCGCTCCGCGAGCGCCACGCCCGCCGCCACTGACCCGCACAGGGAGTTGATCCGTCATGCAGCTCACCGCCCCGACGACCGACCGCCGCATCGCCCGGGACACCGACGGCATGGCCGTGGCGTCCTTCATCCTCGGCCTGGTGGGCCTCCTGGTCCTCAACGTCTTCCTGGGCCCGATCGCGATCACCCTCGCCGCGGTCGCCTTGTCCCGAGGCACCCAGCGCCGGGGCCGCGCCTACCTGGGCCTCGGCCTGGGAGTGGCGGACCTGCTGGTCCTGCTGGCCTTCATGCAGGCGGACGGCACACTGTCCTGGAGCTTCTGACAGGCCGTCGCCCGGCACCGCGCCCGCACCCGCGCCTACGGCCGCCGACCGGGCCCGTAGAATCGCTGCACCATGGCTTACCTCGACCACGCCGCGACGACTCCGATGCTCCCGGAGGCGGCTGAGGCACTCACCGCCCAGCTGGGCGTCACCGGCAACGCCTCCTCCCTGCACGCAGCCGGCCGCCGCGCCCGCCGTACGGTCGAGGAAGCCCGCGAGACCCTCGCGGAAGCGCTCGGCGCCCGTCCCAGCGAGGTCGTCTTCACCTCCGGCGGCACCGAGGCCGACAACCTCGCGGTCAAGGGCCTGTACTGGGCCCGCCGCGACGCCGACCCGGCCCGCACCCGGGTCCTCGCGTCGCCCGTCGAGCACCACGCCGTCCTGGACGCGGTCCACTGGCTCGGCGAGCACGAGGGCGCCACCGTCGAGTACCTCCCGGTGGACGAGCACGGCCGGGTCCACCCCGAGGCGCTGCGCGAGGCCATCGCCCGCAACCCCGACGACGTGGCCCTGGCCACCGTCATGTGGGCGAACAACGAGATCGGCACCATCCTGCCGGTCCGCGAACTCGCCCAGGCCGCGGCCGAGTTCGGCATCCCCCTGCACGCCGACGCCGTCCAGGCCGTCGGCCAGCTCCCGGTGGACTTCGCCGCCTCCGGCCTCGCCGCGATGACCGTCTCCGGCCACAAGATCGGCGGCCCCTACGGCATCGGCGCGCTGATCCTCGGCCGGGACCAGGCCCCCGTCCCGGTCCTGCACGGCGGCGGCCAGGAGCGCCAGGTCCGCTCCGGCACCCTCGACGTCCCGGCCATCGCCTCCTTCGCGGTCGCCGGCCGGCTGGCCGCCGAGCAGCACGAGTGGTTCGCCCAGGAGATCGGCGGCCTGCGCGACGACCTGATCGCCGCGGTCCGCACGGCCGTCCCGGACGCCATCCTCGGCGGCGACCCGGTGGACCGCCTCCCGGCCAACGCCCACTTCATGTTCCCCGGCTGCGAGGGTGACTCCCTGCTGCTCCTGCTCGACGCCCAGGGCATCGAGTGCTCCACCGGCTCCGCCTGCACCGCGGGCGTCGCCCAGCCCAGCCACGTCCTGCTGGCCACCGGCACCGACCCGGACCTGGCCCGCGGCACCCTCCGCTTCTCCCTCGGCCACACCTCCACCGACGCCGACGTCGACGCCGTCGCCCGGGCGATCGGCCCTGCGGTGGAGCGGGCCCGCGCGGCGGGGCTGACGTAGCGGCCCCCTCCGGGCGTGCACCTCGCGCCCCAGGCTTTCGCCCTGCCCGCCGCCGCGGCATCCGGGTCCCGGCCCGACCGCCGGGTCACGCCACGGCGGTCCGCGCCCTGCGCACGAGTGTCATGTACCGCTTCCAGTCCCAGTGCTCGCCCGGGTCGGTGTGGTCCGTGCCCGGTACCTCGACGTGGCCGATGATGTGCTCGCGGTCCACGGGGATGTCGTAACGCGCGCATATGCGGGCGGTGAGCCGCGCCGAGGCCGCGTACATCTCGTCCGTGAAACCCTCGGGCCGGTCCACGAACCCTTCGTGCTCGATGCCGACACTGCGTTCGTTGTAGTCGCGGTTGCCCGCGTGGAACGCCACGTCGAGCTCGCGGATCATCTGCGTGACGTGACCGTCCTTGCGCACGATGTAGTGCGAGGCCGCGCCGTGCTCCGGATCCTGGAACACCCGCACCGCGCTGTCGAAGCTGCCCTGGGTGACATGGATGACCACCATGTCGACGCCGTAGTCGTCAGGCCGGTCCGCGCGCCGCCAGTTCGCGTCCGACGCCGCCACCCAGCGCGCGCCCGCGAAGTCGACCTCCCCCTCCTCGCGCGGCTTCTCCACGCCGGGCATGCGCCACCACAGCCGCCCCAGCTCGTCGCGCGCCAGCACGGCGGTGCCCGCGGCCGCCGCGGCGCCGCCGATCAGCAGCGCCCGCCGGCCGATGCGCCGGTCCGTGTCCTTGGATGCCTTCCTCGCCCCCATGTGATCGTCAACGGATACTCGTGGGCTCCGGTTCCCGCGGCCCCTTACTCTTGAAGAGTTATGACTGACACCCCGCAGCGCCCCCTTCGCGTCCTCGCCGCCATGTCCGGAGGCGTGGACTCCGCCGTAGCCGCCGCCCGTGCCGCGGAAGCCGGCCACGACGTGACCGGCGTCCACCTCGCGCTCTCCGCGAACCCCCAGTCGTTCCGCACGGGCGCGCGTGGCTGTTGCACCATCGAGGACTCGCGCGACGCCCGGCGCGCCGCGGACGTCATCGGCATCCCCTTCTACGTGTGGGACCTCGCCGACCGCTTCCGCGAGGACGTGGTCGAGGACTTCGTCGCCGAGTACGAGGCGGGCCGCACCCCGAACCCCTGCCTGCGCTGCAACGAGAAGATCAAGTTCGCGGCGCTGCTCGACAAGGCGCTGGCCCTCGGCTTCGACGCGGTCTGCACCGGCCACTACGCCCAGGTGATCGTGGGCGAGGACGGCAGCCGCGAGCTGCACCGCGCCTCCGACATGGCCAAGGACCAGTCGTACGTCCTCGGCGTCCTGGACGACAAGCAGCTCGCCCACGCGCTCTTCCCGCTCGGCGACACGGTGACCACCAAGGACGAGATCCGCGCGGAGGCGGAGCGCCGGGGGCTCGCGGTCGCCAAGAAGCCCGACTCGCACGACATCTGCTTCATCGCCGACGGCGACACCCAGGGCTTCCTGGCGAAGCGGCTCGGCAAGGCCGAGGGCGACATCGTCGACGAGTCCGGCACCAAGCTCGGCACCCACGAGGGCGCGTACGGCTTCACCATCGGCCAGCGCAAGGGCCTGCGCATCGGCACCCCGGCCGCCGACGGCAAGCCGCGCTACGTCCTCGACATCTCCCCGGTCGACAACACGGTCACGGTCGGCCCGGCCGCAGCCCTCGACGTCATCGCCCTGCGCGCGATCCGGCCCCGCTGGTGCGGCGCCGCCCCTACCGGGCCCGGCACCTACACCGCCCAGCTGCGCGCCCATGGCGGCGAGACCGAGGTCACCGCCGAACTGATCGACGGCACCCTGGAGGTCACGTTCACCGAACCGGTCCGCGGTGTGGCCCCCGGCCAGGCGATCGTCCTGTACGACGGCACGCGCGTGGTCGGTTCGGCGACGATCTCGACGACCACGCGCGCGACGGCGGACGTGGCCTGACCGGTCCTGCGGACGGGACTGCCTAGGCGGCGAAGAACTCGGCCAGGACCGGTCCGAGGACCTGGGGCTCCACCATGTGGGTCTGGCCCGGCAGGGAGCGGTACGCGCCCCGCGGGGCCGCCTCGGCGACCGCCTGCGCGGCCTCCCGCATCCAGCCGGGGCTCTCGCCGCCCGCGACCGCCAGCACCGGTACCTCGATCCCGGTCAGCCGCTCGCGCGGCACATCGCCGTCCCGGAGCACCGCGGCGTCGTACGCGAGGCTCGGCGCGATGGCCTCCATGCCGGCCCACATGGGGGACTGGCGGGCGCCCTGGATCATCGCCTCGGCGAGCCCCGTGAGCCGCAGGAACAGCTCGACCGCGTCCCCGCGCCGGTCCTCGCCGAGCGCCTCGGTCAGGCGCTCGGTGTACGCGGCCCATTCCGCGGTGCCACCCTCGTACACGGTGAACGGCGTCTCGTACACGGCCACCTGACGCACCGGCAGCCCGCTCGCCGCCGCCTCCAGCGCCAGCGCGCCGCCCGAGGAGACCCCGCACAGCGCCGCCTCGCCGCCCACCGCCTCGATCAGCACCGCGAGATCCTCCACCTCGCGGGCCACGTCGTACGGCGGCGTGTCACCGCTCGCGCCACGGCCCCGGCGGTCGTACGTGACCGCGGTGAGCCCGTGCTCCGCGAGGGACCCGGCCAGCGGCGCGAGCGTGGCGCCCGTGGACATCGCGCCGCTGACGAGGACGACGACCGGGCCGTCACCGGTGCTCTCGTACGCGAGGGAGGTGCCGTCGCGCGAAATGGTCTCGTGTGCCATGCCCGACAGGTTGCCATCGAGCACCCGGCTAATCGCTCACAACACTTCAACGTCGTAGAAGCACAGGTGGTCCTTGATCCGGGCGACGTCCGGCTTGGGGTCCGGATACGACCACACCCGGTCGGGTGCGCCCGGCAGCGACCAGTAGGAGGCCGTGCCCTTGAACGGGCAGTACGTGTGCGTGTCGGAGGGCGTCAGCAGGTCCGTCCGGACGTCCTCGGCGGGCAGGTAGTAGCGCGCGGGACAGCCGGTCTCCCGCAGCACGAGCGGCCGGTCGCTCTCCGCGAGGACCTCGCCGTCGTGGACGACCCGCACGCGCCGCGTGCCCTGCTCGATCGTGATCGTGTGTCCATCAGCCATGGTTGGTGCAGCGCGCGCGGGGCGCCGGTTCTTCCCGCGTACGGTGATCGCATGCGAATCTGCGTCTTCCTCTCCGCGGCCGATCTCGACGAGCGCTACACCCGCCCCGCGCGGGAGTTCGCGAACCTGCTGGGCAAGGGCGGTCACACGCTCGTGTGGGGCGGCTCCGACGTCGGCCTGATGAAGGTGGTCGCGGACGGCGTGCAGGAGGCGGGCGGGCGGCTGCTCGGCGTCTCGGTGGAGTTCCTGTCCGCCAGGGCCCGCGCGGGCGCCGACGAGATGGTCGTCGCCAAGGATCTGGCCGAGCGCAAGAAGCTGCTGCTGGAGAACGCCGACGCCGTGGTGATCATGGTCGGTGGGACGGGCACGCTGGACGAGGCCACGGAGATCCTGGAGCTGAAGAAGCACGGGCACACGGACAAGCCGGTGGTGTTGCTGAACACGGCGGGCTTCTACGACGGCCTCAAGGAGCAGTTCCGGCGCATGGAGGACGAGGGCTTCCTGCCCCGGCCGCTGACCGACCTGGTGTTCTTCGCGGAGGAGCCGGTGGGGGCGCTGGCCTATCTGGAGGAGAGCCAGGGCATCGAGTGACGGCCCCGGGGGTGCGACCATGACCGGCATGGCTACTCATGTGATCACCGGGTCCGGTTCCGGCATCGGCGCGGCCGTGGCGCGCCGGCTGCACGCGCGCGGGGACGACCTCGTGCTGCACGCGCGTGACGCGGGGCGGGCGAAGGAACTGGCGGCCCGGTTCCCCGGGGCGAGGACGCTGGTGGGCGATCTCGCCGACCCCGACAAGCTGTCCTGGGCCTTCTCGCACCAGTCGCTCCCGGACCGGGTGGACTCGCTGCTGCACATCGCGGGCGTGGTGGACCTGGGCCGGGTGGGCGACCTGACCCCCAAGTCCTGGCGCCACCAGCTGAACGTCAACCTCATCGCACCCGCGGAACTGACCCGGCACTTCCTGCCGCAGCTGCGGACCACGCGGGGCCACGTGGTGTTCGTGAACTCCGGCGCGGGCCTGAACGCACACGCCGACTGGTCCGCCTACGCCGCCTCCAAGCACGGTCTGAAGGCGCTGGCGGACGCGCTGCGGCACGAGGAACACGCGAACGGCGTCCGCGTCACGTCGGTCTACCCCGGCCGCACGGCCAGCCCGATGCAGGCGAAGGTCCACCAGCAGGAGGGCAAGGAGTACGACGGGTCGCAGTGGATCGACCCGGAGTCGGTGGCGACGACGATCCTGACGGCCCTGGACCTGCCCAGGGACGCGGAGATCAACGACGTGACGGTCCGCCCCGGCCGCTGACCCACCGGGCGGCCCCGGCGGGGGCGAAGCGGGCCGGGGTACGCGGCGGTGCCCCCGCCGCCACCTCCTACGTAGGCTTCCCTCCGTGAACGCACACTTCAGCTTCGCCCCCGCCACCGGCGTCGGCTCCCTGCCCGGCGGCGACGCCCGGGAGGCCGCCAAGACGGTCATCGGGTCCTTCGAGGACTTCCCGCACCTCGCCGAACTGCCCGCCCGCGGCCCCGGCGCCGACATGATCGGCCGTACCGCGGGCCTGCTCGTCGAGCTGTACGCGCGCGTGGAGCCCAGTGGATGGCGCCTCGGGGACCGGCCCGGCAGGGACACCCGGCGCGCCCGGTCCTGGCTCGTCGAAGACCTCGACGCCCTGGAGGAGTTCACCCAGGGGTACGAGGGGCAGGTCAAGGTGCAGGCCGTCGGGCCCTGGACCCTCGCCGCCGCGCTGGAGCTCAGGAACGGCGAGTCGGTCCTCTCCGACCCCGGCGCCTGCCGCGACCTCACCGCCTCCCTCACCGAGGGACTGCGCCTCCATCTCGCGGAGGTGCAACGCCGCATCCCCGGCGCCCAGATCGTCCTCCAGCTCGACGAACCCTCCCTCACGGCGGTCCTGCGCGGGCACGTCAGGACCGCCAGCGGGTACCGGACCCACCGTGCCGTGGACCGGCAGATCGTCGAGGCCGCGCTGCGCGAGACCGTCGGGGTGCACGCCGGCGGACCCGTCGTGGTCCACTCGTGCGCACCCGACGTCCCGTTCGCCCTGCTGCGCCGGGCGGGCGCCGCGGCGGTGTCCTTCGACGCCGCGCTCCTCACCGAGCGTGACGACGACACGATCGGGGAGGCGGTGGAGGCGGGCACCCGGCTGTTCGCCGGTGTCGTCCCGGGCACGGACGGCCCGTTGTCAGACCCTGCCGGTAGCGTCATGGGTGTCAGGACGCTGTGGCGCAGGCTGGGGCTGCGGCCGGGGCTCCTCGCGGAGTCCGTCACGATCACCCCGGCGTGCGGACTCGCGGGCGCATCCCCCGAGTACGCCCGCAAGGCCCTCGCCCACTGCGTCCGGGCGGCGAGATCCCTCGCGGACAACCCAGAGTAACGGGAGGACAACACGGTGGCCGGCGACAAGCAAGCGGAGACGACGGTGCCCGCCGAGGCGCGGGAACAGCACGCCAAGCTCGCTGAGCAGATCGAGGAGCACCGCTTCCGGTACTACGTGAAGGACGCCCCCGTCGTCAGCGACGCGGAGTTCGACAAGCTCCTGCGCTCGCTGGAGGCACTGGAGGAGGAGTATCCGGAGCTGCGCACCCCCGACTCACCGACCCAGAAGGTGGCGGGGGCGTACGCGACGGATTTCACCGCCGTCCAGCACCGGCAGCGCATGCTCTCCCTGGACAACGCCTTCGACGACCTGGAGCTCGCCGCCTGGGCCGAGCGCGTCCACAAGGACGTCGGCACCTCCGCGTACCACTTCCTGTGCGAGCTGAAGGTCGACGGCCTCGCCGTGAACCTGACCTACGAGCACGGCCGGCTCACCCGCGCGGCGACCCGGGGCGACGGCCGCACGGGCGAGGACATCACTCCCAATGTCCGGACGATCGCGGAGATCCCGGACCGGCTGACCGGGGACAGCGTCCCGGACCTCGTGGAGATCCGCGGCGAGGTCTACTTCCCGATGGAGAAGTTCGAGGAGCTCAACGCCCGTCTGGTGGAGGCCGGCGACAAGCCCTTCGCCAACCCGCGCAACGCCGCCGCCGGTTCGCTGCGCCAGAAGGACCCGCGCGTCACCGCCACCCGCCCGCTGCACATGGTCGTCCACGGCATCGGCGCCCTGGAGGGCGGCGACGGCCTCACCCGCCTCTCCCAGGCGTACGACCTGCTCAAGAGGTGGGGACTGCCCACCTCCCGGCACAACAAGGTGGTCGGCGACCTCGACGGCGTCCGGGAGTTCATCGCCCACTTCGGCGAGCACCGGCACTCGGTCGAGCATGAGATCGACGGAGTCGTCGTCAAGCTCGACGAGATCCCGCTCCAGGGCCGCCTCGGCTCCACCTCGCGCGCGCCGCGCTGGGCCATCGCGTACAAGTACGCGCCGGAGGAGGTCAACACCAAGCTGGTCAACATCCGGGTCGGCGTCGGCCGTACGGGCCGGATCACGCCGTACGCCCAGGTCGAGCCGGTGACGGTGGCCGGCTCGGAGGTCGAGTTCGCCACCCTGCACAACCAGGACGTGGTCAAGGCCAAGGGCGTGCTCATCGGCGACACCGTGGTGCTGCGCAAGGCCGGTGACGTCATCCCGGAGATCCTCGGCCCGGTCGTCGACCTGCGCGACGGCAGCGAGCGCGAGTTCGTGATGCCGAGCGAGTGCCCCGAGTGCGGCACGGCGCTGCGGCCCATGAAGGAGGGCGACGTCGACCTGCGCTGCCCGAACGCGCGCACCTGCCCGGCCCAGCTGCGCGAGCGCCTGTTCTACCTCGCGGGCCGCAAGTCGCTGGACATCGAGCACTTCGGGTACGTCGCCGCGGCCGCCCTCACCAAGCCGCTGGAGCCCGAGGACCCGCCGCTGGCCGACGAGGGCGATCTGTTCGACCTCACCATCGAGCGGCTGCTGCCCATCAAGGCGTACGTCCTCGACCAGGACAGCGGCCTGCCCAAGCGGGACCCGAAGACCGGCGAGGAGAAGGTCGCCCGGGTCTTCGCCAACCAGCAGGGCGAGGCCAAGAAGAACGCGCTTGCCATGCTGGAGAACATCCAGGCGGCCAAGGAGCGCCCGCTCGCCCGGGTCCTCACGGGCTTGTCGATCCGTCATGTGGGCCCGGTCGCCGCCGAGGCGCTGGCCCGTGAGTTCCGCTCGATCGAGCGGATCGAGCAGGCGAGCGAGGAGGAACTGGCGGCCACCGACGGCGTCGGCGCGATCATCGCCGCCTCCCTCAAGGAGTGGTTCGCCGAGGAGTGGCACCAGGAGATCCTCCGCAAGTGGCGTGCGGCCGGTGTCCGCATGGAGGAGGAGGGCTCCGGCGAGGACCAGGGCCCGCGCCCGCTCGAAGGGCTCACCGTGGTCGTGACCGGCACCCTGGAGCGCTTCACCCGGGACGGCGCCAAGGAGGCGCTGCAGACCCGTGGAGCGAAAGTGACCGGTTCGGTCTCGAAGAAGACGTCCTTCGTGGTGGTGGGGGAGAATCCCGGTTCGAAATATGACAAGGCGATGCAGCTCAAGGTGCCTGTTCTGAACGAGGACGGCTTCGACGTCCTGCTGGAACAGGGTCCCGAGGCGGCGGCCGGCGTCGCGCTTCCCACCGAGGAGTAGGCGGCGGCAGCGGTTGAAGGCCACCCGATCGGCGCATATCAGATGCATACGGGTGGCCGGGGCGCATTCGGGCAACCGTCGACGACCGCTGCCCGTGGAAGCCCTCTGCGGCCTACTGTTGAGATGTGCGCCTGCCGTGCCCAGCTGCGGTCGGGGCATTCCCTTGCTCATGATGAGCCGGGGAAGGGTTTTCCAACGCGGTGCCGCCCGGTCGTCGGGCCACGGGCCGCGTGGCGTGGGCACCGCCGGCTGTGAGAGGGACGGGAATGGAACCGACCGAGAGCGCCGCCCCGGATTCACGGCTGCGCCTGCGCCGGGTCACCGGCCCCTGGCGCGCGAGCCGCTGGTCCGGGCGGCCCGGCGCGGTACCGCTCACCGGGGCGGCCGGCCTCGGCGCCGCCCAGCTCACCGTCGAGCGCGTCCCGGGTGTGCCGGAGAGCGAGACCGAACGGCACCTGTCGTGGCCCGCGCTGCCCGCGGGCGTCGTGGCGGCGGCGGGCTTCGTGCTCGGCGCCGGGTTCTACCGCGCCTTCACCGGCGGCCACGCCCTCTTCCCGTCCGGCACCGTCGGCTGGTCGCTGGCGCTGCTCACCGGCATCATCGTCGGCCACCTCGTCGCCCTCGGCCGGGCCCGCTGGTGGGGCGGCACCGGCTCCGGCGCCGCCCTCACCCTCGCCGTCCTGATGCTCTTCGGCTGGCTGCCCGCCGGCATGGTCAGCCTCACCGTCGTCGTGCTGGTCGGCACAGCCCGCCGCCACCGCTGGCGGCAGGGTGTCCTGCACGGCTCGGTGGACATCCTCGGCATCGCCGCCGGGGCCCTGGTGCTCGCCGCGTTCGGCCGGGTGCCGTCCGTCGAGAACCCCTGGAACCCGGACACCTGGACCTTCTACACCGCCCCCGAGGTGGTGCTGGTCGCCGTCGCCTACCTCGCGGTCAGCCGCACCCTGCTGTGGTACCTCCACGCCCCGCGCACCGCAGGAGTGCCCACCGTCGCCCGCACCGCCCTGGTCAGACAAGGTCTGGTCGCGGTCGCCCTGCTCGGGATCGCCCCGCTGGTCTGCGTCGTCGCCATGGCCAAGCCGGTCCTGCTGCCGCTGTTCGCCATCCCGCTGATCGCCCTCGACTCCACCCTGTGGATAGCCCGGGCGCGCGCCGAGGAGCAACTGCGCGACCCGCTGACCGGACTGCCCAACCGGCAGTGGCTGCTGGAGCGGATCTGGACCGCGCTCGACGACGCCGAGCGGATCGACGCCAAGTCCGCACTGATGCTTATCGACCTGGACCGCTTCCGCTCGGTCAATGACACCCTCGGTCATCTCGCCGGGGACCGGCTGCTGCTCCAGATAGCCGACCGGCTCCGGCTGGCGCTGCCCCGCGGCGCCGAGGCCGCCCGCCTCGGCGGGGACGAGTTCGCCGTCTTACTGCCGGTCGCCGACTCCACGACGTCCGCGACCCGGGTCGCCCGCAGTCTGGTCGCCGACCTCAGCTCCCCGCTCGACCTGGACGGCCTCACCCTGGTCCTGGAGGCCAGTGCCGGCGTCGCCGTCTTCCCCGACCACGCCCTGGACGCCGAGGGCCTGCTGCGCCGCGCGGACGTGGCGATGTACCAGGCGAAGCGGGACCGTACCGGCGTGGAGGTGTACGAGTCCAAGCGGGACTCCAACACCCCCGACCGGCTCGGACTCCTCGGCGATCTGCGCCGGGCGCTGGACGCGCACGAGGTGCAGCTGCACTACCAGCCCAAGGTCCGCTTCGACGGCCAGGTGGCCGGCCTGGAGGCGCTGGTCCGCTGGGTGCACCCGGAGCGCGGGAAGGTGCCGCCGGACGAGTTCATAGCCATCGCCGAGTCCTCCGGGCTGATGCCCTATCTGACCGAGTACGTGCTGGACACGGCGCTCGGACAGGTCGCCAAGTGGCGGGCGCAGGGCCTGTTCGTCCCGGTCGCCGTCAATGTCTCCCCGCGCGACGTCCACACCCCGGGCTTCGCCGGCTTGGTCGCCGCCCGGCTCGCCCGGCACGGCGTCCCCGCGGGAGCGCTCCAACTGGAGATCACCGAGCACGTCCTGCTGGAGGACCCGCAGCGCGCCGCCGACACCCTCGCGGGACTGACCGGGCACGGCGTGAAGATGTCCCTGGACGACTTCGGCACGGGGTACTCCTCCCTCGTGCACCTCAGGCGGCTCCCGGTGAGCGAGCTGAAGATCGACCGCTCGTTCGTGGCCCGCCTCGCCATCGACACCGAGGACGCCGCGATCGTGCGCTGCACGGTGGACCTCGCCCACTCGCTCGGCCTGCTGGTCGTCGCCGAGGGCGTCGAGGACGACGAGACCTGGGAGCGGCTGCGCGACCTGGGCTGCGACGCCGTACAGGGCTGGCTGGTCGCCGCCGCGATGCCTCCCGAGGAGACGACGGCGTGGCTGCGGGCCCGGGGGTCACGAGGGTGGCAGCGGCCGCGGGCGGCACTGCCGGCGGCCGATTAGCGCGTCCGCGGTTCGTCGGGGCAGGTCGCGCCCACGCGGCGAAGCCGCGAAATCGACGCGGCCCCGGGCCCCTTTCCGGGCGCTGTCGAAACCGTTTCCCTGGCACGGGTCCCCGCCCCATAGGATTGGGCCCGAACCACCCACTCCCACCCAGAGGATCGCTGCATGCCTGGCATCACGCGCGAGGAGGTCGCCCACCTCGCCCGGCTGGCGCGTCTGGAGCTGAAGCCCGAAGAGCTCGAGCACTTCGCGGGACAGCTGGACGACATCATCGGCGCGGTGGCCCGCGTCAGTGAGGTCGCCGACCAAGACGTACCGCCGACCTCGCACCCGCTCCCGCTGACGAACGTCATGCGGGCGGACGAGGTCCGTCCGTCGCTCACCCCCGAGCAGGCGCTCTCCGGCGCCCCGGCCCAGGAGCAGCAGCGTTTCAAGGTGCCGCAGATCCTGGGGGAGGACTAATCGCATGACGGACATCATCAAGCTCACGGCCGCCGAGACGGCCGCGAAGATCGCCTCCGGCGAGCTCACCGCGGTCCAGGTCACCGAGGCCCACCTCGCACGCATCGAGGCCGTCGACGAGAAGGTGCACGCCTTCCTGCACGTCGACCGCGAGGGCGCGCTGGCCCAGGCCCGTGCCGTCGACGAGAAGCGGGAGCGCGGCGAGAAGCTCGGCCCGCTGGCCGGCGTACCGCTCGCGCTCAAGGACATCTTCACCACCGAGAGCATCCCGACGACCGTCGGCTCGAAGATCCTCGAGGGCTGGATCCCGCCCTACGACGCCACCGTCACCCAGCGCCTCAAGGCCGCCGACGTCGTCATCCTCGGCAAGACCAACATGGACGAGTTCGCCATGGGGTCCTCCACCGAGAACAGCGCCTACGGCCCGACCGGCAACCCCTGGGACCTCACCAAGATCCCCGGCGGTTCCGGTGGCGGCTCCTCCGCCGCGCTGGCCGCGCACATGGCCCCGCTCGCCATCGGCACCGACACCGGCGGCTCCATCCGCCAGCCGGCCGCCGTCACCGGCACGGTCGGCGTGAAGCCGACGTACGGCTCGGTCTCCCGCTACGGCATGGTCGCCTTCTCCTCCTCCCTCGACCAGGGCGGCCCCTGCGCCCGTACGGTCCTGGACGCGGCCCTGCTGCACGAGGTCATCGCCGGGCACGACCCGATGGACTCCACCTCGATCGACGCCCCGGTCCCGCCGGTCGTCGAGGCCGCCCGCAACGGCAGCGTCGAGGGCATGCGCGTCGGCGTCGTCAAGCAGTTCCGCGGCGAGGGCTACCAGGCCGGTGTCATCCAGCGCTTCGACGAGTCCGTCGCCCTGCTCAAGGAGCTGGGCGCCGAGATCGTCGAGCTGGACTGCCCGTCCTTCGACCTGGCGCTCTCCGCGTACTACCTGATCGCGCCCTCCGAGTGCTCCTCCAACCTCGCCCGCTTCGACGGCCTGCGCTACGGCCTGCGCAGCGGCGACGACGGCACCCACTCCGCCGAGGAGGTCACCTCCCTCACCCGTGAGGCGGGCTTCGGCCCCGAGGTCAAGCGCCGCATCATGCTCGGCACGTACGCCCTGTCGAGCGGCTACTACGACGCCTACTACGGCAGCGCCCAGAAGGTCCGTACGCTCATCAAGCAGGACTTCGACAAGGCGTTCGAGCAGGTCGACGTGATCGTCTCCCCGACGACCCCGACCACCGCCTTCGCGATCGGCGAGCGCGCCGACGACCCGATGGCGATGTACCTCGCCGACCTGTGCACCATCCCGACCAACCTGGCGGGCAACGCGGCCATGTCACTGCCGTGCGGCCTCGCCCCGGAGGACAACCTCCCGGTCGGACTGCAGATCATCGCCCCGGTCATGAAGGACGAGCGCCTCTACAAGGTCGGCGCCGCCGTCGAGGCAGCCTTCGTGGAAAGGTGGGGCCACCCGCTGATCGAGGAGGCTCCGTCGCTGTGAGCGCACTGTCCAAGGCCAAGGGCTTCAAGAGCTCCAAGTCCGGTCTGTACATCTCGATGGCCACGTCGGCCTTCGGGGCCCTGGGTGTCTACAAGCAGATCAAGAAGGCCCGCGGCGACAACGACACGCTGCGGCTGCTCGACGCCGTCGTGACCGGTGCCGCGGTCGTCACCAACCTGGCCATTCTCTACCGCGAGCTGAAGCGGCTGGGCGACGACGACGTCCTGCTGGGCTGAGAGGGAAGTTTCATCGTGACCACCACGACCGACCTGGTGTCGTACGAGGACGCGCTGGCGTCGTACGACCCCGTCATGGGCCTCGAGGTCCATGTCGAACTCGGCACCAAGACCAAGATGTTCTGCGGCTGTTCGACCGCGCTCGGTGCCGACCCGAACACCCAGACCTGCCCGGTCTGCCTCGGCATGCCCGGCGCCCTCCCGGTCGTCAACGCGACCGGCGTCGAGTCCGCCATCAAGATCGGTCTCGCGTTGAACTGCGAGATCGCCGAGTGGTGCCGCTTCGCCCGGAAGAACTACTTCTATCCGGACATGCCGAAGAACTTCCAGACCTCCCAGTACGACGAGCCGATCGCCTTCAACGGCTACCTCGACGTACAGCTGGAGGACGGCGAGACCTTCCGCGTGGAGATCGAGCGCGCCCACATGGAGGAGGACACCGGCAAGTCGACGCACGTCGGCGGTGCCACGGGCCGTATCCACGGCGCCTCGCACTCGCTGCTGGACTACAACCGCGCCGGCATCCCGCTCATCGAGATCGTCACCAAGCCGATCGAGGGTGCGGGCGAGCGCGCTCCCGAGGTCGCCCGGGCGTACGTCCGTGAGCTGCGCGAGCTGATCCGGGCGCTCGGTGTCTCCGAGGCCCGGATGGAGATGGGCCAGATGCGCTGCGACGTGAACCTGTCGCTGCGCCCGCACGGCCGCGAGAAGTTCGGCACGCGGTCCGAGACGAAGAACGTCAACTCGCTGCGGTCCGTGGAGCGTGCGGCCCGCTTCGAGATCCAGCGGCACGCGGCCGTGCTGTCCTCCGGCGGCACGATCATCCAGGAGACCCGCCACTTCCACGAGGACACCGGGTCGACGACCTCGGGCCGCGTGAAGGAGGAGGCCGAGGACTACCGGTACTTCCCGGAGCCCGACCTGGTGCCGGTCGCCCCGTCCCGTGAGTGGGTCGAGGAGATCCGTGGCGGGCTGCCGGAGCTGCCGCTGGTGCGCCGCAACCGGCTGCGTGAGGAGTGGGGGATCTCCGCCACCGACATGCAGTCGATCCTCAACGCCGGTGCGCTGGACCCGATCGTCGCCACCATCGACGCCGGTGCCGACGCCGCCTCCGCCCGCAAGTGGTGGATGGGCGAACTCGCCCGCAGCGCCAACGAGTCGGGCACCTCGCTCGACGAGCTGGCGATCACCCCGGAGCAGGTCGCCCGGGTCACCGAGCTCGTCGCCAAGGGTGACCTGAACGACAAGCTGGCCCGACAGGTCATCGAGGGCGTCCTCGCGGGCGAGGGCACCCCGGACGAGGTCGTCGACAAGCGCGGTCTGAAGGTCGTCTCCGACGAGGGTGCCCTGACCACGGCCGTCGAGGAGGCCATCGCCGGCAACCCGGCCATCGCGGACAAGATCCGCGGGGGCAAGGTGGCCGCGGCCGGTGCCCTGGTCGGCGCGGTCATGAAGGCGACCCGTGGTCAGGCCGACGCGGCGCGCGTCAAGGAGCTGATCCTGGAGAAGCTGGGCGTCAGCGAGGGCTGACGGCCCCTTGTCCCGAGCCCCAGGGGGATGCATCGCAGCCGATGCATCCCCCTGGGCGCGTCCGGAGACCTCCGGCACCCCGCACCGCACCGGGCCCGCTGGACGGCGGCCGCTGCAGGTGTGCTGCTGACCCTGGCCGGACTCGCCGCCTCGACACTCCGCGCCACCGGCGCCGTCCCGGCGCTCGTGCCGGCCGCCTACGCCCTCGGCGCCGCCGTCTGCGGCCTCGCCGCCTTCCTCGGCTCCCGCGGCCGCACCCGGCGGGCGCTGTGGCTGCTGATCGCCGGGGTGACGGTGATGGCGTTCGGGGATCAGTTCGGCTGACATGGCGCAGCAGCCGTTACTGTCCTGTGATCCGTCTCCCATTCCTGTGAATAAGCCCACGAACACATCAAATGATCACTTTGGGCTGTAAGAGTGGTGCTCGCATTGCTGATGCGTTCTTTGCGGGTTGTTCACCTCATGAACCGCTGTTCCCGGTCAAAGATCCATAAATCGCACTCCTGGGAGCACGTTTCGTGGCAGCCCTCGCCCGCTGGTGTGTCCAGCGCCGCCTTGTCGCCGTTCTGCTGTGGCTTCTCGCCCTCGGCGCGGTGAGCGCGGCGGCCGTCGCCGCGGGCGCCGCGTACTCCAACGACTACGAGGTCGCCGGCACCGAGTCCGGCCGGGCCACCCAGCTCCTCGAGGACGGCTTCCAGGGCCTCGGCGGGGACAGCAACACCGTCGTCTGGCACACCGACGCCGGCAGCGTGCGTGCCGCCGACGTCCAGCAGACGATGAACCGCGCCCTGGAGGAGATCGCCGAGCTGCCCGGCGTGGCCGCCGTGACCGGCCCCTACGGCGGCCAGGGCGCGGCCCAGGTCAGCGCGGACAGCCGGACCGCCTACGCCACGGTCATCTTCGAGGACCGGGCCGAGAACATCGACCCCGCCGAAGTGCGGGCGGTCGTCGACATCGCCGGGGAGGCCGAGGCCGACGGGCTTCAGGTCGAGCTCGGGGGCACCGCGATCGGGCTCACCGAGTCCTCCGGCGGCCATCTCGCCGAGGTGGTCGGGGTGGCCGTCGCCGCGATCGTCCTCTTCCTCGCCTTCGGCTCGCTCGCCGCCTCCGTGCTGCCCATCGCCACCGCCCTGGTCAGCGTCGGCACCGCCTACGCCGGGACCGTGCTGCTCGGGCACGTCATGACCGTCGCCGACTTCGCGCCCATGCTCGGCATGCTGATCGGGCTCGGCGTCGGCATCGACTACGCGCTGTTCATCGTCACCCGGCACCGGCGCGGCCTGAAGCGCGGACTGGACGTCACCGAGTCGATCACCCAGGCCGTCGCGACCACCGGACGGGCGGTCGTGTTCGCGGGTGCCACCGTTTGCATCGCCCTGCTGGGCATGCTGATCCTGCGGCTGAACTTCCTCAACGGCGTCGCCGTCGCCGCCTCGCTGACCGTGGTGCTCACCGTCGCGGCCTCCGTGACCCTGCTGCCGGCCCTGCTGTCCTTCATCGGCCTGCGCGCCCTCAGCCGCCGCGAGCGGCGCAGGCTCGTCGAGCACGGGCCCGAACCCGAGCTGCCGACCGGGTTCGCCGCCCGCTGGTCGGCGTTCGTCGAGCGGCACCCCAAGCTGCTCGGCGCCCTCGCCCTGGTCGTCATCACGATCCTCGCCCTGCCCACCCTCTCGCTGCGCCTGGGCACCTCCGACCAGGGCAACAACCCGGACACCGCCACCACCCGGCAGGCCTACGACCTCCTCGCCGACGGCTTCGGCCCCGGCGTCAACGGCCCGCTGACCCTGGTGACCCAGGTCGACGGCGGCGACGACAAGCTCGCCCTGGACAGCCTCGACGCCACCCTGCGCACCACCGAGGGCGTCGCCGCGGTGACCCCGGTGACCTTCAACGCGGCCGGCGACACCGCGTACCTCACGGTCGTCCCCGAGTCCTCGCCGCAGTCCCGCTCCACCAGCGACCTCGTCGAGCGGCTCCGCTCCGAGGTGCTCCCGCGCGCGGAGACCGGCACCTCGCTCGATGTGCAGGTCGGCGGGGTGACGGCCGGCTACGACGACTTCGCCGATGTCATCGTCGGCAAGCTGCCCCTGTTCGTGGGCGTCGTCGTCGGACTCGGCTGTCTGCTGCTCCTGCTCGCCTTCCGGTCCATCGGCATCCCGCTGAAGGCCGCCGCGATGAACATCGCCGCCGTCGCCGCCTCCTTCGGCATCGTCGTCGCCGTCTTCCAATGGGGCTGGGGGAGCGAGCTGCTCGGTCTCGGCCGCGCCGGGCCGATCGAGCCCTTCCTCCCGGTGATCATGGTGTCCGTGCTCTTCGGGCTCTCCATGGACTACCAGGTGTTCCTGGTCAGCCGGATGTACGAGGAGTGGCTGGAGACCGGTGACAACCGGCGGGCCGTACGGATCGGCCTCGCCGAGACCAGCCGGGTGATCAACTCCGCCGCGGTCATCATGATCTCGGTCTTCCTCGCCTTCGTGCTCAGCGGCGACCGGGTGATCGCCATGTTCGGCATCGCGCTCGCCGCCGCCGTCGCCCTGGACGCCTTCGTCCTGCGCACCCTGCTCGTGCCCGCCCTGATGCATCTCCTCGGCGGCGCCAACTGGTGGCTGCCACGCTGGCTGGACGCCCGGCTGCCCCGGATCAGCATCGAGCCGCCCGAGGCCCGCGCCGCCCATGAGAGGCTGGCCGCTGCGACGGACGCCGAGATGGCGGACGTACTGGCGAAGGAGCAGCGGCAGGATGTACGCGATATCGCTGGGTGACGACGGCGCCGAACTGCGGCCCCTGGAGCCCTGGCACGCCGAGGAGTTCCTCGCGCACCTGGAGCGCGGCCGGGAGTTCATCAACCAGTACGTCCCGTTCGGCTCGAAGGCCGAGGACACCGCCGGTGCCAGCGAGGTCCTCCAGCGGTACGCCGACATGCGGGCCGCCGACACCGGGTCCCTGCACGGGCTGTGGCTGGACGGGAAGCTGGTCGGCGGGGTGCTCTTCCTGAACTTCGACGCCGCGAGCCGCAACTGCGAGGTCGGGTGCTGGCTGGAGCCGGCCGCGACCGGACGCGGACTCGTCACCCGCGCGATGCGGACGCTCCTGGACTGGGCGTTCGGCGCGCGCGGCATGCACCGCGTGGAATGGCACGCGGCGGCGGCCAATGAGCCCAGCATCAATGTGGCGCGGCGGCTCGGCATGACCCGGGAGGGCGTCCTGCGGGAGAACTATCCTCACCGGGGCGTCCGCCACGACACCGAGGTGTGGGCGATCCTCGCCGCCGAGTGGGCGCACGCACGCGCGCGTACCGCTCACAAGGATCATTAAGAAACCTCTCAGACAGCCTCCGTACGGTGCGAGACATGGGAACGAAGACAGTGGACGTGACGAAGACAGCCGAGGAGCCGGAGGCCGTAGAGGCCACCGAGCCCGACGACGAAGTGATGGACGAGGTGACGGAGGCCGAGGCCGCCGACACCACCAAGGACGGGGGCACCTCCTTCGTCGGACAGGGCGCCGGCGCCGTCGTCTCCGCGGCGCTCGGCCTGGTGTCGCTGACGGGCGGCTGGATCGGTACGGTCGCCGCCGCGCGCGAGACCCTCATCGGCCAGCTGGAGACCTCCTCCAGCGCGACCGTCGCCCAGCAGGTCCAGCAGGTCTACGGCGACGCCTGGCAGACCACCGCCCTGTGGGCGGGCCTGTTCGCGCTCATCGCCCTGATCGCCGGCGTCTTCGTGCTGGCCCGGCCCGCCTTCGGCGTTCCCGGCGAGCCGCAGCCCGTGTGGATCAAGTCGGTCGCCTGGGGCGGCGTCGCGCTCGGTGTGATCGGCCTGCTGCTGGCCGTCCTGAAGTACACCGACGTCCTGCTCGGCCTTCCTTCCACCGGCTGAATCACCGCAGGTCCTGAGGGGTCTTAGAGCGTCCGTGAGCACCTTACGGAGCATCTGAGGCCCCTCACCCGCATCTAAGGCCCCGGGCACCGCCGAAGATGCGGAACTCTCCCGATGTGGCGGACCCCCCTGGGAGACGAGAGTTGAGGCATCGCAACAAAGCGAAGCCAACTCTCCCAAGGGGACACCATGTTCGAGCACGAGCTCTACCGCCTGCGCACCGCCGACCTCATGCGCGAGGCCCAGAACGACCGGCTGGCCCGTGAGATCGTCCGCGGCCGCCGCGCCGCCCGCCGGGAGGCGGCCCGCCAAGCCGCCGAGGGCGAGGTGCATACCTCCCGTCTCGGCCGCCTGCGGATCACCCGCACCGCATGACCATCGGGGGCCTGGCGCCAGGGCGCACCACGAAAACCGGTGCCCCGCCGTCAGGGCCGCGTGCGATGCTCTGGCCCGTGGAGAACCAGTCCGTCAGCCCGGTGTTCGTCGGTCGTGCCGACGAGGTACAGATCCTGAACGACGCGCTCGCCCGTGCCGAGGCCGGAGGAACCTCCCCGGCCTTCGGCACCGGGGGAGAGCCCCAGGCGCTGCTCCTCGGCGGCGAGGCCGGGGTCGGCAAGACCCGCCTCGTCGAGGAGTTCGCCAACCGCGCCGCCCGCGCGGGAGCCGTCGTCGCCCTCGGCGGCTGCGTGGAGATCGGCGCCGACGGGTTGCCCTTCGCGCCCTTCTCCACCGCCCTGCGCGCCCTGCGCCACGAACTTCCCGGGGAACTCGCCGCCGCCGCGGCGGGCCAGGAGGAGGAACTGGCCCGGCTGCTGCCCGAACTCGGCGAGACCGGCTCCCAGCGGCACGACGAGAACGGCATGGCCCGCCTCTTCGAGCTCACCGCCCGGCTGCTGGAGCGCGTCTCCGCCGACCGCACGGTCGTCCTCGTCCTGGAGGACCTGCACTGGGCCGACGCCTCCACCCGCCACCTCCTCGCCTACCTCCTGCGCACCCTGCGCACCGGCCGCTTGGTCGTCCTCGCCACCTACCGCTCCGACGACATCCACCGCCGCCACCCGCTGCGCCCCCTGCTCGCCGAACTCGACCGGCTGCGCACGGTCCGCCGCATCGAGCTCGCCCGGTTCAGCCGCGCCGAGGTCGGCCGCCAGATCGCCGGCATCCTCGCCACCGAACCCGACCCGGCCCAGGTCGACGAGATCTTCGAACGCTCCGACGGCAACGCCTTCTTCGTCGAGGAACTCGCCGTCGCCGCCCACGAGGGCTGCTGCACCGGACTCACCGCCTCCCTGCGCGATCTGCTCCTGGTGCGGGTCGAGGCCCTGCCCGAGTCCGCCCAGCGGGTGGCCCGGATCGTCGCCGAGGGCGGCTCCACCGTGGAGTACCGGCTGCTCGCCGCCGTCGCCCGGCTCGCCGAGGACGATCTCCTGGAGGCGCTGCGGGCCGCCGTCAACGCCAGCATCCTGACCGCCGCGCCCGGCGGCGACGGTTACCGCTTCCGGCACTCCCTGGTCCGCGAGGCGGTCAGCGACGACCTGCTGCCCGGCGAGCGCTCCCGCCTCAACCGCGCCTACGCCGAGGCCCTCCAGGCCGATCCGAGCCTCGTCCCCGCCGACGAACGCGTCATGCGCCTGGCCAGCTACTGGTACCACGCCCACGACCCGGCCAAGGCCCTGCCCGCCGTGCTGGACGCCTCCGTCACCGCCCGCCGCCGGCACGCCTACTCCGAACAACTGCGGCTCCTGGAACGCGCGATGGAGCTGTGGGACTCCGCGCCCGAGGACGTACGGGCCACCCTGCGCCCCGTCGACTACACCGAGGTCTATCCGCCCTGCGGCTGCGACCCCGCCACCACACCCCTGCGCTATCTCGACCTGATGGCCGAGGCCGCCGTCGCCGGACGGCTGTGCGGGGAGCGCGAGCGCGCCCTGAAGATCACCAAGCGGGCGCTGCGTCTGCTCGACGGCGAGGACGATCCCCTGCGGGCCGCGTGGTTCTGGATCCAGCGCTCCCGGCTGGTCCAGGCCCAGGCCCGCGGCGACGGCTGGCAGGAGATCGGCACCGCCCAGGAGCTGGTCCGGGGCCTGCCGCCGTCCGAGGTGCACGCCGACGTGCTGGCCACCGCGGCCGCCTGGGCCATGGTCCGGGCACCCGGCCCGGACGCCATGACCGCCGCCGAGCGCGCCGTCGAGTACGCGCGCATGGTGGGCGCCTCCGACATCGAACTGAACGCCCGCCTCACCCTGGGGGTACTGCTCGTCGACGCCGGGGACATCGAGACCGGGCTCGCCCAGATGTACGAGGTGCGGGAGCAGGCGCTGCCGCTCGGACTGCCGTCGGTGCTCGGCCGCAGCCACATCAACCTGGCGTCCGTCCTCGAAGGCATCGGCCGTTCCGAGGACGCGGTCGGGATCCTCCGCGATGGCCTGCGGCTCACCCAGGACCGGGGCCTGCGGGACTCGGAGGCCTGGATCTGGGCCAACCTCGCCGAGGCACTGATCTCCCTGGGCCGCTGGGACGAGGCAGCGCAGGCCGCGCTGGCCGCCCAGCGCGTGGGCCAGGTCGCCAAGCCGCGCGGCTGCGCCGCCCACTGCCTCGCCCAGATCGCGCTGGCCCGCGGACATCTGGACGAGGCCGCCCGGCACCTCGCCGACGGCCGCCTCGCCTACGGCTCCCACGACCCCATGCCGCAGAACGACCTGCCCCTGTCCCGGCTCGCGATAGCCCTCGCGGCCGCCGAGGGCCGCATCCTGGACGCCCGCGCCGAACTCACGCGCGTCCTCGACGCCGGCTTCCAGCCCGGCACCCAGCGCTACGCCTGGCCCCTGCTGCTGGCCGCCGCCACCGCCGAGGCCGACGCCCGGGACCTCCCCGCCGCCGACGAGGGCCGCACCGAGACCCTGGAGCGCCTCTTCGGCGCGGTGAAGACCCTCACCACCGACGCGCCCATCTGGCGCGCCCACGAGCAGTGGGTCCGCGCGGAACTCCACCGCGCCGAGGGACAGGCGCCCCCCGACCTCTGGTCGTCGGTCGTCACCGCCTTCGAGCGCCTCCAGCGGCCCCACGACCTCGCCCGCGTCCGCCACCGGCTCGCCGAGGCCCTGGTGACGGCGGGCGGCGAGGACGACCGGGCCTCGGCGGCGGAACTCCTCCGCCTCGCCCACGCCGTCGCCGACCACCTGGGCGCCCGCCCCCTCGCCGACGAGGTCGCCTCCCTCGCCCGGCGAGCGCGCCTCCCCCTCACGCCCGACGCGCCCCGCCCCGCCGCCGACACCCTCGGCCTCACCAGCCGTGAACGGGACGTCCTGCGGCTGGTCACGGCCGGCCGCACCAACCGCCAGATCGCCGAGGAACTCTTCATCTCCCCGAAGACGGCCAGCGTCCATGTCTCCAACATCCTCGCCAAGCTGGGCGTCGCGGGGCGGGGCGAGGCCGCGGCGATGGCGCACCGGATGGGGCTGTTCCCGACGGAGGACGGAGAGCGGGTGGGCGGCGCGGCCTAAGACACCTGCACCTCGCCGGCTAGGACACCTGTTCCTCGCCGCCTAGGACACCTGCACCTCCAGGATCCTGTCGTCCGCGTCCTCCGGTGAGCCCCGGCCGTCGGTGTTGCTCGTCGTCAGCCACAGCTTGTCGCCGCCTGCCGGGACCACCGTGCGCAGTCGGCCGTACTCGCCCTCCAGGAAGGACTGCGGGTCGGCCGCGGCCTCCGTGCCCTTCAGGGGGACGCGCCACAGACGCTCGCCCCTCAGGCCCGCCATCCAGACCGAGCCCTCGGCGTAGGCGATGCCGCTTGGGGAGGCCTCGTCCGTGGCCCACTGGGTTATCGGGTTGTGGAACGCCGGGTCGTCCGACTCGCCCTCGGCCCGGGGCCACCCGTAGTTGTCACCCGGCTTGATCGCGTTCAGCTCGTCCCAGGTGTCCTGGCCGAACTCCGCGGCGAACAGGCGCTGTTCGGTGTCCCAGGCCAGGCCCTGCACATTGCGGTGGCCGTACGAGTACACCGGGGAGTCGGGGAAGGGGTTGCCCGGCGCCGGTTCGCCCTCCGGGGTCATCCGCAGGATCTTGCCGCCCAGGGACTTCTTGTCCTGCGACAGCCCCTCCTCGCCGCTCTCGCCCGTGCCCGCGTACAGCATCTTGTCGGGGCCGAAGGCGATCCGGCCGCCGTTGTGGACGAAGCCCTTGGGGATGCCCCTGAAGACGGTGTCCGGGGCGCCCAGTTGCTCGCCGGCCGGCTTGTCCTCGTCGACGAGCAGCCGGACGATGCGATTGTCCGAGGCCGAGGTGAAGTAGGCGTAGACCATGTGGTCCGAGGCGTAGTCCGGGGAGAGCGCGAGGCCCATCAGGCCGCCCTCTCCGGCCGGGGACACCCCGGGCACCTCGCCCAGCTCGGTCTTCTTTCCGCTCTCGGTGTCGACCTGGGTGATGGTGCCCTCGTCACGGGAGGAGACCAGCAGGTCGCCGTCCGGCAGCGGGGCCAGGCCCCACGGGCTCTTCAGTCCCTCGGCGACCGTCCGCACCACCTTGGCGGAGCCCTTGGCGGGCGGGGTGTCGTCGGTGGCCCGGGACGACGGTGGTGCCTGGGAGGCCGCACCGGTCGACGCCGCGCTGTCACCCGCGCCGGACGAGCCCCCTTCGTCGTCGGAGGAACACCCGGCCGTCAGCAGGAGCGCGGCCGCGGCCAGTACGGCCGACACAGCTCGACGTTGCACGATCATGGTCCCTTCGACGCGGCGGCTTCTCCTTGTCATACACCGCTCGCGCCTCACAGGTTCCCGATCAATGATTCCCGCATCAAGACCGCCCGGCAACCGCCGGCTCAGTACCCGCCGACTCAGTACCCACCGGCTAAGTACCCACCGGCTCAGTCCCAGGACCCCCGCGCCCCGGGCAGCGCCCCGATCTCCGCCAGATCCTCCGCCGTGAGCCGCAGCCGCGCCGCCCCCGCGTTCTGCGTCACCCACCGCTCCCGCTTCGCCCCCGGCACCGGCACCACGTGCCGTCCCTGCGCCAGCACCCACGCCAGCGCCACCTGCGCCGGGGTGACGTCTGCCCCATGGCGGCGGGCGATGCGGCGCAGACCGACCACGATCGGCTGGTTGGCGGCCATCATCTCCGCCGTGAAGCGGGGATGGCGGGCGCGGACGTCGTCCGGTTCGAAGCCCTCGCCCGGCGTCAGCGTGCCGGTGAGGAAGCCGTTGCCCAGCGGCATCGCCGCCAGGAAGCCGATGCCGCGCGCCTCGCACCACGGCAGGAGGGACTCCAGCGCCTCCGGCGACCACACCGACAGTTCCGCCTGCACCGCGCTCACCGGGAAGACCTGCTGCATCCGCCGCAACTGCCGCAGCGTGGCGTCGTGCAGGCGGCTCCCGGACCGGCGACCGCCGCGCGCCCCCACCGCGCACATGCCCAACGCCCGTACCTTCCCGGCCCGGACGAGGTCCGCCATCGCCCCCCAGGTCTCCTCGACCGGCACCTCCGGGTCCGCCCGGTGCAGCTGGTACAGGTCGATCACGTCCGTCTGGAGCCGCCGCAGCGAGGCGTCGCACGCCCGTTTCACGTACCCGGGGCGGCCGTTGGCCACGATGTGCTGCTCGCCGACCAGCAGCCCGACCTTCGTCGACACGAAGGCGTCCTGGCGGCGTTCCTTCAATACCCGCCCCAGCAACAGCTCGTTGGTGAACGGGCCGTACATGTCGGCCGTGTCCAGCAGCGTCGAGCCCAGATCGAGCGCCCGGTGCACGGCCCGCAGCGACTCGTCACCGCGCTGCCGGGATCCGCTGTACGCCCAGCTCATCGGCATGCACCCGAGTCCGACAGCCCCCACCGCGAGCGCCGCCGCGCCGATCGTCCTGCGCTCCACCTGCTCGTGACCCTCCCTCTTCCGCCACCCCAACCTAACCTCTGCCGTCCCGGGGACCTGACATAGCCTCCGGTGCATGACTGCTGACGTGTGGCTTCCCATCCCGCCGGACGAGATCGAAGGGCTCCCCGAGGGGCCGGACTACCGCTTCTGGAACGGCGCCGACGACTATCCCGCGGACCCCGCCGCGTGCGCCTTCTACGTCGTCCCCTACATGAAGCCGCCGGGACTCGGACAGCGCCCGCTGCCCCTGATGAGCTCCGTCGAGGTCGTGCAGACGCTGTCCGCCGGCATCGACCACGTCGAGCCCGGACTGCGGCATCTGCGCGCGGGCGTCCGGCTCTGCAACGCGCGCGGGGTGCACGAGGCGAGCACCGCCGAGCTCACGCTCGCGCTGATCCTGGCCTCGCTGCGCGGCATCCCCGACTTCGTGCGCGCCCAGGACAAGGGGGAGTGGCACGGTGGCTTCCGGCCCGCGCTGGCGGACAAGACCGTGCTCATCGTGGGATACGGCTCGATCGGCGCCGCCATCGAGGACCGGCTCGCGCCGTTCGAGCTCGCGCGGGTGGCGCGCGTCGCGCGCTCCGAGCGCACTACGGAGCGCGGGCCGGTGCATCCACTCACCCGGCTGCCCGACCTGCTTCCCGAGGCGGACGTCGTCGTGCTCTCCACCCCGCTCACCGAGACCACGCGTCACCTCGTCGACGCCGACTTCCTGGCCCGGATGAAGGGCGGGGCGCTGCTGGTGAACATCGCCCGCGGCGGCGTCGTCGACACCAAGGCCCTCCTCGCCGAACTGGAGAGCGGGCGCATCACCGCGGCCCTCGACGTCACCGACCCCGAACCGCTGCCGCCGGGCCACCCTCTGTGGCAGGCTCCCGGGGTGCTCATCAGTCCGCACGTCGGTGGCCCGACGTCCGCCTTCATGCCCCGCGCCAAGCGGCTGCTGGTCGAGCAGTTGAGCCGTTTCGTGAACCGGGAGCCGCTGCGCAACGTGATCCTTACGACGGGTGCGGACAGCGGCCCGTCGACCAACGCGACAGCCACGTAACCCGGTTCGGGTACCCTCCGCAACCTTCCGGACGCGGTCCGTACCCGCATCCCCGCTGGTCGTCACGGAGCGTAGAGAACCTATGTCCCTGAGTGACGAGACTGGTGTATCGTCCCGACAGGGGCTGCGCCGCGCACCGTTCGGCGCCGGGGATGGACATTGCAGACTGTGAGGGGGGCGACGGGCGATGCACGGCCTATGGACCAACGATCCGACGCGGCGGGGCCGCCGGCGGCGACCCTGGCGCACGGCCGCGCGCAGGCGCGGCCACCACGGCAGTCCCGGCGGACACCACAGCCATCACCGCAGGCACAGCAGCCGGCGCAGGCAGGCCCATCCAGCGCACCGGGACCCGGGAGCGGCGCGGACCGGGAGGGACCGGTGAGCTCGCCGCCGCCTCCCACGACGACCCTCAACGGCGCGTTGCGGGCCCATCCTTCGTCGGGGGCGCTGCCCCGGCCGCCGTCCTCCGGCGGCGGGGCGGGCATGGTCCCCCAACTCGTTCTGGCCCTGGTGTGCGCGGGATACGCCGTCGGTTCCGCGCTCGGCTGGGGTTCGGACGAACTCGCGTTGATCATGGGCGACTTCGGGCTGAGCGCCGCGGCCGCTGCCGCCGCGGTCTCGTGCTTCCTGTACGCCCGCAGCCGCCGGATCCGCTTCCGGCCGGCCTGGCTGCTGTTCGCCCTCTCCTCGGTGATGGCGTCCCTCGGCAATCTGGTCTGGGGGTGGTACGAGGTCGTGCTCGAGCGGCCCGTGCCCAGCCCCAGCTACGCGGACGGCTTCTTCCTGTGCTTCGCCCCGCCCGCCATCGTGGGGCTGCTGGTGCTCGCCAAGCGCCCGGTGACCCGGGCCGGCTGGGTCTGCCTCGGCCTCGACGCCTGGCTGATCGGCGGCTCCCTGCTGACGCTGGCGTGGAGCCTGGCCCTCGCCCAGACCGCCGCCCAGTCCGAGGCGACGAGCGTGTCGCACACCGCGCTGTCGCTGGCCTACCCGCTGCTGGACATCGCGCTGGTCAGCATGGTGCTGGCGCTGCACTTCCGGCGCTCGTCGGTGAACCGCACCGCGGTGAACACCGCGATCGGGGCACTCGCCCTGACCGTGATGTGCGATGCCCTGTTCACCTCGCCGCTGATGAACAGCAACTACCGCTCCGGCCAGCTCCTCGACGCGGGCTGGTTCGCCGGCTCGCTGCTGCTCGCCTACGCCCCCTGGGCCTCCCCCCGGGGCGGCGACACGGAGCGGCAGGAGGGCGAGGGCTACACGCGCGTGGTGCGCGAGCACCTGCCGGGACAGCGGGGCGGCGGCAGCCACCACCACCTGCCCCCGCAGGGAGGTGATCACAGCCGGTTCCCGGCGGCCCGGCCGATCGCCGGCTCGCTGGCCGCCCTCACGCCCTATCTCGCCGCCGCCGTCTGCACGCTGGGGATCCTCTACAACGTCCTCAACGGCCGCAGCGTCGACCGCGTCGTGCTCATCACCGGCGGCACCGTCGTGCTCGCCCTCGTGGTGCGCCAGGGCATCATGCTGCTCGACAACATCACCCTCACCCAGGAACTGGCGCAGAAGGAGAACCACTTCCGCTCCCTGGTGCAGGGCTCCAGCGACGTCATCATGATCGCCGCGCCGAACGGCATCCTGCGCTACGTCTCCCCGGCCGCGGCCGGCGTCTACGGCCGCCCCGCGGAGGAGTTGGTGGGCACCGAACTGGCCAACCTCATCCACCCGGAGGACCTGGGCTGCGTGGTGCACGAGGTGCGCCGCTTCCTCGCCGCCAGCCCGCACGAGGAACCCACTACGCGCATCGAGTGCCGCTTCCGCTCCGGCGACGGCGGCTGGCTGAACGTGGAGTCCACCGTCAACCGCCACCACGGCGGCCTCATCTTCAACAGCCGGGACGTGACCGAGCGCGTCCGCCTGCAGGCGCAGCTCCAGCACAACGCCGAGCACGACCCGCTCACCGACCTGCCCAACCGCGCCCTGTTCACCAAGCGCGTGCAGCAGGCCCTGTCCGGCCGCCGCGCCTCCGACCGTGGCGCCGCCCTGCGCGGCACGGCCGTCCTCTTCATCGACCTGGACGGCTTCAAGGCCGTCAACGACACCATCGGGCACCAGGCCGGGGACGAACTGCTCGTGCAGGCCGCCCGCAGGCTCCAGGAGGCGGTCCGGCACGGGGACACCGCCTCCCGGCTCGGCGGCGACGAGTTCGCCGCGCTGATCGTCGGAGACGGCACCCGTGACCGGTCCGCCCGCGAACGGCACATCCTGGATCTCGCCGACCGCCTCAGGCTCACGCTGTCGCAGCCGTACGTCATCGACGGCAACGATGTCCGGGTCGCCGCCTCCATCGGCGTCGCGTTCGCCGAGCCGGGCCTGGGCGCGGGCGAGCTGCTGCGCAACGCCGACCTCGCGATGTACCGGGCCAAGGCGTCCGGAAAGGGCCGGGTCGAGCTGTACAAGCCGCAGATGCAGCAGGACGTCGTACGCAAGGCCGAGCTGGCCACGCGCCTGCGGGCCGCGCTGCACGACGGCGAGTTCGCGCTGCTGCACCAGCCGGTGGTGTGCCTGGAGGACGGCCGGATCACCTCGGTCGCCGCCCAGGCGCGCTGGCGGTCCTCGCAGGGCGTGCTGTTCACGCCCGCCGAGTTCCTGCGGGTCGCCGAGGACAGCGACAAGACCGCCGAGCTGGGCCGCTGGATGCTGGAGGAGGCCGTGGAGCAGGCCGCCGAGCGCGCCGCCACCGGGCTCTCGGTGCCGGTGACCGTCCGGATCAGCGCGCGCCGGCTGCTGGACCGCTCGATGCCGCCCGACTCGATCGAGGCCCTGCTCACCCGGTACCGGCTGCCGTCGGGTTCGCTGGTGATCGAGCTGGCCGACACCGACGTACGGGGCTCGCTGGACGAGCTGGAGCGCCGCCTGGGCGCGCTGCGCAGACTCGGCGTGCGGATCGCGCTGGACGGCTTCGGCAGTGGCGGCGCGGCGATCGCCGCGCTGCGCAGGCTTCCCGTGGACGTGCTCAAGGTGGACCGCGGCCTGGTCGAGGGCGTCGTGGAGTCCGCGCGGCTGCACAAGATCACCAGCGGGCTGCTGCGGATCGCCGCCGACCTGGGGCTGCAGTCCGTGGCCGAGGGTGTGGACCTGCCCGAGCAGGTGGTGGCGCTGCGGGCGATGGGCTGCACCCACGGCCTGGGCATGGCCTTCTCCGGTCCGGTGGACGAGTACCGGCTGCGCCGGGCGCTCGCCTCCGGCCGCTACCCGGTCCCGCACGGGCCGGGGGAGCCGGCGTTCGCGGGTGTGCGGGAGCCGCAGGGCCGGGGGGTGCCCGCCGTTCTCGGAGGCGGCGGCACCCGTCGCTCACATAATGAGACTCCCGTCCCACCACCTTGACACGCGGTGCGTGCCGGGGGGAGGGTCAGTGCCATGCGCACCCGAATTCTCGTACTTGGAAAGCGCGTCGGCTGACGCTGAGCCCTTGACCGCTCAGCGACCCACTCCCGGCGCGCTCCCCTCGCTTGCCTGACGGCACGAGGGGTTTTTTGTTGCACCAGCAGCAGTCGTACACCGTACAAACTTCGCAAAAACCCTCAGCATCGAGAAGAGAATGCCGATGACCGAGCAGGCCACCGGGGCCCATCATCCGCAGCCGCGGCCCCGTTCCGGAGGACAGCCGTCCGCCCCCGAGCACGTCACGGGTGCGCAGTCCCTCATCCGCTCCCTCGAGGAAGTCGGGGCCGACACGGTGTTCGGCATTCCCGGTGGTTGCATCCTTCCGGCGTACGACCCGCTGATGGACTCCACCCGCGTGCGTCACATCCTGGTGCGCCACGAGCAGGGCGCCGGTCACGCGGCCGAGGGGTACGCGTTGGCCACCGGCAAGGTCGGTGTCTGCATGGCGACCTCGGGCCCCGGCGCGACCAACCTCGTCACGCCGATCGCCGACGCGCACATGGACTCGGTGCCGATGGTCGCGATCACCGGCCAGGTGGCCTCCAAGGCGATCGGCACGGACGCGTTCCAGGAAGCGGACATCGTCGGCATCACCATGCCGATCACCAAGCACAACTTCCTCGTCACCAAGGCCGATGACATCCCCCGGGTGATCGCGCAGGCGTTCCACATCGCCTCCACCGGCCGCCCCGGCCCGGTCCTGGTCGACATCGCCAAGGACGCCCTCCAGGCACAGACCACCTTCTCCTGGCCGCCGGTCATGGACCTGCCCGGCTACCGTCCGGTCACCAAGCCGCACGCCAAGCAGATCCGCGAGGCGGCCAAGCTGATCACCTCCGCGAAGCGGCCCGTCCTCTACGTCGGCGGCGGCGTCCTCAAGGCCAAGGCCACCGCCGAGCTGAAGGTCCTCGCGGAGCTCACCGGAGCGCCCGTCACCACCACCCTGGTGGCGCTCGGCGCCTTCCCCGACAGCCACCCGCTGCACGTGGGAATGCCGGGCATGCACGGATCGGTCACCGCCGTCACCGCGCTGCAGAAGGCCGACCTGATCGTCGCCCTCGGTGCCCGCTTCGACGACCGCGTCACCGGCAAGCTGGACAGCTTCGCCCCGCACGCCAAGATCGTCCACGCCGACATCGACCCGGCCGAGATCGGCAAGAACCGCGCCGCCGACGTGCCGATCGTGGGGGACGCCCGCGAGGTCATCGCCGACCTGATCCAGGCGGTCCAGAAGGAGCACAACGACGGCCACCAGGGCGACTACAGCGCCTGGTGGAACGACCTGAACCGCTGGCGCGAGACCTACCCGCTCGGCTACGACCAGCCCGAGGACGGCTCGCTGTCGCCGCAGCAGGTCATCGAGCGCATCGGTCAACTCGCCCCGGAGGGAACGGTCTTCACCGCGGGCGTGGGCCAGCACCAGATGTGGGCCGCGCATTACATCGAGTACGACAAGCCCGCGACCTGGCTGAACTCCGGCGGCGCCGGGACGATGGGCTACGCGGTCCCGGCCGCGATGGGCGCCAAGGCCGGCGCACCGGACCGTACGGTCTGGGCGATCGACGGCGACGGCTGCTTCCAGATGACCAACCAGGAACTGGCCACCTGCGCCCTGAACAACATCCCGATCAAGGTCGCCATCATCAACAACGGCGCCCTCGGGATGGTCCGCCAGTGGCAGACCCTCTTCTACAACCAGCGCTACTCCAACACCGTGCTGCACAGCGGCCCGGAGGCGGACGGCAAGCAGCCCAGCGCGGGCACCCGCGTCCCCGACTTCGTCAAGCTGTCGGAGGCCATGGGCTGTTACGCGATCCGCTGCGAGGACCCGGCCGACCTCGACAAGGTGATCGAGGAGGCCAACTCCATCAACGACCGCCCGGTCGTCGTGGACTTCATCGTCCACGAGGACGCGATGGTGTGGCCGATGGTCGCCGCCGGCACCTCCAACGACGAGATCCTGGCCGCCAGGGACGTCCGCCCCGACTTCGGCGACAACGAAGACGACTGAGCGAGAGAGACGCAGAGAAAATGACCAAGCACACGCTCTCGGTCCTGGTGGAGAACACGCCCGGCATCCTGGCGCGGATCGCCGCCCTGTTCTCCCGCCGCGGCTTCAACATCGACTCGCTCGCGGTCGGTGTCACCGAGCACCCCGACATCAGCCGCATCACCATCGTGGTCAGCGTGGCCGACCTGCCGCTGGAGCAGGTGACCAAGCAGCTCAACAAGCTCGTCAACGTGCTGAAGATCGTCGAGCTGGAGCCCGGTTCGGCCGTGCAGCGCGAACTCGTTCTGGTGAAGGTGCGCGCCGACAACGAGACGCGCTCCCAGATCGTCGAGATCGTCCAGCTGTTCCGCGCCAAGACCGTCGACGTCTCCCCGGAGGCCGTCACGATCGAGGCCACCGGCTCCAGCGACAAGCTGGAGGCGATGCTGAAGATGCTGGAGCCCTTCGGCATCAAGGAGCTCGTCCAGTCCGGCACGATCGCGATCGGACGCGGAGCACGCTCGATCACGGACCGCTCGCTGCGCGCCCTCGACCGGTCGGCATAACGACGGATGCGGGCGGCCGGGGACACCGGCCGCCCGCATACCGAGACCCCCGAACTTCCCTTCCGCCCGCCGTCATACGGTGGGACGCAACACCTGCACACAAGGAGAGAACCCAAAGTGGCCGAGCTGTTCTACGACGCCGACGCCGACCTGTCCATCATCCAGGGCCGCAAGGTCGCGGTCATCGGTTACGGCAGCCAGGGCCACGCCCACGCGCTGTCGCTCCGTGACTCGGGTGTCGACGTGCGCGTCGGTCTGCACGAGGGCTCCAAGTCCAAGGCCAAGGCCGAGGAGCAGGGCCTGCGCGTGGTGACGCCGGCGGAGGCCGCCGCCGAGGCCGACGTCATCATGATCCTCGTCCCGGACCCGATCCAGGCCCAGGTCTACGAGGAGCACATCGCCCCGAACCTGAAGGACGGCGACGCGCTGTTCTTCGGCCACGGCCTGAACATCCGCTACGGCTTCATCAAGCCCCCGGCCGGCGTCGACGTCTGCATGGTCGCCCCCAAGGGCCCGGGCCACCTGGTCCGCCGCCAGTACGAGGAGGGCCGCGGCGTTCCGTGCATCGCCGCCGTCGAGCAGGACGCCACGGGCAACGCCTTCGCGCTCGCCCTGTCGTACGCCAAGGGCATCGGCGGCACCCGCGCCGGCGTCATCAAGACGACCTTCACCGAGGAGACCGAGACCGACCTGTTCGGTGAGCAGGCCGTCCTCTGCGGTGGCACCGCCGCCCTGGTCAAGGCCGGTTTCGAGACGCTGACCGAGGCCGGCTACCAGCCCGAGATCGCGTACTTCGAGTGCCTGCACGAGCTGAAGCTGATCGTGGACCTCATGTACGAGGGCGGCCTGGAGAAGATGCGCTGGTCGATCTCCGAGACCGCCGAGTGGGGCGACTACGTCACCGGCCCGCGGATCATCACCGACGCCACCAAGGCCGAGATGAAGAAGGTCCTCGCGGAGATCCAGGACGGCACCTTCGCGCAGGCCTGGATGGACGAGTACCACGGCGGTCTGAAGAAGTACAACGAGTACAAGCAGCAGGACTCCGAGCACCTGCTGGAGACCACGGGCAAGGAGCTGCGCAAGCTCATGAGCTGGGTCGACGAGGAGGCGTAAGCCGCATGTCACGGGGTCGGAGCGGTCGCTCCGGCCCCGTTGTCCACCACGTCCAGCCACGGACGGGTGATCCTTCCGCTGCGGCGTAAGACGCCTCGGCCCGCAGCACTACACTTCTCGACAACATACGCGTCAGGCCCACAGCGTCGTGCGTCTTCCACGCGGCAAGCCCCTCCACCGCCAGCGGCCGTCGGGACGGCCGTCCGCAATGGACATGTGAGGACTCACGTGAGCTCGAAACCCGTCGTACTCATCGCTGAAGAGCTGTCGCCCGCCACCGTCGACGCGCTCGGCCCCGACTTCGAGATCCGCCACTGCAACGGCGCCGACCGGGCCGAGCTGCTCCCGGCCATCGCCGAGGTGGACGCGATCCTGATCCGCTCGGCCACCAAGGTCGACGCCGAGGCCATCGCCGCCGCGCACAAGCTGAAGGTCGTCGCACGAGCCGGCGTCGGCCTGGACAACGTCGACGTCTCCGCCGCCACCAAGGCCGGCGTGATGGTCGTCAACGCCCCCACGTCCAACATCGTGACCGCCGCCGAGCTGGCCTGCGGCCTCCTCGTCGCCACCGCCCGCCACATCCCGCAGGCCAACGCCGCGCTGAAGAACGGCGAGTGGAAGCGCAGCAAGTACACGGGCGTCGAGCTCGCCGAGAAGACCCTGGGCGTCGTCGGCCTCGGCCGGATCGGTGCCCTGGTCGCCCAGCGCATGTCCGGCTTCGGTATGAAGGTCGTCGCCTACGACCCGTACATCCAGCCCGCCCGCGCCGCGCAGATGGGCGTCAAGGTGCTGTCGCTGGACGAGCTGCTCGAGGTCTCCGACTTCATCACCGTCCACCTTCCCAAGACCCCGGAGACCGTCGGTCTCATCGGCGACGAGGCGCTGCGCAAGGTCAAGCCGAGCGTCCGCATCGTCAACGCCGCGCGCGGCGGGATCGTCGACGAGGAGGCGCTGTACTCCGCCCTCAAGGAGGGCCGGGTCGCCGGTGCCGGTCTCGACGTGTACGCGAAGGAGCCCTGCACGGACTCCCCGCTCTTCGAGTTCGACCAGGTCGTCGCCACCCCGCACCTCGGTGCCTCCACCGACGAGGCGCAGGAGAAGGCCGGTATCGCCGTCGCCCGCTCGGTGCGGCTCGCGCTCGCCGGTGAGCTGGTCCCGGACGCGGTGAACGTCCAGGGCGGTGTCATCGCCGAGGACGTCAAGCCGGGCCTGCCGCTCGCCGAGCGCCTCGGCCGGATCTTCACCGCGCTCGCCGGTGAGGTCGCGGTCCGCCTCGACGTCGAGGTGTACGGCGAGATCACCCAGCACGACGTCAAGGTGCTCGAACTCTCCGCGCTCAAGGGCGTCTTCGAGGACGTCGTCGCCGAGACGGTCTCCTACGTCAACGCCCCGCTGTTCGCCCAGGAGCGCGGCGTCGAGGTGCGGCTGACCACCAGCTCGGAGTCGGCCGACCACCGCAATGTCGTCACCGTGCGCGGCACGCTCGGCAGCGGCGAGGAGGTCGCGGTCTCCGGCACCCTGGCCGGCCCCAAGCACCTCCAGAAGCTCGTCGCGGTCGGCGACTACGACGTGGACCTCGCGCTCGCCGATCACATGGTGGTGCTGCGCTACGAGGACCGTCCGGGTGTCGTCGGCACCGTGGGCCGGGTCTTCGGCGAGGCGGGCATCAACATCGCCGGCATGCAGGTGTCCCGCGCGGTCGCCGGCGGCGAGGCGCTGGCCGTGCTGACGGTGGACGACACGGTGCCCTCCGGGGTGCTGGCGGAGGTCGCCGAGGAGATCGGGGCGACGTCCGCCCGTGCGGTGAACCTGACCTGACGCCACTGCCGCTCAAACGCCGGACGCGCTGAGGTCTCTCGGCTCGTCCGGCGTTTCGCATGTCTGCTCCCGCACCTCGATCCGCCGCAGGGTGAGCGCCGCCAGTACCGCCGCCCCCGCCAGCACCACCGCCCCCGCGACCGCCGCCCCCTGCATCCCGCTGGTGAACGCCTCCCGCGCGGCCGTGGCGAGGCCCGGCACCCGGTCGGCGACCGCCAGTGCCCCGCCCAGCGTCTCGTGGGCGGGTGCCGGGGCCGAGTCCGGGATCCCGTGGCGGTAGACCGCCGTACCGATGGAGCCGAGCAGGGCCATGCCCAGCGCGCCGCCGAACTCGGCGCCGGTCTCCATCAGGGAGGACGCCGAGCCCGCCCGTTCCACCGGGGCGGCGCCCATCGCCAGGTCCATGATCTGGGACATCACCACGACCGCGCCGACGGCGAGCACCGCGCACCCGGTCAGCACCAGCCACAGCGAGTCGGTACCGGCGAAGGACAGCAGCCCGAAGCCCGACGCGGCGATCAGGAAGCCGCCGGTGACCACATGGGCCCGGTCGGCGCCCTTCTGCACCAGCCGGGTACCGATCGGTGCCGCCGCCCCGATCGGCACCGACGGCAGCAGCGCCCACAGGGCCGCCTCCAGCGCGCTCTTGTCGAGGACGGACTGCAGGTACTGCGTGGTGAAGTACGCCGAGCCCATGATGCCGAACGCCGAGACGAGGTTCAGGGCGACCGCGGGGGCGAAGCCCCGGCCGCGGAACAGGGCGGGGGAGATCATCGGGGAGGCGGCCGTGCGCTGGCGGTGGACGAAGAGCGTCGCGAAGAGCAGGCCGACGGTGACCGAGACGACGTAGCGGACGTTCCAGCCCTCGGAGGGGATCTCCTTCAGGCCGTAGATCACGGGCAGTACGGCCGCCATCGACAGCGGGACGCTCAGCAGGTCGAAGCGGCCGGGCTCGGGGTCCTTCGACTCGGGGAGCAGCAGCGGGCCGAGGAGCAGCAGGAGCGCCATCGCGGGCAGGTTGACCAGGAACACCGAGCCCCACCAGAAGTACTCCACCAGGACCCCGCTCAGCACCGAACCGAGCGCCACCCCGGCCGTCATGACGCCGGACCACAGCCCGATCGCCTTCGCGCGCTGGCCGGGGTCGGTGAACATCGTGCGGAGCATGGCCAGCGTCGAGGGCATCAGGGTCGCGCCGCCGATGCCGAGCACCGCGCGGGCCGCGATCAGCATCCCGGCGTTGTTGGCGTAGGCCGCGGCCAGTGAGGCGGTGCCGAAGGCGGCGGCGCCGATCAGCAGGAGGCGGCGGTGGCCGATGCGGTCGCCGAGCGAGCCCATCGTCATCAGCAGGCCGGCCAGGACGAAGGCGTAGATGTCGAAGATCCAGAGCTGCTGGGTGCCGGTCGGTGCCAGGTCGGCGCCGATCGCCGGGACGGCGAAGTAGAGGACCGAGACGTCCATCGACACCAGCAGCAGCGGCAGCATCAGCACGCCGAGCGCGGTCCACTCACGGCGGCCCGCACGGGTGGGGGACAGGGGGTTGATTGTCATGGCGGGGAATGTACACACGTATAAAACGTCCGTCTATGACGAGTGTATAGGACGGACGTATGGACCGAGGGTAGGCTGTCCGTCATGGGACACCGTGAGGATCTGCTCGAAGGCGCCAAGCGCTGCCTGCTGGCGAAGGGGTTCGTGCGGACGACCGCGCGCGACATCGTCAGGGAGTCGGGGACCAACCTGGCGTCGATCGGCTATCACTACGGCTCGAAGGACGCGTTGCTGGCGCAGGCTTACGTGGCGCTGGTCGAGGAGGTGGGCGACGCCTTCGAGGGCGACAGGGCCGCGGGGATTACCGCGGAGCCGGGTTCGGTCGAGCGGTTCCAGCAGGTGTGGTCGAACATCATCGCCACCATGCGCGAGCCCGGTTCGCTGTGGCGGCTCAGCATGGAGATCGTCGTCATGGGCGACCAACTCCCGGAGGTCCGCGACCATCTGGCGGTGGCTCAGCGGGAGGCCGGGCGCGGTCTGATTCCGCTGCTCATGGGCGGGCGCGAGGAGGACGTCGAGGACGGGACCGCCGACACCCTCGGCATGTTCTACGTGACCCTCATGACGGGCCTCATCGCCCAGTGGACCTTCGACCCGAAGACCGCGCCGGGTGCGGAGCAGCTCACCGAAGGGCTGCGCCAGGTGATCGAGGCCGCCACCCGGAACTAGGGAGGCCGACTACAGCCGCGCCCCCTTCAGCGCCATGTGCAGCAGCAGCCGGTCCTCCCCGTCGTCCAGGTCGAGACCCGTCAGCTGCTCCACCCGGGACAGCCGGTAGTAGAGCGTCTGCCGGTGGATCCCGAGCTCGGCGGCCGTGCGCGCCGCCTGTCCCGCGCGGTCGAGGTAGACCTCGGCGGTGCGCGCGAGTTCCCGGTGCGCGGGGGAGAGCAGCGGGGCCACCGCCGGATCGAGCGCCGTCCCCGGCGGCAGCGCGGTGAGCAGGCGGTACGGACCGATGCGGGCCCACTGCGCGACGGGCCCGAGCCGCGGCTCGGCCAGCACCGCGCGCGCCGCGGCCGACGCCTCCCGCCAGGCCGCCCCCAGCTCCCCGAGCCCGGCCCGGGCGGCCGCGATGCCCGCGCCCCCGGGTCCGCCCACCCGCTCCAGCAGCCGTCCGGCCGCGGCGGTCGCCGGAGTCAGCACCTCCGGGGAGCGCAGCCGGATCAGCAGCGCCAGCGAGTGGGCCGTCGCCCCCCACGGCACCGTGCACAGCGCCGTGGCGCCCGGCACCGTGCGCACCGAGGGGGCGTCGTCCGGGTCGGCCGAGGGCCAAGGGGCGACGCAGACGACCGTGTGGAGGGAGTCGGCGCGTACGCCGAGGGCGGTGCGGAGTTCGGCGACGGCCATCTCGCGCTGCCAGTCCCGCTCGGCGGTGAGGACGGCCCGCAGCTCACGGGTGAGGTCGGCGCCGTGCTGGGCCTCGTCTGCGAGCAGGGCGCCGATGCGGACGGTGACGTCCATCGCGGCGGCCAGCCGGCGGTCGGTGGGCCCCGGGTCGTCGTCCAGGAGCCAGACGTAACCGAGGACCACGCCCCGATGACGTACCGGCAGACAGATCCGGCCGCGGTAGACGCCGGCCTCCGGGGTGGGCGGGATGCGGACGGGGGCGCTCGCGCGGGTGATGCCGAAGCCCTCGAACCAGGCGCGGACGGCGGCCGTGGAGCGGCGGGTCAGGATCGAGCGGGTGCGCACGGGGTCCAGCGCGGAGGCGTCCAGCTCGTCCTCACTGTCATAGGCGCCGAAGGCGATCAGCTCGAAGTCGCGGTTCTCCAGGGTCGCCGGGGCGCCCAGCAGCTCCGAGATCTCGTCGACCAGCTCCTGGTAGTCACCCTTGAATTCCGACGTCACCCGGGCATTCTCCCGCATTTTCCGAGGTGCCTCATACATCTGTATGAGATCTGCGGCACGGATGCGTGACAGCTGTCGATGGCCGAGGATCGGAGGGATCCTTAGGTTTCACGGTGGTTCTCCGTGCCGTACCCGAACCGTTGGGATACGGCCTGTTTCTGATGGTTGTGGAGGTGCCCCGTGCTGGGTCCCGTGATTCTCGCCGCGTCGCGCAGCGACCGGATGCGACGTCTCGTCTCGGCCGCTCCGGTCACCAAGCAGGTCGTCGACCGGTTCATCCCCGGCGAGACCGTGGACGAGATCGTCCCGATCGTCGAGGACCTCACGGCCAAGGGCCTGGAGCTGACCATGGACGTGGTCGGCGAGGACATCACCACCCCCGCGCAGGCCGAGGCCGCCCGCGACGCCTATCTGGCGCTGATCGACCGGCTCAAGGGGCTGGAGCTCGGCACCCGCGCGGAGATGTCCGTGAAGCTGTCGATGTTCGGCCAGGCGCTGCCCGGCGGCCACGAGCTGGCGCTGGCGAACGTCCGCCCGGTGGTGGAGGCCGCCGCCGCCATCGGCACCACGGTCACCCTGGACGCGGAGGACCACACGACCCTCGACTCGATGTTCGCCATCCACGAGGAACTGCGGAAGGACTTCCCGCAGACAGGCTGCGTGATCCAGGCCTACCTGTTCCGCACCGAGGCCGACGCCCGCCGCCTGGCCGCGAACGGCAGCCGGGTGCGCATCGTGAAGGGCGCCTACAAGGAGCCCGCCGAGGTCGCGTACCAGGACAAGGCCGAGATCGACAAGGCGTACGTCCGGATCATGCGCATCCTGATGGAGGGCTCCGGGTACCCGATGATCGGGTCCCACGACCCGCGTCTGATCTCCATCGCCCAGGAGCTGGCCCACCGCGCCGGGCGCAAGCTCGACGAGTACGAGTTCCAGATGCTCTACGGCATCCGCGGCGACGAGCACCTGCGCCTGGCCGCCGAGGGCCACCGGATGCGCGTCTACACCGCCTACGGCACCGACTGGTACGGCTACTTCATGCGGCGCCTGGCGGAGAAGCCGGCGAACCTGCGCTTCTTCGTCCGCAGCATGCTCACCCGAGGCTGAGACATGACGTACGCAGAGACTTCCCCCTGCTGGGGGTCCGGGGGTCGGCCCCCGGGAAAGCACAGCATGCGGCGTTTGGCGGAGAAGCCGGCGAACCTGCGCTTCTTCGTCCGCTCGATGGTCACCAAGGGCTGAGCCCGAAACACCCGCTCACGTACAAGGAGTTACGGATCTCATGGACGCTGTGACCCAGGTCCCCACCCCCGTCAACGAGCCGGTGCACGGCTACGCCCCCGGCTCGCCCGAGCGCGCCCGGCTGGAGGCCAAACTCAAGGAGCTGGCCGACAACCCGATCGACCTGCCGATGACCATCGGCGGCGAGAAGCGGATGGGCGGCGGCGAGCGTGTCGACGTCGTGCAGCCGCACAACCACAAGGCCCGCCTCGGCACCTTCGCCCACGCCACCCGGCAGGACGCCCAGGACGCCATCGACGCCGCCCTCGCCGCCGCCCCGGCCTGGCGCGCGATGTCCTTCGACGACCGCGCGGCGATCATCCTGCGCGCCGCCGAGCTGCTGGCCGGCCCCTGGCGCGAGACGCTGGCCGCCTCCACCATGCTCGGCCAGTCCAAGACCGCCCAGCAGGCCGAGATCGACACCCCCTGCGAGCTGGTCGACTTCTGGCGCTTCAACGTCAAGTACGCCCGTGACCTGCTCGCCGAGCAGCCCCCGGCGAACTCCCCCGGCGTGTGGAACCGGCTCGACCACCGCCCGCTGGAGGGCTTCGTCTACGCGATCACACCGTTCAACTTCACGGCCATCGCGGGCAACCTGCCCACCGCCCCCGCGCTCATGGGCAACGTCGTCGTGTGGAAGCCGTCCCCGACGCAGACCCACGCCGCCGTGCTGCTGATGCAGCTGCTGGAGGAGGCGGGCCTGCCCAAGGGCGTCATCAACCTCGTCACCGGTGACGGCATCGAGGTCTCCAAGGTCGCCCTGGAGCACCGCGATCTCGCCGGTATCCACTTCACCGGCTCGACCAAGACCTTCCAGTACCTGTGGAAGACGGTCGGCAACAACATCGAGAAGTACCGCACCTACCCGCGCATGGTCGGCGAGACCGGCGGCAAGGACTTCGTCGTCGCCCACCCGAGCGCCGACCGCGCCATCCTGAAGACCGCGCTGACCCGCGGCGCCTTCGAATACCAGGGCCAGAAGTGCTCGGCGACCTCCCGCGCCTACATCCCGGCGTCGATCTGGAACTCCGGTTTCAAGGAGGAGTTCACCGCCGAGGTCGACTACCTCACCATGGGTGACGTCACCGATCTGGCGAACTTCATCGGTGCCGTCATCGACGAGCGTGCCTTCGCCAAGAACAAGGCCGCCATCGACCGCGCCAAGTCCGACCCGTCCTGCACGATCGTGGCGGGCGGCTCCTACGACGACTCGGTGGGTTACTTCGTCCGCCCGACCGTCATCGAGTGCGACGACCCGGCGAACGAGGTGTTCACCACCGAGTACTTCGGCCCGATCCTCGCCGTGCACGTCTACGAGGACGACAAGTACGAGCAGATGCTGACCCAGATGGAGTCCGCCTCCGACTACGCCCTCACCGGCTCGGTCATCTCCAGCGACCGCGCGGCCACCGCGTACACCATGGACAAGCTGCGCTACGCGGCCGGCAACTTCTACATCAACGACAAGTCGACCGGTGCCGTCGTCGGCCAGCAGCCCTTCGGCGGCGGGCGGGCCTCCGGCACCAACGACAAGGCCGGCGCCCCGCAGAACCTGATGCGCTGGACGCTGACCCGCGCGATCAAGGAGACGCTGGTCCCGCCGATCGACTACACGTACCCGCACATGGGCTGATCGCCGACAGCCTCGAACGGGCCGGGTCCTTCGGGATCCGGCCCGTTCGCGTGCCTGCCGTCTCAGATAGTAGGAAGTCCGAGTAATTGTGGAGACAGAAGCGTCCCGCTCCCTTAACTTTGTAGGAGCCGAACGTCTCGCTCGATCAAGCGAATGGCGGTCGTGAGCCGGGCCCCGTGCAGGCAACCCCTGCGGCCACCGCTCCCCGCTGGGGGCACCTCCCACGCCCATTAGGCAGTGGGGGAGTCTCGTACCCCTCTTCCGCACTCCAGGTTTCTCGAAGGAGTCGATTTCCCATGGCCGAGACGACCGCCCGCCGAGTCCGTCACCTCCCCCGCTCCAGCGAGTCCGACCGCAAGAACGCCGCCGCCGCCCTCCAGCGCGCGCTCGACCGCCGTGACAACGGCGGCGCCACCGGCCACTGAGCCGGACCGCACACGCCGGGAGCCGCACCCGCGCGAGGTGCGGCGCGGGGTTCACGCGCCGCGCCGCACCTCGAAATGGTCGACGCGCTTGCCGTCGTGGGCGAGGGCGGACACCTTCAGCCGCGCACCGGCCCCGCTGACCGCCTCCACCTTCAGGACCGAGAAGCCCCGGTAGCGCACGCGGGACCACTCCACGGTCTCCCGCTTCACCGACCGCGACCTGGTCCACCGGAAGGTGTCCACCGACTCGCGGTCCTTCACCCGGCCCTCGTAGCTCTCCTCGACGCCCGCCGGGAAGCCGTACAGATCCTTGCCGCCTCCGCCGGCCGTGACGTACACCGTGCCGTCCCGCGCCGGGTCGGTCGCCGCGCCGATCGGCACCGGGCGGCCCACCTCGCCGTTCTTGATGGCGTCGGTCCGCTCGTAGACATGGTTGTGGCCGTTGATCACCAGATCCACCCGGTGCTCGGCGAACAGCGGCAGCCACTCGGCGCGCACCCCGCCGTCCGAGGCGTGCGTGGACGTCGAGTAGGTGCAGTGGTGGAAGAAGACGACGACGAAGTCCACCGCCGCCGACGCCCGCAGCTCCCGCAGCCGCCCGGCCAGCCACCTCGTCTGCCGGCCCCCGGTGTACCCGAGGTTCGCCGGGATCTCGTACGACACGTCGTTGGCGTCCAGCGCCACGAAGCCGACGTTGCCGTAGACGAAGGAGTACACCCCCGGCGCGGTCCGCGGGTCGAAGCCGCTCTCCGGGAGGCTGAAGCGGGCCACCTGGCCGCCGTAGCCGTCGGGGGAGTACCAGGCCTCCATGTCGTGGTTGCCGGTGGTCACCATCCACGGCACGGTCTTGGCGACCGGCTCGTTCTGCTTGAGGAACAGATCCCAGAACCCGGGGTCGTAGCCGTCCGATTCCTCGCCCCGGCCTTTGACGTTCGCGTAGCAGATGTCGCCTGCGTGCAGATGGAACGCCGGGTCCTGACGCAGCAGCAGCTGGTCACCGGCCTCGGCCGCGTCGCTGACGCCCTGGTCGCCGAAGGCCGTGAACGCGAAGGACTCCGGGTTCGCGGGCGCGGTACGGAAGGAGGCGACGGTGGAGCGGTGCGGGGGCGCGGCCGGGTCGAAGCCCTCGTGGCCCACGCCGTAGTAGTACGTCGTGCCCGGCAGCAGGTCGTCCAGGGCCGCGTGCACGTAGTACTGCTCCAGTGCGAGGCGTACGCCCTCCACGCCCGGCGTGTGCAGGGCGCGGATCTCGGCCTCCACCTTGCGGCCCAGCTCGTCCGGGCGGGCGCCGATGCGTATGTACGGCTTCCCGACCGCCGCCGGGACCTGCCAGGAGATCCGCATCTGGGTGCGCGGGTCGGCGCCGAAGGCGAGATGGCGGCCGAAGGGCCTGACCGCCGAACCCGGCACCTTCGTGGTCGCGGACCGGGACGGGGCCGAGGAGGCGGTGGTGCCCGCACCCGAGCAGCCGGTCAGCGCTCCGCCCGCCACCGCGCCCGCCGTCACCAGCGCGCGGCGTCGGGCCAGCTTGGTGCGCGCGTACTCGTACTGCTCGGCCATGCTCATCTGGCGCGCGAGCCGCGGCGGAATTCCGACGTCGGGGAGGTCCATGACGGAGAACTTCCCAGCGAACCCCAACACCCGTGGGTCGTACGGGTGAACGGCAGCCGACACGATGGAGTTGCCGCCGCTCGGCTGTCCGCATCGCGGACATGGCGTGTCATCCCATGGGACGAGGAGTAGGGTGCTGCGCATGTCGGCTAGCTCTCGCATCCTCAATCTGGCAGTGATCCCCGGTGACGGCATCGGGCAGGAAGTCGTGGCCGAAGGCCTGAAGGTCCTCTCCGCCGTCCTCCCGCAGGATGTGAAGCTGGAGACCAAGGAGTACGACTTCGGCGCCCGGCGCTACCACGCCACCGGTGAGACCCTCACCGAGGCCGACGCCGAGGCGCTCAGGAAGCACGACGCCATCCTGCTCGGCGCGATCGGTGACCCCACGGTCCCGTCCGGCGTGCTGGAGCGCGGCTTCCTGCTCAAGCTCCGCTTCCTCTTCGACCACCACGTCAACCTGCGTCCGTCGAAGCTCCTCCCGGGCGTGGAGACGCCCCTGAAGGGCCAGCCGGCCATCGACTTCGTGGTCGTCCGCGAGGGCACCGAGGGCCCCTACACCGGCAACGGCGGCACCATCCGCAAGGGCACCCCGCACGAGGTCGCCACCGAGGTCTCCGTGAACACGGCCTTCGGTGTCGAGCGGGTCGTCCGGGACGCCTTCGCCCGCGCCCAGGCCCGGCCGCGCAAGAAGCTCGCGCTGATCCACAAGAACAACGTGCTGGCCTTCGCCGGTCACCTGTGGACCGACGTCTTCAACCGGGTGGCCGCGGAGTACCCCGACGTCACCACCGAGTACATGCACGTCGACGCCGCGACCATCTACCTGGTCACCCAGCCCGAGCGGTTCGACGTCATCGTCACCGACAACCTCTTCGGCGACATCATCACCGACCTCGCCGCGGCCGTCTCCGGCGGCATCGGCGTCGCCGCGAGCGGCAACATCAACCCCTCCGGCGAGTACCCCTCGATGTTCGAGCCGGTGCACGGCTCCGCGCCCGACATCGCGGGCCAGGGCAAGGCCGACCCCACCGCCACGGTCCTGTCCGTCGCGCTCATGCTGCGCCACCTCGGCCACGACACCGAGGCCGCCCGGATCGACGAGGCGGTCGCGGCCGACCTGACCGCGCGGGTCGGCAAGCCCGCCCGCAGCACCTCCGAGATCGGCGACGCGCTCGCCGTACGAGTAGCCGGCTGACCCGTCGCGCCACTCGAAGCCGCCGGGTCTCTCCAGCACCCGGCGGCTTCCGCATGTCCCCGCCGGGTGTCACCATCAACCCCTGGGCCGCATTCACGCCGTTTCTTCCACGGCTCCCCGCGCGCGATAATCGAACGCGGAGCCGCGGAATGAGGGAATGCTCGGACGTCCTAGCACTGGCCACTGACAGTACTGGCGCGACCGCGGCCCGCCACAACCAAAACCGGTGAAGGACAACCACTCATGACGACGCCCACGATCGAGCTCAAGCCCTCCGCCAGCCCGCTCGCCGACGCCGAGCGCGCGGCGATCCTGGCCAACCCGGGGTTCGGCCGCCACTTCACCGACCACATGGTGACCATCAAGTGGACCGAGGGCCGCGGCTGGCACGACGGTCAGCTCGTCCCGTACGCGGCGATCTCCCTCGACCCGGCCAGCATGGTGCTGCACTACGCGCAGGAGATCTTCGAGGGCCTGAAGGCCTACCGTCAGCCCGACGGCACCGTCGCCACCTTCCGCCCGGACAAGAACGCCAAGCGCTTCCAGGAGTCCGCCCGCCGCCTCGGCATGCCCGAGCTTCCGGTCGAGACCTTCATCGAGGCGTGCGACGCGCTCGTCGCGCAGGACGTGGCCTGGGTCCCGGAGCACGGCGGCGAGGAGTCGCTGTACCTGCGTCCGTTCATGATCGCGACGGAGGTCGGGCTCGGTGTGAAGCCGGCCAACGACTACCTCTTCCTCGTCATCGCCTCCCCGGCCGGCGCCTACTTCCCGGGCGGCGTGCAGCCGGTCTCCATCTGGGTCTCCGAGGACCACGTCCGCGCGGTGCCCGGCGGCATGGGCTACGCCAAGACCGGCGGCAACTACGCCGCGTCCCTGCTCGCCCAGGCGGAGGCCGCCGCGAAGGGCTGCGCCCAGGTCTGCTACCTCGACGCGGTCGAGCGCAAGTGGGTCGAGGAGCTCGGCGGCATGAACCTGTACTTCGTGTACGGCGACAAGATCGTCACGCCGGCCCTCACCGGGTCCATCCTGGAGGGCGTCACGCGCGACTCGCTGCTCTCCGTCGCCCGTGACCTCGGCTACGAGGCCGAGGAGGGCCGGATCTCCGTCGACCAGTGGCAGCGCGACTCCGAGAACGGCACCCTGACCGAGGTGTTCGCCTGCGGTACGGCCGCCGTCATCACGCCGGTCGGCACGGTGAAGCGGACCGGCGCGGAGTGGACGCAGTCGGGCGGGGAGCCCGGCGAGGTCACCATGCGGCTGCGCCGGGCCCTCCTGGACATCCAGCGCGGCACCGCCGAGGACGAGCACGGTTGGATGCACCGGCTCGCCTAGGCCTTCCCGTTCGGATCATCCCGGCGTCGCGGGCTCCTGGACCTCGTTGTTCGCCAAGGCCGTCGTGGACCGCGGGTCCACGGCGGCCTTCGTGCTCTCCCGGGCCGTGAGCGTCAGGTACAGCGCGCCTCCCACCGCGCCCGACAGCAGGAAGCTGCAGTCCACCCCGCCGGTCAGCGCGAGCAGCGGACCCTCGTACGACGGCAGCGCCACCGCGAGCACGCCGACCGTCGCCCCCAGCGCCCAGGACACCGTCGCCGGGATGTTCCAGCCGCCGGTGAACCAGTAGATCCCGCCCCGCGCACGGCGGTTGAAGACCTGGAGGGCCTCCGCGTCGTACACCCCCCGGCAGCGCGCGAAGCCGATCAGGGTGATGACCGCCCACGGTGTGCCGATCGCCGTCAGCAGCAGGACGAAGGAGGTCATCGCGTCCTGGGCGGTGGAGACGTAGTGGCCGACGAAGACGCAGACCGTGGCGAGAACCGCGACCGTGTAAGTGGCGGTCGCCCGGGAGGCGCGCGGCAGGATGGCGTCCAGGTCGAGGCCCATGGAGTAGAGCATCAGACCCGCGTTGCCGACCGAGCCCGCGGAGGCGGCGAGCAGCAGCGGGACCAGGTACCAGGTGGGGGCCGCGTCCACGAGGGGACCGGCGTAGTCGAGGGCCGCGCCGGCCGCGTACGCCGTGAAGGTGCCGAAGAGCTGCGGGACGAGCAGGCCGAGGGCGAGCCCGAGCCAGGTGGCGTGCAGGACCTTGCGGGAGGAGTGGCGGGCCGGGGAGATGTAGCGGGTGTAGTCGCCGAGCAGGGTGATGAAGGCGATGGGGCCCGACAGGCCCGCGGCCACCGCGGCCAGCAGCCACGTCGGCCAGAACCCGCCCAGCAGATAGCCGCCGGCCTCGGGGAGCGCGGCGGTCGTGAAGTCGGGGGCGTAGGCGAGGACGCCGAGCAGCAGCAGGACTGTCATGCCGACCGCGAGGACGCGGGACAGGGCGAGCAGCACGCGGTAGCCGTAGACCGCGCCGGTGACCGTCGCCGCGGCGAGCAGGCCGTAGACCAGGCCGTAGGAGAGGTCGCTTGCGGGGACGCCGAACAGGCGGGTCAGGACGCCGAGCATCACGTCGCCGCCGATCCACACGGTCAGCGCGGTGTAGCCGAGGGCGAGCAGCAGGCCGACCACCGAGCCGACCAGCCGGCCGCGCACCCCGAACTGGGCGCCGGAGGAGGTCGACAGGTTCGTCGCCGTGCGCAGGGAGATCAGGGCGAGCGGCGCGGTGAGGGCGACGCCGACCGCCGTGCCCACCAGGATCGAGCTGACCGACGCCCACCAGCCGAGGCCGAAGGACGGCGGCAGCCACCCGAAGATGATCACGCCGAGGCAGAGATTCGACCCCACCAGGATCGAGACGAGGTCACGGGGTCCGCTGGTGCGTTCCTCGTCGGGGATGGTGTCGACTCCGCGCCGTTCCATCGGCATGGCTGGTCTCCCTTGATCGGCCGCCTGAGAAGTTAGAGCGACGCTCAATGTGACGTTTCCGGAGCTGGCACGTCAATGTTTCCCTCGTACGAATCTGATGTTTAGAGTGTTGTTCTAACGACTGGAAGGCAAGGAGGTGCCCGCGTCATGAGACTGACTCCCACGGAACGTGACCGGCTGCTGCTCTTCGGAGCCGCCGAGCTGGCCCGTGCCCGCCGGGCCCGCGGTCTGCGGCTGAACGTGCCGGAGGCCACCGCCCTGATCGCGGACACCGTCTGTGAGGCGGCCCGGGACGGCCGGCGGCTGGCCGAGGCCGTCGAGGCCGCCCGCTCGGTGCTCGGCCCGGACGATGTGCTGCCCGGGGTCGCGGACGTGGTCACCGAGGTGCACGTGGAGGCGGTCTTCGACGACGGCTCCCGGCTCGCGGTCGTCTCCGACCCGATCGGCGCCGGGCTCGGAGCCGAGGCGCCCGGCGCGCTGCTGCCCGGCCCCGAGCACCCCGAGCCCGCGGCCGCCGTGCGTCTTCCGGTCACCAACACGGCCGCCGTGCCGGTCTCCGTCACCTCCCACTTCCACTTCTTCGAGGCGAACCCGCGCCTCGACTTCGACCGCCAGCGGGCCTACGGCATGCGGCTCGCGGTCCCCGCCGGGTCCTCCGTGCGCTTCGGGCCGGGCGAGAGCGCCGAGGTCGGCCTGGTGCCGATCGGCGGTGCCCGGATCGCGATCGGCTTCGCCGGGCTCGTCGACGGGCCGCTGGACGCGCCGGGAGCCAGGGAAGAGGCCCTGCGCAGGGCCGCCGCCTGCGGATATCTGGGCGTCCCCGGAGAGGAGGCCGCCCGATGAGCCGCCCCGGAGGCCACCCCGCCGAGGCCCGCCGCCTCACGCCGTACGAGTACGCCGCCACCCACGGCCCCCGCGCGGGCGACCGGATCCGCCTCGGCGACTCCGGCCTCACCGTCAAGATCGAGTCCGACTCCCAGCGCCACGGCGACGAGTTCCTGGCCGGGTTCGGCAAGACCGCCCGCGACGGGATCCATCTCAAGGCCGCCGCCGTCCGGGAGACCTGCGACGTCGTCATCAGCAATGTCGTGGTGATCGACGCCGTCCAGGGCATCCGGAAGGTCTCCATCGGCATCCGCGAGGGCCGGATCAGCTCGATCGGGCGGGCCGGGAACCCGGACACGCTCGACGGGGTCGACGTCGTGGTCGGCACCGGTACGTCCATCGTGTCCGGCGAGGGGCTGATCGCCACCGCCGGTGCCGTCGACACCCATGTCCATCTGCTGTCACCGCGCATCATGGAGGCCTCGCTGGCCTCCGGCGTCACCACGGTCATCGGGCAGGAGTTCGGGCCCGTGTGGGGCGTCGGCGTGAACTCCCCGTGGGCACTGAAGCACGCCTTCGGCGCCTTCGACGCCTGGCCGGTCAACATCGGCTTCCTCGGGCGGGGTTCGTCCTCCGACGGCGCGCCGCTGGTGGAGGCGCTCGCCGAGGGCGGCGCGTCCGGCTTCAAGGTGCACGAGGACATGGGCGCGCACACCCGGGCGCTGGACACCGCGCTGCGCGTGGCGGAGGAGCACGACGTCCAGGTCGCCCTGCACAGCGACGGCCTGAACGAGTGCCTGTCGGTCGAGGACACCCTGCGGGTGCTGGAGGGCCGCACCATCCACGCCTTCCACATCGAGGGCTGTGGCGGCGGACACGTGCCCAACGTGCTGAAGATGGCGGGTGTCCCGAACGTCATCGGCTCCTCGACCAACCCCACGCTGCCCTTCGGGCGGGACGCGGTCGCCGAGCACTACGGCATGATCGTCTCCGTCCACGATCTGAAGACGGACCTGCCCGGCGACGCCGCCATGGCCCGCGACCGCATCCGCGCCGGGACCATGGGCGCCGAGGACGTGCTGCACGACCTGGGCGCGATCGGCATCACCTCCTCCGACGCGCAGGGCATGGGCCGCGCCGGTGAGACCGTCCGCCGTACGTTCGCCATGGCCGGCAAGATGAAGGCCGAGCTGGGCGACCCCGGCGTCGGCCACGACAACGAGCGCGTCCTGCGCTACATGGCCAAGCTGACCATCAACCCGGCCATCGCCCACGGGCTCGCGCACGAGGTCGGTTCGCTCGAGGTCGGCAAGCTCGCCGACATCGTGCTCTGGCGCCCCGAGTACTTCGGCGCCAAACCGCAGCTGGTGCTGAAGTCCGGCTTCCCCGCCTACGGGGTGACCGGTGACCCCAACGCGGCCACCGACACCTGCGAACCCCTCGTCCTGGGCCCGCAGTTCGGCGCGCACGGCGCCACTCCCGCCGAGATCTCCGTCGCCTTCGTCGCCCAGGCCGCCCTCGACCAGGGCCACGACACCATGCCCACCCGGCGCCGCCGGGTCGCCGTCCGCGGCACCCGCGGCATCGGACCGGCCGACCTGCGCCTGAACTCCCGTACCGGAGCCGTCGACGTCGACCAGCGCACCGGGCTCGTCACCCTCGACGGAGAGCCCCTGCGCTCCGAACCGGCCGACTCGGTCTCCCTGAACCGCCTCTACTTCCTCTAGGACCTGAGATGACCTTCCGTATGCCCCCCGAGTGGGCTCCGCACGAGCGCACCTGGATGGCCTGGCCCGGCCCCAACCCCACCTTCACCACCGAGGAGGAGCTGGCCGAGGCCCGCGCCGCCTGGGCGTCCGTGGCCCGCGCGGTACGCCGCTTCGAGCCGGTGACGGTGGTGCACGGACCAGGACAGGGCGACTCGGCGCGCGAACTGCTCGGCCCGGACATCGAGTTGGCCGAGCGGGAGCTCGACGACGCGTGGATGCGCGACATCGGCCCCACCTTCGTCAAGGACGAGGAGGGCCGACTGGCCGCCGTGGACTGGGTGTTCAACGGCTGGGGCGGCCAGGACTGGGCCCGCTGGGAGCACGACTCCAAGATCGCCCGGCATGTGGCGGATCTGGCGGGGGTCCCCGTCCTGCCCTCGACGCTGGTCAACGAGGGCGGCGCGATCCACGTCGACGGCGAGGGCACGGTCCTGCTGACCGACACCGTCCAGCTCGGCGCGGGCCGCAACCCCGACTGGACCCGGGAGCAGGTCGAGGCGGAGATCCACGCCAAGCTCGGCACCAGCAAGGCGATCTGGCTCCCGCACGGCCTGGCCGGCGACTACGGCATGTACGGCACCCAGGGCCACGTCGACATCGTCGCGGCGTTCGCCCGGCCCGGCACCGTCGTCGTGCACAGCCAGCAGAACCCGGACCACCCGGACCACGCCCGGTCCCGGCAGTACCTGGAGATCCTGCGCGGCCAGACCGACGCGAAGGGCCGCCGCCTGGAGGTCGTCGAGATCCCCGCGCCCACCGTCCTCAAGGACGAGGAGGGCGACTGGGTCGACTACTCCTACATCAACCACTACCTCTGCAACGGCGGAGTCGTCCTGTGCGCCTTCGACGACCCCCGCGACGAGATCGCGGCCGGGATCTTCCGGCGGCTGTTCCCCGAGCGGACGGTGACGCTGGTGGACGCCCGTACCATTTTCGCGGGCGGTGGAGGCATCCACTGCATCACCCAGCAGCAGCCGAAGATCTAGGAGCCGTCGGATGGCCGGTGCGCGCAAGCACGCGCCGCCGCGGGAGGACGTCCTCGTCGCCGCCATGGAGATGATCGCCGAGCGCGGTCTGGAGAAGCTCACCATGGCGGCGCTCGGCCGTGAGGTCGGGATGAGCAGTGGCCATCTGCTCTACTACTTCGGCTCCAAGGACGAACTGCTGCTGCAGACCCTGGAGTGGAGCGAGGGCCGGCTCGGCGCCGAGCGCGGCCGGCTGCTGACCGGGACCGGCCCGGTCCGGGAACGGCTCGATGCGTATGTCGACCTGTACGTCCCGGACGGCCATCGCGACCCGCACTGGACGCTGTGGCTGGAGGTCTGGAACCGCTCGCAGAACGCCGACGACACCGCCCGGGACCGGCAGGCCGCGATCGAGGGCGCCTGGCACCGCGACCTGGTCGCCCTGCTGGCCGAGGGGGTCTCCCGGGGAGAGTTCCGCCCGGTCGACCCGGACCGTTTCGCGGCCCGCCTCCGGGCCCTCCTCGACGGCTTCTCCATCCACGTGGCGATCGGGCTGCGCGGCACCGACCGGGCGCAAGTTCTCGGCCACGTACAGGAGTTCCTCCGCGAAGGCCTCCTCGCGGACGCTTGACGGTACGCCCGGGTTGTACTCAATTCGGCGGATTGACGCGGTGTCGCGTGGTGCGTTTGTCTCGACGCAAGCCCTGGCGCAGGGCCGGGGGAAGCATCACGGGGGAAACGTGCTCAGAACCATGCGTGGGGTGTCCGTCGCCGTGCTCGCGGGGGCGATGGTCGCCCTGTCGGCGACATCGGCGGCGCCGGCGCCGAAGCCCGGGCCCGAGAGGATCACGCTGACGGCGGCGGGGGAACAGATCGGGACGGGGTCGGGCGGCGCGGCGCTCACCGCGGACGGGCGCCATGCCGCGTTCGTCTCGGCGGATCCGGACGTGGTGCCGGGGGACACCAACGGCCAAAGCGATGTGTTCGTCCGCGATCTGCGCCGCGGCACCGTGGAGCGGGTCAACGTCGCCTCGGACGGGAGCCAGGCGGAGGGGGGTTCGGGCAGCCACCAGGCGGAGATCAGCGCCGACGGCCGGTACGTCGCCTTCATGTCCTCGGCGAAGAACCTCGCCGAGTGGCCCTCCGGACCGCCCGCCGGCCATGTGGAGGACGTCTACGTCCACGACCGCAGCACCGGCCGCACGGAACGGGTCAGCGTCGGCGCCGACGGCGGCTCCGCCTGGGCGTTCGACACCTTCGACATGTCGGCCGACGGCCGGTACGTCGCCTTCGGTGCCTCGGCGCAGCGGATGGAGGGGGCCGCGAGCGACCAGACCCTCGCCTACGTCGTCGACCGCCGCACCGGCACCGTCCAGCGGGTCAGCGACCGCATCCCGGCGGACTGGTACGTCCCGAGCGTCACCCTGAGCGCCGACGGCAGCCACCTGGCCTATGTGCAGCGGCACCCGCGCGGCGGGCGGCACGAGCTGTGGCACGTCGACCTGGGCACCGGGGAGCAGAAGCTGGTGAACGCGGTCGCGGGCGAGCCCACCGACGGCAGCCCGGCGGGCGCGACGCTCTCGGCGGACGGCCGGTTCGTCTCGTACACCTCCTTCGACGAGAGCGTGGTTCCCGAGGCGCCGGAGTACACCTGGGAGCTCTACCTGTACGACAGCCGCACCGGGGCGACCCGGTGGATCACCCACGACGGCGCGGGCGGGCTCGGCGCCGGTCTGCTCAGCCCCGACGGCAGCCGTCTCGCCTACACCACCGAGACCCGGTCGGGCGACGAGGTCGTCGCGGAGAACGTCCATGTCCGGGATCTGCGGACCGGCCGTACCCAGCTCGTCACCCGCACCCTGGCGGGCGGACCGCAGACCGAGGGGTACGCGGCACCCAGCGGGTTCGCCCGGGACGGGCGGCTGCTGTCCGTCCACTCCGTCTCGTCCGAACTCGTCCCCGGCGACACCAATGCGGCGGGCGACGGCTTCCTCTTCCGGCTGCGGTGACTCCGGCCGCGGTGACCAGCAAGGGGTTCGCATTGTGAGACGGCGGTGAGCGCGGGGGCGGTCTGTGCCAGACTGCCCCCGTGCTCTCGTTCGCCATGATTATTGGCAGCAGGCGCGCCGGTCCGCAGTGACCGCCACGTACGACCAGGTACGGGCGGACACCGTCGTTCTCGACCCGCGCGCAGACCTCTCGCACCCGCGAGGGGTTTTTCGCATTTCTGGCCCACCTGCAGCCGGGACCGCAGCGCGAGGGATCATTGGAGGACGGTGGAGCCGGTCATTCCGGTACAGACCGAGATCCAGACCTCAGGAGCCTTCAGACCATGACGGAAACCAGCGAACTCGACGACTCGTTCCACGTCTTCGACACCACCCTGCGCGACGGCGCGCAGCGCGAGGGGATCAACCTCACCGTCGCGGACAAGCTGGCCATCGCACGGCACCTGGACGACTTCGGCGTGGGCTTCATCGAGGGCGGCTGGCCCGGCGCCAACCCGCGGGACACCGAGTTCTTCGCCCGCGCCCAGCGGGAGATCCACTTCCGGCACGCGCAGCTGGTCGCCTTCGGCGCCACCCGCCGGGCAGGCGCCAAGGCAGCGGACGACCCGCAGGTCAGGGCGCTGCTGGAGTCGGGCGCCCCGGTCATCACGCTGGTCGCCAAGTCCCATGACCGGCATGTGGAACTCGCGCTGCGCACCACCCTGGACGAGAACCTGGAGATGGTCCGGGACACGGTGTCGTTCCTGGCGGAACAGGGCCGCCGGGTCTTCGTCGACTGCGAGCACTTCTTCGACGGCTACCGCGCCAACCCCGAGTACGCCAAGGCCGTCGTCCGTACGGCCTCGGAGGCGGGCGCCGACGTCGTGATCCTCTGCGACACCAACGGCGGCATGCTCCCGGCGCAGGTCCAGGCGGTCGTCTCGACGGTGCTGGCCGACACCGGCGCCCGGCTCGGCATCCACACCCAGGACGACACCGGCTGCGCGGTCGCCAACACCCTCGCCGCGGTGGACGCGGGCGCGACGCACGTCCAGTGCACGGCGAACGGCTACGGCGAACGCGTGGGCAACGCCAACCTGTTCCCGGTCGTGGCCGCGCTGGAGCTGAAGTACGGCAAGAAGGTCCTCCCCGACGGGCACCTGCGGGAGATGACCCGGATCTCCCACGCCATCGCCGAGGTCGTGAACCTCACCCCCTCCACCCACCAGCCCTACGTCGGCGTCTCGGCCTTCGCCCACAAGGCGGGCCTGCACGCCTCCGCGATCAAGGTCGACCCGGACCTGTACCAGCACATCGACCCCGAGCAGGTCGGCAACACCATGCGGATGCTGGTCTCCGACATGGCGGGCCGCGCCTCCGTCGAGCTCAAGGGCAAGGAGCTCGGCGTCGATCTGGGCGGCGACCGGGAGCTGGTCGGCCGGGTCGTCGAGCGGGTGAAGGAGCGCGAACTCAAGGGCTACACCTACGAGGCGGCGGACGCGTCCTTCGAACTCCTGCTGCGCGCCGAGGTCGAGGGCAAGCCCTTGAAGTACTTCGGCGTCGAGTCCTGGCGCGCGATCGTGGAGGACCGCCCCGACGGCAGCCACGCCAACGAGGCCACCGTGAAGCTCTTCGCCAAGGGCGAGCGCATCGTCGCCACGGCGGAGGGCAACGGCCCGGTCAACGCCCTGGACCGCGCCCTGCGCGTCGGCCTGGAGAAGATCTACCCCCAGCTCGCCAAGCTGGACCTGGTCGACTACAAGGTCCGCATCCTGGAGGGCGTCCACGGCACCCAGTCCACCACCCGCGTCCTGATCTCCACCTCCGACGGCACCGGTGAGTGGTCCACGGTAGGCGTGGCGGAGAACGTCATCGCGGCGTCCTGGCAGGCACTGGAGGACGCGTACACCTACGGATTGCTGCGGGCGGGAGTGGAGCCGGCGCAGTAGGCAGGTACCGGGCCCGGCGGGATTGGCTTCCCCGGGCCCGGTACGTTTGCCCGTTTCGTCAGGTAGCGTCGAGGTATGAGGACTCCGTTGCTCCGGGGCCTTGTCCGGTGGGCCCTCGTCCCGGTCGCCGCCACGCTGGCGGTGCTGACGACCGGCGCGCCCGGCGCGTTCGCGGCCGCGGACCCGTCGACGGTCGCCGAGGCCCTGCGCGAAGACCCCGTCTACGTGGACCCCGCCGCCTCCGACCAGCTCTCGTCCGCGGACGCCGAGGCGCTCGCCGACAAGATCAGGGACGCCGGCAAACCCGTCTTCGTCGCCGTCCTCCCGGCCGACCAGCCCGAGCGGGACCTCTTCCTGAACCTGCGTACCGAGACCGGGATCACCGGCCTGTACGCGGTGCGCAGCGGTGACCGCTTCGGTGCCCGGGCCGACTCCTCGGTGCTGAGCCGACAGGGAGTGAACAACCTGGTGACGTCCGTACGGGGCACCGACGACGTCAAGGCCCAGCTGAACGACTTCGTCGACGCCGCCCTGAACAACGTGGGCGGCTCCGCACCCTCCTCCTGGGGTTCCACGACCGACGCCGGTGTGCCGGTCGCCGGTCTGGTCACCACCGGAGTGGTCCTGGCGGCGGGCGGCGCGGGCGCCTACACGCTGGTCCGGCGCCGGCGCCTCGCGCACGAGCGGGAACAGCGGGCCGCGCTGGAGAAGCTGCGGGTGGTGGTCGACGAGGACATCACCGCGTTCGGCGAGGAACTGGACCGCCTGGACTTCCACCCCGGCGAGCCCGGCGCCGACGACGCGATGCGCACCGACTACGAACACGCCCTGGACTCCTACGAACAGGCCAAGCGCCTGATGGCCGCGGCGACCAGGCCGGAGGAGGTCAAGGGCGTCACCCAGGCCCTGGAGGACGGCCGCCACGCGCTGGCCGTGCTCGCCGCCCGCCGCGAGGGCCGCCCGCTGCCCGACCGCCGGCCGCCCTGCTTCTTCGACCCCCGGCACGGCCCCTCGGTCGCCGACGTGACCTGGACACCGTCCGGCGGCGCCACCCGCGAGGTCCCGGTCTGCGCGGCTGACGAGGCCCGCCTCGCCGACGGCCAGGACCCGATGATCCGCGAGGTCACCACCGACACCGGCGCCCGCCGTCCCTACTGGGACGCCGGACCCGCCTACGGCCCCTATGCCGGCGGCTACTTCGGCGGCGGCCTCCTCCCGGGCCTGCTCATCGGCACGATGCTCGGCGGCATGATGGCGAGCCCCGCCTACGCCGCCGACTACGGGGCCGGTTACGGCGACTTCGGCGGCGGCTACGAGGGCGGTGACGTCTCGGGCGCCGACTTCGCCTCGGACGACTTCACGGGCGGCTTCGGCGGCGGGGACTTCGGCGGCGGCGACTTCGGGGGCGGCGGGGACTTCGGCGGCGGCGGGTTCTGACGAAAGATGGGGCGCGTACGGGTCGTACGCGCCCCTCGTGCGTCAGGACTCAGAGCCCGGCCGCCGCCGAGGCGATGGCGGAGGCGAAGGTGGAGACCTCGGTGTAGACACCGGGGGCGTTGGGGCGGGCGCAGCCGATGCCCCAGCTGACGATGCCGACCTGGATCCACTGGTTCGCCGCGTCCCGGCGGAACATGGGGCCACCGGAGTCGCCCTGGCAGGTGTCGACGCCGCCCGCGGTGTAGCCCGCGCAGATCTCCTCGCTCGCGATGAGACCGCTGTAGCCGCTGTACGAGCGGCAGGTCGCGTCACTCACGAACGGCACGGTCGCCTTGAGCAGGTAGCGCTGCTGGGAGCCGCCCTCGGTGGCCGCGCCCCAGCCGGCCACGGTGAAGGTGCCGGTGTTGTACTGCGTGGTCGTGGCGATCTTCAGCGTGGGCAGGTTGATCGGCTGGGCGAGCTTGATGAGCGCCCAGTCCTTGCCGTCGCCGTTGTAGCCGGGGGCGCGGTAGACGTAGGTGGAGCGCACCTGGATCCGGCTGCTGGACTGCAGGTCCACGACGCCGGCGGTGGCGGTGATGCTGGTGTTGGCGCCGGTACGGCCCACGCAGTGCGCGGCGGTGAGCACGATCTGCTGGGTGTAAAGGGCGCCGCCGCAGCCCATCGAGAGCCGCACCATGAACGGGAACTCGCCCTGCGCGGCGCGGGTTCCGCCGACGACGGGGGCAGGGGCCGCCTGCGCGGCGGACACGGGCTGGAGGCTGGCGACGGCGAGCGCGGCCGTGGCCGCGACGGCGCATCTCTTGAGCGCCTTGAGGAGAGACTTCAAGGGGGTGCCTTCCGTGGGGTTCGGTGGAGGCGTACCGCGGCCGCAAGATTGTCGCGGACACGTCAAACTATGGCTCGGATTATGAGAACGCCGTGCGCGCGAGCACAAGAGGGGATATCCAGCCATGCGTCATCGAGGACAGAGCGGACTCGTCCAGGACGCTTATCTAGGACGGAAACTGGCCTATTCCCCGCCTACGGTCTCCCCATGACCGAGATCGCAGGCCCCCTCTTCTTCGCCTCCGTCGACGCCCTCGACACCTGGCTCGCCGAGCACCCCGCCCCGCATCCGGGGCTGTGGGTCAAGGTCGCCAAGAAGGGGTCGGGCATCGCGTCCGCGGACTTCGCCGACGTCAACGACGTGGCCCTGTGCCACGGCTGGATCACCGGGCAGCGCAAGCCGCTGGACGAGTCGTACTTCCTGCAGAAGATCACTCCGCGCCGCCCCGGCAGCCTCTGGTCGATGGTCAACGTGCGGCGGATCGCGGAGTTGAGCGCCGCCGGGCGGATGCGGCCCGCCGGGATCGCGGAGGTCGAGGCGGCCCGGGCCGACGGGCGGTGGGCGGCGGCGTACGAATCGCAGCGCAATGCGACCGTGCCGGAGGACCTGACGGCGGAACTGGAGCGGAACCCCCGGGCCCGGGAGGTCTTCGAGAAGCTGGGCAGGAGCGACCGCTATCAGGTGGTCCTCGGCCTGCTCCAGGCCCGTACGCCCGAGACCCGGGCGGGCCGGCTGGCCGCGGCGATCGCGAAGCTGGAGGGGCGGTGGACAGCCGAGCGCCCGCCCTTCCGTCGGGGGAGCCGGAGGGCGGGCGCGCTCAGGGGGTGCGACTGAGGGGCGGACGGGTCACGCGTTGCGGATCGCCGAGATGTCGAAGTTCAGCTTGATCTTGTCGGAGACCAGCACGCCACCCGTCTCCAGGGCCGCGTTCCAGGTCAGGCCGTACTCGGAGCGCAGGATCTCGGCCTTGCCCTCGAACCCGACGCGCTCGTTGCCGAACGGGTCCTTCGCGGCGCCGTTGAACTCCAGGGCGATGGTGAGCGGCCGGGTGGTGCCGAGGATCGTCAGGTCACCGGTGATGCGGTAGTCGTCGCCGCCCAGGGCCTCCGCCTTGGTGGAGCGGAAGGTCATGGCCGGGAACTCGTCCGTGCGGAAGAAGTCCGCGCTCTTGAGGTGGCCGTCGCGGTCCGCGGAACCGGTGTCGATGCTGTCCATCTTCACGTCCAGGGAGGCGGTGGACCTCGCCGGGTCGGAGCCGTCGAGGTGCAGCGAGCCGGTGAAGTCCAGGAACGTGCCCTTGACGTTCGTGACCATGGCGTGCCGGGCCACGAAACCGAGCGTGGAGTGTGCGGCGTCGATGCTGTAGTCGCCGGTCAGGGCGGCGAGCTCCGGGGTGACGGCGGCGGGGGTCTCGACGGTGTTCTTGCGGCCGAAGATGCTCATGACGTTCTCCTTGGGGACGGTCGTGCCGGTGGCGGTCGTGCTGGTGACGATCGCGCGGTTAAGTTGAATGTTCAACCAGCTCCAACATGGACGACGGTAGACCTATTCCGTTCGGATTTCAACTATCTTCGCGAGGTGGTTCCCTGGAGGGCATGCGCTTCACTCGCCGGGTCCTTCTCCTCGCCGCCGGGCTGACCCTCACGGCGGCGACCCCGCAGGGGATCACCGATCCGTACGCCGCCCTCCGGCGCCGATGGCTCGATCTCGCCCTAGGGTCCGGCTACGACCCCACGGCGGAGCCGTACGCCTCCCGCCTCGCCGACACCGGGGTGCTCGCGCGCGGCTTCCAGGCGTCCATGGCGCCCACCGCCGGCTCCCTGTGGCCCGGCACCCCCTACGACCCGCCCTCCGGCATCACCCGGAGCTACAGCCGGCTGTGGACCATGACCCAGGCCTACGTCCAGCCCGGCACCGGATCGACTGGTGACCCGAGCCTGCTCGCGGACGTCCTGCGCGGGCTCGACCACCTGTCCGCCACCGTCTACCACCCCTCCACCACCCCGTACGGCAACTGGTGGGAGTGGCAGATCGGCAGCCCGAGGCTGCTGATGGACATCACGGTCGCGCTCCACGACCGCCTGGGCGAGGCCCGGCGAGCCGCCGCCTGCGCCGCCGTCGACCACTTCGTCCCCGACTCCGCGCTCACCGACTACTCCGGCACCTCCACCGGCGCCAACCGGGTCGACCTGTGCCGTTCCGTCGCCCTGCGCGGGATCCTGGGCCAGGAACCCGAACGGATCGCCCTCGCCCGGGACGCGCTCTCGCCGGTCTTCCCGTACGTCACCCGGGGGGACGGGCTGTACGCGGACGGATCGTTCGTGCAGCACACCCGGGTCCCCTACTCCGGCACCTACGGACAGGTCCTGCTCGACGGGCTCGGACGGCTCTTCGCGCTGCTCGCCGGGTCCGAGTGGGAGGTGACCGATCCCCGTCGGCAGACCGTCCTCGACAGCGTCGAGCGGGCCTGGGCCCCGCTCGTCCACGACGGGCTGATCATGGACAGCGTCAACGGCCGGGCCATCAGCCGCGGTTGCCTCAAGGGCGACGACCGGCAGGTCATGCGCAGCGACCACGTCCACGGGCACGCCGTCATCGCCGCCGTCGCCCTGCTCGCGGGCGGGGCGAGCGAGGCGGAGCGGCAGCGCTGGTACGGCCGTGTCAAGGGCTGGATCGAGCGGGACACCGTCGCCCCGGTCCTGACGGGACGGCAGTTCGGGGTCGCCGACCTCGCGCGGCTGCACGCCGTCGCCGCCTCCTCCCTGCCCGCCGCGCCCGAACCCACCGGCCACCATCTCTTCGCCGCCATGGACCGGGCCGTCCACCGCCGCCCCGGCTTCGTCGCGAACATCGCGATGGCCAGCGACCGCATCGCCCACTACGAATGCGGCAACGGCGAGAACCCGCGCGGCTGGCACACCGGCGCCGGGATGCTGTCCTGGTGGGCGGCGGGGCTCGGGGACCAGTACACCGACTGGTACTGGCCCACCGTCGACTGGTACCGGCTTCCGGGGACGACCGTCTCGACGCGGCGGCTGCCCGACCGGGCCGGCGGCGAGTGGGGCGAGCCCCGGCCCGACGCGCGCTGGGTGGGCGGGGCGACCGACGGCGAGTACGCGGCGATCGGGCAGCACCTGAAGGGGCTCGGCTCGACCCTCCAGGCCCGCAAGTCGTGGTTCTGCGTCGCGGACGCGGTGATCTGCCTGGGCGCCGGGATCACCTGTGCCGACGGCGTCCCCGTCGAGACGGTGGTCGACAACCGGAACCTGGGGGAGAGCGGCGAGCAGACCTTCGTACGGGGCGACGGCTGGGCCCATCTCCAGGGGCACGGCGGGTGGCTGGTTCCCGAGGGGGAGCCGCGGACCCTGCGCGAGGACCGCACGGGAGCCTGGGCCGACATCAACACCGCCGGTACGGCCGAGCGGCGCACCCGCCGCTGGCAGACGCTCTGGCTGGACCACGGCACGGACCCCACGGACGCCTCCTACCGGTACGTCCTGATGCCCGGCGCCTCCCGCGGCGCGGTCGCCGCCCGGGCCGCCGACCGGGACTGGCTGTCGGTCCTCGCCAACGACGCCGGACGCCAGGCGGTCCACGTCCCCTCGCTCGGCCTGACCGCGGCGAACTTCTGGCAGGCGGGCACCGCGGGTACGCTCACCTCCTCCTCGGGGGCGAGCGTCCTGGTCCGCACCCACGGCCGTACCGCCGCCCTCTCGGTGAGCGAGCCGCCCCGCACCGGCGCACCGGTGGAGATCGTCTGGGACCGTCCGGTGCGCTCGGTGATCCGGGCCGACGACAGCGTCGAGGTGCTCGCTACAGGCCGCCGACTGCACCTCCGTGTCACTCCGGGGATGGCATGTGCGAGCCATGAATGTGAGGTGACTCTCAGCTGACGGCTTTGTGTGACCTCTACAAGCCGAACGCCCTCTGAGCAGTCAGAACGGCTGCATACCGGCATGGTTCTGTTCAGGGGTACCAGGAAAACGGGCCGGAGACTGTACGGAGTCGACGGCCCGCATTCCCCCGCGTTCTTCGTAAGGTCGCTACATGACCGTTTTGGAAGAGACGACGGGTGAGCCCACGGACGCGCGCGGCCGGGTCGCCGAGCTGCACGAGATCCGTGCCCAGGCACTGGCCGGTCCCAGCGAGAAGGCGACCGAGGCGCAGCACGCCAAGGGCAAGCTGACCGCCCGGGAGCGGATCGAGCTGCTGCTGGACCCGGGCTCCTTCCAGGAGGTCGAGCAGCTGCGCCGGCACCGGGCCCAGGGCTTCGGCCTGGAGTCCAAGAAGCCGTTCACCGACGGTGTCATCACCGGCTGGGGCACGGTGGAGGGCCGCACGGTCTTCGTCTACGCCCATGACTTCCGCATCTTCGGCGGCGCGCTGGGCGAGGCCCACGCCACCAAGATCCACAAGATCATGGACATGGCCATCGCGGCGGGCGCGCCCCTGGTCTCGCTCAACGACGGTGCGGGCGCCCGGATCCAGGAGGGCGTCTCGGCCCTCGCCGGCTACGGCGGCATCTTCCAGCGCAACACCAGGGCCTCCGGTGTCATCCCGCAGATCTCGGTGATGCTCGGCCCGTGCGCGGGCGGCGCGGCCTACAGCCCCGCCCTGACCGACTTCGTCTTCATGGTCCGCGAGACCTCCCAGATGTTCATCACCGGCCCGGACGTGGTGAAGGCGGTCACCGGCGAGGAGATCACCCAGAACGGCCTGGGCGGCGCGGACGTGCACGCCGAGACGAGCGGCGTCTGCCACTTCGCGTACGACGACGAGGAGACGTGCATCGCGGAGGTCCGCTACCTGCTGTCGCTGCTGCCGCAGAACAACCGCGAGAACCCGCCGCGCGTGGAGTCCACGGACGCCGCGGACCGCCGCGGTGACGTGCTGCTCGACCTGGTCCCGGCCGACGGCAACCGCCCGTACGACATGGCCAAGGTCATCGAGGAGATCGTCGACGACGGGGAGTACCTGGAGGTCCACGAGCGCTGGGCGCGGAACATCATCTGCGCGCTGGCCCGGCTGGACGGCCAGGTCGTCGGCATCGTGGCCAACCAGCCGCAGTCCCTGGCGGGCGTCCTGGACATCGAGGCCTCGGAGAAGGCGGCTCGCTTCGTCCAGATGTGCGATGCCTTCAACATCCCGATCCTCACCCTTTTGGACGTGCCCGGCTTCCTCCCCGGCGTGGACCAGGAGCACGGTGGAATCATCCGCCACGGCGCCAAGCTGCTGTACGCCTACTGCAACGCGACCGTGCCCCGGATCTCGCTGATCCTGCGCAAGGCCTACGGAGGTGCGTACATCGTCATGGACAGCCAGTCCATCGGTGCGGACCTGACGTACGCCTGGCCGACGAACGAGATCGCCGTGATGGGCGCCGAAGGTGCCGCCAACGTCATCTTCCGGCGTCAGATCGCGGAGGCCGAGGACCCCGAGGCCATGCGCTCCCGCATGGTCAAGGAGTACAAGTCCGAGCTGATGCACCCGTACTACGCGGCGGAGCGCGGTCTCGTCGACGACGTGATCGACCCGGCGGAAACCCGCGAGGTCCTGATCCGTTCCCTGGCGATGCTCCAGTCGAAGCACGCCGACCTGCCGTCCCGCAAGCACGGCAACCCCCCGCAGTAACCCACCGGTACCGCTGCGGAAACCTCTCTTACGGAGACTGACACCCATGAAGCTCCCTGACATTCGCGTCGAGAAGGGCCACGCCGGGCCCGAGGAAGTCGCCGCCATCACGGCGATCCTGCTGGCCCGCGCGGCCGCCCGGCCCGCGTCCGCCCCGGCCCACCGGGGCCGCGCCCGGGCAGGCTGGCGCCGCCTGGAACGCGAGCCGGGCTTCCGCGCCCCGCACAGCTGGCGCTGAGCTTCTGCGCTGCCACGGCCCCGTTCTCCCGGGTGGGAGGGCGGGGCCGTAGCCGTACGGCCAGCAGACGCTGACGGTCACACCGGGGCGTAGCAGCACCAACGGATCGTCGGGCATGACGCACGCTGTGAGCCGGAGGGTTCCCTCTGCCGGCGGGAGGCTGCTTTGGGTCTCGTCCAGACCCACCGGCGGCCGCACCGTCCGCACTCCGCCGCCGCGAAGGTGTCGCAGACCGCGTCGATCACGGCCTCGGGCGTGGACAGGCCCCTGAACTCGTGCTCCAGGAACGGCTCCCTGCGGTCGAACACCGCGTCCGCGATCTGCTCGAACTGCCGCTTGACGCTCCGCGAGAACTTCACCCCGGGCACCCGCACCCGGGCCAGCTCCTCGATGGTCAGATGGCGTTCCTGAAAACGACGTACGGCCCCCATCCCTCCCACAGGAGGCACGGAGGCCGCAACCGGTTCGGGTGGACTAGCGCAGGCGGGCCATCAGGGCGTGCTCGACCAGGGTGATCAGCGTCGACTTGGCGTCCGAGCGGTGCCGGGCGTCCGTCGTGATGATCGGGGTGTCGGGGCCGATCTGCAGGGCCTCGCGCACCTCGTCCGGGTTGTACGGCTGGTTGCCGTCGAAGCCGTTCAGGGCGATCACGAAGGGGAGGCCGGAGTTCTCGAAGTAGTCGACGGCCGGGAAGCAGTCGGCCAGGCGCCGGGTGTCGACCAGCACGACGGCGCCGATCGCGCCGCGCACCAGGTCGTCCCACATGAACCAGAAGCGGTCCTGGCCGGGCGTACCGAAGAGGTACAGGATCAGGTCCTGGTCCAGGGTGATGCGGCCGAAGTCCATGGCGACCGTCGTGGTCGTCTTGTCTCCGGTGTGGGTGAGGTCGTCGATGCCCGCCGACGCAGACGTCATGACGGCCTCTGTGCGCAGCGGGTTGATCTCCGAAACGGCCCCGACGAACGTGGTCTTGCCCACGCCGAAGCCACCCGCCACCACGATCTTCGCCGAGGTGGTGGAGCGGGAAGGACCGCCGCTAGAGCTTGCGAAGTCCACTGAGCACCCTTTCGAGCAGTGTCACGTCTGGCTGGCCGCCGGCGTTCTCGTCGCCGCCGGGCTGATGGATGGCGACCAGGCCCGCCTCCGCCAAGTCGGCGACGAGGATCCTGGCCACGCCGAGAGGGATCGTGAGCAGGGCCGAGACCTCGGCCACCGACTTGATCTCCCGGCAGAGGTTGCAGATCCGCTGATGCTCGGGCAACTGGCCCTGCATCTGGTGCGGCTGCGCGGTGGTGTGCACCAGCGCCTCGATGGCGAGCTGGTAGCGCGGGCGCGTCCGGCCGCCGGTCATGGCGTACGGGCGCACCAAGGGGTTGTGATGCGACGCCCCGGCGGGCGTCGGCTCAGGGGCGCGTCGCTGCGGCTGCTCGGGCTGGATGCGCGGCGCCTGCGGCTGGTCGTACGGCGACTGCCCCGGGCCCTGGGGGCCCTGCGGCTGTCCGTACGGCTGCTGCCGCCGCTGGCTCGGCGCGGAGGGGAAGTTGTACCGGTTCTGGGAACCGTCGTTCTGGCCCTGGGCAGGGCCGTACGACCAGTTGCCCGATGACGAACCGTCTGGGGGTGTTGCCACTTTCTCTCCTCCTCCGACTGTGCCTGGCACCCGTCAATGGGGAGCCGCGTCCCGAAACCTTACGGCCCCGGGACGACAAAACGCACCGTGTGTCTGTTAGTTGAGAAGGCTCCCTTGGAGCTCCGCACGCAGATCCGGCGTCAGGACCGTACCGGCACGGTCCACCAGAAGGGCCATCTCGTACCCAATGAGGCCGATGTCCGCCTCCGGGTGGGCAAGAACCGCGAGCGACGAACCGTCGGAGATGGACATGATGAAGAGGAATCCCCGCTCCATCTCCACAACCGTCTGGTTCACGCTGCCGCCCTCGAAGATGCGCGAGGCACCAGCGGTCAGCGAGGTCAGACCGGAGGCGACCGCCGCGAGCTGATCGGCGCGGTCACGCGGAAAGCCTTCGGACATCGCCAGAAGGAGTCCGTCGGCGGAGACCACCACCGTGTGCGACACCCCGGGGGTGTTGTCCACGAAGTTGGTGATCAACCAGTTCAGGTTCTGCGCCGCCTGGCTCATCGGGCTCACACTAACGCTCCTGGTTGTAGGTGCTGTCAGGACCACTGTGCTGATTCCTAGTGGCCTGGCCGTTCGTTTCGCTTCCCGCACTGCGACCCCGCTGGACCCCGCGGCGCAGGTTGCTCAGCCTGCCCCGGACGTCCTCGGGAGCACGGGAGATCTGTGGACCTCCCTGAGGGGTGGTCTCGGCGGCTCCCTCGACCAGGTTGGCCTTGGGCACCCGCCGGGGCAGACCGGAGGAGGTGACTCCGCCCGCCTTGGGCTTGCGGAGCTGCGCCGCCTGCTGCCAGCGATCGTCGTTCGCCGAGCGCCAGCTGTCATCCTTGGGGTTCTCCGCGGGGGCCGGCGTCTCCTGGCTCACGGGCCGGGCGCCGTTCGAGCCGCTCGCGGGGGATCCGCGGCGCGGAAGCCCGGCGTCGGTCAGCTCGTGGGCGGCGGAGGGGGCCGGTCCCGGACGGTCGAAGCCTACGCGGTCCCGCTCATCTGTGTCAGCGGCCTGCACAGGTTCCGTTTCCGGAGCGTACTGGTCCGGGTAGCTGTTGCGGTAATCGTCCTGCTGCGGCCAGTCGTCCTGGTAGCGCCGCTCCTCGAAGGCCGGGAAGGCCTCCGGGGCCGACTGCTGCACGGCCGCGGGCTCCTCCCGAGCGGGCTCCGCATAACCGGGGTCGGGGTAGCCGCCGTTGGAGGAGAAGGAGTCGTTCTGCGGCAGGCCGCCGTTGGGCGCGTAGTACTGCGCCTCGTACGACGGCTGCTGCCCCTCGTACGCCGTCTGCGGGTCGTACGCCGACTGCTGCTCGGGGTAGCCGCCGTGGCCGCTCGCGCCGGTGCCGTCGTAGGCCTGCTGCTGGCCGGTGTACTCGTCGTACCCGCCCTCGGGCCCGCTCTGGCCGTGCTCGTCGCCGTTCGACTGGGCCTCCAGGGCCGCCCGGCGCTCCTGGCGCGTCAGGGAGCGGCCGACCGGGTCCAGGTCGCGGATGTCGTCCGGGACCTCGTAGCGGCTGTCGTCGAAGCCGAGTTCGGCCGCCGTGCGCATCGGCTGGCGGTTGAAGTCCTCACCCTGGAAGTTCTGTTCCGGGATGATCTGCGAGACCGTGAACTGGTCCTGCATCGGCGCGTCGCCGCCGCCACCGTGGGTGATCGCGTCGGGCAGCATGACCAGCGAGGTCGTACCGGCCTGCTCGCCGGAGGGGCGCAGCTGGACGCGGATGCCGTGCCGGTCGGACAGCCGGCCGACCACGAACAGGCCCATGCGCTGGGAGATCGCGGCGTCCACGGTCGGCGGGTTGGCCAGCTTGTGGTTGATGTCCGCGAAGTCCTCGGCGGTGAGGCCGATGCCCTTGTCGTGGATCTCGACCATCACACGGCCGTCGGGTAGCCGGGTCGCGGTGACGCGGACCTTGGTCTGCGGGGAGGAGAACGTCGTCGCGTTCTCCAGCAGCTCGGCGAGCAGGTGCACGAGGTCGGTCACGGCGCGGCCGTGGATCTCGGCCTCCGGGACCCCGGACAGCTCGATGCGCTCGTACTGCTCCACCTCGGAGGAGGCGGCACGCAGCACGTCGACCAGCGGGACCGGCTGGTCCCAGCGGCGGCCGGGCTCCTCGCCGGCGAGGACCAGGAGGTTCTCGCCGTTGCGGCGCATACGGGTCGCGAGGTGGTCCAGCTTGAAGAGGTTCTCCAGCTGGTCCGGGTCGGCCTCGTTGTTCTCCAGGTCGGTGATCAGGGTCAACTGGCCCTCGATCAGCGACTGGTTGCGCCGGGACAGGTTGGTGAAGATCGCGTTGATGTTGCCCCGCAGCAGGGCCTGCTCGGCGGCCAGCCGGACCGCCTCCCGGTGGACCTGGTCGAAGGCGCGGGCGACCTCGCCGATCTCGTCGGTGGTGGTGATCGGGATGGCCTGGACCCGGGTGTCGACCCGGCCGGGGTCGGTGCGCGAGAGCTGGTCGACCAGCATCGGCAGCCGCTGCTCGGCGATGTTGAAGGCGGCGTTGCGCAGCTGGCGCATCGCGCGGGACATCTGGCGGGCCACCATGCCGGCCAGGATGAACGCGGCGAGCAGGGCGATCACGACGGCGGCACCCACGATGAAGGCGTCCCGCTTGGCCTCGTCGGCGATCGCCGCGGCCTCGCGCACCGCACTGTCGGCGAGGTCGGACTCGATCTGCCCGTAGGCGTCGTACTTGAGGGTGTTGACCGCCCACCAGTTCTCGGCGGTGACGCCCTTCTCGGCGAGGGCCAGCCGCTCGGCGGGGTCGGTGGTCTTCAGGCCCGCGACGAGCCGCACCATGTCGGTGGGGTCCTCCGGCGGCGGGACGTAGTCCGGGTTCTCGGCCCTGGCCTCCTTGGCCATGGCCGCACCCTTGGCCTTGATGTCCGCCTTGGCGTCCTCCAGCTTCTGCGCGTCCGCCTCGGTACCACCGCCGAGGTACTCCTGGACGGCGATGCCCTCCAGGTAGGCGTAGGAGGTCAGGGCGACCTTCTGGCTGGTGAAGCTGCCGGTGCCGGGGCCGGGGTCGACCAGCATGTGCATACCGATGGAGCGCTGGAGCGACAGGGCGCCCTTGGTCAGCTCGATCGCGTAGACGGTACGGCCGTAGGAGGTGATGTTGCCGGTGCCGAGGCCGAGCTCGTTGGCGAACTCGGTCAGCGGGTGGGCGATGTCGACGTAGCCCTCTTCGGTCTCCACGCCGGGGCGCTTGGTGGTGTACGCCTCCTCGCGCAGGATCGCCAGCTCGGGCTCGACCTTGCGGAACAGCGTCAGACGGCGTTCGAGGCCGGCCTTCGACGGCATGCTCCGGGCCGCCTCGTCGAAGGCGTCGGCGGCGGCGTCCGTCTTCTTGCGGGCCGCGGTGACGACGTCCTTGTCCTGGTTCAGCAGGAGGGGGGCCGCGGTGATGTCGCGCTCGTTGTACAGCGCGTCCGCGTAGTTGAGGGAGGCCCGCACCAGAACGGCGGTGTTCTCCGCGTCCTCGGCCTCCTGCCAGGTGTCGATCGAGCTCTTCACCTGGAAGTCGCCCATGACGAGGCCGACCAGCACGGGTATGAGCAGGATCGCGTTCAGCCGGGTCGGCACCCGCCAGTTGCGCGGGGAGAGCCGGCCGCCGCTCGGAGCGGGGCCGGCCGTCGGCTCCGAACCGGGCACAGGGGCGGGCGCCGCTCCGCGCGGCGGCGGGGTGAAGTTGCCCCGGGCCGACGGCTCGGGACTGTTCTTGCTTCGCCTCACTCGACCAACAACCTCTCGGCGGTCGGCACCTATCGTTGTGCCGCAGTGTCTCAGAGCCCGGTACGTCCTCGGCTGGGGAGTACGTCATTGACTATTGGGCAGTTCAGGCATTCCAGCACGTGGACCAGCGCAGTTCCAAACAGTGGAGAGCGCTGGTTTCACGTGACACGAGCCCCAGATAAAACGGTCATAAAGAGCGAGCCCCGCCAAAAGGCGGGGCCTACGTGAGCACAGTGAGACCGGTTGACCGCGACGCGTGGCGGTACCACCCGATTCCTCTGCCGAAACGTTATGAACACCGGAGCCGACCGTGTCAAAGGCCACAGCCGACTCCGGGACATCTACGACAACTGCCGTACACGACCGATCACTTGATCCACTACCGCAGGCGTGCCATCAGGGCGTGCTCGACCAGCGTGATCAGCGCACTCTTGGCATCCGAGCGGTGCCGGGCGTCCGTCGTGATGATCGGGGTGTCGGGCCCGATCTGCAGGGCCTCGCGCACCTCCTCGGGAGCATACGGCTGGTGCCCGTCGAAGCCGTTGAGGGCCACGACGAAGGGCAGTCCGCTGTTCTCGAAGTAGTCGACCGCCGGGAAGCAGTCGGCCAGGCGCCGGGTGTCGACCAGCACGACGGCGCCGATCGCGCCGCGCACCAGGTCGTCCCACATGAACCAGAAGCGGTCCTGGCCGGGGGTGCCGAACAGGTACAGGATCAGGTCCTGGTCGAGCGTGATGCGGCCGAAGTCCATGGCGACCGTGGTGGTCGTCTTGTCCCCGGTGTGGGTGAGGTCGTCGATGCCCGCGCTCGCGGACGTCATCACGGCCTCCGTGCGCAGCGGGTTGATCTCGGAGACGGCGCCGACGAACGTCGTCTTGCCGACGCCGAAGCCGCCCGCCACCACGATCTTCGCGGAGGTGGTCGCCCGGCCTCCGTCAGAGCTTGCGAAGTCCACTGAGCACCCTTTCGAGCAGTGTCACGTCCGGTGCACCGCCGTTGTTCTCGTCGCCACCCGGCTGGTGGATGGCGACCAGCCCGGCCTCCGCGAGGTCCGCGACGAGGATCCGGGCCACACCGAGAGGCATCGACAGCAGCGCCGAGACTTCGGCGACCGACTTGACCTCTCGGCACAGATGGCAGATGCGCTGGTGCTCCGGGAGCAGCCCCATGAGCGCTGCCGGGTCGGCCGTGGTGCTGATCAGGGCCTCGATGGCCAACTGGTAGCGCGGCCGGGTCCGGCCGCCGGTCATCGCGTACGGACGTACCAGCGGCTGGTCGCCCTCATCCTCGTACGGCTCCGCGTACGGATCATGAGAGGCGTTGGGCGGGGTCATGAATCCTCCGGGCGGGACAGCAAGTTGGTCAGTCGTGCCGTCTGACGGGGCCGGTGGGGGGACTGTGGCGGCCTGACGGTGATTTGGTGAGGCGGGTGGATCCGAGATCGGTCAGTGGAGCAGACTGCCTTGCAGCTCGGCACGCAGGTCGGGCGTGAGCACCGCGCCCGCACGGTCGACCAGCAACGCCATCTCGTAGCCGACGAGGCCGATGTCGCACTCGGGGTGCGCGAGCACGGCGAGCGACGAGCCGTCGGAGACGGACATCAGGAAGAGGAATCCTCTCTCCATCTCCACGACCGTCTGCGCGACGGTGCCGCCCTCGAAGATCCGGGAGGCACCCGCCGTGAGCGAGGTGAGTCCGGACGCCACGGCCGCCAGCTGGTCGGCACGGTCGCGCGGGAATCCCTCCGACATCGCCAGCAGGAGGCCGTCGGCGGACACGACGACGGTGTGGGACACCCCTGGGGTGTTGTCCACAAAGTTGGTGATCAACCAGTTCAGATTCTGTGCCGCCTGGCTCATCGGGCTCAACTAACGCTCCTGCTGGTGAGTGGGGCTCGGGAAGCTTCCGGTCTGGCCGTTGCCGGCCTGTCGACCTTGTGCGATGCCCCGACGAAGATTGGTCAGCCGCCCGCGCACGTCATCAGGCGCACGCGAGACCTGCGGACCGGTTTGGTGCTGTTGCTGCTGAGCCGTGCCCGGGACGAGGTTCGCCCTGGGCACCCGGCGCGGAAGGCCGGAGGTGGTGACACCGCCCGCGGCCGGCTGCCGGACGCGTTCTGCCTGCCGTACGAGATCGTCGTTCGGCGAGCTGCGCCAGGAACCGGTGTTGGCGGAACGCTGGGGAGCCGGGGCCGGAGCCTGCGGCGCCTGAGCCGGAGCGGGAGCAGCGCCGTTGGGCTGCTGGCCCGGTCCCGGCTGACCCTGGTCCGGCTGGCCCTGCTGGCCGCGGAACCAGTTGGTCTCCAGCGTGTCGTACAGCGGCGTACGCCCGTCGCCCGGACCAGCCGGGGGCAGGGCCTCGGGCTCGGGACGGTTCGGCCGCTGCTGCGGACGCTGTGGGGCCGGCGGGCGCGGGGCGCCGAAGTCGGCCGGCCCGCCCTGCTGAGGCCGTTCGTACTGACCCGTGGTGGACGGGTTCTGCCGGCCGGGCAGCTGGTGCTGTCCGGTCGAGCCGTTGTCGTAGCCCTGCGGGGCCGGGAACTGCCCCGTGGACTGCCCGCCGCCCGTGCCGTAGACGTCCGGGCGGACGAACTCGCCCGTCTGCTGGCCCTGCGGGGCGTCGGGACGCTGGAACTGGCCCGTGTTCTGCGGGGCCTCGTAGGAGCCGAAGTCCGCCGGTCCCGCGGGGGCCTGACGGCCGTCACCGCGCGGGATCGCCGGCATCTGCGTGGTCGCGCCCGGGCCCTGCCGGTCGTCGATCCGCGGCATCCGGGAGGTCTGCGCCGGGTCCTGCTCGTCATGTCCGCGCGGGGTGTCCAGCGAGGCGCGCGGCACCGGCGGCTGGGCGTTGTCGTCGCTCCAGCTCGGCGTACGCGGCTGCGAGGCGCCGGCGCCCGGCAGCTCGGGCCGCGGACCACCACGGCCGCCGGGCAGCTGCGGCCGACGGCCACGCCGGCCGCCGCCGCTCTTCTCGGCACCCGGGTTGGGGGCCTGCTGCGGGGCGGCGGAGGCGGGGCGGCCGCCACCGAAGGCGTCCTGGGTCTGCGGGGCGCCGGGGCCCTGGGCCTGCAGGCCCTGCGGGACGCCGGGAGCCTGGCCGAAGTGTGCGGGGGCCGGGGGAGCCTGGCGGCTCGGGGGTCCGGCCGGGGCCTGGGGCGCGCCCTGGCCCTGCGGTCCACGCGGGGCGTTGGGACGGCCGCCCGAGTCACGGCCGGGCAGCGCGGCGCGCGGTCCCTGACCGGCACCGAGCAGACCACCGGAGGGCGCACCGGCGCCGAGGGCACCGCCGCCCTGGCCGGCCGAGCGGCGTGCGGCGGCCGCACCGGCGGCGGCCTGCGCGGCGGCGGGACCGCCGGAGGGGACACCCTGGCCGGGCTTGCCCGGAACGGGCTTCTTGCCGCCCTGGGCGACATCGACGGGGAGCATGACCAGCGCGGTCGTACCGCCGGAGTCCGACGGGCGCAGCTGGATGCGGATGCCGTGGCGCTGCGAGAGCCGGCCGACCACGAACAGACCCATGCGCCGGGAGACCGACACGTCCACGGTGGGCGGCGAGGCGAGCCGCTCGTTGATCGCGGCGAGGTCCTCGGGGGAGAGGCCGATACCGGTGTCGTGGATCTCGATCAGTACGCGGCCGTCGGGCAGCGCGTGACCGGTGACCTTGACCTTGGTCTGCGGGGAGGAGAACGAGGTGGCGTTCTCCAGCAGCTCGGCGAGCAGGTGGACGAGGTCGTTGACGACCCGGCCGGCCACTTCGGTGGTGGGCACGGAGGACAGCTCGATGCGCTCGTACTGCTCCACCTCGGAGGCGGCGGCGCGGAGCACGTCGACCAGCGGGACCGGGCGGGTCCAGCGGCGGCCGGGCTCTTCACCGGCGAGAACGAGGAGGTTCTCGCCGTTACGGCGCATGCGGGTCGCGAGGTGGTCGAGCTTGAACAGCGAGGACAGCTGGTCCGGGTCGGCCTCGCGGGACTCCAGTTCGGAGATGAGCGACAGCTGACGCTGGATGAGGCCCTGGGAGCGGCGCGAGAGGTTGGTGAACATCGCGTTGACGTTGCCCCGCAGCAGCGCCTGCTCGGCCGCGAGGCGGACCGCCTCGCGGTGCACGTCGTCGAAGGCCGCGGCCACCTTGCCGATCTCGTCCCGGGAGTGCACACCGACCGACTCCACGGAGGTGTCCACGTCCTGCGGGTCGGTCTCGGACAGCTGCTTGACCAGCTCGGGCAGGCGGTCCGAGGCGACCCGGGTGGCGGTCTCCTCCAGCCGGCGCAGCGAGCGGATCATGGAGCGGGCCACCACGAAGGCGCCGACCAGCGACACACCGAGCACCAGCAGGATCAGCGCACCGGAGATGATCGCGTCGCGCTCCGACTCGTTGCGCAGCTCGCGGGCCTTCTGCTCCATCTGCTCCAGCAGCGTGCGCTCGATGTTGCCCATCTGCTCGATCTTGATCGAGCTGTCGTCCACCCAGTCCTTGTACGAGCGCCGGTCCACCGTGGCCAGGCCACTGGTGATGGCGCGGTCGCCGTAGGTGTCGGTGGCCTGGATCGTGGAGTTGCCCTCCTCGACCGGCTTGAGCAGCTCGGCGGCGTCCTCACCACCGTAGATGGCCTTGAAGCTGGCGAGTTCGGAGGTCTGGCTGGCCAGCGCCGACTGGGCGTAGAGCCGGTCGTTGTCCGAGAGGTTGCCGGTGGACTTGGTGTTCACCGGCAGGGCCGCGGCGAGCACCGCGCGCTGGATGGAGGCGTACTCCTTGGCGGAGGAGAAGGCCGCGAGCGCGCGGGTGCGCTGGATCATGTCGGGGTTGCTGGTCGCCTCGGCCATGTCCTGGGAGAGGTCCAGCAGGTGCTCGATCAGCCGGTGGTAGGCCTCGACCGTCTGCGTGGAGTTGTCCTCGGCCTGGTAGGCGTCCTTGCGGATGCTGCTCAGGGTGCGCAGGTCGCGGACCACGCCGACGAGGGTGTCGTGGACGCCCTGGAGGGTGCCGTCCTCGCTGGAGGTGTCGACCTCCTCGGCGGACTCGATGAAGTTCTCGCGCAGCCGGTCGGTCTTGTCGGTGTAGCCCTTGACCGTGTAGCCGGTGGCCTTCTCGCCGTGCGCCAGGGGACCGGCGGACTGGTCGCGCTCCTCCTGGAGCGCGGCGGCCAGCTCGGTGGCCTGCTTGGTCATGTCGGTCAGCAGCTTCATGTTGTCGAGCTGCTGCATGTCGTCCATGGAGTCGCTGATACGCAGGGCGCCCAGCGAGGTGGCCGCGACCACCGGGAGGGCGAGCAGCGACACCAGACGCGTGGAGATACGCCAGTTGCGCAGGGCTATTCGCGGGCCGGGGTTGGTCGAGCTCTTCGGCGGCTTGACCGGCGCGGTGGCCGGGCCCGAGGAAGCCGGTCCGCCGGGTGCGCCGGGGCGCCCCGAGCCGTCACCGGCCGGGCCCGGGTTCTGGGCGTGCTGGGGCGAGGGACTGCCGGCATTGGGGCCAGTCCCGCCGTGCAGCTCCGGCTCCGCCGAAGCACTGCCATCCCTCTTGAAACGTCCCTGCACTAGCGTCGCAACCTCTGGACCAGGCGCCCCTCCGCGTGAACGGAAGGACGGTGTCGGCGTCGTAGGGGGCGTCCTGAATTACGTCCCCTGGTGGTCGTGAGACCGGCGCTGGCTCCCCCTTCCACCGCCGCTCGGCGCTGCGTAGCGCCCCTGCGCGCCGGTTCGATCCTGCGGCGGTCCGTGGAATTCCAGCACAGTGCAGGATCTCCAACAAGGGCCGTGAGCCGAGCCGTGACCTAGGTGACACCTTGTGAGTAGGGGGTCACCGGTCGTAGAAAGTGATCCACCCCAAAACGGACTTACAAGAGCGAGTCGTCAGGGGGGTGGGGGTGTCCCAGTCGCCATGATCAGGAGCGGAATGATGGGTTCAGGGGGGCAATGTCCGTTTCGTTGGGGTGGGGTGTGGGCCTGATTTGACCGGTTTGGGAATGAACTCGTGAGCAAACTCACACGGAGATCATGGAGTCTTCACGGCTTCCCCGGGGAATCGCGTGTTTAGCCTGACGCTTTACAGGGCGGCGCAAACTGCCAACTCTCCGACCACCGCACACGACAAGGGTTACGTAGAACCGTGAAGACGACGACGATGATCCGCACGATAGCCAACCCGCGGCGCACCACGCTGGCCCACCTCGAGGGCGCCGGCGACCTGCTGACCATGGAGCGGCCGGAGCACTCCGTCGACCTTCCGGCCCAGACGGCCAACCCCCGCCGCACGATCCTGGACGAGGCGCCCGTCGCCGCCACCGCCGCGGAGTAATACCGCGAGGTGCGGGCCCCTGGCCACGTTAGCCTGGAGCGTCAGACTCCAGCCGCTTAACCCAAGGGGCCAAGCATCCCGTGCGCATCGCCAGATTCTCCATCGACGGGAACGTCGCCTTCGGCGTGGTCGAAGGCGACAAGCCTGACGAACTCGTCCTCGACATCATCAAGGGCATCCCGTTCGCGGAATTCGAGCTCTCCGGCACCAAGGTCCCGCTGAGCAAGGTCCGGCTGCTGCCCCCGGTGCTCCCCAACAAGGTCGTGGCCTTCGGCCGCAACTACGCCGAGCACGCGAAGGAACTGGGCAACGAGGTCCCGGACGCGCCCTTCGCCTTCTTCAAGCCGTCGACCTCCGTGATCGGCCCCGGCGACGACATCCAGTACCCCTCCTTCTCACAGGAGCTGCACCACGAGGCCGAGCTGGCCGTGGTCATCGGCCGGATGTGCCGCGAGGTCCCGCGCGAGCGCGTCAAGGACGTCATCCTCGGTTACACCTGCGCCAACGACATCACCGCGCGTGACGTGCAGAAGCGTGAGAAGCAGTGGGCCCGGGCCAAGGGCTTCGACACCTCCTGCCCGCTGGGTCCCTGGGTGGAGACGGACCTGGACCCCTCCGACCTGACCGTCCAGCTCACGGTCAACGGCGGGCAGCGGCAGCTCGGCCGCACCAGCGAGATGATCCACTCCATCGAGGATCTGATCGTCAACATCACCGAGGCCATGACGCTGCTCCCCGGCGACGTGATCCTCACGGGCACCCCCGCGGGGGTCGGCCCCCTGGCTGTCGGCGACGAGGTCTCCGTCAGCATCGAAGGAATCGGCACTCTCACCAACAAGGTTGTCAAGCGTGGCTAGCGCATCCGCCCCAGCAGTCCGTGTCCGTTTCTGCCCGTCGCCCACCGGCAACCCCCATGTGGGCCTGGTCCGCACCGCCCTGTTCAACTGGGCGTTCGCCAAGCACCACGGCGGCACCCTGGTCTTCCGCATCGAGGACACCGACGCGGCCCGCGACTCGGAGGAGTCGTACGACCAGCTGCTGGACTCGATGCGCTGGCTCGGCTTCGACTGGGACGAGGGCCCCGAGATCGGGGGCCCGCACGCGCCGTACCGCCAGTCGCAGCGCATGGACCTCTACCGGGACGTCGCGCAGAAGCTCCTGGACGGCGGCCACGCCTACCACTGCTACTGCTCCCAGGAGGAGCTGGACAGCCGCCGCGAGGCCGCCCGCGCGGCCGGCAAGCCCTCCGGCTACGACGGCCACTGCCGTGAGCTGAGCGCCCAGCAGGTCGCCGAGTACCAGGCCCAGGGCCGCGCCCCGATCGTCCGCTTCCGGATGCCCGACGAGACGATCACCTTCACCGACCTGGTCCGCGGCGAACTGACCTTCACCCCGGAGAACGTCCCCGACTACGGCATCGTCCGCGCCAACGGCGCCCCGCTGTACACCCTGGTGAACCCGGTCGACGACGCCCTGATGGAGATCACCCACGTGCTGCGCGGCGAGGACCTGCTGTCCTCGACGCCCCGTCAGATCGCCCTGTACAAGGCGCTGATGGAGCTCGGCATCGCGAAGCGGATCCCCGACTTCGGTCACCTGCCGTACGTCATGGGCGAGGGCAACAAGAAGCTCTCCAAGCGCGACCCGCAGTCGAGCCTGAACCTCTACCGGGAGCGCGGCTTCCTGCCCGAGGGACTGCTCAACTACCTCTCCCTGCTCGGCTGGTCGCTCTCGGCCGACCAGGACATCTTCACGAGGGACGAGATGGTCGCTGCCTTCGAGATCACGGACGTGAACCCCAACCCGGCCCGCTTCGACCTGAAGAAGTGCGAGTCGATCAACGGCGACCACATCCGCATGCTCGATGTGAAGGACTTCACCGAGCGCTGCGCCCCCTGGCTGAAGGCCCCCTTCGCCCCCTGGGCGCCGGAGGACTTCGACGAGGCCAAGTGGGCGGCGGTCGCCCCGCACGCGCAGACCCGCCTGAAGGTCCTGTCGGAGATCACCGACAACGTCGACTTCCTCTTCCTGCCCGAGCCGGTCTACGACGAGGCGAGCTGGACGAAGGCGATGAAGGAGGGCTCGGACGCCCTGCTGGTCACCGCCCGCGAGAAGCTCCAGGCGGCGGACTGGACCTCCCCGGAGTCCCTGAAGGAGGCCGTCCTGACGGCCGGCGAGGCCCACGGCCTGAAGCTCGGCAAGGCCCAGGCCCCGGTCCGGGTGGCCGTCACCGGCCGCACCGTCGGCCTGCCGCTCTTCGAGTCCCTGGAGATCCTCGGCAAGGAGAAGACGCTGGCCCGCATCGACGCGGCGCTGGCGAGGCTCGCCGCGTGAGCTGACCCACAGCCGAGGGGCGGCACCCGGGACTCCGGGTGCCGCCCCTCGGCGTTCGCCGCGCCGATCAGGGGCCCGGTGGCGCGGTCCGGGCCCCGTCGGCCGAACTCCCGGTGATCCTCGGCGCCGATACCCGTTTTGGAGCCCCGTCCACCTTCGGGTAATGTTCTTCCTGCGCCGCCGAGGAGCGGGCCGAAAGGCCGGTAACCGGAGGGCGCAAGCTAGAACAAGATCCCCTCAGGGGCTTGCGTTCCAGTGGCCTATGGTGTAATTGGCAGCACGACTGATTCTGGTTCAGTTAGTCTTGGTTCGAGTCCAGGTAGGCCAGCTCGCAGAGCTTATCTGCAAAGCCCCCGTTGTGTAGCGGCCTAGCACGCTGCCCTCTCAAGGCAGTAGCGCCGGTTCGAATCCGGTCGGGGGTACGGTGATCTCCTTCGAGATGATCGCTAGGGCCCCCGTTGTGTAGCGGCCTAGCACGCCGCCCTCTCAAGGCGGTAGCGCCGGTTCGAATCCGGTCGGGGGTACTGCTGGTCTAAACCACATTGGTCTATGGTGTAATTGGCAGCACGACTGATTCTGGTTCAGTTAGTCTTGGTTCGAGTCCAGGTAGACCAGCTCGGACCTGCGGAAACGCAGGATCCACGCCCCCGTTGTGTAGCGGCCTAGCACGCCGCCCTCTCAAGGCGGTAGCGCCGGTTCGAATCCGGTCGGGGGTACAGAAGGAAGGGCCCTCCACTTCGGTGGAGGGCCCTTCGCGTGCTCCTGGCACCGCCATGAACTCCATGTCCGGCACGGGTACTTCGGATCTACGGGAGGGTCTGCCGCGGCGTTGGGACGGACCCTCCCCGCTGTGGTGCCCGGGACGTGTCAGCCGGTGCGGCGCAGGGCCTCGGAGAGGCGGGCGGCGGCGTCGATGACCGCCTGGGCGTGCATCCGGCCCGGGTGGCGGGTCAGGCGCTCGATGGGGCCGGAGACCGAGACGGCGGCCACCACACGGTTGGAGGGGCCGCGCACCGGCGCGGACACGGACGCGACGCCCGGCTCGCGCTCGCCGATCGACTGGGCCCAGCCGCGGCGCCGTACGCCCGACAGGGCCGTCGCCGTGAAGCGGGCGCCCTGCAGGCCCCGGTGCAGGCGCTCCGGCTCCTCCCAGGCCATGAGGATCTGCGCGGAGGAGCCCGCCTTCATCGTGAGCGTCGAGCCGACCGGGACCGTGTCCCGGAGTCCGGACAGGCGCTCCGCCGCGGCGACGCAGATGCGCATGTCGCCCTGGCGGCGGTAGAGCTGCGCGCTCTCGCCCGTGACGTCACGCAGGTGCGTGAGCACCGGGCCCGCGGTGGCGAGGAGACGGTCCTCACCCGCGGCCGCGGCCAGCTCCGCCATGCGCGGGCCGAGAATGAAACGGCCCTGCATGTCGCGCGCCACCATGCGGTGGTGTTCCAGCGCCACGGCCAGCCGGTGGGCCGTGGGTCGTGCCAACCCGGTCGCCGCCACCAGACCCGCGAGGGTGGCCGGACCGGACTCCAGGGCGCTCAGGACAAGGGCTGCCTTGTCCAGCACGCCGACGCCGCTACTGTTGTCCATGCAACGATACTCGCGTCTCACTCTGTGAAACGCAAGTTCAATTTTCCGTGGAACACGCCACTCTGGATGACACGAAGGCACAGCGGCCCGCAGACCGACGGGCCCGGCGGCGGACGCCCGGACACAGGGGCGCGGGCGCCGCTTCCACAGATCTCTAGTTGGGTCGGCGCACCTTTGCCGGCCGGAGGGAAAGCGATGGGTAGGACACTCGCGGAGAAGGTCTGGGACGACCATGTCGTCCGGCGCGCCGAGGGCGAGCCCGACCTCCTCTTCATCGATCTGCACCTGCTGCACGAGGTGACCAGCCCGCAGGCCTTCGACGGCCTCCGCAAGAGCGGTCGCCGGGTCCGCCGGCTCGACCTGACCATCGCCACCGAGGACCACAACACCCCCACCCTCGACATCGACAAGCCCATCGCCGACCCGGTCTCCCGGATCCAGCTGGAGACGCTGCGCAAGAACGCCGCCGACTTCGGGGTGCGGCTGCACCCGCTGGGCGACGTCGAGCAGGGCGTGGTGCACGTCGTCGGCCCGCAGCTGGGCCTGACCCAGCCCGGCATGACCGTGGTCTGCGGCGACTCCCACACCTCCACGCACGGCGCCTTCGGCGGCCTGGCGTTCGGCATCGGCACCTCCCAGGTGGAGCATGTGCTGGCCACCCAGACGCTGCCCCTCGTCCGCCCCAAGACCATGGCCATCACGGTCAACGGCGAGCTGCCCGACGGCGTCACCGCCAAGGACCTGATCCTGGCGATCATCGCGAAGATCGGCACCGGCGGCGGCCAGGGCTATGTCCTGGAGTACCGCGGCCCCGCCATCGAGAAACTGTCGATGGAAGCCCGGATGACCATCTGCAACATGTCGATCGAGGCCGGCGCCCGCGCGGGCATGATCGCCCCTGACCAGACCACCTTCGACTACCTCGAGGGCCGTCCGCACGCCCCCAAGGGCGAGGACTGGGACGCGGCCGTCGCGTACTGGAAGACGCTGCGCACGGACGACGACGCCGAGTTCGACGCCGAGGTCGTCATCGAGGCCGCCGAACTGTCGCCGTTCGTCACCTGGGGCACCAACCCGGGCCAGGGTGCGCCGCTTTCGGCGAACGTCCCCGATCCCGCTTCGTACGAAGACGCTTCGGAGCGCCTCGCCGCCGAAAAGGCCCTGGAATACATGGGGTTGGAGGCCGGACAGCCGCTGAACTCCATCAAGGTGGACACCGTCTTCGTAGGCTCCTGCACCAACGGCCGCATCGAGGACCTGCGCGCCGCCGCGGAGCTCGTGAAGGGCCGCAAAGTCGCCGACGGCGTACGGATGCTGGTCGTCCCCGGCTCCGCGCGGGTCGGTCTGCAGGCCGTCTCCGAGGGCCTGGACGTCGTTTTCAAGGAGGCCGGCGCCGAATGGCGGCACGCGGGCTGCTCGATGTGTCTGGGCATGAACCCCGACCAGCTGGCCCCCGGCGAGCGCTCCGCGTCCACCTCCAACCGCAACTTCGAGGGCAGGCAGGGCAAGGGCGGCCGTACGCACCTGGTGTCGCCGCAGGTCGCCGCCGCGACCGCCGTGCTGGGCCACCTGGCCTCCCCGGCCGACCTGTCCGACGCCGAGACCCGTACGCCCGCTGGAGTCTGAGAAGTCATGGAAGCATTCACCAAGCACACCGGCCGGGCCGTCCCGCTGCGCCGCTCCAACGTCGACACCGACCAGATCATCCCTGCTCACTGGCTCAAGAAGGTGACCCGGGACGGTTTCGAGGACGGGCTGTTCGAGGCCTGGCGCAAGGACGAGAAGTTCATCCTCAACCAGCCCGAGCGCGCGGGCGCCACGGTCCTGGTCGCCGGTCCCGACTTCGGCACCGGGTCCTCCCGTGAGCACGCCGTCTGGGCGCTGCAGAACTACGGCTTCAAGACCGTCATCTCCTCCCGCTTCGCCGACATCTTCCGGGGTAACTCGCTCAAGAACGGCCTGCTCACCGTGGTTCTGGAGCAGAAGATCGTGGACGCGCTGTGGGAGCTCACCGAGCAGAACCCCGAGGCCGAGATCACCGTCGACCTGGAGGACCGCGAGGTGCGCGCCGAGGGCGTCACCGCCTCCTTCGAGCTGGACGAGAACTCCCGCTGGCGGCTGCTGAACGGCCTGGACGACATCTCCATCACCCTCCAGAACGAGGCGGACATCGCCGCGTACGAGGCCAAGCGGCCGTCGTACAAGCCGCAGACGCTCCAGGCGTGACGCCCGGAGCCCTCCGGAGCAACTGAACAGGTCGAGTTTCGGCCACCCCAAGACCCCCGCCGTACCCCCGATCAGCCCGATCGGGGGTACGGCCATGTCTGCACCCGAACGGCCCCGCGCGCGTCCTCTGGGGCCGTCAACTTCCCACGTTACGGCGGCTGTTGTCGGGGTAGCCGAGTGATACAGCCGCGGCTTCCGCCGGTGCCCGGACGGCCGTTTGAGGCGGCAGTTGCACCCTGAGCAGGCGACAACTCGCCCCAGATGGCACAATCTGTGCATGGAACACGACGGCCAACTCGAGCTCTATGCGGCGGTCGCGGACCAACTCAAGGAAGCGCACACAAGAGTGCGCGCACTGCAAGTCCCGGAGGGCGTACGGATGGCGCTGACCCGGAAGCTGCTGGTCATTACGGCCGCGGCCAAGCACGATCTCGCCGATGCGGCAAGGCGACTGGAGGCGTTCTCGGCGGACCTCGAGGCGGGGCGAATCCCCGACGAGGAACGCTGAAGGCTCCGAAGACAGTCGAGTTCCGTTGCGGCACAAGGGTGATAAGCCCGTTTCGTGTTTGATTTGCGGTATATATCTGCCTAACGTGCGAAAAAGCTTGAACACTTTCGTTCGGGCAATGTCTCCGAAGGGGAAGACGTGAACAAGGCGCAGCTCGTAGAAGCGATTGCCGACAAGATGGGCGGCCGCCAGCAGGCTGCCGATGCTGTCGACGCCGTTCTGGACGCCGTCGTCCGTGCGGTGGTCGCGGGGGACCGGGTCTCGGTCACCGGCTTCGGGTCGTTCGAGAAGGTCGACCGTCCGGCGCGTTACGCCCGCAACCCCCAGACGGGCGAGCGGGTTCGGGTCAAGAAGACCTCTGTGCCGCGGTTCCGCGCCGGCCAGGGCTTCAAGGACCTGGTGAGCGGTTCGAAGAAGCTCCCGAAGAACGACGTCGCCGTGAAGAAGGCGCCCAAGGGCAGCCTGACCGGCGGAGCTTCCGCGACCGTCAAGAAGGCGGCGGCGAAGAAGACCACCGCGAAGAAGACCACGGCGACCGCCAAGAAGGCGACCGCGAAGAAGACCACGGCGGCCACCGCGAAGAAGACCACGGCGACCGCCAAGAAGGCGACCACGAAGAAGGCCACGGCCGCCGCCAAGAAGACCACCGCGAAGAAGGCCACCACCGCCAAGACGGCCCAGAAGGCCCCCGCGAAGAAGGCGACCGCCAAGAAGGCCCCGGCCAAGAAGTCGACGGCCCGCAAGACCACCGCCAAGAAGACCACCGCCCGCAAGAGGTAGGGGCGCACGGGTACTCACGCGCCGGGCCGGACTCCCCAGGGAGTCCGGCCCGCGGCGTTTTTCGGGGCCTACAGGGTCTGCAGCGTGACGAGGGTGATGCGCGGCCCGTCCTTGGGGCCCTCCACCTCGATGCGTACCCGCTGGCCGGGGCGCAGCAGGCGGAGCCCGCCCGCGTCGAACGCCGCGGCGTCGAAGGGGACCGGGGTGCCGTCGTCCAGGAGTACCTGGCCGCTGCGCGTGTCTGGGTCGTACGTGTATGCGGTGGCCTGCATGGCGTCAGCGTACGCTGCGCCGGTCGCGTCGCGATGGGGCGGCGGCTACTGTCCCTTGATCAGCAGACGGGCCGCCGCGGCCGTGGTGCGCGGGCCCACCCCCAGCGCCAGTGCGGCCCGCAGGTCATCTCCGGTGTCCACGTCCTGGCGTACGGAATCCACCTCGGTGAGCCGGAGTTCCACGGCTCCCGACGCGTGATGGCGGGCGCGGGAATCCAGCCCGAATGCCGGGTGCAATTGCCTTCCCGAAGTCGCGGCCAGCAGGGTCGTGCCGATTGCGGCGGCGTCCGCCAGGAAAGCGCGTGGAAATTCCGCCGCCGAGTCCAGGACCCGGGTCAATTCCGCCGGGCGCAGCGCCGGAAGATCCGCGTTCAGGGCCGCCACGGCCACCTCGGGGCGCGATGCCCGGACGACCGCCTCGCCGTGTGCCACGGCGGCGTTCAGGCCGTCCCCCGGCTCGTCCGCGACGATCCGCGCGCCCAGGGCCGCCAGCTCCCGGCCGGCCAGGGCGTCGTCCGTGACGACGGCCACATCCCGTACCGCGGCGCTGGCCAGCGCCGCTGCGACGGTGTCCTGCGCGAAGGCCAGCGCCAGGGCCGGGCGCAACCCGTCGGCCGCGGTGTCCGCGAGCCTGCTCTTGGCCCGCGTCAGCGGCTTCAGGGGGATGACCAAGGTCCACTGCACGCGTGTTCGTACCTCTCTTGTCACGGCCATTGTCACCCGGCTTTCCCCTGGGCCATCTGGCGGTCCGGTCGGCGGGGCGTACGGTGTTCTCGACAGACGGTCGGCCTGGGGCGACACTTGTGCGGCCCCCCAGGCCCTGGAGGAAGGTGTCCGCGTGCCCCGCCGCAGAATCGGCTTCTGGTACCGCTTCGCAGCGGTCCTGTGCAAACCGCCACTGGTGGTTCTGCTCAAGCGGGACTGGCGCGGAATGGAGCACATTCCGGCCGCGGGTGGATTTATCACCGCGGTGAACCACAATTCGCACATCGATCCTCTCGCCTACGCGCACTTTCAGTACAACACCGGTCGTGTTCCGCGATTCCTGGCGAAGAGCGGGCTTTTCAAGAAGGGATTCGTCGGGGCCGCGATGCGCGGCACCGGGCAGATCCCCGTCTACCGCGAGAGCACCGACGCGCTGAGCGCTTTCCGGGCCGCGATCGACGCGGTGGAGCGCGGCGAATGCGTCGCCTTCTATCCCGAGGGCACCCTCACCCGGGACCCGGCCGGCTGGCCCATGACCGGCAAGACCGGCGCCGCGCGGGTCGCCCTGCAGACCCGGTGCCCGGTGATCCCGGTCGCGCAGTGGGGCGCCAACGAAGTGCTGCCGCCGTACGCCAGGAAGCCCAGCCTGCTGCCGCGCAAGACGCACCGCGTGCTGGCGGGCCCGCCCGTGGACCTGACGCGGTTCTACGGCAAGGAGATGACCCCCGAGCTGCTGAAGGAGGCGACCGAGGTCATCATGGCCGCCATCACCGTCCAGCTCGAGGAGATCCGCGGGGAGAAGGCGCCGATGACGCCGTACGACCCGCGGCATGAGCGGATCGAGCAGCGCCGCAGGACCATGGCGCAGACGCAGCGCAAGGTCGAGCAGGAAGAGGGGCAGGGTACGTGAGCAAGCCCGTCAAGGCGGCCGTCTTCGGCACCGGATCATGGGGCACCGCCTTCGGCACGGTGCTCGCCGACGCGGGGTGCGAGGTCACCCTGTGGGGGCGCCGCCCGGAACTCGCCGAAGCGGTCAACTCCACGCGGACGAACCCCGACTACCTCCCCGGCGTGGAGCTCCCGGAGAACCTGCGGGCCACCACCGACGCCGCCGAGGCGGCACGCGGCGCCGACTTCACCGTCCTCGCGGTCCCCTCGCAGACGCTGCGCGGCAACCTCGCCGAGTGGACCCCGCTGCTCGCCCCGGACACGGTCCTCGTCTCGCTGATGAAGGGCGTCGAACTCGGCTCCGCGATGCGGATGAGCGAGGTCATCGAGGACGTCGCCAAGGTCGGCCCGAACCGGATCGCCGTGGTGACCGGACCCAACCTGGCCCGGGAGATCGCCGCCCGGATGCCGGCCGCCGCCGTGGTCGCCTGCACCGACGAGGCCGTCGCCCAGCGCCTCCAGGCCGCCTGCCACACGCCGTACTTCAGGCCGTACACCGAGACGGACGTGGTCGGCTGCGAGCTGGGCGGGGCCGTGAAGAACGTGATCGGGCTCGCCGTCGGCATCGCGGACGGCATGGGGCTCGGCGACAACGCCAAGGGCTCGCTGATCACCCGCGGCCTCGCGGAGACCGCGCGGCTCGGTGTCGCACTGGGTGCCGACCCGATGACGTTCGCCGGACTCGCGGGCCTCGGCGACCTGGTGGCCACCTGCTCCTCGCCGCTGTCGCGCAACCACACCTTCGGCACCAACCTCGGCAAGGGCATGACGCTGCAGGAGACCATCGCGGTCACCAAGCAGACCGCCGAGGGCGTCAAGTCCTGTGAGTCGGTGCTGGATCTGGCCCGTCGGCACGGCGTCGACATGCCGATCTGCGAGACCGTCGTCGGCATCGTGCACGAGGGCAAGGCTCCGGTGGTCGCGCTCAAGGAGCTGATGTCGCGCAGCGCGAAGCCCGAACGACGCTGAGCGACGCGGGGTCCGCGGCGCTGTATCAGGCCCCTACCACCGGGTACCCTCAACGCGATATGAGCACCGAGAACCTCCCCCAGAGCCCTCAGCAGCCGCCTCGCAAGCCGCGCGTGGCCGTCGTGTTCGGCGGCCGCAGCTCCGAGCACGGGATCTCCGTGGTCACGGCCGGCGCCGTACTGAAGGCCATCGACCGGACCCGGTACGACGTCCTGCCGATCGGCATCACCCAGGACGGCCGCTGGGCGCTCACCGCCGACGAACCGGAGCGCATGGCGATCACCGACCGCCGCACCCCGAGCGTCGCGGAGCTCGCCGAGTCGACCGAGGGCGGCGTGGTGCTCCCCGTCGACCCCGCGAACCGCGAAGTCGTCTACAGCGAGCCGGGATCGGTGCCCAAGGCGCTCGGTGAGGTCGACGTCGTCTTCCCCGTCCTGCACGGCCCCTACGGCGAGGACGGCACCCTCCAGGGCCTGCTGGAGCTCTCCGGTGTCCCCTACGTGGGCTCGGGTGTGCTCGCCTCGGCCGTCGGCCAGGACAAGGAGTACATGAAGCGGGTGTTCACCTCCTTCGGGCTCAAGGTCGGCCCGTACGTGGTGATCCGGCCCCGGGAGTGGGAGCGGGACGAGCCGGCCGCCCGCAAGAAGATCGTCGACTTCGCCGGCGAGCACGGCTGGCCGCTCTTCGTGAAGCCCGCGCGCGCGGGTTCGTCGATCGGCATCACCAAGGTCGAGGACCTGGCGGGCCTCGACGAGGCGATCGCGGAGGCCCAGCGGCACGACCCGAAGATCCTGGTCGAGGCGGCGCTGCGGGGCCGTGAGATCGAGTGCGGGGTGCTGGAGTTCGAGGACGGCCCGCGCGCCTCGGTGCCCGCGGAGATCCCGCCGCCGGACGCCCACGCGTACTACGACTTCGAGGCCAAGTACATCGACTCGACCCCCGGGATCGTGCCGGCGCCGCTGACGCCCGAGGAGACGGCTCAGGTGCGGCGGCTGGCCGTGGACGCCTACGACGCGGCCTCCTGCGAGGGACTCGTACGGGCGGACTTCTTCCTCACGGAGGACGACGAGTTCGTGATCAACGAGATCAACACGATGCCCGGCTTCACCCCGATCTCGATGTACCCGCAGATGTGGCAGGCGACCGGGGTCGGTTACCCGGAGCTGGTGGACCGGCTGATCCAGGCGGCGCTGCGCCGCTCAACGGGTCTGCGCTGAGCTAGTCGGCGATCCCTGCGGGGATCGCCTTTTTCACGGCCGGCGCCAGGTCGATCAGCACGGCCGAGCTGTCCACCCCCTCCGGCACGGTCACTTCGACGTACGCCTCGTGATTGGCGCAGGTGAAGCGGTACGCCCCGCCGTCCCGCCGCTCCATCAGCCAGTCGACGCCGTTCACACCGCCGGCCACCGCGTCGGAGTCGCGCCCCTCCGCGACCTTCGGGTCGATCATCTTCGGCGGCCGGGGCACACCGCAGCGCAGTATGATCTCCGGGTTTCCCCAGCCCGCCGTCAGCGCGGAGGCGGGCCCGGGGTCACGGCGGCTCTCACCGGCCACCTTCGACGGCAGTACCTTGTCCAGGTTCTGGCACAGCTCGGTGGTTCGCGCCCCCGGCGAGGGAACCGCCGCCGACCCGCTGTCGTCTGCTGAGGAGCAGCCCGCGACGGTGATCGACACAACGAGCGCGGGCAGACCGATGAGCCGGTGACGCAAAGAGTTCACCGGCCAAGGGTAGACGGGGGCTACAGATGGACGACCGGGCAGGTCAGGGTGCGGGTGATGCCGTCCACTTGCTGGACCTTGGCGACCACCATGCGGCCGAGGTCGTCCACGGTGTCGGCCTGCGCTCGCACGATCACGTCATACGGTCCTGTCACGTCCTCGGCCTGGATGACTCCAGGGATCTTGCTGATCGACTCGGCGACGGTCGACGCCTTGCCGACCTCCGTCTGGATCAGGATGTACGCCTGTACCACGGAACCTCCAGGGCGGCCACGAGGATCATGTGGGGAAAAGGAACGCCACGGTATCGCGTCGTCGCTCGTCGCGGGGAGACCCGCGGTGCCCGGGGGTCCCGCGCCGGGGTGCAGGCACGACAGTGGTTGACGGTCACCTCGACCGTATCGAGGACAGTAGAGACACGCGACCGGGAACGCATAGGGACAGAAGGGGCGTAAGGGCAATGAAGGGCACTGTTGGTGAGCTCGGGGAGTTCGGGCTCATCAGGGAGCTCACCTCCCGTCTCACCACCACCCCGGCGGTCCGGGTCGGCCCCGGCGATGACGCCGCGGTGGTCGCCGCGCCCGACCGCAGGGTCGTGGCGAGCACCGACATCCTGCTCGAGGGGCGGCACTTCCGCCGCGACTGGTCCACCGCCTACGACGTGGGCCGCAAGGCGGCCGCGCAGAACCTCGCCGACATCGCGGCCATGGGTGCCGTACCGACCGCCCTGCTGCTCGGCCTGGTGGTCCCGGCCGAACTCCCGGTGACCTGGGCGACCGAGCTGATGGACGGCCTGCGCGACGAGTGCCAGGTGGCCGGCGCCTCCGTGGTCGGCGGCGATGTCGTACGCGGCGACACGATCATGGTGTCGATCACCGCGCTCGGCGACCTGCGCAACCAGGAGCCCGTCACCCGGGGCGGCGCGCAGCCCGGGGACCTCGTCGCGGTGACCGGCTGGCTGGGCTGGTCCGCGGCCGGGTACGCGGTGCTGTCCCGGGGGTTCCGCTCGCCGCGGGCCTTCGTGGAGGCGCACCGGCGTCCGGAGCCGCCGTATCACGCGGGCCCCGCGGCGGCCGGGCTCGGGGCGACGGCCATGTGCGACGTCAGTGACGGGCTGATCGCCGACCTCGGGCACATCGCCGAGGCCAGCAAGGTGCGGATCGACATCCGCTCCGGCGCGATCGACATCCCCTCCCAGATGAACGACATCGGGCAGGCCGTCGGGGTCGATCCCATGCAGTGGGTGCTGAGCGGGGGAGAGGACCACGCGATCGTGGCGACCTTCCCGCCGGATGTGAAGCTGCCCGCCCGCTGGAAGGTCATCGGCGAGGTCCTCAACCCCTCGGCGCTGCCCCAGGTGACGGTCGACGGGGCGCCGTGGACCAGCAAGGGCGGCTGGGACCACTTCGGGGACATCGAGTCGTGAGCGCGCCGCCGAGGGTGCTGACGGTCGCGGGCTCCGACTCCGGGGGCGGGGCGGGGATCCAGGCCGACCTGAAGACGATGCTGGCGCTCGGCGTGCACGGCATGAGCGTGATCACGGCGGTCACCGCGCAGAACTCGCTGGGAGTGCAGGGCGCTTGGCCGCTGCCCGTGGAGGCGGTGCGGGCCCAGTACCGCAGTGTCGTCGACGACATCGGCGTGCAGGCCGTGAAGACCGGCATGCTGGCCTCCGCCGAACTCGTCGAGGCGGTGGCCGCCTTGCTGGGCGGCACGGACGCGCCGGTGGTGGTCGACCCGGTGGGGGTGTCCAAGCACGGGGACTCGCTGCTCGCCGCCTCGGCGCTGGACTCCGTACGCAGCACGCTGCTGCCGGTGGCCACCGTCGCGACCCCGAACCTGGACGAAGTGGCCCAACTCACAGGAATCACGGTCGAGTCCGAGGGCGATCTGCGACGGGCCGCGGCGGCCGTGCTGGCGTACGGGCCGCGCTGGGTCGTGATCAAGGGCGGCCATCTCGCGGGGGACGCCGTCGATCTGCTCACCGACGGCTCCGAGGAGCACTGGCTGCGCGCGCCGCGGCACGACAACCGGCACACCCATGGCACGGGCTGCACGCTGGCCTCCGCGATCGCGTCCCAGCTGGCGAAGGGGCAGCCGGTGCCGGAGGCGGTGACGGCGGCCAAGGAGTACGTCACGGGGGCCATCGCGGCCGGGTTCGCGCTGGGTGGGGGGATCGGGCCCGTGGATCACGGGTGGCGGTCCCGCGCGTAGGGCATGCAAAAAGCCGGTCCACGCGAGGTGGACCGGCTCAGAGCAGCGAACCAGCAGTGGCCGCGCGCTTAGCTGTGCGTCAGCGCGAGACCTTGCCGGCCTTGATGCACGAGGTGCAAGCGTTCACGCGCTTCGGCGTCCCGCCCACCACGGTACGGACGCGCTGGATGTTCGGGTTCCAGCGACGGGGCGTACGGCGGTGCGAGTGCGAGATGTTGTTGCCGAAGCCCGGCCCCTTGCCGCAGACGTCGCAGTTGGCAGCCACGGGTCACTCCAAAGACTTCAGATGCACGTACGGTTGAACCCGGCAGGCCGGGATCAGAATCGCAGGATCAGAGATCTGAGTGGCGTTGCCAGGGGGAATGGCCCGATCTGCATCGGGCAACCGGAGCAGCATACAACGACTGCGCCAGTACAACGAAACTACCATGGCTGCTCAGGGCTCCGCGCCCGGCCCTCTTCCGGCGGACCCGGTCCCTGGGTCTACGCTGCGTCCACGTCCAGCAGCTCAGGGAGGCGCAGGTGGCGCAGGTGCCGCAGACATTCTTCGATGCTCTCGCGGTACGCACCTGGTGCGGCCTCGCGCTGGAGGCGCTCGGGCGCGCGCGCGAGGAGATCGACGCGATCAATGTCTACCCCGTGGCCGACGGGGACACCGGCACGAACCTGTACCTCACGGTGGAGTCGGCGGCGGCGGCCGTGGACGCGGTGTTCATCGGGCACGAGGCGGGCTCCGCGGGCTCCGCGCCGTCCCTGGCGGAGGCCGTGCGCGCGATGGCCCACGGCGCGCTCATCGGGGCGCGCGGTAACTCCGGGACGATCCTGGCGCAGCTGCTGCGCGGCATGGCCCAGGTGCTCGCCGCCGACGGTGACACGGCGCACACCGGGGCGGGCGGGCTCCGGCTCGCCCTGCGGCACGCCGCCGACTCCGCCCGGCAGGCCGTGGCCCACCCGGTCGAGGGCACGATCCTCACCGTCGCCTCGGCCGCCGCCGACGCCGCCACGGAGGCCGACGGCGACTGCGGGACCGTCGCCCGGGCCGCCTACGAAGGGGCGCGCGCCGCCCTCGCCGCGACCCCGCGCCAGCTCGCCGTGCTGGAACGCGCGGGGGTGGTGGACGCCGGGGGACGCGGTCTCGTCACCGTCCTCGCGGCTCTGGTGCAGACGCTCACCGGGGAGAAGCCGGCCGCGACCGTGACCTACGCGCGCGGGCCCGTCGACAGTCCCGGTGAGTGCGCGGCCCTTCCGGAGGGCGGGCCCGCCTTCGAGGTGATCTACCTGCTGGAGGCCGAGGACGCGGCCGTCACCCGGCTCCGGGAGCGGCTCGACACCCTCGGGGACTCGCTGGTCGTGGTCGGCGGCGACGGGCTGTGGAACGTCCATGTGCACGTCGACGACGCCGGTGCCGCCGTGGAGGCGGGCGTCGAGGCGGGCCGCCCGCACCGGATCCGGATCACCCACTTCGGCGTCGGTGACGTGCACACCACCGGAGGCGAGCGGCCGCCCCGCGAGCGGGCGCAGCGTGCGGTCGTGGCCGTCGTACCGGGGCCGGGCCTGGCCGGGCTGTACACCGAGGCCGGTGCGACCACCGTGCTCGCGCGCCCCGGGGAGGCGCCCGCGAGCGGGGAACTGGTGGAGGCCGTACGACGGGCCCACGCGCGCGAGGTCGTGCTGCTGCCCAACGACGCGGAGCTGCGGCACACCGCGGCGGCCGCCGCCGAGCAGGCCCGCGCCGAGGGCATCCGGGTGGCGCTGATCCCCACCCGGTCCGCGGTCCAGGGGATCGCCGCGCTCGCCGTGCACGAGCCCGACCGGCGCTTCGACGAGGACGTGGTGTCGATGACCTCGGCGGCCGGCGCCACCCGCTACGCCGAGGTCGCCGTCGCCGAGCGCCAGTCCTGGACCATGGCCGGCATCTGCCAGGCCGGCGATGTGCTCGGCCTCATCGACGGCGACGTCGCCGTCATCGGCGCGGAGGTCACCGCCACCGCCGAGACCGTCCTGGACCGCATGCTCTCGGCCGGCGGCGAGCTGGTCACCCTCGTCCTCGGCGACGAGGCGCCCGACGGGATCGCCGGACACCTCGAAGCGCGGGTACGGGAGTCCTACCTCGCCGTCGACACGGTGGTCTACCGGGGCGGACGACAAGGGGCGCTGCTGCTGATCGGCGTGGAATAGGCGCTGTTGCTGATCGGCGGGGAACAGGGCACAGCTGCTGATCGGCGGGGAAGAGGGCGCAGCGCCCTCAGCCCGCACGGCCCGCTCAGCCCGCCTCAGTCCTCCTCGGTCACCTGGAGCAGCTGCTCCGCCTCGGCCCGCCGCTCCCCGGCCGCCCCGTCCTGCGCGGGCACGCCCTCGTAGGCCGCCAGCACCGTACGCGCGCGTGCCGCCGCCTGAGCGGGCCGGCCCAGGTCCGCCTCCAGCCAGCCCGCGGCGAGTTCGGCACCGGTCCGGGCGTGCCGGCCGGCCTCCCCGAGCGTGGCGAACACCGTGATCGCCTCCGTCATCCGGGACAGCGCCCCCTCCAGGGCGGCCCGGATCGAGTCGTCCTCGTCGTCCTCGGCCGCGGACCGGGCGAGCAGGTCGCCGAACTGGCGGTGGGTGTGGCCCAGCTCGGCGGTGAGCCGGGCGTACGCCTCCTCGTCGGGCGCCGCGTCCAGCGCTTGCGCGCACTCCTGGACCGCGGCCGCCATCAGCTCCCGGGCCGCGTCGACCCCGGCCGCGCCGTCCTCGGCCCGCAGCGCGAGCCACGCGCGGGCGCGCAGGGAGCGGACGAGCCCGTGGACGTTGCCCAGCTCCCGCCACAGATCGCCCGCGCGCGTGTAGGCGCGGTCCGCCTCCTCGTGCAGCTCCGCCTGACCGAGCGACTCGGCGGCGAGGTGGGCGAGCGTGGCGTGGTCGTGCTGCTCGGGCCAGTGCCGGGCGATGTCGGCGGCCTGCAGACGCCGCTCGGCCGCCTCCCGGTGCTCGCCCAGCTCGCTCAGACAGTCGCCGAGCCACCACTGCGTCTGCACGAGAGCACCGTCGCCGTGCGTCTCCGGGGACAGATCGGGCAGCGCCGACTCCAGCACCTCGGCGGCCTCCGCCCAGCGCCCCTGGCGCAGCAGGAACCCGCCGAGCTGATGCCGCGCCCAGGCGCCGAGCGTGCGGCCCTCGCCCGCCTCGTCGGCCCAGTGCGCCGCCTCCAGGGCGTGCTCGGCGGCCTCCTCCGACAGACCCCGGCCGCCCAGGACCTCGGCGAGCTGGAGATGCAGCTGTGCCCGGCCCGGCGCCTCCAGGTGCGGTCCGCCGTGCTCCAGGGCCGCCCGCAGCGCCCGCTCGGCCTGAGCCGTGTCGCCGAGGTGGTGCGCGAGTCCGGCGAGCCGGGCCTCGTACTCCACCGCGAACCAGGGAAGCCCCGCCTCGACGAAGGCCGCCGCGGCCCGCGCGAACAGCCCCGCGGCCGCCTCCACGTCCCCGGCCAGCGCCGCCAGTTCGGCGAGCATGGCCTGCGCCTCGGCGGCCCGCGAGGCGAGCCGTACGTCGTCCGCGGTGCGCCCGTCCACCAGCGCGAGGAGTTCGCGCGCGGCGCCCTCGGCGGTGTTCGCGATCACGGGGTCCACCGGCTCGTCGGCCTCGTGCACCTGCCGCATCAGCACCCGCGCGCGTCCCATCAGCACCGACGCCGTCTGCCGCAGCCCCGTGCCGTCCTCGGCGTACAGCGCGAGGACCCGGTCGTAGGGCTCGGCCACCGCCGCCAGCGCCTCGTGCAGATGACCGGTGAGCGCGCGGACGTACGCCGCACGCGTGCGTGCTGCCAGCGACTCGCCCGGGTCGTCCGCCTCGGCGTACAGCTCGGCGGCCCGCTCGAACAGCTCGACCCCGTCGGGGCCGAGCTCCATCGCCCGGTGGTCGACGATCTCCGCGAGGTCGCGCACGTCCAGCTCGGCGCCCTCGGCGGCTCGCGCCACCGCCGCCCACGCCTCCACGGCGTGCGGCTGCAAGGTGTCCGACAGCCGCCGGGCCTCGGCCAGCAGGGTCGGCAGGTCCGCCTCCACGGGCTCATCCTGCGCCGGAACCTCCCGCACCGGAACAGCGGCGGACGCCACGGTGGACCGCGCCGAGCGCACCCCGAGCGGCAGCCGCTCCGCCAGCGGCTCCTGCGCCATGCGGGCTCGGGCCAGCTCGCTGACCCGAGCGGTGCCGTTGCGCCGGTCGAACCGTCCGGCCAGTTCCAGCGCCTCCGCACGCGCGTGTGCGGCGAGTTCGTGTGCCGTCCAGGTCCGGCCCGCGGGCCCCGGCACCCGCTGCCCGCCGAGCCCCAGCCCGGTCAGCCGCTCCATGAGCAGCGTCACCACGGTCAGGAACTCGAGCCTGGTGCGCGGCTGCCCGGTGTCGGTGAAGTAGGCGGGCCGCTCGGCGAGCAGTTCCAGGCCGCGTGCCTCGTTGCCGGTCAGCGCGCAGAACTCGACGTGGTCCGCGTAGGCGCCGCGCATGCTCTCCATCGGCCGTACCAGACGGAAGCCGCGCAGGTGGTGGGCGCGGGCCTCGTCCACCCGGCCCAGCCGCAGCAGGGACGCGAGCGAGGAGGCCAGCACGGTGTGCGGCTCGTGGGCGCAGGTGTACTCGCCCTCCAGGACCGGGGCCCACAGCTCCAGCGCCCGCTCGTCCCGGCCCCGCTCCGCCTGCCACCAGCCCTGCCCGTGCAGCTCACAGGCGTGGCAGTCGGCCATGCTGTCCCGGTCGGCGGCCAGCCAGGCGGCGTACGCCCGCTCGGCCCGCTCCAGGTCCCCGATGTGCGCGGCCACGCTGAACTCGGCGCTGCGCACGGCCCGTTCGGAGTGGCCGGCGAGCCGGTAGCGGTGCTCCATCTCGCCGAGCCACTTCTCTATGGAGGCGAGCGGGACGTGCGGCTGGTCGAGCATCCCGGCCGTCATCCACTTGAAGACCCAGTGCAGGGAATGGGCCTCGTACTCGTCGAAGTCCTCGGGCCGTTCGTCCCACATGCGCAGCAGCCGCGCGAACGGGACGAACATCTTGTCCTTCTCGGAGCTGTAGTTGTAGACCTTCAGCTGGTGCCCGAGCGCCTCGATCACGGCGAGCGGCACGTTCAGCTTCTCGGCCTCGGCGAGCAGCTGCTCCGCGCGCGCGTTGCGGGCCGGGCCCTCCGGCTCCTCGGAGTTCTCCGCCATCGCCCGGCGCAGTGCGTCGAAGTCCGCGCCCCCGTCGGTTCCGGTCATCAGCGACCCTCCTCGCCGTTCGTGGCCCACTCCAGCAGGCCCATGAAGGCCCGGTTCAGCAGCGCCGAGTCCGCGGGCCTGAGCGGCCGCTGCGCCATCAGCAGGGCCTGTCCGTACAGCGACTCGGTGGCGGTGCCGATCAGTTCCGCGTCGCTGAGGGAACTGATCCGCCGGACCAGCGGGTTGAGGTGGTTGAGCACCAGCCGCGCGCGGGGCGCGCTGCCGCGCAGCGAGCCGAGGATGCCCGCCCACAGGTCGTCGGCCTGCTCCTCGGCGTCGGCCCGCGCCTGCTCGTGCCGGGACGCGCGGTCGTCCAGGTGGAGTGCGGGCACGGACAGCGGATGGAAGGCCCGCAGGACCACATCGCAGCCCAGCGGGTCGAGCCTGGCCCGCGCGGCCGCCAGGAAGCCGGACAGCGCCAGCTCCTCGGCCGGGTCGACGGCGTCCAGATGGGCGGTCACGGTGTCCGCGTCCAGCTCGGCGACCACCGTTCCCGGCCGCACCGAGGGCAACGCCTCGACGAGTTCACTGTCGTACGTGTAACCGCCGTTGATCACTCCGACGCCCTGCGCCGAGGCGATCGGCGCGACCTGCCGGTACTCCTCGACGGTCCGGGTGAAGTGCACCACCGGGTGCCGCTGCGCGAACTCCTCCAGGGACAGCCGCCCGTCGGTGGTCTCGAAGGGCAGCCACGGCAGCATCGTGCGCAGCATCTCCTTGTCGTGCCGCGCCAGGGACTTCACCCCGAGATGGTGCACCGACAGGAAGGCCGCCAGCCGTTCCGGATCGCCCGCGGCGAGCCCGGTCAGCCACGACCGGATCCGTTCCCCGAGCGCCTCCCGCACGGCCGCCAGCGTCTCGTCCTCGTACAGCGACTCGCGCGAGGCCGTGGGCCGCAGGCTGTCGGTGTCCAGGACGCAGCGCACGAAGAACGCCCAGTCGGGCAGCAGCTGTTCGGCCCGCTCGGTCAGCAGCATGCCCTTGAGGTGGACGCGATGACCGGCGCGCTGGGCCGGGCTGACCGCCGCCGGCAGCACGTAGGCCACCCCGCGGACGCCCGCCAGCGGAACGTTCAGCTCGATCGAGTCCAGCGGAGTGAACCCGAACAGCTCATGACAGTGCCGGGCCAGCGCCACCCGCCGGTTGGCGGGGGAGGGGTAGGCGCGGTCCCAGGGCGCCGGGAGGTCGGTGACCTCCTCCTCGCCCACCCGTACGTCGTACGGCAGCAGCGAGCCGAACTCCCGGGCCAGCGCGAGCACCCGCTCCTGCGTCAGCCACTCCCCGGCTCCGGCCCGCGCCACCAGATGCACGGTGGTGCCCGGTTCGGGCCGCTCGGCGTCGGGGAGCGTCCGCACGGTGTACGAGCCGTCGTCCGCCGCCGTCCACTCCACCGGTGGCGCATCGGGCGTACGGGCGCTGCGGCTGACCACCCGGATCCGCTCGGCGACCACGAAACAGGCCAGCAGCCCGATGCCGAACTGGCCCAGGAAGTCCGAGCGGGCGGCCTGCAGTCCGTCCGCCCGCTTGGAGCTGCGGCCGATCGTGGCCAGCAGGCTGTGCACATCGGACTCGGTCAGCCCGACACCGGAATCCTCCACCCGCAGCCCGCCGCCGGCGTCGACGGACAGCCGCACCCGCGCCGGGGCGTCGGGCTGCTCGGCGCGCCGGGCGGTGATGGCGTCCACGGCGTTCTGCAGCAGTTCGCGCAGATAGACCTTAGGACTGGAGTACAGGTGATGGGAGAGCAGGTCGACCAGACCACGCAGGTCGACCTGGAAGGTATGAGGGGACTGGGATGCCTGGGACGGCTGTGAGGTCTGGGAGTCCATCGTCGCTGCGCCGGTGGGGGGAAGGCGTCGGCGCGGGGTCGGGCGGTCCGTGTGAGGCGGTGACCGCGAAGGATGGCCGGAGGCGCGCCATCCTATGGCCCGGGCCACCCGTCTGACCAGGGGTTTCCTCAGACGGATCCGGGCCCTCCGGCAGGCGTCTGCGGCGATGTCAGTGCCGTGGTGTGCAATGGATCTCGTGCCCGCACTGCAAGAACCACTCCAGCAGCCACTGAAGTCGGTGCTCGGCCCCGCCACCGCGAAGGTGATGGCCGAGCACCTCGGCCTGCACACCGTCGGCGACCTCCTGCACCACTACCCGCGCAGATACGAGGAGCGCGGCCAGCTCACCCACCTCGCCGACCTCCCCATGGACGAGCACGTCACGGTGGTCGCCCAGGTCGCCGACGCCCGGCTGCACACCTTCGCCTCCGCCAAGGCCCCGCGCGGCAAGGGCCAGCGCCTGGAGGTGACCATCACCGACGGCAGCGGCCGGCTCCAGCTGGTCTTCTTCGGCCACGGCGTGCACAAGCCCCACAAGGAGCTCCTGCCGGGCACCCGCGCGATGTTCTCGGGCAAGGTCTCCGTCTTCAACCGCCGCCTCCAGCTCGCCCACCCGGCCTACGAACTGCTGCGCGGCGACGGCGAGGAGACGGTCGAGACCTGGGCCGGCGCCCTGATCCCGATCTACCCCGCCACCGCCAAACTGGAGTCCTGGAAGATCGGCAAGGCGCTCCAGACGGTGCTGCCGAGCGCCCAGGACGCCGTCGACCCCCTCCCGGAGAGCCTCCGCGCGGGCCGCGGCCTGGTCCCGCTCCCCGAGGCGCTGCTGAAGATCCACCGCCCGCACACCAAGGCGGACGTCGAGGACGCCCGCTCCCGCCTCAAGTGGGACGAGGCGTTCGTCCTCCAGGTCGCCCTGGCCCGCCGCCGGCACACCGACGCCCAACTCCCGGCGGTGTCCCGCACCCCCGGGCCGGACGGTCTCCTCGCGGCCTTCGACGACCGCCTGCCCTTCACCCTCACCGAGGGCCAGCAGCGCGTCTCCAAGGAGATCTTCGACGACCTGGCCACCGAGCACCCGATGCACCGCCTGCTCCAGGGCGAGGTCGGATCCGGCAAGACCATGGTGGCCCTGCGCGCGATGCTCGCCGTCGTCGACGCCGGCGGGCAGGCCGCCATGCTCGCCCCCACCGAGGTGCTCGCCCAGCAGCACCACCGCTCGATCGTCGAGATGATGGGCGACCTCGCCCAGGGCGGCATGCTGGGCGGCTCGGAGCACGCCACCAAGGTCGTCCTGCTCACCGGGTCCATGGGAGCCGCGGGCCGCCGCCAGGCGCTGCTCGACCTCGTCACCGGCGAGGCCGGCATCGTCATCGGCACCCATGCGCTGATCGAGGACAAGGTGCAGTTCCATGACCTCGGCCTGGTCGTGGTCGATGAACAGCACCGCTTCGGCGTCGAGCAGCGGGACGCGCTGCGCGGCAAGGGCAAGCAGCCGCCGCACCTCCTCGTCATGACCGCCACGCCCATCCCGCGCACGGTCGCGATGACCGTCTTCGGCGACCTGGAGACCTCGGTCCTCGACCAGCTCCCGGCCGGCCGCTCCCCGATCGCCAGCCATGTCGTCCCGGCCGCCGACAAGCCCCACTTCCTCACGCGCGCGTGGGAGCGCGTGCGCGAGGAGGTGGAGAACGGCCATCAGGCGTACGTCGTCTGCCCCCGCATCGGCGACGAGGAAGCGGACCCGAAGAAGAAGTCCGCCGAGGAGGCCGCGGAGAAGCGTCCGCCGCTCGCCGTCCTCGACGTGGCCGACCAGCTCGCCCAGGGTCCCCTCGGAGGGCTCAAGGTGGAGGTCCTGCACGGCCGGATGCACCCCGACGACAAGGACGCGGTCATGCGCCGCTTCGCCGCGGGCGAGACCGACGTCCTGGTCGCCACCACCGTCATCGAGGTCGGCGTCAACGTCCCCAACGCCACCGCCATGGTGATCATGGACGCCGACCGCTTCGGCGTCTCCCAGCTCCACCAGCTGCGCGGCCGGGTCGGCCGTGGCTCGGCGCCGGGCCTGTGCCTCCTGGTCACCGACATGCCCGAGGCGAGCCCCGCCCGCCAGCGCCTGAACGCCGTCGCCGCCACCCTCGACGGCTTCGAGCTCTCCCGCATCGACCTCGAACAGCGCAGGGAGGGCGACGTCCTGGGCCAGGCCCAGTCCGGCGCCCGCACCAGCCTGCGAATGCTGACGGTCATCGAGGACGAGGAGATCATCGCGGAGGCGAGACAGGAGGCGACCGCGGTGGTGGAGGCGGACCCGGAACTCCAGACCCTCCCCGGCCTGCGCACGGCCCTGCAAGCTCTTCTGGACGAGGAAAGAGAGCAGTACCTGGAAAAGGGGTGAACCGTAGGCGCCCCGACAGGGGCGCGGGGCTGTACCCATATGCGGCTACCGCCGCGCGGGCGCGACCAGCCACACTGAGACCGACAGCCGCCCACGACGAAGGACCGAAGATGACCCGCGTGATCGCCGGCGCAGCCGGCGGCCGACGCCTCGCCGTGCCGCCAGGCAATGGCACCCGCCCCACCTCCGACCGCGCACGCGAGGGCCTTTTCTCCACCTGGCAGTCCCTCCTGGGCGGCCCCCTGGCGGGCGAACGAGTCCTCGACCTGTACGCGGGCTCGGGCGCCGTAGGCCTGGAGGCCCTCTCCCGGGGCGCGGGCCACACCCTCCTCGTCGAGGCGGACGCCCGAGCCGCCCGCGTCATCCGCGAGAACGTCAAGAACCTGGGTCTCCCCGGCGCCGAGGTGCGGGCCGGAAAGGCCGAACAGATCATCAGGACCCCGGCGCCGGCCGAGCCGTACGACATCGTCTTCCTGGATCCCCCGTACGCCGTCACGGACGACGATCTTCGGGAGATTCTGCTCACACTCCGCTCGGAAGGCTGGCTCGCGGACGACGCGCTCGTCACCGTGGAGCGCAGCACCAGAGGCGGCGAATTCCACTGGCCGGACGGCTTCGAAGCGCTCCGGGCCCGTCGCTACGGCGAGGGAACGTTTTGGTACGGTCGCGCCGCCTCTACGTGCGAAGACGCACGATGACCGGACCGGAGAGCGAGGGATCACTAGTGCGCCGCGCCGTCTGTCCCGGGTCGTTCGACCCGATCACCAACGGACATCTCGACATCATTTCCCGCGCCTCCAGGCTGTATGACGAGGTCTACGTCGCGGTCATGATCAACAAGGCCAAGAAGGGCCTGTTCGAGGTCGACGAACGGCTCGACCTCATCCGCCAGGTCACGGCCGAGTACGGCAACGTGCGGGTCGAGGCCTTCCACGGCCTCCTCGTCGACTTCTGCAAGCAGCGCGACATCCCGGCCATCGTCAAGGGTCTGCGCGCGGTCAGCGACTTCGACTACGAGCTGCAGATGGCCCAGATGAACAACGGGCTCTCGGGCGTCGAGACCCTGTTCGTGCCGACCAACCCCACCTACAGCTTCCTGTCCTCCTCGCTGGTCAAGGAGGTCGCGACCTGGGGCGGCGACGTCTCGCACCTGGTCCCGCCCATCGTGCTGGAAGCCCTGAACGACCGGCTGCTGAAGGACTGATGGGGCTACAGTCGTCCCGTCCGTCTCCAACACAGCTGTAGAGAGTGGCGAGCACACGGTGGACGTGCAGAAGAAGCTCGACGAGATCGTCGCGGCGGTCTCCAGTGCCCGGTCGATGCCGATGTCGGCCTCGTGCGTGGTCAACCGCGCCGAGCTGCTCTCCCTGCTCGAAGAGGTGCGCCAGGCCCTGCCGGGCTCCCTCGCGCAGGCCCAGGAGGTCATCGGGGACCGCGAGCAGATGGTCGAGCAGGCCCGCCAGGAGGCGGAGCGGATCGTCCGCTCCGCGCACGCCGAACGGGGCTCCCTGATCTCCGACACGGAGATCGCCCGCCGCTCCCAGGCAGAGGCCGACCGCATCCTCGCCGAGGCCCGCAAGGAGGCCGAGGACATCCGCGCCGAGGCCGACGACTACGTCGACTCCAAACTCGCCAACTTCGAGGTCGTCCTCACCAAGACCCTCGGCTCCGTCGGCCGCGGCCGCGAGAAGCTCCTTGGCACCGGACCCGGCGTCGACGAGCAGGGCTACGAGGACGAGGACGCCCCCGAGCGCAGCCACGACCCCGAGACCCTGCGCCGCACGGCCGACGAGTACGTCGACGTCAAGCTCGGCGCCTTCGAGGCCGTCCTCGCCAAGACCCTGCAGGCCGTCGGCCGCGGCCGGCAGAAGCTGCACGGCCGGATCGCCAGCGACGACCTCGGCGCCCTCGCCGACGACACCAGCACCGTCCAGCACTCCAGCGACGCCGACTACCTCGCCGACCTCGCTGCCCTGGCCGAGCAGGACGCCTCCGCCGCACAGCAGCAGCCGCAGCAGCCGGACTACGCCCGGCAGCAACCGGCGTACGACACCTATGGCGGCTACCAGCAGCCCGCGTACGCCCAGCAGGACCCGTACGGCTATCAGCAGGCCGACCCCTACGCCTACCAGGGCTACGACGCCCAGCAGCAGGGTTACGACCCGCAGCAGGTCCCCCAGCAGGCCCAGCAGCCCCAGCAGGCGCAGCAGGGTTACGCCCTGGACGAGACCAGTCTCTTCGACACCGGCATGATCAGCGCGGAGCAGCTGCGCGCCTACGAGCAGGGCCGCGGCCAGGGCTGAGCCCACCGGATTGGGCCGTTGGCGAAAGGTCCAGTATCCTGGCTCTTCGGTCGCGCGTACGTCCGCGATCAGCGCTGCCCGGGGACACCGAGGGCAGTGTGACCTGAGCTCAGAAGATCGAAAGCAGGAATGGCTCTGAACGCCCGCCTCGACCACCGCGACCCTCTCGTGTTCGACACACACGAGCTGGGGCGGCGTCCTGGCGCGCTCCAGCGCCTGACCCGCACGATCGACGCCCCCAAGGACCTCGGTCTGAAGGACGTCATCGGAGTGCCGGAAGGCGCCCCGGTGAAGCTCGAACTCCGCCTGGAGTCGGTCATGGAAGGGGTGCTTGTCACAGGCACCGCCCATGCGTCGGCCGAGGGGGAGTGCGTAAGGTGTCTGGAGCCGCTTCAGCTCGACCTCGAAGCGGACTTCCAGGAGATGTTCTCGTACCCTGACGCCGACGACCGGGGCCGCGCACACCACGCGGAACCCGTCGACGACGCCGAGGAAGACGAGGACAGGCTCTTTCTCGAGGACGGCCTGTTCGACCTCGAACCCGTGCTGCGTGATGCGGTGGTGCTCGCACTGCCGATGCAGCCGGTGTGCCAGGAAGACTGCCCGGGACTGTGCGCCGAGTGCGGCGCACGCCTCGCGGACGACCCGGACCACCACCATGACGCCGTCGACATCCGTTGGGCGGCACTGCAGGGACTCGCCGGTTCACTCGAAGACGGCGAGAAGGACGAGATGAGCGGCGCCGAACCGGGCGTCGACGAGAAGCAGGAGAAGTAGCCGTGGCTGTTCCGAAGCGGAAGATGTCGCGCAGCAACACGCGCCACCGCCGGTCGCAGTGGAAGGCTGCGGTCCCCACCCTGGTTGCGTGCGAGCGCTGCCACGAGCCCAAGCAGCAGCACATCGCGTGCCCGGCTTGTGGCACCTACAACAAGCGCCAGGTCCTCGAGGTCTGAGCGGCTGGTGAGAGGCACTGTGTCCACGCCGAAGAAAACCTCTGCGGAGACCACGGCCTCGTCCCACACGCTGTTGGAAGGGCGGCTCGGGTACCAACTCGAGTCCGCCCTTCTGGTGCGTGCGCTCACCCATCGTTCCTACGCGTACGAGAACGGCGGTCTGCCGACGAACGAGCGTCTGGAGTTCCTCGGGGACTCCGTGCTCGGCCTCGTCGTCACCGACACGCTGTACCGCACCCACCCCGACCTGCCCGAAGGCCAGCTGGCCAAGTTGCGGGCCGCGGTGGTCAACTCGCGTGCGCTGGCGGAGGTGGGCCGTGGGCTCGACCTGGGTTCCTTCATCCGGCTCGGCCGCGGTGAAGAGGGCACGGGCGGCCGGGACAAGGCGTCCATCCTCGCCGACACCCTGGAAGCGGTGATCGGCGCGGTCTATCTCGACCAGGGCCTGGACTCGGCGGCGGAGCTCGTGCACCGCCTGTTCGACCCCCTGATCGAGAAGTCCTCGAATCTCGGTGCCGGCCTGGACTGGAAGACCAGTCTCCAGGAGCTCACCGCGACCGAAGGGCTCGGCGTGCCCGAGTACCTGGTCACGGAGACCGGCCCCGACCATGAGAAGACCTTCACTGCTGCCGCCCGCGTCGGAGGCGTCTCGTACGGCACCGGCACCGGCCGCAGCAAGAAGGAGGCGGAGCAGCAGGCCGCCGAGTCCGCCTGGCGGTCCATCCGGGCCGCGGCGGACGAGCGCGCCAAGAACGCCGCCGCTGCCGCGCAGGCCGCGGCAGCGGAAGCCGACGAGGCGTCCGCCTCCGCCTGAGAAGAACAGCGCGACCCGAGCGCCCGCACCCGTCCCGGGGCGGGCGCTCGGCTCGTACACCGGCTCGTACGGGGGATGCCATGCCCGAGTTGCCCGAGGTAGAGGTCGTCCGGCGCGGTCTGGAGCGGTGGGTCGCCCACCGGACCGTCGCCGACGCCGAGGTGCTGCACCCACGTGCGGTACGCCGGCACATCGCGGGCGCCGACGACTTCGCGCACCGGCTGAAGGGCCACCGCATCGGCGTGCCGAGCCGCCGCGGCAAGTACCTGTGGCTGCCCCTGGAGGACACCACCCAGTCGGTCCTGGCCCACCTCGGCATGAGCGGCCAGCTCCTGGTCCAGCCGCACCAGGCACCGGCCGAGAAGCATCTGCGCATCCGGGTGCGGTTCGCCGACGACCTCGGCACCGAACTGCGCTTCGTCGACCAGCGCACCTTCGGCGGACTGTCGTTGCACGAGAACACCCCCGACGGACTGCCCGACGTCATCGCGCACATCGCCCGCGACCCGCTCGATCCGCTCTTCGACGACGAGGCGTTCCACCAGTCGCTGCGTCGCAAGCGCACCACCATCAAACGGGCCCTGCTCGACCAGTCGTTGATCAGCGGAGTCGGCAACATCTACGCGGACGAGGCCCTTTGGCGCTCCCGCCTGCACTACGACCGCCCCACGGCCACCTTCACCCGGCCGCGCAGCCTCCAACTCCTCGGCCACGTACGGGACGTGATGAACGCGGCCCTCGCGGTGGGCGGCACCAGCTTCGACTCCCTGTACGTCAACGTGAACGGCGAGTCGGGCTACTTCGACCGGTCCCTGGACGCGTACGGCCGCGAGGGCCTGCCGTGCCGCCGATGCGGTACGCCGATGCGCCGCCGCCCGTGGATGAACCGGTCGAGCTACTTCTGCCCCACGTGTCAGCGGGCGCCGCGCGTCTCGTCGTAGCGCTCGCGTGCGTCGAGCACGTGGTCCATCTGCCCTTCCAGGAAGTGGATCAGGGTGAGCAGCCGCTCGGCGACACCGCGTCCCAGCGGCGTCAGTTCGTAGTCCACGCGGGGCGGGTTCGTCGGCTGCGCCTCGCGGTGCACCAGGCCGTCGCGCTCCAGCGCGTGCAGGGTCTGGGACAGCATCTTCTCGCTCACACCGTCCACGCGGCGCCGCAGCTCGTTGAAGCGCAGCGACTCCTCGTGCAGCGCCCCGAGGGTGAGCGCGCCCCAGCGGCCGGTGACGTGCTCCAGCGTCCCGCGCGAGGGGCAGGCCTTCGCGAACACGTTGTACGGCAGCTCCTGCTCCGCCGTGCGCTGCTGCGTGGTGTCCATGACTGAAGCCTACTCCAGCGCAGCGCTAACCGAAGGGTTGCACTAACCAAAAGTTAGTGCTTTCATTTCGGCATCGTCAGCGACCTGCTCTCCCAGGAGTTCCCCTCGTGACCACTCCCGTTGTCTCCATCGCCTACCACTCCGGCTACGGCCACACCGCCGTCCTCGCCGAGGCCGTCCGCTCCGGCGCCGCCGACGCCGGTGCCGAGGTGCACCTGATCAACGTCGCCGAGATCACCGACGAGCAGTGGACGGTCCTCGACGGCTCGGACGCCATCGTCTTCGGCTCCCCGACCTACATGGGCACCGCCTCCGGCCCGTTCCACGTCTTCGCCGAGGCCACCTCCAAGCGCTGGTTCGGCCAGGACTGGAAGGACAAGCTGGCCGCCGGCTTCACCAACTCCGGCTCCAAGAGCGGCGACAAGCTGCACACGCTGCAGTTCTTCCAGATCCTCGCCGCCCAGCACGGCATGCACTGGATCAACCTCGGGCTGCACCCGGGCTGGAACAGCAGCGAGGGCTCCGAGCACGACCTCAACCGGCTCGGTGTGTTCGCGGGCGCGGCCGCGCAGACCAACGTCGACGAGGGTCCCGACGGTGTCCACAAGGCCGATGCGGCGACCGCCGAGCACCTCGGGCGCCGGGTCGCCGAGGCCGCGCGGGCCTTCGCGCGCGGCCGGGCCGCCGCGTAAGGGGCACACGCGTGAGGGCTCCCACCCGGTCACCGGATGGGAGCCCTCACGCCTGCGTGCTGTCAGTACCCGAAGAAGTGAAGGGTCGGGTCTCGGATCTGCGGCCATGTAATCGATCAACGCTGCGACCTGCGACTTAGCTGTCGGTGGTTGTCAGCGTTGGTCGTCGTTGAGCACCCTTCGACGGCCCGGGGACGGCCCCGACTCGTGGCTGTCTACTGATGAGGCCTGCGGATGTGGCGGTATCTCCACCCGTCGGGGACGGTGTGGGGCATGCTCGTCTGCGTGGATCCGATAACGGGCAGTGCAACGGCTGCCGCGCGAGGGTTTAGTGGTGTGGCGGCTGCGGCGATCAACCGATACCGACCGGTCGGAGTCGTTCGTTGTGGCAGCCCCGAGGACAGGGCCCAGGCCTACCGGCAATTTCTGGGGGCTCTCGCAGACCTACACATGACGCAAAACATCTGGCAGAGCATAGGGAACGTCGCTGGGATCGGTGATTCGAGACTCTATGCGGACCTGACCGGACGATTCGTGTCAGCCAACTCCGATGTTCTTGCTGCGCTCCGCATCATTCAGCTCTGCGCGCCGGCGTACGTCATTGCTGCGGCGGAGGACGCCGTCGAGGCTCAGATGCATAAGCAGGGAGCCAAGTTTCGAGAGGCGCAAGCCCGCTTCATGGAGGCGGCACGCCATGACCTGAACTACAACCCGAGCCGCTGGAACTTCCTTGCGCGTCGCAAGGAGAAGAAGTACTTGCAGAGCAAGTCGCCCCAGCTTGAGGAGCAGCGGTCAGGCTGAGGTCGGTGGAGCGGCTTTGGGCTGGAGCTGCTTTGGGGCGAGTGATCATGGCCCCGTAAGCTTCCGGCGAGTCGGGCAGTCTGTGGACCTGCCCGTTAAGCACGACGTTGGGGCCATGATCTTCGAGGCTCGCCCCAAAGTGGCTGCCTAAAGCCGTGGAGCCGACCGCCCCAGCCACGACGTGTTCTGACCTCATGCCCGTGTGCCTGCCTCTTGGGCGGGAGCGGGCGGCCGGCGGTGCCGAGCGGGGCGGAGACATGAGCGCGGGCGCCGCCGGCCGCCCGCGCCCGCCCGGAGGAGCGGAGCGACGACGGGTGCTTGATGAGGTAGAGAAACCCGTAACTCGTGCCCTGGGCGGTGTCGCGGTCCCGGCTACAAGCGGTCTAGCTCAGATTGCAGGGTCTTGAGTACAGACTCGGGGTCCCCGTTGTAGACAAGGTGCGGTTCCTCGGGCTCTGGAGCCATGAACCGCTTGCGGTAGCGGAGCAGGTCGCTCTCGGCGAAGTAGATCGAGTTCGGATCGTCCTCGTGGCGGGCATTGCGCTTGCTGACGCGGGACCACAGCTCTTCATGGCTGGCCTCTAGGTAGACCACCACTGAGATTGCGCCACCTTCGGCGGCGACCGATCGCCAGTGGGCCCGGTCTTCGGGCGTCCAGAACCCGTGGTCGACGACCACGTCGTGACCGGCTTGGAGCTCCGCGCAGAGCTGGACGGCAGTCTCTTCGAGGATCGGCCTCTCAAGCGTCGGGAACGTCCCGCGGGGGAAGTCGACCCCGTACACCCCGTGTCGGCGGAACATCTCCTCGTCCGGGCAGAGCCTGACGAACCCTCGTGCTGTCAGCGCACGGGCCAGAGTCGTCTTGCCTGAGCCGGGAAGCCCCACCATGAGGACACAGAACGGTTTGCGAGCGCTGGTCACTGTGTGACTTCCGATTCCGTCTGCCACGTCCGACCGGGGCCGCCGAGGTCGACGCCGTACTCAACGATGGCGCCTTCACTATCGACGAACCTCGCCGTCATGACGACCACCGGGTCCTGTGGGGCCTTCTCGGGGTCCAGCTCCAACAGCTCCGCGTCTTCGGGGGTGAGCAGTCGAGCCGAGGCGGTATCGACCCTGTGAGTGATGGGGCGGCCGGTCACCCGTGCGATGAGTTGCAGTGAGGTGCCTCCGGTCAGGCGCTCGCTGCTGGTGAGCTGTGGAATCAGCTCGCCGTACCGGATCGGAATCCATGACGTCGAGTGAGCGACGATGCCGTGTCGGTCGCGGTAGACCCGGCTGCGCCGGATCACCTTCGCGCCGGGCTTGAGATCCAGTGCTTGGGCCACTTCTGCGGGTGCCGGCACCACCGAAGCCTGATGCGAGTCGGACCGTTCGCCGGTTCCCCAGCTGGACCCGGTTCGGCGGCCTCGGTCCTGGCGCTGAGACCCGGAGGACATAGGGGCGGGACGGTCGAGGACCTCGGTCCCGATGCCGTGGATGCCTCTGACGAGACCTTCGTTTCGAAGCTTCCGCAACGCCTTCTCGGCAGTGGCGGCGCTGACCTTCCACTCCTGCGAGAGGTTCTTGATGCTCGGCAGAAGTGAGCCCGGCTGGAGTTCGCCGGACATGATCAGCTCCGCGTAGTGGGCGGCAATCTGCGCGTAGGGCGCCCGATTGTCTGCCTGGTCCGACATTGCGTCAACTCCCTTACTTCAGTGGCGACTTCCCTAGCGTACCGCTTGACACCCTAAGGTGCCCTAGGGAACCTTAGGGATGTAGCACCGCATGCATGAGAGATCCGGCACCACCAAAGCCTGCCCAGGGACGGCGCCTCAACCGCCAAGAAGAACCGCCGCCCCTGGCTCCCTCGAAGGGAAGTCCCATCATGCCCGCAACGTTGGTTGCAGAGCACGTCGTCCCGAGCACTCTCGCCTTATCGGTCAAGGACTTATCGAACGGTGAGCGCGCGGTGGCGCTGTACGCCTCGGACATGCCGTCGCGCTACCGAGGTCACCGGGGAGATTCGGATCAGGTGACCGCCTGGGTTCTCCAGGGGGCGGCGCGTCTGGGTCTGGATGAGCTGTACCGGTCGGCGGCCTGCGCCTACGGCTACCGGCTGCTGCGGTTGGCTGGCTCGGCCACCCCGGAGCAGGATGCGGCACACGCCCGCCGGTTCCCTTCCGCTTCCCGGCGGAACTGTGCCGAGCGCGTCGCTACCGCGCTCACCTTCGGTTCCGAGATGACCCCGGAAGCCAGGAAGCGCGGTGGTCGCACGCTGGTCGAAGGTGCTTGCCACTGCGCCGGTACCGGCTGGATCCCCTTCGACATGGGGGACGGCACGTTTGCGCACCAGGCGTGCCCCGGTCACAACCCTGAGGGTCGCATGCCGCTGTACTTGGGGGTGGCCGAGTGACTGTCTTCCCCGTCGCCCCTGAGGCCGTGGCCGGTGCTGCGGCCTCTTTGGGCACCGACCCTCTGACCCTGGCAGATCTGCTGCGGGTGGCGAACACGCCTGGCTTCGACCGCTGGCAGGAGCAAATCCGCCGTACGGGCGGCTGCTCCCACCCGATCCGGCTGACCGGCCAGACCGTGACGCGCGACCGCGCAACCGGGGATGTCCTGTACTCCTACAGCACCGCCCAGGAGCCGGGCGGCATGCTCCGCGTTGCGTGCGGCAACCGCCGGGCCTCGCGCTGTCCGGCCTGTGCCTGGACCTACGCCGGGGACACCTACCACCTGATCCGGGCCGGGATCACCGGGGATGCGACCAAGGGCGTGTCCTCGGACGTGCGGGATCACCCCCGCGTCTTCGCCACCCTCACCGCCCCGTCCTTCGGGCCCGTGCACAACCGGCCCGAGTCCGGCCGCTGCCGCTGCGGTGCCCAGCACGCCGACGACGACCCCGCCCTTGGTACGGCGCTCGCCCCGGACCGGTACGACTACGCCGGGGCGGTGCTGTTCAACAACTACGCCGGGGACCTGTGGCGCCGGTTCACGATCTACCTGCGCCGGGAGATCGCCGCCCGTGCGGGCCTGACACAGGCGGCGCTGAAGGAGGTGTGCCGGGTCTCCTTCGGCAAGGTCGCCGAGTTCCAGAAGCGAGGAGCTGTGCACTTCCATGCCGTGGTGCGCCTCGACGGCCCGGACGGCCCGGACGCCTCCCCGCCCGCGTGGGCCACGACCGTGCTCCTGGACGATGCCATCCGGGCCGCTGCCGGACGGGTGTCCGTGCCGGTCCCGGCCGCCGGGGACTTCCCGGCCCGCACGCTGCGGTGGGGCTCCCAGGTGGACGTGCAGCCCATCGGCGCCCTCGGTCATGAGGAGCTGACGGAACAGGCGGTCGCCTCCTACGTCGCCAAGTACGCCACCAAAGCGGCCGAGACCACCGGGACCGTGGACCACCGCATCGGCGAGCTGTCCGAGCTGGACAAGCTGCCGCTGCCCGCGCACACCCGGCACCTGATCGAAGCCTGCTGGGACCTGGACGGCGCCTATCCGGAGCGGATGCTGGCGCGGTGGGCTCACATGCTCGGCTTCCGCGGGCACTTCTCCACCAAGAGTCGCCGCTACTCGACAACGTTGGGCGCCCTGCGCAAGGTGCGGGCCGACTACCGGGCCCGGCAGGAACGCCGCGACCGAGGACTCTCCGAGGACCTCGACGACTCGGAGGGCTCCACGCTGGTGCTCGCCCACTGGACCTACGCCGGACAGGGCCACAGCCCCGGCGAATCCTGGCTCGCCGCAAGCATCGCCCGGGATCTGCGCCTGAACCGCGAGACAGCACGCGAAGCCCTCGCTGACCTGCACGACATGGGTGACATGGAGGTGTGGGCATGAAGCGCTCGCTGCCCGATCGCTACCTGACCCCTGTCGACCTGGCTGATCTCCTCGGCGTCCCGGTCGAGACCGTCTACCAGTGGCGCCGCAAGCAGACCGGACCGCGCGGCTTCCGCGTTGGCCGGCACCTCCGTTTCGACCCCGAAGACGTCCGCGTCTGGGTCGAGTCCCAGATGGAAAGGGCCGCCTGATGGCCGGGCACATCCAAGACCGCTGGTACAAGGTCGAGACCGGCGCCGACGGCAAGACCGGCAAGGTCAAGACCGACCGCTTCGGCGTCGGCCTTCGCTACCGCGCCCGGTACGTCGGCCCCGACGGCTCCGAGAAGTCCAAGAGCTTCCCGGACAAGCAGAAGCGCAAGGCGGAACAGTGGTTGGCCAACATTGAGGCGGACATGTCGCGCGGCGACTACGTCAGTCCGGACGCGGGCAAGGTCACCTTCGGGCAATACGCCACCGAGTGGATGACCACCCAGATCACGGATCCCTTGACGCGGGAGTCCGTCGAGAGTCGGCTACGGCTTCATGCGATTCCGTACCTGGGCACCCGGCCCATGGGGTCGTTCACGCCGTCACATCTCCGCTTGTGGCTGCGGACCTTGGAAGACCGTGGGCTCTCGGCGGGGTATCGACGCGGGATCTTCGCGCACGTGTCGACTGTCTTCACCGCCGCTGTTGAGGACCGGGTCATCCGTGAGAACCCGTGCAGAGCGCGGTCCGTTCGGGCTCCTCGGCTGGAGCCTCGCAAGGTCAAGCCCTGGTCTACCGAACGGGTCATGGCCGTTCGCACTGCGCTGCCGGACCCCTATCAGGCTCTCGTGAGTGTGGCGGCCGGACTCGGCCTGCGGCAGGGGGAAGCCTTCGGCCTAGCCGTCGAAGACGTGGACTTCCTGGGCGGTGTCGTGCACGTCGTGCGACAGGTCAAGTTGCTCCAACGCCACCGGCCGGTGTTCGCCCCGCCCAAGAGCGGCAAGGAACGAGACGTTCCCTTGCCTGAGTCCGTCGCCTTCGCGCTCGCCGCGCACCTGAGGCACCACCCGGCTACGGAAATCACCCTGCCGTGGAAGACCGTCGACGGTCCACCGGTCACGGCGTCTCTGCTCTTCACGGGTCCTGCCAGCCTTGCCCTGGACCGCAACCGGTTCAACGATCGCGTCTGGCGTCCGGCTCTGCGGGCAGCGGGCGTCGAGACAGGGCGGGACAACGGCATGCACGCGCTGAGGCACTTCTACGCGTCGGTGCTCCTGGACGCGGGGGAGAGCATCAAGGCGTTGAGTGAGTACCTGGGTCACCACGACCCCGGCTTCACGCTGCGCACGTACACGCACCTGATGCCGTCGAGTGAGACCCGAACCAGGGCCGCCGTGGATCACGTCTTCCGGCACTACGAATCCACGGATGACGGCCCCGACACGGCCCAGACGGGTTCGTAGGTCTCTGACCTGCGGCTATCTCAGTACCCGAAGTTCTGCGTCCACCAGGGCCCGCCGGGCGCGATGTGCACGCCGACGCCCAGCGTCTTGAAGTCGCAGTTCAGGATGTTGGCCTTGTGGCCGGGGCTGTTCATCCACGCGTCCATCACCGCGGCCGCGCCGGCCTGGCCCCGGGCGATGTTCTCGCCGCCGAGCCCGGTGATGCCCGCCTTCTCGGCACGGTCCCAGGGGCTCGCGCCGTCCGGGTCGGTGTGGTCGAAGAAGTCCCGCTTGTCCATGTCCTCGCTGAAGGCGGCGGCGAGGTCGGTGAGGGCGCTGTTGGCGGCGACGGCGTTGCAGCCGGCCTTCGCCCGCTCCTCGTTGACGAGCTTGAGCACCTCGGCCGCGGCGACGGCCTCCTCGGTGAGCGTCACCGGCGGGGTGGTCTTCTCCGGCGCCTTGGTGGCGGGCTTCGACGGGGTCGCCTTCGGCTTCTTGGACGGCGTCGCCTTCGGTTCCTTCGACGGCGTCTTCGTCGGCGCGGCCGACGGGGCCGAGGTCGAGGGCGCTGCCGACGGAGAGGCGGCCCGCTCCTGGTCACGGCTGGCCGGGGAGCCGTCGTCGCGGCTCTGGTTCTGGTTCTGGTTCTCCACGCTGCCGGACGTGCCGCCCTGCTCGCTCGGGGAGCTGGTCGGGGAGTCGGCGGTCTGCACCTTGTCGCCGCTGCCCCCGCCGAGGGTGTAGGTGTCGCCGCCGGGCAGCACGCCCGTGGCGACCGCGACGGTGCCGATGGCCACGGCCGCAGAGACCCCCAGCAGACCGGTGCGCACCGGGGTGGCGGCCTTCTTCTTCTTGCGGCGGTGACCGCTCGCCGGCCGGGGGCCGTCGTCGGGCAGGAAGCCGTCGGCGGCGAAGTCGCTCGTGAAGTCGCTGGCGAAGACGGTGGTGTCCGTCACTCGGGCGTAGTCCTCGGCATAGCCGTCGCCACGGCCGGCCTCGGCCGCGAAGAGGTAGGCCTCGGTCTGCGCATAGGCGCCGGCGTAGGCGTCCTGGTGGAGATAGGGCGCTATGCCCACCGGCTCGCCCGGGCGCGGGTCCGGATACGAGTTCAGCGGGTCACGGCTCCTCGAAGAGGAACCCTCGGTGCGATTGACCCCCGTGGCGCGGCCCGTGGCGGCGCGGCCGGCGGCGGAGCGTCGGTGGCGTCCCATGTTCTGGCCTTCCTCGTCCGTGCGGTCGACTCGTCCTTCGCGATCAACCAACTCACCCGATCGAGTGAGTTTCATATGAGATTCATTGGGTCGGGACGGTACCGCATGGCGCGGGGTGAGGAAGTGCCCAGTGAGACATTGGCCGGTTAGGTTGCAGCTATGAGCGAGGATGTACGGCTGGTTGCCTGGGTGCGTGGACGGGTCCAAGGTGTGGGTTTCCGCTGGTTCACCCGTGCCAAGGCACTCGAGATCGGCGGCCTGAGTGGTTTTGCTCTCAATCTGGAGGACGGACGCGTCCAGGTGGTCGCCGAAGGCCCCCGCCCCGACTGCCAAGGGCTCCTAGACTGGCTCCAGGGCGGCGACACGCCCGGCCGCGTGGAGGGTGTCACCGAGATCTGGGACACACCTCGCGGGGGATACGACGGCTTCGCCATCCGGTGATCACCGGACGCGACCCGTCCCCGGGGAACCCCGAGAGCACGCCACCGGCAGCCGCCCCCCAGGGAAAGAAGCAGGTAGTTGCCGAGAAACGCTTGCGTCGGCACGTCCGGCACGCCAGGATGATCGCCACGCCCTCAGGGCCCCGCAGGAGTCGCAGCGCCGCCGTTTCGGCCGCGCGCCCCGGGACGCCCGTCAATACGGGGCGTGATCGTGTTGACCGTCAAACTTTTTGGTGAGACGCTGAAAGCCCCGCGCACCTTAGCTGTTTGGCATGTAAGAACGGCAGCAAGAACTCAAGAGTGCCAAGCACCGTGGGTGCGAATCCCTCACGACCCACACCGCATCGGTCGGTCACTCATTGTGGAGGACCATCCATCATGGCAAAGGCGCTTCTCGGTTACGTCGGCGGCTCCGACCCTCGACTCCTCGCCGAGATGCGACGGCTCCAGCAGCGCGTACAGGACCTGGAATCCGAGCTCGTACGGATCCAGGCGGAGAAGGACGCGCTGGCGGCTGCCGCTTCTCACGACAGGATCATGGAGAGCATCGACGCACACCAGGCGGAGCCTGCGCTCACCTGATCACTGCACCGCTCCACAACGGCGAACGCAGTGGTTGGGAAGCCCGGATCCACCGCTGAGTTGTGTCAGAAATTGCAAGGGACGCTTCGGCGTCCCTTCTTTCTTGCCCTCAGGCATCCTTTTACCGTCTTAACGTCTGGTGTGCCCTGCGCGTTCAGGGGTGAAACCGCGGGTTCATGGAGTGAGACAGGCCCGGAAGGTAGAGTCCAGCGGCGTGCACCTCAAGGCCCTGACCCTCCGAGGGTTCAAGTCGTTCGCCTCCGCGACCACACTCCGGTTCGAGCCGGGCATCACGTGCGTCGTCGGACCGAACGGCTCGGGCAAGTCCAATGTCGTGGACGCGCTCAGCTGGGTCATGGGCGAGCAGGGTGCCAAGTCGCTGCGCGGCGGCAAGATGGAGGACGTCATCTTCGCCGGCACCACCGGGCGCCCGCCGCTGGGCCGCGCCGAGGTGTCGCTGACCATCGACAACTCCGACGGGGCGCTGCCCATCGAGTACGCCGAGGTCACCATCACGCGGATCATGTTCCGCAACGGCGGCAGCGAGTACCAGATCAACGGCGACACCTGCCGGCTGCTCGACATCCAGGAGCTGCTCTCGGACTCCGGCATCGGCCGCGAGATGCATGTGATCGTCGGCCAGGGCCAGCTGGACTCGGTCCTGCACGCCGACCCCATGGGGCGCAGGGCCTTCATCGAAGAGGCCGCGGGCGTGCTGAAGCACCGCAAGCGCAAGGAGAAGGCGCTCCGGAAGCTCGACGCGATGAAGGCCAACCTCGCGCGGGTGCAGGACCTGACCGACGAACTGCGCCGCCAGCTCAAGCCCCTCGGCCGGCAGGCCGCCGTCGCCCGCAGAGCCGCCGTCATCCAGGCCGACCTGCGCGACGCCCGCCTCCGCCTCCTCGCCGACGACCTCGTACGGCTGCGCGAGGCCCTCAACGCCGAGGTCGCCGACGAAGCCGCCCTGAAGGAACGCAAGGAAGCCGCCGAAGGGGAGCTGAAGAAGGCGCTCCAGCGCGAGGCGCTCCTGGAGGACGAGGTACGGCAGCTCACCCCGCGCCTGCAGCGCGCCCAGCAGACCTGGTACGAGCTCTCCCAGCTCGCCGAGCGGGTCCGCGGCACCGTCTCGCTCGCCGACGCGCGGGTGAAGAGCGCCACCTCCGCGCCCCCGGACGAGCGGCGCGGCCGTGACCCCGAGGACATGGAGCGCGAGGCCGCCCGGATCCGTGAGCAGGAGGCCGAGCTGGAGGCGGCCCTGGAGGCGGCCGAGCGCGCCCTGGAGGACACCGTCGCGCACCGCGCCGAGCTGGAGCGCGAACTCGCCCATGAGGAGCGGCGCCTGAAGGACGTCGCCCGAGCCATCGCCGACCGCCGCGAGGGCCTGGCCCGACTGAACGGCCAGGTCAACGCGGCCCGTTCGCGTGCCGCGTCGGCCCAGGCCGAGATCGACCGGCTCGCCGCCGCCCGCGACGAGGCACAGGAGCGGGCGTTCGCCGCGCAGGAGGAGTACGAGGCCCTGCAGGCCGAGGTCGACGGCCTCGACGCCGGCGACGCGGAACTGGCTGAGCGGCACGACGCGGCGAAGGCGGCCCTGGCGGAGGCGGAGGCCATGCTGACGGCGGCCCGGGAGGCGGCGACGGCGGCGGAACGCAGGCGCGCGGCCACCCAGGCCCGTCACGAGGCGCTGGCACTGGGCCTGCGCCGCAAGGACGGCACGGGTGCGCTGCTGGAGGCGAAGGACCGGCTCACGGGGCTGCTCGGCCCGGCCGCGGAACTCCTCACGATCACCCCGGGCCACGAGGTTGCCCTGGCGGCGGCCTTCGGGGCGGCGGCGGACGCACTGGCGGTGACCTCACCGGCCGCGGCGGCCGACGCGATCCGGTTGCTGCGCAAGCAGGACGGGGGACGGGCGTCACTGCTCCTGACGGGGGCGCCGGAGGTGCCGGCCCGCGGTGGGCCCGCGGACGACCGCCGGCCCCGGGCGGCGGACCTGGTCCGTGGCCCGTCCGAGCTGATGCCCGCCGTCCATCGCCTGCTGCGCGACATCGTCGTGGTCAGCACCCTCGAGGACGCCGAGGACCTGATCTACACCCACCCCCACCTCACCGCCGTGACCGCCGAAGGCGACCTCCTGGGCGCCCACTTCGCGCACGGCGGCTCCGCGGGCGCGCCCAGCCTCCTCGAAGTACAGGCGTCCGTGGACGAGGCGGCCGCCGAGCTGGAGGAGCTGGCCGTCCGCTGCGAGGAGCTGACCGAGGCACAGCACGCGGCGAGCGCGCGACGCACGGAGTGCGCGGCCCAAGTGGAGGAGCTAGGGGACCGCCGCCGGGCCGCCGACCGGGAGAAGTCGGCGGTGGCCCAGCAGCTCGGCCGGCTCGCCGGGCAGGCGCGGGGCGCGGCCGGGGAGGCCGAGCGGTCCACGGCCGCCGCGGCGCGCGCCCAGGACGCGCTGGAGAAAGCCCTCACCGAGGCCGAGGAACTCGCGGAACGGCTCGCCGTCGCCGAGGAGATGCCGGTCGAGGAGGAGCCGGACACCTCGGTACGGGACCGGCTCGCCGCCGACGGGGCCAACGCGCGCCAGACCGAGATGGAGGCTCGCCTCCAGGTCCGTACGCACGAGGAACGTGTCAAAGGGCTGGCCGGACGGGCCGACTCGCTGGACCGGGCCGCGCGTGCGGAACGCGACGCACGCGCGCGTGCCGAGCAGCGGCGGGCGCGCCTCAGGCACGAGGCCGCCGTCGCCGGGGCCGTCGCCGCAGGCGCCCGGCAGTTGCTCGCGCATGTCGAGGTCTCCCTCGGCCGGGCCGAGCGGGAGCGGGCCGCGGCCGAGGCCGCCAAGGCGATGAGGGAGCAGGAGCTGACCGCCGCCCGGACCACGGGCCGCGACCTCAAGGCGGAGCTCGACAAGCTGACCGACTCCGTGCACCGCGGTGAGGTCCTCGGCGCCGAGAAGCGGCTGCGGATCGAGCAGCTGGAGACCAAGGCGCTGGAAGAGCTCGGCGTGGAGCCCGCCGGGCTCGTCGAGGAGTACGGCCCCCATCAGCTCGTACCGCCCTCGCCGCCCGCCGAGGGCGAGGAGCTGCCGGAGGATCCCGACCATCCGCGCAACCGGCCGAGGCCCTTCGTGCGAGGTGAGCAGGAGAAGCGGCTGAGGGCGGCCGAGCGGGCCTACCAGCAGCTCGGCAAGGTCAATCCGCTCGCTCTGGAGGAGTTCGCCGCGCTGGAGGAGCGCCACCAGTTCCTCAGCGAGCAGCTGGAGGACCTGAAGAAGACCCGCGCCGATCTGCTCCAGGTCGTCAAGGAGGTCGACGAGCGGGTCGAGCAGGTCTTCACCGAGGCCTACCGGGACACCGCCCGGGAGTTCGAGGGCGTCTTCAGCCGGCTCTTCCCGGGCGGCGAGGGGCGGCTGATCCTGACCGACCCCGAGAACATGCTGACCACGGGCGTGGACGTGGAGGCGCGTCCGCCGGGCAAGAAGGTCAAGCGGCTGTCGCTGCTGTCGGGCGGCGAGCGCTCGCTGACCGCCGTGGCCCTGCTGGTGTCGATCTTCAAGGCGCGGCCCAGTCCGTTCTACGTCATGGACGAGGTCGAGGCGGCCCTCGACGACACCAACCTCCAGCGGCTGATCCGCATCATGCAGGAGCTCCAGGAAGCCTCCCAGCTCATCGTGATCACCCACCAGAAGCGGACCATGGAGGTCGCCGACGCGCTGTACGGCGTCTCCATGCAGGGCGACGGTGTGTCGAAGGTCATCAGTCAGCGACTGCGCTGACCCTCCCCGCTTCGTTCAAGAGGTGAACGCAGAGCCTCCATCTATGCCCTTAAACGTCACATCAATTGCCTCTTGACTTCGAAACCTGAAGGCATAGTCTCTGCAACGTTGCTTTTACCTTCAGGTATCTCGACTTGGAGGAGCTGACCCACCCGGCAGCGTTGCCGGTGTCCGAGGAGTTACACGTGACCAGCACAGCGCAGGCACCCCAGTCGGGTGCGAAGGCGAGCCACCCCGAACATCTCGGGCACGTCGTCTTCATCACGGCCGCGGCCGCCATGGGCGGTTTCCTGTTCGGCTATGACAGCTCTGTCATCAACGGCGCCAACGGCGGCATTCAGGACAGGTTCGACCTGAGCTCGGGTGCCACCGGAACGGTCGCCGCCTGCGCCCTGCTCGGCAGCGCGGTCGGCGCGGCCATCGCCGGCCGGATCGCGGACCGTATCGGCCGTATCCGCGTCATGCAGATCGCGGCGGTGCTGTTCGCCGTGTCGGCCGTGGGCTCCGGCCTTCCCTTCGCCGCGTGGGACCTCGCCGCCTGGCGTGTCCTCGGCGGCATAGCCATCGGCATGGCCTCGGTCATCGGCCCCGCCTACATCGCCGAGGTCGCCCCGCCGGCCTACCGCGGCAGGCTCGCCTCCTTCCAGCAGGCGGCCATCGTGATCGGCATCGCCGTCTCCCAGCTCGTCAACTGGGCCATCCTCAACATGGCCGACGGCGAGGAGCGCGGCAAGATCGCGGGCCTTGAGTCCTGGCAGTGGATGCTCGGCGTGATGCTCGTGCCGGCCCTGGTCTACGGCCTGCTCTCCTTCGCCATCCCCGAGTCCCCGCGCTTCCTGATCAGCGTCGGCCGCATCGCCGAGGCCAAGAAGGTGCTCGCCGACGTCGAGGGCGACATCGACCTCGACGCCCGGGTCGCCGAGATCGACGACGCCATGCGCAGCGACCACAAGTCGACCTTCCGGGACCTGCTGGGCGGCACGTACGGCCTGCTGCCGATCGTCTGGATCGGTATCGGCCTGTCCGTCTTCCAGCAGCTGGTCGGCATCAACGTCATCTTCTACTACTCGAACCTGCTGTGGCAGTCCGTCGGCGTCGACCCGTCGAGCTCGTTCTTCTACTCCTTCGAGACCTCGATCATCAACATCATCGGTACGGTCATCGCGATGATCTTCGTCGACCGGATCGGCCGCAAGCCGCTTGCCCTGATCGGTTCCGTCGGCATGGGCATCTCGCTGGCGCTGGCCGCCTGGGCCTTCTCCTACCAGAACGGCAACGACCCGCTGCCCACCGCGCAGGGTGCCGTGGCACTGATCGCCGCCAACGCGTTCGTACTCTTCTTCGCCCTGTCCTGGGGTGTCGTGGTCTGGGTCATGCTCGGTGAGGTCTTCCCGAACAAGATCCGCGCCGCCGCGCTCGGCGTGGCCGCCTCGGCCCAGTGGATCGCCAACTGGGTCATCACGATCACCTTCCCGGACCTGTCGGAGTGGAACCTGTCGCTCACCTACGTGATGTACGCGGTGTTCGCCTTCCTCTCCATCCCCTTCATCCTCAAGTTCGTGCCCGAGACCAAGGGCAAGAAGCTCGAGGACATGGGCTGACACCGGCCCCCGGACCCGGGGAGAAGGGCCAAGTCCCCGCTGCCCCTCTCCTCGTCCCGGGAAAGACGTACTGCCCCGGCTCAGTCCTTGAGCCGGGGCAGTACGTCTTCGCACAGCAGCCGCAGACTGCGCCGGCCCTCCTCCGGCGGCATCCCGCCGCACAGCGGATGCAGGACGAGGCTGTCCAGGCCCTGCGCCACGCACTGGTCGGGCGTGAGCACCCGGTACACGCCCTCCGCGCGCAGCTCGTCCACGGTCGTGGCCGCCGATCGCACGGCCGAGCGGATGTCACCGGACTGCCAGGAGGCGTACGTCCGTGCCTCGTGCAGGAAGTGCCGGCCGTACCGCCCCCAGGTCCGGTCCGGGTCCTCGGCGAGATGCAGCAGCGGGGTCTCGGCGGCCGGCATCATCGTCCAGCCCTCGGTGCCGTACTCGATGAGCCGCTCCTTGTAGTACGCCGCCAGCTCCGGCAGGTGCGCGCTGGGGAAGAACGGCAGGCCGAGGCGGGCGGCCCGGCGCGCGGCGGCCTTCGAGGAACCGCCGACCAGCAGCAGGGGGTGCGGCTCGGTGAAGGGACGCGGGGTGACCCGTACCAGACGCCCCCGGTACGTGAACTCCTCGCCGGTCCACGCCTTCAGCAGCGTCTGGAGCACCTCGTCCTGGAGCCGGCCGCGCCGCTTCCAGTCCACGTCGAACTGCGCGTACTCCTCGGGGCGGTACCCGATCCCGGCGACCGTCACCAGACGGCCGCCGCTGATCAGGTCCAGTACGGCGATGTCCTCGGCCAGCCGCAGCGGGTCGTGCAACGGGCCGATGACCGCCGAGACCGTCACGGTGATCCGCCGGGTCGCGCCGAACACCGCGCCGGCGAAGGTGAAGGGGGAGGGCAGCCAGTTGTTCGCGGCGCCGTGGTGCTCCTCGGTCTGCACCGTGGTGACGCCGTGCTCGTCGGCGTACCGGGCCATCTCCAGGGCCGCCGCATAGCGGGCGGCGAGCGAGGCGGGGGTGGCGTCGGGCTCGACGAGGTTGAAGCGTACGACCGTGACGGGCATGGGAGTCCCCCTTCACCGGGCGGGTGTGAAGGCGGACGGTAGCTGACGGTGTGTCAGACAGCCAGAGGGGTGTCACCCGGCTCCATGGCTGATACTGGACGGGTTATGGACATCGTCATCCTTGCTGTAGTCATCGCCGTGGTCGTGCTCGGCGCGCTCGGCGGGCTCGTGGTCGGCAGCCGGCGCAAGAAGCCGCTGCCCCCGCCGCCCCCCGCAGCGCCCGACATCACCGCCCCCCCGGCCGAGCCGCACGTCGGCGACGAGGCCGAGACGCCGCGCGACGAACCGCGCCGGACCATAGAGGAGGTGGATCTCCCCGGCGGACCGGCCACCGCCGTCGAGGAACCGCCCGTCATCGAAGAGCTCCCGCCGACCGCGATCGAGGTCCCGGAGCCCACCGCGGGTCGCCTCGTGCGGCTGCGCGCCCGACTGTCCCGCTCCCAGAACGCCCTCGGCAAGGGCCTGCTCACGCTGCTCTCGCGCGAGCACCTGGACGACGACACCTGGGAGGAGATCGAGGACATCCTGATCACCGCCGACGTCGGCGTGCTGCCCACCCAGGAGCTGGTCGAGAGCCTGCGCGAGCGGGTGCGGGTGCTCGGCACCCGGACCCCCCAGGAGCTGCGCGCCCTGCTGCGCGAGGAGCTGCTCAAGCTGGTCGGCACCGACCTGGACCGGACCGTGAAGACCGAGCCGGAGGGCCGAAAGCCCGGCATCGTGATGGTCGTCGGGGTCAACGGCACCGGCAAGACCACCACCACCGGCAAGCTCGCCCGGGTCCTGGTCGCGGACGGCAACACCGTCGTCCTCGGCGCCGCCGACACCTTCCGTGCCGCCGCCGCGGATCAGCTCCAGACGTGGGGTGAGCGGGTGGGCGCCCACACCGTGCGCGGTCCGGAGGGCGGCGATCCGGCCTCCGTCGCGTTCGACGCGGTCAAGGAGGGCAAGGAGCTGGGCTCCGACGTCGTCCTCATCGACACCGCGGGCCGGCTGCACACCAAGACCGGCCTCATGGACGAGCTCGGCAAGGTCAAGCGGGTCGTGGAGAAGCACGCGCCGCTCGACGAGGTGCTGCTCGTGCTGGACGCGACCACCGGGCAGAACGGGCTCGTGCAGGCCCGTGTGTTCGCCGAGGTCGTCGCCATCACCGGCATCGTCCTGACCAAGCTGGACGGGACGGCGAAGGGCGGCATCGTGATCGCCGTCCAGCGGGAGCTGGGGGTGCCGGTCAAGCTGATCGGTCTGGGCGAGGGCGCGGACGATCTGGCGCCGTTCGAGCCGGAGGCGTTCGTCGACGCCCTGATCGGCGAGTGATTCCGCCGCGCCCGAAGAAGCGCCCGCCCCCGGAGGTCACTCCTGGAGGCGGGCGCTCTGCTGTGGCGGGGGAGAGGGAGGGCCGGGGGCCGGTGGGGGACTGGGCCGGCTGTGCCCGGGGCCGGTGGGGGACTGAGCCGGTTGTGCTTCGGCCCGTCGGGTGATGCGAGGCGCAGTCGGTTGTGCCGGGGACCGGTGGGTGGCGTGAGCCGGTTGCGTCCGGGGCCGGAGCGACTGAGCCGGCTGTGCCAGGGGCCGGAGCGACTGAGCCGGCTGGGCCCCGGACCGTCGGGCGACGTGAGCCGGTTGTGCCGGGGCCCGGTGGGTGACGTGAGCCGGTTGCGTCCGGGGCCGGAGCGACTGAGACGGCTGTGCCGGGGACCGATGGGTGACGCGAACCGCTAGGCCCGCGACCGGTGCGCCACGTACGCCAGCGTGCCGAGCAGCAGCCGTGCCGCCGGGGGTTTGGTCGCCGAGTCCAGCGCGGGGGAGCGCAGCCAGCGCACCGGGCCGAGGCCGCCGCGGTCGGAGGGCGGGGCCGTGATGTACGTACCGGGGCCGAGGCCGCGCAGGTCGAGGGAGGTCGGGTCGTCCCAGCCCATGCGGTAGAGCAGCGCGGGGAGTTCGGCGGCGGCACCGGGGGCGACGAAGAAGTGGGCGCGGCCGTCGGGGGTGGCGGTGACCGGACCGAGGGGCAGGCCCATGCGCTCCAGGCGGGCCAGTGCGCGGCGCCCGGCGGGTTCGGCCACCTCGATGACGTCGAAGGCCCGGCCGACGGCCAGCATCACCGCGGCGCCCGGGTACTCGGACCAGGTGCGGGACACCTCGTCGAGGGTGGCGCCGGCCGGGACCCGGGGGGCGAAGTGCAGGGGGTGGGCGCCCGGTTCGCGGCAGTCCGCGCGGCCGCAGGAGCAGGCGCCCGCCGCCGCACGCGCGCCCGGCACCACGTCCCAGCCCCACAGACCGGTGAACTCGGCGACGGCGGTGCACTCCGAGGACCGGCCGCGTCGGCGCGTGCCGGAGCGGATCTCGCGGATGCCGGCGATCGTGAAGCCCATGCCCCCTCCAACGGGTCCGGCGCGTCTTCGGTTACGACGCGGATGCGGATCGTGACCCTCTGTATCCACCTTGTGCCTTCTGCGGCCCGGCTCCACACATCCGAAGCGGCGCTCGGAAGCGTCCTGGGTCGTGCGCCCGGCGGTGCGCGCCCCTGAGTGCATCGCTCCGCCCACTGCTGGCCGTCCTCTGTCAAGTGAATCGTGCGGAGCCGACCGTGAGTTCATTCGAAGGGGTGGCGAATGGTGGCGTTTCCGGGATCGCCATGGCTGGACGGGTGATCGTAGGATTACTTTGAGTGCACGAGTCCTGAGGGCACATGCACTTGCGGGTATGCCGGAGGCAACTCGGCTTTCCGTTCGAAGGGTGAGAACTGCCGGACGGGGAGCCGTATTTACCGGCATTCTGATAAGGCTTGGCGCACTCGGTGACAAGTGGTCCAAGGGATGGGGGCGTTCCAGTGAGCGGCAACAGCGGAAGCGACACGAGCGCCGGCAGCGCCACGCACGCTGACAAGCGCCCGAACGAGCTGCTCACGTCCTGGTTCGTGCGCAGCGGCTGGTCGAAGGGCGAACTCGCCCGCCAAGTCAACCGCCGGGCCCGTCAGTTGGGCGCCAACCACATCTCCACCGACACCTCCCGGGTGCGCCGCTGGCTGGACGGCGAGAACCCGCGCGAGCCGATCCCGCGGATCCTGTCCGAGCTGTTCTCCGAGCGGTTCGGCTGTGTCGTCTCCGTCGAGGACCTCGGCCTGCGCGCCGCCCGCCAGGCACCGTCGGTGTCCGGCGTCGACCTGCCGTGGACGGGCCCGCAGACCGTCGCCCTGCTCAGCGAGTTCTCGCGCAGCGACCTGATGCTGGCGCGGCGCGGTTTCCTCGGGACCTCGCTGGCCCTGTCCGCGGGCCCGTCCCTCATCGAGCCCATGCAGCGCTGGCTCGTCCCCGCCCCGCCCGCCCCGCGCTCCGAACCCGAGCCTTCCACCCAGGCCCGCCGCGGCCGGCTCTCCCGGCCCGAGCTGGACCTGCTGGAGTCCACCACCGTGATGTTCCGGCAGTGGGACGCCCAGTGCGGCGGCGGCCTGCGCCGCAAGGCCGTCGTAGGACAGCTGCACGAGGTGACCGACCTCCTCCAGGAGCCCCAGCCAGAGTCCACCACCCGCACGCTCTTCAAGGTCGCCGCCGAACTCGCCGAGCTGGCCGGATGGATGTCGTACGACGTCGGGCTCCAGCCCACCGCGCAGAAGTACTTCGTGCTCGCCCTGCACGCCGCCAAGGAGGCCGGCGACCGGCCGCTCGGCTCGTACATCCTCTCCAGCATGAGCCGCCAGATGATCCACCTCGGCCGGCCCGACGACGCCCTGGAACTGGTCCACCTCGCCCAGTACGGCAGCCGCGACTGCGCGAGCCCGCGCACCCAGTCCATGCTGTATGCGATGGAGGCCCGTGCGTACGCCAACATGGGCCAGCCCGGCAAGTGCAAGCGGGCCGTGCGGATGGCCGAGGAAACCTTCGGCGAGGCCGAGGAATGGGACGAGGCCGACCCCGACTGGATCCGCTTCTTCTCCGAGGCCGAGCTCTACGGCGAGAACTCCCACTCCTACCGCGACCTCGCCTATGTCGCGGGCCGCAGCCCGACCTACGCCTCCCTCGCCGAGCCGCTGATGCAGCGGGCCGTGGACCTGTTCGCCAAGGACTCCGAGCACCAGCGGTCCTACGCGCTCAACCTCATCGGCATGGCCACCGTGCACCTGCTCCAGCGCGAGCCCGAGCGGAGCGCGCAGTACGCCACCGAGGCCATGACGATCGCCAAGAAGGTGCGCTCCGAGCGGGTCAACACTCGTATCCGAAAAACCGTGGACACGGCCGTACGCGATTTCGGTGATCTGCACGAGGTCGTGGACCTCACCGAGCGGCTCGCCGTAGAGCTGCCCGAGACCGCCGAAGCCGTCTGACGCACCCGCACCACCGCCCGAGCCCCGGCCGCGGCCGGCCCTCCCGAACTGCCCGACTCGGCTCCCCCATGCCAGGTCATCGGAAGGCCGTCCGCGGCCGGCCCATGCCTTCTTGCGAAGGTTGCGCCACGATAACGATCGCGGCGGTCGTCATCCGGCAGTTCACCGACGCGTAACACCCACAGCGCCTTCGTCACGGCGGCGAAACAACGAGGGGCGTCCACCGAAACCGCGCTGCGCCAATCTCATGGCGCATAACCGGCCCACCCCTCAATCCGCTCAGGCTTCGCCCGCACGGGGCCGTACCAACGACGAGGAGACGCCGATGGCACCAGCCATCACGCTTGCCGCAGAGACGGAGCTCTCTGCCGCCAACACAGGCTTCATGCTCATCTGCTCCGCCCTGGTGATGCTCATGACACCGGGCCTGGCCTTCTTCTACGGAGGCATGGTCCGTGTCAAAAGCACCCTGAACATGCTGATGATGAGCTTCATCAGCCTGGGGATCGTCACCATCCTGTGGGTGCTGTACGGCTTCTCCATGGCGTTCGGCACGGACTCCGGCAGCATCATCGGCTGGAACTCCGACTGGGTCGGCCTCAGCGACATCGGCCTGACGGAACTGTGGGACGGCTACACGATCCCGGTCTTCGTCTTCCTGGTCTTCCAGCTGATGTTCGCGATCATCACGCCCGCCCTGATCAGCGGTGCCCTGGCCGACCGGGTGAAGTTCGGCGCCTGGGCGCTGTTCGTCGCCCTGTGGGCCACGATCGTCTACTTCCCGGTCGCGCACTGGGTGTGGGGCGCCGGCGGCTGGGCCTTCGAGCTCGGTGTGATCGACTTCGCCGGTGGTACGGCCGTCCACATCAACGCCGGTGCCGCGGCGCTCGGCGTCATCCTGGTCATCGGCAAGCGCGTCGGCTTCAAGCGCGACCCGATGCGCCCGCACAGCCTCCCGCTGGTCATGCTCGGCGCGGGCCTGCTGTGGTTCGGCTGGTTCGGCTTCAACGCCGGCTCCTGGCTCGGCAACGACGACGGCGTCGGCGCGCTGATGTTCGTCAACACGCAGGTCGCCACCGCCGCCGCCATGCTGGCCTGGCTGCTCTACGAGAAGATCCGCCACGGCGCGTTCACCACGCTGGGCGCCGCCTCCGGCGCGGTCGCCGGTCTGGTCGCCATCACCCCGGCCGGCGGCGCGGTCTCCCCGCTCGGTGCCATCGCCGTCGGTGCCGTCGCCGGTCTGCTCTGCGCCATGGCCGTGGGCCTGAAGTACAAGCTCGGCTACGACGACTCGCTCGACGTCATCGGCGTTCACCTGGTCGGCGGCATCGTCGGCTCGCTGCTGGTCGGCTTCCTCGCCACCGGCAAGGGCCAGTCCGACGTCGAGGGCCTCTTCTACGGCGGCGGCCTGGACCAGTTCTGGAAGCAGTGCGCCGGTGTCTTCGCGGTCCTCGCCTACTCGCTGGTGGTCTCCGCGGTCCTCGCCTTCCTCCTCGACAAGACCATCGGCATGCGGGTTTCCGAGGACGAGGAAGTGGCCGGCATCGACCAGGCCGAGCACGCCGAGACCGCATACGACTTCAGCGGGGCCGGCGGTGGCTCCGCCCGCACGACCGCTGTCCCGGCCCCGGCCGTCGACACCGCGAGCAAGAAGGTGGACGCATGAAGCTCATCACCGCAGTCGTCAAGCCCCACCGGCTCGACGAGATCAAGGAAGCCCTCCAGGCGTTCGGCGTGCACGGCCTGACGGTCACCGAGGCCAGCGGCTACGGTCGTCAGCGGGGCCACACCGAGGTCTACCGCGGTGCCGAGTACACCGTCGACCTGGTCCCGAAGATCCGCATCGAGGTCCTTGCCGAGGACGACGACGCCGAGCAGCTGATCGAGGTCATCGTCAAGGCCGCCCGTACCGGCAAGATCGGTGACGGCAAGGTCTGGTCCCTGCCGGTCGAGACGGCCGTACGGGTCCGCACGGGCGAGCGCGGACCGGACGCGCTCTAACAGAAGAAGACGACAGGAGTCGCTGGGTGACGAGTACGGACGTGCGCGAAGAAGCAGATGACTCGGGACCCAGCGGCTACGCGGCGGCCCGGCTGCGCCTCCTCACCGAGGGGACGTGGTCCGGGCCGCCGCGCCGTACCGCCCTCGCGGAACTCACCGACGACTGGCTCACCGGCCTGTTCGCCGCCGGCGCCGGAACCCTGCGCGGGGTCTCCCTGGTGGCGGTCGGCGGCTACGGCCGCGGCGAGCTGTCCCCACGCAGCGATCTCGACCTGCTGCTCCTGCACGACGGCGGCGACAACGACGCCGTCGCCGCGCTGGCGGACCGGATCTGGTACCCGGTGTGGGACCTCGGTCTCGCCCTGGACCACTCGGTGCGGACGCCCGCCGAGGCCCGCAAGACCGCCGCGGAGGACCTCAAGGTCCAGCTGGGCCTGCTGGACGCCCGGCACATCGCCGGCGACCTCGGCCTGACCGCGGGACTGCGCACGGCCGTCCTCGCCGACTGGCGCAACCAGGCCCCCAAGCGCCTGCCCGAACTCCAGGAACTGACCGCCGAGCGCGCCGAGCGCCAGGGCGAGCTGCAGTACCTTCTGGAACCCGACCTCAAGGAGGCCCGGGGTGGCCTGCGCGACGCCACCATCCTGCGTGCCGTCGCCGCCTCCTGGCTGGCCGACGCCCCCCGTGAGGGCCTCGACGACGCCCGGCGCCGACTGCTCGACGTACGCGACGCACTGCACCTGGCCACCGGGCGCGCCACCGACCGGCTGGCCCTCCAGGAACAGGACCAGGTCGCCGCCGAGCTGGGGCTGCTCGACGCCGACACCCTGCTGCGGCAGGTGTACGAGGCGGCGCGGGTCATCTCGTACGCCAGTGATGTCACCTGGCGTGAAGTGGGCCGCGTCCTGCGGTCGCGCGCGGTGCGGCCCCGGCTGCGCGCCATGCTGGGCGGCGGCAAGCCGGTGGCGGAACGGTCGCCGCTGGCCGAGGGCGTGGTGGAACAGGACGGCGAGGTCGTGCTCGCCCGTGCCGCGCGCCCCGAACGCGACCCCGTGCTCCCGCTGCGCGCCGCGGCCGCCGCCGCACAGGCCGGACTCCCGCTCTCCCTGCACGCCGTACGGCGGCTGGCCGCCACCACCCGCCCGCTGCCCACGCCCTGGCCCGCCGAGGCCCGCGAACAGCTCGTGACCCTGCTCGGCTCCGGGCGCCCCACCATCGAGGTCTGGGAGGCGCTGGAGGCCGAGGGCCTGATCAGCCGGCTGCTGCCCGACTGGGAGCGGGTGCGCTGCCGCCCCCAGCGCAACGCCGTGCACATCTGGACCGTGGACCGGCACCTCATCGAGACCGCCGTCCGCGCCTCCGAGTTCACCCGCCGCGTCCACCGCCCCGACCTGCTCCTGGTCGCCGCGCTGCTGCACGACATCGGCAAGGGCTGGCCCGGGGACCACTCGGTGGCCGGCGAGATCATCGCGCGTGACGTGGCCGCCCGGATCGGCTTCGACCGCGAGGAGGTCGCGGTACTCGCCACCCTCGTACGGCACCATCTGCTGCTCGTCGACACCGCCACCCGGCGCGACCTGGAGGATCCCGCCACGGTCCGCTCGGTCGCCGAGGCGGTCGGCAGCCAGTCCACGCTGGAGCTGCTGCACGCGCTGACCGAGGCCGACGCGCTGGCCACCGGCCCCGCGGCCTGGTCGTCCTGGCGCGGCTCCCTCGTCACCGACCTGGTCAAACGCGTCTCGGCGGTGCTCGCGGGGGACGCCTCCGACGAACCGGAGGCCGCCGCGCCCACCGCCGAGCAGGAGCGGCTGGCCATCGAGGCCGTCGCCACCGGCAGCCCGGTGCTGGCCCTGCGCGCCCAGACCGAGCCCCCCACGGACGACCAGCCGACGGGGGATCCGGAACCGCTCGGCGTGGAGCTGCTGATCGCCGTACCGGACCAGCCGGGCGTGCTGCCCGCCGTCGCGGGCGTCCTGGCGATGCACCGCCTCACCGTCCGCACCGCGGAACTGCGCGCGCTGGACCTCCCCGCCGGCGTCGAGGGCTCGGTCCTGCTGCTGAACTGGCGGGTCGCCGCGGAGTACGGCTCGCTGCCCCAGGCCGCCCGGCTGCGCGCCGACCTGGTCCGGGCCCTGGACGGCTCCCTCGACATCGCGGGCCGCCTGGCCGAGCGGGACGCGGCCTATCCCCGGCGCCGGGGCGTCCTGGCGCCGCCCGCCAGGGTCACCGTCCACCCGGCCGCCTCCCGCCTCGCCACGGTGATCGAGGTCCGCGCCCAGGACGCCCCGGGACTGCTGTTCCGGATCGGCCGGGCCCTGGAGGACGCGCGGGTGCGGATGCGCAGCGCGCATGTCAGCACGCTGGGCGCGAACGCCGTGGACGCGTTCTATGTCACCGGCCCCGAGGGGGCGCCGCTGCCCCACGAGGAGGCCGCTTCGGTGGCCCGGAAGCTGGAGGAGATGTTGCGTGGCTGAACGGGGATCCCGGTGACTCCTGCCGCCGGGATACCCTGGAGGGCGATTCCCAGCTGCCACCGACCCCGAGGACCGACGCCGCCGTGTTCGATACTCTCTCCGATCGCCTTTCAGCGACCTTCAAGAACTTGCGCGGCAAGGGGCGCTTGAGCGAAGCGGACATCGACGCCACGGCGCGCGAGATCCGCATCGCGCTCCTGGAAGCGGATGTCGCCCTGCCGGTCGTCCGTACGTTCATCAAGAACGTCAAGGAGCGCGCGCTCGGCGCCGAGGTCTCCAAGGCGCTGAACCCCGCCCAGCAGGTCCTCAAGGTCGTCAATGACGAACTGGTCACCATCCTGGGCGGCGAGACGCGCCGTCTCCGGTTCGCCAAGCAGCCGCCCACCGTGATCATGCTGGCGGGTCTGCAGGGTGCCGGTAAGACCACCCTCGCGGGCAAGCTCGGCCACTGGCTGAAGGAGCAGGGCCACTCCCCGCTGCTGGTCGCCTGTGACCTCCAGCGGCCGAACGCCGTGAATCAGCTCAGCGTCGTCGCCGAGCGCGCCGGGGTCGCGGTGTACGCCCCGGAGCCGGGCAACGGCGTCGGTGACCCGGTCAAGGTCGCCAAGGACTCCATCGAGTTCGCGAAGTCGCGGATGCACGACATCGTGATCGTCGACACCGCCGGCCGCCTGGGCATCGACCAGGAGATGATGCAGCAGGCCGCGGACATCCGGGACGCGGTCAGCCCCGACGAGATCCTGTTCGTCGTCGACGCCATGATCGGCCAGGACGCGGTCAACACCGCCGAGTCGTTCCGCGACGGCGTCGGCTTCGACGGCGTGGTGCTCTCCAAGCTCGACGGTGACGCCCGCGGTGGTGCCGCCCTGTCGATCCGGCAGATCACCGGCAAGCCGATCATGTTCGCCTCGAACGGCGAGAAGCTCGGCGACTTCGACGCCTTCCACCCGGACCGGATGGCCTCCCGCATCCTCGACATGGGTGACCTGCTCACCCTGATCGAGCAGGCGGAGAAGACCTTCGACCAGGCCGAAGCCCAGAAGATGGCGGAGAAGCTGGCCTCCAAGAAGGGCCAGGACTTCACCCTCGACGACTTCCTGTCCCAGATGGAACAGGTCAGGAAGATGGGCTCGATCTCCAAGCTGCTCGGCATGCTGCCCGGCATGGGGCAGATCAAGGACCAGATCAACAACCTGGACGAGCGGGACGTCGACCGCACCGCCGCGATCATCAAGTCGATGACCCCGGCCGAGCGCCAGGAACCCACGATCATCAACGGCTCGCGCCGCGCCCGCATCGCCAAGGGCTCCGGTGTCGACGTCAGCGCGGTGAAGAACCTGGTCGAGCGGTTCTTCGAGGCCCGCAAGATGATGTCCCGCATGGCCCAGGGCGGCGGCATGCCGGGGATGCCCGGGATGCCGGGCATGGGCGGCGGCCCCGGCCGGAGCAAGAAGCAGCCCAAGAAGGCCAAGGGCAAGCAGCGCTCCGGCAACCCGATGAAGCGCAAGCAGCAGGAGCAGGAGGAGGCCGCCCGGCGCGCGGCCGCCGCGCAGAGTGGCGGCGCCTTCGGCGTGCCCGGCCAGCAGGCTCCGCAGGACTTCGAACTGCCGGACGAGTTCAAGAAGTTCATGGGCTGAGACCGAGTCCCCGTACGACGAGGAGGGCGCCCCCGGCCACCGGGGGCGCCCTCCTCGCCTGCCGGGGCAGGAGCCCCGCTAGCTGTTAGGGAAGGTCCAGGTGTACGGCTCTCCCTCGGCCTCCTGCCAGTGCACCTCGACGTTCTTCGCGCCGGCGGGCACCAGGTAGGTCTCGCAGAAGGTGTGGCTCTCGCCCCGCTTCCAGCTCTCCACGTCGTACGGGTCCTCGCAGCCGGCCGCGTCCTCGGCGGCGCCGATGAGGATGGAGCCGCGCTGTCCGTCGGCCCAGACGGTGGTCTCGTCGCCGACCCGGGGGGAGCCGGTCAGTGCCGGGCCGCCCTTGTGCGTGAACGTCACATGGGCGACGGCCGGGACGAGCCCCGCGGCCTTCTCCGGGTCGGCCACCGCCTGCGCCGCCTCGGCCTCGGTGCCCACGTCGACCCGCTTCGCGAGGATCTCGTACGTGACCGTGCCCGGGTCCTCCTCGTACGCCCCCGTGGCGCTCTCGCCGGTCTTCACCGCGCCGCCGGAGGAGGGCTTCGGCGCGGCGGGCGAGGCCTTCGCCCGCGAGGTGGCCGGGCTCTTCGCGTCGGCCTCGTCGTCCCCGCCCGAGCAGGCGGTGAGCGCCAGGGCGAGGACGGCGACGGGCGCGGCCAGACGCAGCGCGGTCTTGCGGTACAGCACAACAGCTCCTGTATGCAGATGTGTAAGTCCCCCGAGCGATTCGTCAGGCTAAAGGGAAGGCGCGCAGTTCAGCGAAGCGAGAAGACTCCCGCTTCGCATCCTTCACACCATTCACACGTGCATTTTCAGGAACTCGCCCACCGGCGCGGGGCTTTCAGGGGACCCGGGCGATCAGGTACCGGAACACATTCGGCATCCACACGGTCCCGTCCGTCCGTTGATGCGGATGCAGGGCTTCCGTCAGCTCCTTGTCCACCTGTGCCCGGTCGGTCGCGGCGATCGCCGCGTCGAACAGCCCGGTCGACAGCAGTCCTCGTACGGCGCTGTCGACGTCGGCGTAACCGAAGGGGCACGCGACCCGCCCGGAGCCGTCGGGGCGCAGGCCCGCGCGGTGGGCGACCTCCTCCAGGTCGTCCCGGTGCGCGGGGCGCCAACTGCCCGCGCGGCGCAGCGGATCGGCCAGTTTCGTGGCCACGCGCAGCACCGACGAGGTGGCGCAGCGCTCCGGCGGGCCCCAGCCGGCCAGCACCACGGGCGCCCCCCGCTCGGCGAGCTGCCGCGCCCCGCGCAGCAGGTCGCCGAGGCCCTCCGAGTCGCCCGCGAGACATCCGACAGGCTCGAAAGCCGTCACCAGGGTGTACGCGGGCTCCTCCGTCTCTGCCGCGTCCCGCGGTGAGCCGTCGGTCAACCGGGCGTCGGTACGCGCGCGTGCGCCCCACGGCCCGGACGCCAGCCGCTGCCGGGCCAGGGCGAGCCGTTCGCGGGAGGAGGACTCGACACCGGTGATCGCGGCCCCTCGGGAGGCCGCCATCAGCAGGGCGAGCCCGGAACCGCAGCCGAGGCCCAGCATCCGTGTGCCGGGGCCCACTTCGAGCCGCTCGTAGACGGCCTCGTAGAGCGGTACCAGCATCCGCTCCTGGATCTCCGACCAGTCACGCGCGCGTGCCCACAGGTCCACACGGGGCGTGGATCCCGCGTGAGACAGGTGCTGCCGCACGAGCGTAGGTGTCATCGAAAGCGCCCCAATCCGCAGAGAGTTGCCGCTGTGCCGGTTTCCGTGCCCCCGTGCCGTGCGCTCGCTCTTCCCCCGTATGCCAGGTAACTCCGCGCTCGACCCGGCGTCCAGGGGTCGTCGGGCCCGGCTTGGGACCGGCACGTGCCTGTGGCGAGAATTCACATTCCGGCAACCTGGGCCCTTACCATCGCGCCATGGCAAAAGCACCCGTTCTCACACCGCGGGCGGACGACTTCCCGCGCTGGTACCAGGATCTGATCAGCAAGGCCGAGCTGGCCGACAACGGGCCGGTGCGCGGCACGATGGTGATCCGACCGTACGGGTACGGACTGTGGGAGCGGATGCAGGCGGAGATGGACGCCCGCATCAAGGAGACGGGCACCCAGAACGCGTACTTCCCGCTGCTCATCCCGCAGTCGTACTTCGCCAAGGAGGCCGACCACGTCGAGGGCTTCGCGCCCGAGCTGGCGGTGGTCACGCACGGCGGGGGCAAGGAGCTGGAGGAGCCGGCGGTCGTCCGGCCCACCTCCGAGATGATCGTCAACGACTACTTCTCCAAGTGGGTGCAGAGCTACCGCGATCTGCCGCTGCTGATCAACCAGTGGGCCAACGTGGTGCGTTGGGAGCTGAGGCCCCGGCTGTTCCTGCGGACCACGGAGTTCCTGTGGCAGGAGGGCCACACCGCGCACGCCACCTACGAGGACGCCCGCGACTTCGCCGCGCACATCCATCGCCAGGTGTACGAGGACTTCATGGTGAACCTCCTCGCCATGGACGTCGTACCCGGCCGCAAGACCGTCAGGGAACGGTTCGCCGGGGCTCTCAACACCCTCACGCTCGAAGGCATGATGGGTGACGGCAAGGCGCTCCAGATGGCCACCAGCCATGAGCTGGGCCAGAACTTCGCCAAGGCCTTCAACACGCGGTACCTGTCCAAGGACGGCACGCAGGAACTGGTCTGGCAGACCTCGTGGGGTTCGACGACGCGCATGATCGGCGCCCTGGTGATGGCGCACGGGGACGACAACGGCCTGCGGGTGCCGCCCCGGCTGGCGCAGATCCAGGTCGTCGTCCTCGCGATCAAGGGCGACGAGGCGGTTCTGGCCAAGGTCCGCGAGCTGGGCGACCGGCTGAAGGCGGCGGGCATCCGGGTGCGGGTCGACGACCGTACGGACACGCCCTTCGGGCGGCGCGCGGTCGACTGGGAGCTCAAGGGCGTGCCGGTGCGGATCGAGATCGGGCCGCGCGACCTGGAGAACGGCACCGCGATGCTGGCGCGCCGGATCCCGGGCGGCAAGGAGGCGGTGCCCCTGGAATCCCTGGTGGAGCTGCTGCCGGGGATGCTGGAGGACGACCAGGCGCTGCTGCTCAAGCAGTCCCGGGAGCGACGCGAGTCCCGCACGAGCGAGGTGTCCACGATCGAGGAGGCCGTCGAGGCCGCCGCGACCGGCTGGGCCCGCATCCCCTGGGCCACGCTCGGCGCGGCGGGCGAGGCCGCGCTGGCCGAGCACTCGGTGACCGTACGCTGTCTGGTCGCCGAGGACGGGTCGGTGCCGGACGACGAGGACGCGCCCGGTAACGTCGCGATCGTCGCGCGCGCTTACTGAGACGGGGCAGAAAGGCGCGAGAGCGACCGAAAGGCCTCTTGCGCCGCCGCCCGACACTGCCATCCCGCCGTGCGGAGACGGCCTACGCGCGGGGGCGTACGTCGGACTACGCACCAGCTTGTGGTGAGCTGCGAGGCTTCTCCGCAGATCAGCGCACCCGCCCTCGTCAGGACGCATCAGCGGCAACTGACGGGTACGTGCAAAATATTTGGGATGGCCCGGAATCGGAACACAGGGGCACCCCAGCTCGTTGTGATTACGTGAGCACGACACAGACACCACCTGTTCTCGCCGCAGAACTGGCGCAGGCGTGGGCCGACATTCAGCGGCACCACCCCGAGCTGCCGGATCTCGCCGCGCCAGAGTCCCTGATCGGAGAGTCGTCGTCCGCGTGCGGACACGAACTCTCCTTCGAGCGGCTGCTTCATGAGGCGGTGCACGGCATCGCCGCCGCCCGCGGAGTGCGCGACACCTCCCGGGCGGGCCGCTACCACAACCGCCGATTCCTGGCCATCGCCGAGGAGCTGGGCCTGGACCACCCCGACGAACCGCACCCCAGCAGCGGATTCTCGCTGGTCACCCTCAATCCGGAGGCCAAGCGCCGCTACCGCCCGACGATCGAGCGCCTCCAGCGCGCCCTGAAGGCGCACACGGCGGCCACATCGGCGGACACGGCCCGGTCCTTCCGGGGGCCGGCGGCCCGGCACGGCTCCTCCGGCGGCGGGGTCCGCGTCAAGGCGGTCTGCGACTGCGGCCGCAATGTCCGCGTGGTCCCCTCGGTGCTGGCCCAGGCCCCGATCGTCTGCGGCGGCTGCGGGAAGCCGTTCCGGATTCCCGAGGTCGTGGGCGCGGCGTAACCCGACCGGTACCGGCAACTCGTGGCTGCCGGTGCGGTCGGCTCGCGCCGGCTGCGCACCCGACGTTCCTCACCTCCGCGCCGGGTGCGCCTCAGCCATGCCCGCCGCCCGGGCCCTCGGTCCGAGGCGAGCCGCGGGGTGTGGCACAATGGCTAGCTGTACTCGACAGCCGCACAGGACCCCTCTCTCCTCCGGCTGACGCGTCCGTCGGGCACTCGGGTACCGCAACCCCACGCGGCCATCTCGCCGTGCCCAACCACGTCAAATCCAGGAGAACCCACTCCCGTGGCAGTCAAGATCAAGCTGAAGCGTCTGGGCAAGATCCGTTCGCCTCACTACCGCATCGTCGTCGCCGACTCCCGTACCCGTCGTGACGGTCGTGCGATCGAGGAGATCGGCCTGTACCACCCGGTGCAGAACCCGTCGCGCATCGAGGTCGACGCCGAGCGTGTCGCGTACTGGCTCTCCGTCGGCGCTCAGCCGACCGAGCCCGTCCTCGCCATCCTCAAGAAGACCGGCGACTGGCAGAAGTTCAAGGGCGAGCCCGCCCCGGCGCCGCTGCTCCAGCCGGCCGAGAAGGCCACGCGCCCCTCGTTCGAGGCTCTGAGCGGTGACGACGAGGGCAAGGGTGAGGCCATCACCCAGAAGAAGAAGGCCGACAAGAAGGACGAGGCTGCGGCTGAGTCCGAGTCGACCGAGGCCTGAGCATGCTCGAGGAGGCTCTCGAGCACCTCGTGAAGGGCATCGTCGACAACCCTGACGATGTGCAGGTCGCATCCCGCGACCTGCGCCGTGGACGCGTGCTCGAGGTCCGGGTCCACCCCGACGACCTCGGCAAGGTGATCGGCCGCAACGGCCGCACCGCACGCGCTCTGCGCACCGTCGTGGGCGCCATCGGCGGCCGTGGTGTCCGTGTCGACCTCGTCGACGTGGACCACGTCCGCTGACGCCGAACGCAGCACCGGCTCGGGCCGGGGAGGGCCACAGTGCCGTCCCCGGCCCGCAGTCGTACGTACGACAGGAGATCTTCGAAAAGTGCAGCTCGTAGTCGCCCGGATCGGCCGCGCCCACGGCATCAAGGGCGAGGTCACCGTCGAGGTACGTACCGACGAGCCGGAACTCCGGCTCGCCCCCGGCGCCGTACTGGCCACCGATCCCGCATCCGCGGGCCCGCTCACCATCGAGACCGGCCGGGTGCACAGCGGCCGGCTGCTGCTGCGCTTCGAGGGCGTGCGCGACCGCACCGGAGCCGAGGCCCTGCGCAACATCCTCCTCATCGCCGACGTCGACCCCGACGAACTGCCCGAGGAGGAGGACGAGTACTACGACCACCAGCTGATGGACCTCGACGTGGTCACCAAGGACGGCGAGGAGGTCGGCCGGATCACCGAGATCTCGCATCTGCCCTCGCAGGACCTGTTCATCGTCGAGCGGCCCGACGGCAGCGAGGTGATGATCCCGTTCGTCCAGGAGATCGTCACCGAGATCGACCTCGCCGAGCAGAAGGCGGTCATCGACCCGCCGCCCGGCCTCATCGACGACCAGGCGGAGATCGCCTCCTCGCGGGACGAGTCCTGATGCGCCTCGACGTCGTCACGATCTTCCCCGAGTACCTGGAGCCCCTGAACGTCTCCCTGGTCGGCAAGGCACGCGCGCGTGGACAGCTCAACGTCCAGGTGCACGACCTGCGCGGCTGGACCTACGACCGCCACAACACGGTCGACGACACGCCCTACGGCGGCGGCCCCGGCATGGTCATGAAGACCGACCCCTGGGGCGACGCGCTGGACTCCGTCCTCGCGGACGGCTACGAGAGCGGCTCCCACGCGCCCACGCTGATCGTCCCCACGCCGAGCGGCCGGCCCTTCACCCAGGAACTCGCGGTGGAGCTCTCCGCGCGTCCGTGGCTGATCTTCACCCCGGCCCGCTACGAGGGCATCGACCGACGGGTCATCGACGAGTACGCGACCCGGATGCCGGTCCACGAGGTGTCCATCGGCGACTACGTCCTGGCCGGCGGGGAAGCGGCCGTCCTGGTGATGACGGAGGCCGTGGCCCGGCTGCTGCCCGGGGTCCTCGGCAACGCCGAGTCCCACCGCGACGACTCCTTCGCGCCCGGCGCCATGGCGAGCCTCCTGGAGGGACCCGTCTACACCAAGCCGCCCGAGTGGCGCGGCCGCGGCATCCCGGACGTACTGCTCAGCGGGCACCACGGGAAGATCGCCCGCTGGCGGCGCGACGAGGCCCTGAAGCGGACGACCGCCCATCGGCCCGACCTGATCGAGCGCTGCGACCCCAAGGCCTTCGACAAGAAGGACCGCGAAATGCTCTCCATCCTCGGCTGGGCACCGGATCCCGAGGGCGAGCGATACGGCCGATTTTGGCGCAGGCCCGGGGCCGTGGAAGAATAGGCCGCTGTTGTGCGCCGTCCGGCGTGCGCCCCTGCCACAGGGGGACACGACGCCCGCCCCGACGCGAACAGCATCCTCCTGAAAACTACTCCCGCCTATGACCTGTGGCATGGGTGAAGAAAGCAGACGACATGTCTCACCTGCTCGACTCTGTCGACTCCGCGTCGCTGCGCAGCGACGTCCCGGCCTTCCGCCCGGGTGACACCGTCAACGTCCACGTCCGCGTCATCGAGGGCAACCGCTCCCGTGTGCAGCAGTTCAAGGGCGTAGTCATCCGCCGCCAGGGCGCCGGTGTCCGTGAGACCTTCACGGTCCGCAAGGTCTCCTTCTCCGTCGGCGTCGAGCGCACCTTCCCGGTGCACACCCCGATCGTGGAGAAGATCGAGCTCGTCACCCGTGGTGACGTGCGGCGCGCCAAGCTGTACTACCTCCGTGAGCTGCGCGGCAAGGCCGCGAAGATCAAGGAGAAGCGCGACAACTGAGCGCTTTCCGGACGTCACAGCGAGGCCGGATAGCATCGGCCCCGATGGACACCGAAGCACAGCCGACGGAGCGCGACCGCTCCTCCGCACCCGCACCGAGCGGCACGGAGGGCCGGTCGCGCTTCGCGTTGGTGGCGCGGATCTCCGAGTGGCTGCCCGGCGGCCGGATCACCCTGACCCTGCTGATCTGCCTGCTCTTCCTGCTGCTGCTCAGCACGTTCGTGCTCCAGCCCTTCCAGATCCCCAGCGGATCCATGGAACGCGGATTGAGGATCGGGGACCGCGTTGTCGTAAATAAGTTGGCGTACCGTTTCGGTGCCCAGCCGCAGCGTGGCGATGTCGTGGTGTTCGACGGAACCGGGTACTTCGGGGACGCGGACTACATCAAGCGCGTGGTCGGGGTGGGGGAGGACCGGGTGGTCTGCTGCGACAAGGAGGGGAGGATCCAGGTGAACGGCCGGTCGGTCGACGAGTCGGAGTTCCTGTACCCCGGGGACGGCCCCTCCGGCGTGTCCTTCGACGTCGTCGTGCCCGCGGACAGCCTCTTCGTCCTCGGCGACCACCGCAGCGCCTCCAGCGACTCCCGCGACCACCTCGGCTCCCCGGGCGGCGGGATGATCCCCGTCGGGGACGTGATCGGCCGCGCCGACTGGATCGTCTGGCCCACCGCCCACTGGACCCGTCTGGAGCGCCCCGACGCGTACGCGCGCGTGCCCGGCCCGGCCGGTGGGCATGGGTAACCGCGGCAAGCCGCGCGGGGCACCCAGCAGCGCCGCCGAAGACCTCCTGCCCACCGGCTCCCGGCGCGCCTCCGCCTCCGGGGGCGGCCGGACGCGCGCGGAGCGGCGCAAGCTGCAGCGCAAGGTCAAGCGACGGCGCCGGCGCAGCGCGATCAAGGAGATACCGCTCCTCATCGGTGTCGCGGTGCTCATAGCGCTCGTCCTGAAGACCTTTCTCGTCCAGGCCTTCGTGATCCCGTCCGGGTCGATGGAGCAGACGATCCAGATCGGCGACCGGGTCCTGGTCGACAAGCTCACCCCGTGGTTCGGCTCCAAGCCGCAGCGCGGGGACGTCGTCGTGTTCAAGGACCCCGGCGGCTGGCTCCAGGACGAGCAGCCCACGGCCAAGAAGGAGGACCCCGTCGTCGTCAAGCAGATCAAGGAAGGGCTCACCTTCATCGGTCTGCTGCCGTCCGAGAACGAGAAGGACCTGATCAAGCGGGTCGTCGGCGTCGGCGGGGACCGGGTCACGTGCTGCGACGCGCAAGGGCGGGTCACCGTCAACGGCGTCCCCCTGGAGGAGGACTACCTCTTTCCCGGGAACGTCCCCTCCCTGACCGAGTTCGACGTCACCGTCCCGCAGGGGCGGCTGTGGGTGATGGGTGACCATCGCGCCGACTCCGCCGACTCCCGCTCGCACCAGGACCAGAACGGCGGCACGGTCTCCGAGGACGAGGTGGTCGGCCGTGCCGTGGTCATCGCCTGGCCCTTCGGTCACTGGGGCACCCTGGACGAACCGAAAACGTACGCGTCGGTCTCCGACTCGGCCACCGGGTCGACCGCGGCTCCCCGGCTGTCGCATAGGGTTGCCTCCGACGATCCGAACGAACCGATCCGACTCCCGAGCCCTGCGGAACTCCCGCTCGTTATGGGAGTGGTGGGCCTGCACCGCCTTTGGGGCAGGCAGCGGCACAGAGTAAGGAGTTGGCGTGGGGGATGTGGCGGTAGGCGCACGATCCGGGCACGACGGCGAGGACCGCGGACGCCCCGCGGAGGCGACCGGACCGGGCGCGGACGGCGCCGTGACCTCCGGACATGACCCCGGCAGGGCCGACGCGGGCACCGCGGCCGGCGAGCAGGCCCGCACGGACGGCCAGGGGCCGGGCGAGCCCGCCCCCAAGGCGAACAAGGCGCGCTCCTTCTGGAAGGAGCTGCCCATCCTGATCGGTATCGCGCTGGTGCTGGCGCTGCTGATCAAGACGTTCCTGGTGCAGGCCTTCTCCATCCCCTCCGACTCGATGCAGAACACCCTCCAGCAGGGCGACCGGGTGCTGGTCGACAAGCTCACCCCCTGGTTCGGTTCGGAGCCCGATCGCGGCGAGGTCGTCGTCTTCCACGACCCCGACAACTGGCTGGCCGGCGAGCCCACGCCCGAACCGAACGTCCTGCAGACCTTCCTCAGCTGGATCGGCCTGATGCCCTCCTCCGAGGAGAAGGACCTGATCAAGCGGGTCGTCGGGGTCGGCGGTGACACCGTCGAGTGCAAGGGCACCGGCCCGCTGAAGATCAACGGCAAGGCGCTGAACGAGTCGTCGTACGTCTACCCGGGCAACACCCCGTGCACCGACGACAGCGACGGCGGCCAGTTCAAGGTGAAGATCCCCGAGGGCTACCTCTGGGTCATGGGCGACCACCGGCAGAACTCCCGGGACTCGCGCTACAACCAGGCGGACGCCAACAAGGGCATGGTGCCGGTCGACAAGGTCGTCGGGCGTGCCGTCGTGGTGGCCTGGCCGATCAACCGCTGGGACAACCTGCCGGTTCCGGACACCTTCGACCAGAACCTCAGCGCGCGCACGGCGGCCGTCGCTCCTTCGGGCCTCGCCCTCGTCGGTGCCGTACCGCTCGTTCTGTGGCGTCGTCAGCGGGCCCGCAACGGCTCCGAGTGATCCAGACCATGGGCTGACCCCGGGGTGTACCCCCGGGTAGGGTGCGGACCCATGGGTGAGACCACTACGCGTACGGCCCCGCCGAGCGGCGGAGGCAAGGGCCCGGCGGGCAGCCGGACCGGACAGCGGTTGTCCGGTCTCGCGGTCGCGCTGGGCCTGGTGCTGTTCCTGGGCGGCTTCGCCTGGGCGGCGGTGGTCTACCGGCCGTACACCGTGCCCACCACCTCCATGGCGCCGACCATCGATGCCGGGGACCGGGTGCTGGCCGAGCGGGTCGACGGGGACGCGATACGGCGCGGGGACGTCGTCGTCTTCAACGACGAGGCGTGGGCGAACGCGCCGGTGCTCAAGCGGGTGGTGGCCATCGGCGGCGACACCGTCGCCTGCTGCACGGACGGCAAGCTGACGGTCGACGGCAAGAAGATCGACGAGCCGTATCTGGCCGACGGCAGCCTGGCCGGGAGCACCGACTTCCCGACCGTGACCGTCCCCGAGGGGCGGCTGTTCCTGCTCGGTGACGAGCGGCACGGCTCGCTGGACTCCACCGCCCATCTGACCGATGCCGCGAGCGGCACGGTGGCGACCGGCGCGGTGACCGCCCGGGTCGACGCCGTCGTCTGGCCGATGGACGGCATGCTGGAGCGGCCCTCCGGCTTCGAGGAACTGGGCGCGATCTCCTCGCCGGGGCCGCTGCGCACCATGGGCGTCCTGATCCTGGTGGGCGCGCTGCTGGTGCTCGGCGGTGCGGCGTACGGGCCCGTGGCGAAGTGGCTGGGGCGCTCCCGTACCGGGACGGAGCCCGCGGGTGCCCGCTGAGGACGTGTACGCGGGCGGGATGCGCAAGGTCGCCCGGGTGGTCCTGCTGGACCCCGAGGACCGGATCCTGCTGCTGCACGGGCACGAGCCGGACGACGTGAGTGACGACTGGTGGTTCACGCCCGGCGGGGGCGTCGAGGGCGACGAGACCCGGGAACAGGCCGCGCTGCGGGAACTCGCCGAGGAGACCGGCATCACCGAGGTCGAGCTCGGCCCGGTGCTGTGGCGGCGGACGTGCTCGTTCCCCTTCGCCGGGCGCCGCTGGGACCAGGACGAGTGGTACTACCTGGCCCGTACGGCGGACGCTCGGGACGTGGTTCCGGGGGCCTGGGGCCTCACCGAGCTGGAGCGGCGCAGTGTCGCCGGAGCACGCTGGTGGACCTGTCAGGAACTGAGCCAGGCACATGAGACGGTGTATCCGACCAGACTCGCCGAGCTGCTGCGCAGGCTGCTCGACGAAGGTCCCCCGGCCGGGCCCGTGACCCTGGACACCGAAATCGTCTAGGGGCTCGCGGGACTGGCGCACAATGGGGGGATCGCACGGCTGAAGGGGAACATGCCATGAGCGCCGAGGACCTCGAGAAGTACGAGACCGAGATGGAGCTCAAGCTCTACCGGGAGTACCGCGATGTCGTCGGTCTGTTCAAATACGTGATCGAGACCGAGCGGCGCTTCTATCTGACCAACGACTACGAGATGCAGGTGCACTCGGTCCAGGGAGAGGTGTTCTTCGAGGTGTCCATGGCGGACGCCTGGGTCTGGGACATGTACCGGCCGGCCCGCTTCGTGAAGCAGGTGCGTGTGCTCACGTTCAAGGACGTGAACATCGAGGAGCTGAACAAGAGCGACCTGGAGCTCCCGGGCGGGTGACGGAGTTGTCCACAGTCAGTGACTTGTCCACCAAGATCCTTTTCTTGGGGGCGGATACGTGATCGTCGGTGCCGGAGGTGGTGCCGACATGAACGCACGCAGTGCACTCGGAAAGTACGGAGAAGGGCTGGCCGCCAGGAGGCTGGCCGAGGCCGGGATGACGGTCCTGGAGCGCAACTGGCGCTGCGGCCGGACCGGCGAGATCGACATCGTGGCGCGGGACGGGGACGCGCTGGTCGTCTGTGAGGTCAAGACCCGCAGGGGCGACTGCTTCGAACACCCGATGGCCGCGGTCACGCCCGAGAAGGCGGACCGCCTGCGACACCTGGCCGAACGCTGGATCCAGTCCCACGGCGGAGCACCACCCGGCGGCGTCCGCATCGACGTCGTCGGCGTCCTCCTCCCCCAGCGGGGCGCCCCCGTGGTCGACCATGTGCGGGGGGTGGCGTGATGGGGTTCGCCCGCACCTGCTCGGTGGCCCTGGTCGGAGTCGAGGGCGTGGTGGTGGAGGTCCAGGCCGACCTCGAACCGGGCGTCGCCGCCTTCACCCTGGTCGGCCTGCCGGACAAGAGCCTGACGGAGAGCCGGGACCGGGTCCGGGCGGCGGTGGTGAACTCCGGGACCCCGTGGCCGCAGAAGAAGCTGACGGTGGGGCTCAGCCCGGCGTCGGTACCCAAGGCCGGCAGCGGCTTCGACCTGGCGATCGCCAGCGCGGTCCTGGGCGCGGCGGAGCGCATCGATCCGCGGGTCCTCGCCGACATCGTGATGATCGGGGAGCTGGGTCTGGACGGCCGGGTGCGGCCCGTCCGGGGCATCCTGCCCGCGGTGCTCGCCGCCGCCCACGCCGGGTACGAACAGGTGGTCGTACCGGAGAGCGCCGCCGCCGAGGCCTCCCTGGTGCCGGGCGTCTCCGTGCTGGGGGTGCGCAGTCTGCGCCAGCTGATCGCGGTACTGGCCGACGAACCCGTGCCCGAGGAGGAACCGCACGAACCCGGGCGCCCCGATCCGCTGCTCGCCGGACTGCGGGTGCCCGGCACGGGCGCGGCCACGGGCATGCACAGCGCCGGAGCGGCACAGCAGGACAGCGCCCACGACCTCGCCGACGTCGTGGGCCAGCTCTCGGCGCGTACGGCCGTGGAGGTCGCCGCGGCCGGCGGACACCATCTGTTCCTGGAGGGGCCGCCCGGTGCCGGCAAGACCATGCTCGCCGAGCGGCTGCCCGCGATCCTGCCCCCGCTGGCCAGGCAGGAGTCCCTGGAGGTCACGGCGGTGCACTCGGTGGCGGGACTGCTGCCCGCGGGCAAGCCGCTGATCGACGTCCCGCCCTACTGCGCCCCGCATCACTCCGCGACGATGCAGGCCCTGGTCGGCGGCGGTCCCGGCATCGCCCGGCCGGGCGCGGTGTCGCTGTCCCATCGGGGCGTGCTGTTCCTGGACGAGACGCCCGAGTTCAGCAGCCAAGCGCTCGATGCCCTCCGCCAGCCCCTGGAGGCCGGGCACGTGGTGATCGCGCGCAGCGCGGGTGTCGTCCGGTTCCCGGCGAAGTTCCTGATGGTGCTGGCGGCCAACCCCTGCCCCTGCGGCCGGTTCTCCCAGAACGACGACTTCTGCGAATGCCCGCCCGCCGTCGTCCGCCGCTACCAGGCCCGGCTCTCCGGGCCGCTGCTCGACCGGGTCGACCTGCGGGTCGAGGTGGACCGGATCACGCGGGCGGAGCTGACCGAGCGCGGTGCCAGGGGCGAGTCCACGGCGGCGGTGGCCGCCCGGGTCCGGCAGGCCAGGGAGCGGGCGTCGGCCCGGCTGGCGGGTACGCCGTGGCGGACGAACAGCGAGGTACCGGGCCGCGAGCTGCGCAGCCGCTGGCACGCCGCGTCCGGCGCGATGGAGGAGGCCGAGCGCAGCCTGGAACGGGGTGCCCTGACCGCACGCGGCCTCGACCGGGTCCTCCGGGTCGCCTGGACCGTCGCCGACCTCGTCGGCCACGACCGGCCCGACGCGACGGACGTCGCCCTGGCGCTGCAACTGCGGACCGGGGTCCCCCGAGGGGTGCCGATGGCCATCGGGGCGTTGACGTGAGCCGCGCCGACGATCCGGACGAGGAGCTGCACGACCGGGTGTTCCTCGCCAGGGTTCTCGAGCCCGGCTACGAGACGGCGGGGCGGTGGCTGCGGGAACGGGGGACGCGGGAGGTCGCACGGTGGTTGCGGGAGAAGGGGGCCAGGCCCGAGGGGGTGAGTGAGCGGCGCTGGGCCGGGCTGTTGGCGCGGGCCGAGCGGGCCGATCCCGAGCGGGACCTCGCGGTGGCCCGGGACGCGGGGGTCCGGTTCGTCCGCCCGGGGGCCACCGAGTGGCCGGGGCAGCTCGACGATCTCGGGGACGCGCGGCCGGTGGGGCTGTGGGTGCGGGGCGTGGCCAGTCTGCGGATGTGGGCGCTGCGGTCCGTGGCCGTGGTGGGAGCGCGGGCGTGCACCGAGTACGGCTCCCATATGGCGGCCGTCCTCGGCGGGGAGCTCGCCGAGCGGGGGTGGGTGGTGGTCTCCGGAGGTGCCTACGGCATCGACGGCGCCGCCCACCGCGGGGCCCTCGCCGCGGGCGGGGCCACCGTGGCCGTGCTCGCCTGCGGGGTGGACCGGCCCTATCCGCGGGGGCACACCCAGTTGATCAACCGGATCGCGGAACAGGGCCTCGTCATCGGTGAGTTGCCGCCCGGGGACCACCCGACGCCCAGCAGATTCATCGTGCGCAACCGGGTGATCGCCGCGCTCACCAGGGGCACCGTCGTGGTCGAGGCCGCGCATCGGAGCGGGTCGCTGGCCACGGCGCGGGCGGCACAGCGGTTGGGGCGCCACACGATAGGGGTACCGGGGCCGGCGACCAGCGGGCTCTCCGCGGGGGTGCACGAACTGCTGCGGGGAGACGCCGTCCTCGTCACCGACGCCGCGGAAGTCGTCGAACTCGTCGGGGACATGGGCGAGCTCGCTCCGGACCGGCGCGGGCCCGTCCTGCCGCGGGATCTGCTGGCGCCGGGCGCCCGCCGGGTGCTGAACGCGCTGCCCGGGAGCCGCCCGGCCCTGCCCGACGAGATCGCCCGCGGGGCGGGGACCACGGACGACGACGCCATCGCCCGGCTGTACGAACTGCGAGCACTTGGTTACGTCGAACGACACGGCGACGGCTGGAAGTTGACACGCCAGTCGATGATCTCGGTCCGCGGAGATCGAAGTCGGTGCTGACCGAGCGTGTTCGGCCGTCCGGGGGAACCGTGACGCCCTTGCGGATTCCCGGAGTTGATGCGCCGGGGTGATCACGCAGAGCGACCGCCATGCCCCGGGGGGACGCCCAGCGGAACGTATCTGCGCACGCTCCGAGCCCTGGCCTTCGCACACCGCGACTGTCCAGTCACGCTACGCTCACGTGGATTCCGGTGCAGACCGGCAACGCGGCATCAGACCCGTACCAGACCGACAGCTCACCCAAGCACCCGCACTTCACGGCAGAACGGCACAAGGCGACGAATGCCCCAGCACACCTCCGGGGCCGACCGGGCGGCGCTCCCCCCAGCCGCCCGGGACGGTGGCAGCGTGCGGCCCCCCGCTCCCTCGACGCTCGACGAGCTGTGGCGGTCGTACAAGGCGACGGGGGACGAGCGGCTGCGCGAGCAGCTGATCCTGCACTACTCGCCGCTCGTGAAGTACGTGGCGGGGCGGGTGAGCGTCGGACTGCCGCCCAATGTGGAGCAGGCCGATTTCGTGTCCTCGGGGGTGTTCGGGCTGATCGACGCGATCGAGAAGTTCGACATCGAGCGGGAGATCAAGTTCGAGACGTACGCGATCACCCGGATCCGGGGCGCGATGATCGACGAGCTGCGGGCGCTTGACTGGATCCCGCGGTCGGTCCGGCAGAAGGCGCGCAACGTGGAGCGGGCCTACACGACCCTGGAGGCGCGGCTTCGGCGCACGCCGTCGGAGGGGGAGGTGGCCGCCGAGATGGGCATCGGCGTCGACGAACTGCACGCCGTGTTCAGCCAGTTGTCGCTGGCCAATGTAGTGGCCCTGGAGGAGCTGCTGCATGTGGGCGGCGACAGCGGGGACGGGCTCAGCGTCATGGACACGCTGGAGGACACCGCCGCGGACAACCCCGTGGAGGTGGCCGAGGACCGGGAGCTGCGCCGGTTCCTGGCACGGGCGATCAACACGCTGCCCGAGCGGGAGAAGACCGTCGTGACGCTCTACTACTACGAAGGGCTCACGCTCGCCGAGATCGGCAACGTGCTCGGGGTGACCGAGAGCCGGGTGAGCCAGATCCACACCAAGTCGGTGCTCCAGCTGCGGGCGAAGCTGGCGAGTTTCGGTCGGTGAGCCCGAGCGGGCGGCCGGGAGTCACTCCCGTCGTGGGCGGCGCGTCCGTAGAGTGGTTGACGTGCCAAGGATTCGAGCGGCCTCCGTGGCCGAGCACCGGTCGATGCAGCGAGCCGCCCTGCTGGACGCGGCTCGTTCCCTGCTGTCCGAGGGCGGGACGGAAGCGCTGACGTTTCCGGCGCTCGCCGAGCGGACGGGGCTTGCGCGGTCGTCCGTGTACGAGTACTTCCGGTCACGGGCCGCCGTGGTCGAGGAGCTGTGCGAGGTCGACTTCCCCCTGTGGGCCGCGGAGGTCGCCGCGGCGATGGACGGGGCGGCGTCGGCCGAGGGCAAGGTCGAGGCGTATGTGCGGGCGCAGCTGGCCCTGGTGGGTGACCGGCGGCACCGGGCCGTGGTCGCCATCTCCGCGAGCGAGCTGGACGCGGGGGCCCGGGAGAAGATCCGGGCCGCGCACGGCAGCCTGGTCGCGATGATCGTCGAGGCGCTGCGGGACATGGGGCATGCGGAGCCCCGGCTCGCGGCGATGCTGTTGCAGGGCGTGGTGGACGCGGCCGTGCGGCGGATCGAGCTGGGGGCGGCGGAGGAGCCGTCGACGATCACGGACGCGGCGGTGTCGATGGCGTTGCGCGGGGTGCGGGGCTGAGGCCTGCGTCCTTCTGTATCGGACGGCCGCCGAGGGCCGCGCCGGCTGGGGCAGCGGCACGTCCAGTACCGGCAGGAGCCGGGACGGGCCCCTGCTCAGGAAGCCGAGCGGGTTCAGGTAGGTGTCCCCTCTGCGCAGGCCCCAGTGGAGGCAGGTCCCCGGGCAGTGGGGCGTGGGGCCGGTCACCGTCCCCACCACCTCGCCCGCCGTCACCTCGGCTCCCCTCTTCACCTCCGGTGTGATCGGCTCGTACGTGGTGCGCAGGGGCGGGGTGCCCGTGTTCGTCAGTTCGATCGAGATCACGCCTCGGCCCGCCACCCGGCCCGCGAAGCTCACCCGGCCCGGGGCCACCGCCCGTACGGGAGTACCGGAGGGGGCCGCAAGATCCACTCCTCGATGGCCGCGGGCGTACGGGGCCGGGGGCGGTTCCCAGCCGCGCAGGACCGTGGGACGGGGGACCGGCCAGCTCCGGGCCGCGGCCGCAACCGGGGTGGCCGTGGCCGCGGGGGACAGGGGCACCCCAGGTCCCGCGCCGGGCGGCGCCAGAACCGCCAGCGCCAGCACCGCCGTACTCGCCCATCGTTTCGCTCGCATGCCCACAGGGTCCCGCCACCCCGTCGATCATGGCGGGATCTGTGGACCACCCCGCGCTTGTGGACAGCGGCGTCACCCGGTGCCTTCTCGGTCCCGTACACTTCTTCTGGCGATCCGGGTCACCGGGTCGACTTCGCACGCCCCGACATCGGGTCGACATAACGACCCGTGTCAGCGCTCCTCGGTCCTTCGTGGCACGGCGCATGTGGGCGTCAGGCGCGGGAGCCGTCCGGCACCCGCGGCGCAACCGAGAAATTCAAGGAGATACGGCCATGGCCGTCGTCACGATGCGGGAGCTGCTGGAAAGCGGCGTCCACTTCGGTCACCAGACCCGTCGCTGGAACCCGAAGATGAAGCGCTTCATCTTCACCGAGCGCAACGGCATCTACATCATCGACCTGCTCCAGTCGCTGTCGTACATCGACCGCGCCTACGAGTTCGTCAAGGAGACCGTCGCCCACGGCGGCACGGTCATGTTCGTCGGCACGAAGAAGCAGGCGCAGGAGGCCATCGCCGAGCAGGCCACCCGCGTCGGCATGCCCTACGTCAACCAGCGCTGGCTGGGCGGCATGCTCACCAACTTCTCGACCGTCTACAAGCGTCTGCAGCGCCTCAAGGAGCTCGAGCAGATCGACTTCGAGGACGTCGCCGCTTCGGGTCTGACCAAGAAGGAGCTCCTGGTCCTCTCGCGTGAGAAGGCCAAGCTGGAGAAGACCCTCGGTGGTATCCGCGAGATGTCCAAGGTGCCCAGCGCCGTCTGGATCGTGGACACCAAGAAGGAGCACATCGCGGTCGGTGAGGCCCGGAAGCTCAACATCCCGGTCGTCGCCATCCTCGACACCAACTGCGACCCCGACGAGGTCGACTACAAGATCCCGGGCAACGACGACGCGATCCGCTCCGTCACCCTGCTCACCCGCGTGATCGCCGACGCCGTCGCCGAGGGCCTCATCGCCCGTTCCGGCGTGGCGACGGAGGGCAAGGGCGAGAAGGCCGCCGGCGAGCCGCTCGCCGAGTGGGAGCGCGACCTGCTCGAGGGCGAGAAGAAGGCTGAGGACGCTCCGGCCGCCGCCGAGGCCCCGGCCGAGGCTCCCGCCGAGACCCCGGCCGAGGCTCCCGCCGACGCCGAGGCTCCCGCCGCCGAGGCTCCGGTCGAGGCCGCTGCCGAGGCCCCGGCCGCCGAGGCCGAGCAGGCCTGACCCGTCAGCGTCAGAGGTGACGGCGGGGGCGGTGCTGCAGCCAATAGCGCCTCCGGCGCGGGCAACTCCGCCCCCGCCGTTCACCCCTAGGTCAGCGGTGGGTCGTCGGTCCGCGTCTACATGTGGAGCGCGGACCCCCGCAGATCTTCGACCTTCCAGACTTCGAGAAAGATTTCGAGACTCATGGCGAACTACACCGCCGCCGACGTCAAGAAGCTCCGTGAGCTCACGGGCGCCGGCATGATGGACTGCAAGAAGGCGCTGGACGAGGCCGAGGGCAACGTCGACAAGGCCGTCGAGGCGCTCCGCATCAAGGGCCAGAAGGGCGTCGCCAAGCGCGAGGGCCGTTCCGCCGAGAACGGCGCCGTGGTCTCCCTCATCGCCGACGACAACACCTCCGGTGTCCTGGTCGAGCTGAAGTGCGAGACGGACTTCGTCGCCAAGGGCGAGAAGTTCCAGGCCGTCGCCAACCAGCTCGCGCAGCACGTGGCCGCCACCTCCCCGGCGGACATCGAGGCCCTGCTCGCCTCCGAGATCGAGGCCGGCAAGACCGTCCAGGCCTTCGTGGACGAGGCCAACGCCAACCTCGGCGAGAAGATCGTCCTCGACCGCTTCGCGCAGTACGCCGACGGTTTCGTCTACGCCTACATGCACCGCACCATGCCCGACCTGCCGCCGCAGATCGGTGTCCTGGTCGAGCTGGACAAGGCCGACGCCGAGCTGGCCAAGGGTGTCGCCCAGCACATCGCCGCCTTCGCGCCGAAGTACCTCTCCAAGGAGGACGTGCCGGCCGACGTCGTCGAGACCGAGCGCCGCGTCGCCGAGGAGACCACCCGCGCCGAGGGCAAGCCCGAGGCCGCCCTGCCGAAGATCGTCGAGGGTCGCCTCAACGGCTTCTTCAAGGACGCCACGCTGCTCGGCCAGCCGTACGCGCTCGACAACAAGAAGTCCGTCCAGAAGGTTCTGGACGAGGCCGGTGTCACCCTGAAGCGCTTCACGCGCATCAAGGTCGGCATCTGAGTCCGTACCGCGATCGACGCTCGACCCGGATAGGGTCGACAGCAGTCGTCCGCGTACGCCGTCACCTCGGTGGCGGACGACAGCAGATCTGACGAGGAGGCCATTGCCGCGTATGGGATACGAACCCATCCCCACCGGCAGTGGCCTTCTTCGTATGTGCGACCCGTGGAAAGAAGTGAGAGTCCGATGACCACCAAGGCCCAGAAGAGCGACGACGGCAAAGTACGCGGCCGGTATCTGCTGAAGCTGTCCGGAGAGGCCTTCTCCGGCGGTGGGGGCCTCGGCGTGGACCCGAACGTGGTGCACAAGATCGCCCGCGAGATCGCCGCCGTCGTACGCGACGGCGCGGAGATCGCGGTCGTCATCGGCGGCGGCAACTTCTTCCGCGGCGCCGAACTGCAGCAGCGCGGCATGGACCGCGCCCGCTCCGACTACATGGGCATGCTCGGCACCGTGATGAACTGCCTCGCCCTCCAGGACTTCCTGGAGAAGGAGGGCATCGACAGCCGGGTCCAGACCGCCATCACCATGGGCCAGGTCGCCGAGCCGTACATCCCGCTGCGCGCCGTGCGCCACCTGGAGAAGGGCCGTGTGGTCATCTTCGGCGCCGGTATGGGCATGCCGTACTTCTCCACCGACACGACCGCCGCCCAGCGCGCCCTGGAGATCGACGCCGAGGCGCTGCTGATGGGCAAGAACGGCGTGGACGGCGTCTACGACTCCGACCCGAAGACCAACCCGGACGCGGTCAAGTTCGACTCCCTCGGCTACGGCGAGGTCATCACCCGGGACCTCAAGGTCGCCGACGCCACCGCCGTCACGCTCTGCCGCGACAACAAGCTTCCGATCCTGGTGTTCGAGCTTCTGGCGGAGGGCAATATCGCCCGTGCCGTCAAGGGTGAGAAGATCGGCACGCTTGTGGGTGACCAGGACAGCCGCCACTGACGGGCAACACCTACGGACCCTGACCGGGGGATGGACAATGTCCTGCCGGTCGGGAACCGTGCAGGAAGAAGACGCGACGCAGCCGGCCGCCGCCTCCCGCAAGGAACCGCAGCCGGGCCTACTCAAGACACGCAGGAGCAAGTGGTGATCGAAGAGACCCTCCTCGAGGCCGAGGAGAAGATGGAGAAGGCCGTCGTGGTCGCCAAGGAGGACTTCGCCGCGATCCGCACCGGCCGTGCGCACCCGGCGATGTTCAACAAGATCGTGGCCGACTACTACGGCGCGCCGACGCCGATCAACCAGCTGGCTTCGTTCTCCGTGCCGGAGCCGCGCATGGCGGTCGTGACCCCGTTCGACAAGACCGCCCTGCGCAACATCGAGCAGGCGATCCGCGACTCCGACCTGGGCGTCAACCCGAGCAACGACGGCAACATCATCCGTGTGGTGTTCCCCGAGCTCACCGAGGAGCGCCGCCGCGATTACATCAAGGTCGCCCGGAGCAAGGCCGAGGACAGCAAGGTCTCCATCCGCTCGGTGCGCCGCAAGGCCAAGGACGCCATCGACAAGCTCGTCAAGGACGGCGACGTCGGTGAGGACGAGGGCCGCCGTGCGGAGAAGGAGCTCGACGACACCACCCACAAGTACGTCGCCCAGGTGGACGAGCTCCTGAAGCACAAGGAAGCTGAGCTGCTCGAGGTCTGATGAACGACTCTTCCTGGGGAGCGCCGCCACAAGCCGGGTACTGGGGGCCGTCCGACCAGGGGCCTGTCCAGGGGGCTGCCCCGGCGGGTCCCACGTACGATGCGCCTGAGGCGCAGCAGACTCGCCCCATGCCCATCGTGCCCGACGTACCCGCGTATGGCGGAGACCAGGATGACGATCGGGGGGCCGCTCGGCTGGGTGGCCCCCTGTTCCGCGACGAGACGCCGCGGGCGCAGCCCCACGGCAACGCGCCGCAGAATCCGGAGCCCATGCACGACGCCCCGCAGCCGGCGCCCCGACCGCAGAAGAAGAGCGCCGGGCGCGATCTGGGTGCGGCGATAGGGGTCGGCATCGGGCTCGGCGCGGTGATCGTCGCCTCGCTGTTCGTCTACAAGGCCGCGTTCGTCGGGGTCGTCGCCGTCGCCGTCGTGGTGGGTCTGTGGGAGCTGACCAAGCGGCTGGAGGAGCGCAAGGGCATCAAGGCGCCGCTCGTCCCGCTCGCGGTCGGCGGTGCGGCGATGGTCGTCGCCGGGTACGTCCGTGGCGCCGAGGGCGCCTGGGTGGCGATGGCGCTGACCGCGCTGGCCGTGCTGGTCTGGCGGATGACGGAACCCCCCGAGGGGTACCTCAAGGACGTCACGGCGGGCGTCTTCGCCGCGTTCTACGTTCCGTTCCTGGCCACGTTCGTCGCGATGATGCTCACCGCCGACGACGGCCCGGCCCGGGTGCTGACGTTCCTGCTGCTGACCGTCGTCAGCGACACCGGGGCGTACGCCATCGGCTGGCGCTTCGGCAAGCACAAGCTCGCTCCGCGGATCAGCCCCGGCAAGACCCGCGAGGGGCTGCTCGGGGCGGTTTCCTTCGCCATGGTGGCGGGTGCGCTGTGCATGCAGTTCCTGATCGACGACGGCGTCTGGTGGCAGGGCCTCCTGCTCGGCCTCGCGGTCGCGGCGAGCGCCACGCTGGGCGACCTCGGCGAGTCGATGATCAAGCGGGACCTGGGGATCAAGGACATGGGCACGCTGCTGCCGGGGCACGGCGGCATCATGGACCGGCTGGACTCCCTGCTGCCCACGGCGCCCGTGGTCTGGCTGCTGCTCGTGCTGTTCGTCGGGTCCGGCTGAGCGTCGGGTCCGGCTGAGCGTCGACGGACCCCTGGGAGCCCCCGCCTCGGCGGGGGCTCCGCTGTTCCCGGGGGCGGCGTGGTGGGACGCTTGAGGTGTACGCCCGTGAAGGGGGTCCCACCATGTCCGCCATCCGCGAATCCATCGACCTCGACTGCACGCCCGAAGAAGCGTTCGCGTACATCACCACCCCCTCCCATCTGCCCGAATGGCAGCTGAGCGCCGTCAAGGCGGAGCCACTGGAGCTGGGGCCGATGCACCCCGGCTCGCGCGTCCGGGTCACCCGCCGCATCGGCACCCGCGAGGTCCCCATGACCATCGAGTTCGACGCCCTCGACCCACCGCACAGCTGGGACCTGCACGGCATCGAAGGGCCGGTCCGTCCCCGCACCCACGGCTCGATCGAACCGCTCGACGAGGGCCGGCGCTGCCGCGTGACCATCGAGATCGACTTCGAAGCACACGGCCTGGGCAAGGCCCTGGTGCCCTTGGTCGTCCGCCCGCAGGTCCGCAAGGAGCTGCCGCGGGACGAGGCGCTGCTGAAGGAACGGCTGGAGGGGATCGGCGGATGATCGGGTGGCCCCGGCCACACGAATCGATCTGCGACACTGGTACAGCCATGCCTAAGCCCGGAGAACTGATGTGCTCCGGGCATGAAGAAGCCCCCTACCAGCGGTGTTCTCGCCAGTGGGGGGCTGTCTTGTGCCCGCTGGGCCGTCTCCGGGCCGTCAGGGCTCTTGGGCCGTGATGAAGACGTCGTCCAGGGCCCGGCGGGCACGCTCGCCGCTGCTGGGCATGAGGTGGGCGTACACCCGCAGGGTCATCGCCGGGTCGGAGTGCCCGAGGTATTCGCTGACGGCCTTGATGCTCTCGCCCGCGTCCAGGAGGACCGAGGCGTAGAAGTGCCGGAGCGCGTGCATTCCGTGCTGCCGGGCGGAGGCGTACGGCTTGCCAGGTTCGGGCGTGGGGATGAGGCCCGCGGCCGCGAGAGCGGGCTTCCATTCATGGACGTTGAAGTTGCTCCGCCAGACGATCCCGTCGGCCGTGTTGGTGAAGATCAGGCGGCGTTCGGTGAGCGGGCCGTCCGGCCGCAGCCACGGCAGCTTGGTCGGCACGGGCGGGTGGCGGGCGATGTGCCGGCGCAGCGCGGAGGCCACCGAGGACGGCAGCGGTACGTCACGCTCCTTGTTGCCCTTGGGCGGAGCGAAGACCGCGACGCCCCGGATCAGCTTGACCTGAGTGGTCACCCGAAGGGTTTCGCCGTCGAGCTGCGCCGTGTCTTCGGCGAGTCCGATGATCTCGCCCTGGCGGAGACCGCAGCCGCTTCCCACGTCGACCATGGCTTGGTAGCGCTCCGGCAGGGCTGCGCGGACCGCACGAACCTGGGACGGGAGCCAGGGCACCACCCGAGCGGCAGAGGCGGCGGGAGGCCGGACCGACGCGGCCGAACAGGGATTGCGGGCGAGGTGACCGTCGTCCACGGCGGCCGACAGCACCGCGCGGACGTTGGCGTAGATGTTGCGGGCGTAGGTGCCGCCGATCGAGGCGTTCTCCAGGTCCCGCACGAACTCGCGGATGTGCACCGGGCGGAATGAGCCGAGCGGACGCGCCCCGATGCGGGGGAAGGCGTGCAGCCGGAGTCGGGTCTCCGTTCCGATGCGCGTGTTCAGGTCGGTCGTCTGTCCGGCGATCCAGCGTTCCGCGTACTGCTGGAAGGTCGTCTGGGCAGCCCGGGGATCGACGTACTGCCCGCGCGACATGTCGGCCGCTGTCTCAGCGAGCCATTCCTCGGCCCGGCGCTTCTGGCGGTCCGGGAAGGATTTGCTCTTCTCCGTGCCGTCGGGGCCGACGTACCGGGCCCGGTAGCGCAGCCCTGTTCCGTAGCGGTCGGTTTTCACCTTCACGGGTTGGCCGGCCGGGCCGGTCTCTGTGCGGTACCAGCGGTCCTGGATGTGGCCAGCCATTAGGCGGCCTCCCTGAGTTGGGAGTCGACCCAGGCGCGGACGTCGGTGGGGTCGAAGCGGAGGTGGCGGCCGACCCGGAAGCCGCGGGGGCCCGTGCGCTTGCGGCGCCACTGGTAGACCGTCTCGACGCTGGGCAGCTCGAACATGTCGACCAGGTCGTCCGGAGTGAGGAAGCGGGCGGGCAGTTCGGAGGCCATGTCACCGGCTCCCTTCGTCGGCGATGAGGTCGCGTAGGGCGTCGCGGGCTGTCTCGCGGCTGAGTTGGAGGCCGCGGGCGATGGTTGCGGCGAGCGCGGACTCGCCGGGGGTGTGGCCGTGCCCGGCGTACTGCCAGTCGGCCAGGACCAGGACGCTGTCGGGCTCGATCTCCTCCAGGCCGAGGACTTCCCGTTCCTGGGCTGCGCGGTAGTCGGCGCGTTCCTGGCGAAGGGCGCCCAGAGTGGTCGAGTAATGGCGGGACTTGGAGGAGAAGTGGCCCCGGAAGCCGAGCATGTGAGCCCAGGCCCACAGACGGCGATCGGGGTAGAGCGGATCGAGGTTCTTGCACGCGGTGATGAGACGCCGGGCGTGGTCGGGCACGCCGTGGCGGTCCAGTTCCGCCAGCTCGCCGACGCGGCGGTCGAGGGTGCCGGTGGTCTCGGCGGCCTTCGTGGCGTACTTGGCGACGTAGGCGGCGACCGCCTGTTCGGTGAGAGCGGAGCCGTCGCCGAACGCCTTGATGGGACGGACGTCGAGCTGGGTGCCCCAGCGGAAGGTGCGGGCGGGCTGGTCGTCGGTGGCCGGGACGGAGGCGGACGTGTAGGGGTGCGCGGCGGCGGCGCGGACCGCGTCGTCGAGCAGCTGCACCGTGGCCCAGGCCGGGGGAGGGCTGGCAGGTCCGTCAGGGCCGTCGATGCGAACGACGGCGTGGAAGTGGATGGCGCCCCGCTTCTGGAACTCGGCCACCTTGCCGTAAGAGATGCGGGCGGCCTGCGCCAACGCGCGCTGGGAAAGGCCGGCGCGGGCAGCGACTTCGCGGCGGAGCCGGTTGGTGAAGCGCTGCCAGAGCTGTCCGGCGTGGTTGTTGAACAGCACGGTGCCCGCGTAGTCGTAGGTCTCGGGGTCGATGGCGGAACCGAGGACGGGGGAGTCGGCGGCGTGATGCGTGCCGCACCGGCAGGCGCCGTGAGAGGGCTGGTTGTGGACTGGGCCGAACGAGGGCGCGGTGAGAGTGGCGAAGACGCGGGGATGGTCGCGTACGGCGTCCGGGATGCCGCGACGGTCGTCCCCGGCGAGTCCGGCGCGGATGAGGTGGTAGGTGTCGCCCGAGTACGTCCAGGCGCAGGACGGGCAGCGCGAGGCGCGGCGGTTGCCGCAGGCGACCCGGAGGCGGCCCCCGGGTTCGGTCTCTGTGGAGTAGTGGTGCAGGGTCTCGCCGGTGGTCTTGTCCTTGGTGAGGGTCCAGCCGGTCAGGTGGATGGGGTCGGCGCAGCCGCCGGTGCGGCGGATCTGGTCTTCCCATCGGGCGTAGTCGGACGACGAGGCCACCCTCAGCAGATCGCCGAGGGTGGCCGGGTCGTGGAGCAGGTCAGGCACGGGCGCCCTCCCGGGTACGGGCGGGGCGGGTGCCGGTGCCGTGGCAGGCCGGGCAGTAGGCGGTGATCGTGCGCAGGTGACCGCGTCGGTCGCGCCCGCCGAGGGTGAGGGCGACCGAGGCGAAGCCGTCACAGTTGCCGCAGATGCGGAGCGGGGGCGGAGTGCGGTGCGTCATGCTGGAGGTTCCTTTCGATTGCGGTTGGAAGGAACGGCCCCGGGTGGCGGCGTGCTTGGCGGCTTGTGAGCCACCCGGTGGCCGGTCAGCGCGTGCTGGTGCGGGTCCCGCGACGGGAGCGGCCCTTGGCGGCGTACATGGCCGCATCGGCGGCGGTGAGCGCGTCGGTCAGCAAAGGCACGGGAAGATCCGCGACGCGGCAGACGCCCACCGAGGCTGCCAGCGGCAGGTGCGCGCTGTTGTAGGCCAGTGGCTGGTGCAGGGCGTCGGTGAGCGCGTCGATGTCGGCGGCGGTCAGGTGCTGGACTACGGCGACGAATTCGTCCCCGCCCAGGCGGCCAGCGGTGCCGTTACGGCCGCACCAGGTGCGCAGTCGGTCGGCGGTGGCGACCAGGGCGGCGTCCCCGGCGGCGTGTCCGTGGGTGTCGTTGAGGGTCTTGAAGTCGTCGAGGTCGACCAGGAGGACGGCGGCGTCGGCGTGATGGTGCATGAGCCGTTCGGCGCGGGCGGTCCATCCGGCGCGGGTGTGCATGCCGGTGAGGGGGTCGCGGCGGGCCGAGGCGAGACGGCGGGTGAGGAGGCCGCTGTGCAGGGCCCAGCCGAGTAACGGCACGATGCTCGCGGCTGCTTGCAGGTCCATGGACTTCTCCTTGGCGATGGCGGTTGGCTCGGGGCGGTGCCGGGAGTCAGGGGCGGCGGCGTGCTGGCGGCTTGTGCGCCGTCCCCGGGGTCGATCAGCGGCGCTTGGCGTCGGCGGTGATCAGGGACTTGATGACGAGGGCGCAGACCGCGACTGAGGCAGCGGTGACGGCGACCGCTAGGAGCATCGAGACGAGGACCGCGCCGACGACCAGGACCACGGCCGTGCCGCCGCCGATGAGAGCGAGCGCGGTGCCAGGCGTGAGCTGGACGGTCGGCCGGGACGGCGCCTGCACGACGGCAGGGGCCTGGGCGGTCGCGGTGGGGGTGTGCGGGATGACGGCGGTCGGCTCGACGACGGCGGGGCGCGGGCCGTGGCCGGTCGGGACGGGCATGGTGGGGATCTTCGGGCGGAGCATGGCGGGTGTCCCTTCGCGGTTACTTGGTGAGGGCGGTGTCGATCGCGGGGGCCAGGAGGCTGTCGGCGAGGAGGTAGCCGCCGAGCAGGAGGACGGCGACGAGCCACCAGGGCGGGCGGAGGAACTTGACGCCGAGGTAGCCGACGACGGCGAGGACGAACCAGAGCGGGACCTGCATGGCAAGAGTTCCTAACTGACGCGGCAGCGGTGGGTGCGGGCGGCGAGCTGGGCGGCGGACTGGCTGGAGTAGTCGGCGGACCAGCCGCAGCGGTCGGCGGTGCACACGGCGGCGTGCTTGGTGCGGCCGTGGCGGTCGCGGTGGCTGCCGATCTGCACCGGGCCGATCCGCATCACGGAGTGGAAGTGGTCGCGGGCGGGCATGGGCGTCAGTCCTTCCGCGTCGTCGTGGGGTCGGGGAAGGCGGCGCGGATGTCGGCGGCGGCGGCCGGGTCGGTGGTGAGCTTGGCGGCTTCCTCGGCGAGCATGAAGGCGAGGTAGGGCCGGTTGGCGGTGGCCATCTCGCGGGCGCCGTCGAGGTAGTCGGCAGCGGTCAGGCCAGCGGGGTCGAAAGTCATCTGTCGTTCCTTCCGGGTCAGGCGAGGTGGGCGGCGATGGCGTCAGCGAGGTGGGGTGGGACGCCGAGGCGGGCGCGCAGGGTGTCGGTGTCGATCGGGGCGCCGGTCCGGTCGCGGTACTCGGCGGCGACCTTGCGGGCGTGGTCGACGAGGACGGCGGGAACCGCGGGCCCGGCGTCGGAGTCGGAGTCGGAGGCAGGGTCGGTGGGCGGAAGGGCCGGTGGCTGGTCGGCCTCGACCGGGGCAGGGGCGGGTTCGGGCTCCGGTGCGGGCTGGCCTGCGGGCTCGGGGCTTGGGACGGGCTCCGGAACGGTGGGCGCCGGGTGGCGGGCGGAGTGGGCGAGGAGGGTGCCGCCGAGGAAGGCGAGGGCAGGCCACCCGGCGACGCCGAGGCGGAGCAGGGCGGGCGGGTCGGCCAGGTCGAGGAATCCGGCGGTGGCGACGTTGGCGCCCAGGGAGGCGAACAGCGCGATGAGGAACCAGCACCAGGCCAGCCGGGAGGGGCCCTCTGTCCGCAGGCGCCGCCAGGCTGCGACCAGGAGCAGGTCCACGCTCACCGGGTAGGCCCACGCCTTCCAGCCGTCCTGTCCCGCAGCGGCGGCCAGGTCATGGAGGTGAGCGAAGGACAGAGCTCCGGCGATGACGGCCTGGATGAGGACGGCGTCCACGCGCAGTCCGTGACGGGTGGCCATCAGGACACCTCACCCGCATCGTCCGAGGCGCCGGGCGGAGTGGGGAGTGAGGCGGCCAGGGCCGGGCTGACAGCCTCGACGAAACCCATGTCGGCATCGGCGGAGTCGGCGTAGAGGGCGAGCTGGCCTAGCAGCAGGACCGTGCGGGCGAAGTCCTCGCAGTCGGGGCACATGGCGTGCGCCTCCCTTCAGAGGCATGGCGGAGGTAGGGACTTGGCGCGGTGAGGTCGCGCCGACCAGGGTGGGAAGAGGCGTCAGGCGGTGACGGTGACCGTCTTGGACAGCGGGACCGGGCTGTGCCGGGGGCCGCTCAGCACCGGCCGGAACGGCGCCAGCTCGGGCAGGTCCGGGGTGCGGTCGGCGTACCGGTTGCAGGTGTTGACGGCCTGGCGCAGAGAGGTGTGCGGGGCGCGGATGCGGTGCCAGCCACCGGTGGAGTCCCCGGCGATAGCGACTCCCCGCAGCTCGGCCGGGATCTGAATGGCGGCCAGGACGGCGTCCGGGGAGATGTCCCCGAAGGCCATGTTCGCGCTCGTCTCATCGTTGACGCGGTGGGCGGTGCGGCCGGTGAGCTGGGCACGGAGCATCGTGATGCCCTTGCCGAGTTCCGAGCCGAAGCGCTGCCCGCAGATCTCCAGGTAGATGCCGGCCGCGCGGCCGAGCTGGGCGAGGCGCACCAGGGCGGTGATGATGCGGTCGCGGCGCTTCTCCTCGTCCTTGCTGGCTAACAGGGCGAGTTCGGCGACCTCGTCGACCAGGACGACGACCGGTACCGGGCGCAGGTGGTCGGGCAGGTCCCAGATGTCGGCGGCGATCTCCGCGTCCGGGATGGCGGCGGTGATCCGTTGCTCGGCACGGATGATCCGGTAGACGTCCTCCATCCGGGCCACCAGGGCATCGAGCAGGGCGGCAGCGTCGTCGGGGCAGTCGGCCAGCGCGGAGAACCGGCGGGCCAGCGGGAACAGCTCAACTCCTTGCTTGCAGTCGATCCCGACCAGCGCGACGTCCATCGGGGCGAGCCCGGCGACCAGGTTCCGCTGGTAGACCGACTTCCCGGACTCGGTGGCCCCGAGCGTGAGGGCGTGCGGGACCGCACGGTAGTCGCGGAAGTGCACCGAGCCGTCCTCGCGCAAGGCGACGGGAACCCGCATGGGACGGGTGTCGACCACAGCGGGCATCTGCACCCGCTTGAGGACGTCGTAGCCGGTCATCCGCACTTCCACCACACCCGAGCGCAGCTCACGCGAGGTGACCCCGTACATCGAGAAGGAGTGCCGTAGCCGGTCCGACGCGGCGGCCACGTCGAAGGCGTCCTGACCAGGGCGCAGCCCCAGCCGCAGGACCAGGCCGGTGCGCGTCGGCCGGAACCGCAGGATGCGCGGTGCACGAGACGCCGGGACAGGCCGGTTTGTCATCCGGGCGAGAGTCAGGCGCCAGCGCGAGGGCGGCACCGTCAGTCCGCATGCGTCCATGACCGACGAGTACCGGATCAGCACCCGGACGCTCGCCCAGGTAATGCCGAAGCTCATCCAGTACCAGGCGGGGCGCCGCCACCGCAGGAGACCCGCAGCGGCGACGACCAGCACCAGAGCGACCGTGAAACCGGTCATGATCAAGCCGCCTTCGAGTTCGCGGCAGCGGCGACCAGGGACGTGACCGCGACGGCACGGAAGGCGATGCCGTGCCGCTTCTGGCCGTTGAAGTCGTTCTCCCACGGGCGGGCGATCAGGCCCGTGAGCGCGACCGGGGTACCCATGGTCAGCTCACCCGAAATACCCGGCTCGGGGACGGTGATGGAAAGGATCTCCACCTCGTCGTTGGCCGCGAACATCACGTCCACGGTCATCAGCTTCGCCCCGGTCTCCATGTCGGTGGCGATCTCGCCGGTACGACGGTCCTTGACCTTGGGCTGGGGGGTCTTGGCAACCATCACGGTCGCGACGGAGGTGTCTACTGGGATCTGACGCATCGTCTTGTCTCCTGCTGTGGCGGGCTCTTGGCCGACATCCCGTCGGTGAGATCAGGAGACCGCGAGAGGGCGTGGACGCATCACGGCCCGTGTGGACGTTTAGGGACGTCTGAGCTACTATCAAAACGTCCCTGGAGGTCCGCAGGAGGAATGCCATGGCGAACGAGCGTCTGCGCGCAGCGATTTCGGCGAAGGGCGAGACGATCCAGTCCGTTGCCGAACACGTCGGAGTCGACCCCAAGAGCGTCGAGCGCTGGATCACCACGAACCGGACCCCGCACCGGGGGCACCGTTGGAAGGCCGCGAGCTTCCTCGGGGTCGACGAGGTCTACGTGTGGCCGTCAGTCGAGAAGCAGGCCGAGAAGGCGAGCGCGTCGGAGCTGATCACGTACTACCCGCACCGGGGTGCGGTCCCGGCTCCGCTGTGGTCCTCCCTGATCGACAAGGCGACGGACCAGGTTGACATCCTGGTGTACGCGGGACTGTTCCTCTTCGACAGTCACCCGGACCTACCGGATCAGCTGGCCGAGAAGGCGAAGGCCGGCGCCCAGGTCCGCATCCTGTTGGGAGACCCGGAGTCCGCGGCTGTCCGGCAGCGTGGTGAAGAGGAAGGCATCGGCGACGACCTGGCGGCGCGAGCGCGGATCACTCGCCGGTACTTGCAGCCCGCCATGTCGACGCCTGGGGTTGAGATCCGGCTGCACGACACGATCCTCTACAACTCGATCTACCGGTTCGACGACGACGTGCTGGTGAACCCCCACGTCCTCGGAGCTCCCGCCGGGCAGAACCCGGTGATGCACTTCAAGTACCTGCCGGGAGCGCGGACGTTCCGGCACTACATGCGGAGCTTCGACTATGCGTGGGACCAGGGCCGGAAGGCATGACCGGCTCCCAACGTGCGACGCTGAACACATGGCACGCGTCGACTACTTCAACGATCCGAACGCCCCGAAGGCGAACAGCCTCGTCCCCTCCGTGACCGCTCTGGCCCGCAACGGGGCCGGTGAGGTCCTGCTGATCCACAAGACCGACAACGATCTGTGGGCTCTGCCAGGAGGCGGCATCGATCTGGGGGAGTCAGCACCCGACGCGGCTGTACGTGAGACCAAGGAAGAGACCGGGTTCGACGTCGAGGTGACCGGCTTGGTCGGGATCTACACGAACCCCGGACACGTCATGGCGTACGACGACGGCGAAGTCCGCCAGCAGTTCTCCATCTGCTTCCACGCCCGCATCGTCGGCGGCCAGCTGCGGACGAGCAGCGAGAGCAAGGAAGTGGCGTTCGTCGATCCGGGCAGGCTGAACGAGTTGAGTATCCACCCCTCGATGCGCATGCGGATCGAGCACGGGTTGGCCGGCCGGACCGAGCCCTACATCGGCTGAGCGGCCAAGCGGTCGAGGGTTCGCTCGACGGCGGCCTGGAGGTACGGACGCGCCTTGCTGATCGCGTTGTGCACTTCAGTGCCCGGCTCGTAGCGGACCAGGATCTCGTCAATCCGGATGTCGAAGGCGAAGGACTGTCCGGCGGGGCCAGTCGTCATGTCGGCGAAGATCAGCGCGTCGAGGACGGGGGAGTCCTCCCGCTCGTAGGCGGCCAGCTCTGCCGAGAGACCGCGCTGCTCCGCTTCGTACACGGCCCCGGAGTGATGGGCGACCAGCCGCACGAGGCGTGCTGGCGCACCCAATGTTTCCAGGTGACGGGCACCGTCGAGGGGATGGAATCCGGTGTCACGCAGTTCGGGGGCGTAACCGATGTCGTGCAGCCACGCTGCAGCGACGAGGAGATCCCGGTCAGCCACCGACACAGCCGTGGCAGCCTCTTGAGCACGAGCGGCCACAGCCTGAGTGTGCAGCCAGCGGTTCCCGAGCGGAGGAAGCAGAGACTCGGCGAGTTCGGCCGCTCCTTGAGGCGTGTCCAGTGCAGAAGGCATGCATGGAACGGTAGCCGAGAGCGGCGGTGAGCCGACAGGCCACGATCGAGTGGGTTCGATCATGGGCGCGGTACAACTTTCCCTACTTCATCAAGGCCCGCGCACGGCGCGGGCGCGCGCCGCCTCTACGGCGCGGCCCGCCTCCTGTCTTCGCCCCGGCTGGCCGCGCCCGGCGGCGCGCTCGGCGGCAGCGGGCATGAAGGTGGGAGACACCCTCTGTGGCTGGGGCGGTCGGCTCCACGGCTTTAAGGCAGCCACTTTGGGGCGAGCCTCTAAGATCATGGCCCCAACGTCGTGCTTTAACGGGCAGGTCCACAGACTGCCCGACTCGCCGGAAGCTTACGGGGCCATGATCACTCGCCCCAAAGCAGCTCCAGCCCAAAGCCGCTCCACCGACCTAGTCGTTAGTCAACCTAAGCAACACGAACCCCTGACACGGCATCGTGTCTCGATCTAGAGTGTGCCAAAGATGAGACTTAGCGGTCGGAGTGCGAGTGGCTCAACATGCGCATGCATTGCTCCCAGACGATATGCCGGCAGTGCAGCGCGCTGCGGACCTTGCCTCTCTTGAAGGCCAGAGATCGTACCTGCGGTGGACTCGATGGCGGCTCTACTTTGTTATTGCGGCAGCAGTAGCTGGAGTATTCACGGGAAGCACCGACGGCGAGGGTCGGAAAGCCCTTATCGTTGCGTCGCTAGTATTTTTCTTGCTAGCTCTCGCAACTGAGATTGTCTTGCTTTCTACCCGCCCTGAGGAAACGTGGTATCACGGACGAGCTGTAGCCGAATCAGCAAAGACTTTGGCCTGGAAGTTTGCGGTTTGTGCCGATCCTTTTCCGCGGACCATGTCGCGAGCAGATGCTGAGAGGCTGCTAAATCAGCAACTTAGCGATATTGTCGCCGAGTCGCCGATTCTGGCAGATTACAGCTCCACCGGCTCTGAGCAAGTGAGCACCAAAATGAAAGACCTTCGTGATGCGAGTCTGCAAACACGGAAGAGCGCATATACCGAAGGTCGGGTTGATGATCAGAAGGCATGGTATTCGAAGAATGCCAGAAGAAATGAGAAAAGCTCTCTTTTGTGGCGTTGCATCCTACTAGCACTCGAAGTTCTTGGTGCCGTGAGTGCGCTGCTGATGCTCGTGGACGCCACATCGATCGAATTTGGGAGCGCGTTGGCGGCTGGTGTAGCTGCGGGTGGAGCTTGGATCGAAGTTAAACAATTTGACAACTTGGCCAGCGCATACGCGCTTACCGCTACGGAACTCGCTCTTGTTCGGTCGGCGGCCCAACCGGTGGACGACGAAGGGCCCTGGTCGGCTTACGTAAATTCCGCGGAACAAGCCATTAGTCGAGAGCACACGATGTGGCTTGCCCGCAGAGTGCGTACACGGATGGTACGAAGGGAAACGAGATGAACTCGTTGAACCAATACTTCGCCAATGAGAGTGCCAAACAGGAACTGCGCAAGATCACGCAGCTCTACGCGAATTCGAGAGATTCAGCAACCCGACACAAATGCTTCATTAGCTACCACGGGGCGGATGCGCAAGAGGTTCTTTCGTTCGTTACGAAATATGAGAGTGTCCTCATTCCTCGTGTCATCGGAATCACGGAGGAAGATCCTGCGATCAGCAGTGATGATACCGAGTATATTATGGACACAATTCGAGATAAGTACCTTGCCGATTCGACCGTTACGATTGTGATGGTAGGAGCGTGTACATGGTCTCGGAAGTTCATTGACTGGGAAATTTACAGCTCTTTGCGTCGAGACCGGGTGAATCGGCTAAATGGCTTGATGGGAATCCAGCTACCCAGCGCAGCTGTGTCTAATGCACAAGTTCCCTCAAGGCTGGGGGAGAATCTCAAAAAAGCAGGCGATAGTGACGCTTATGCGCGTTATTGGAGTTACCCTACAAGTGAAAGTTCCCTTCGTGATCTTATCGAAGATGCCTTCGTGGCAAGAAAGAAGCGGGACTCCCTCATTCGCATTGGCGGGCCGCGAAAGCTGCGAAACTCTTCTTGTCCTTAGCCGCATTTAGTTCGGCAGACCAGGGCTGCTTGAATTGCCGACCTCATCTTGGAGCCTAGTGCACCGTGAAGATCGCGTTTTTCTTGAATGGGTCTGAACCGACATTCCGGATCATGTCAATTCTTGCCGAAGTCGCCCGCGACATGGGATTCGACAGCGATTATGTTGATCCAGATGTATCGCTGCACGGAAACCATGAGCGGGTGCGTCCTGGAGACGTCGCAGTGCTGGATATCACGAGAGCTGCCCTGCGGCAAGCAGTGGAGCTGGGCTCACTCCGTGAAGCCGGTGTGCGCGTGGTTCTAATCGCGGCGTCGAGCCTTGAGATCCCTGGAGACCTGTCTGGGTACAGGACCCTCATATACGGCAACTCGCTAGCCGACAGCCAGGGGCTAATCCATACTTTCAGGCGTGAACTCCGCGCTTTGGAAGAGAAGCCAGACGCCGACCCTTCCGGATGGTCAAGCGACGAAAAGGGTAATAGGGTATTCATTAGCTACAGTCACACGGACGAACAGTATTTGCGAAGACTGCTAGTGCATCTCCGCCCCCTTGACAGGCAAGGCATGATTAACGTCTGGTCTGATCAGAGGATCGACGTAGGTGATCCCTGGCGCGAGAAAATCGAAGAAGCACTCGAAGGGGCGCGCATCGCAGTTTTGCTGATATCCGCCGACTTTTTGGCCTCCGATTTCATCGTCAACGACGAACTCCCCCCGTTGCTTGCAAAGGCTCAAGGGCATGGAACTCGGATTCTCCCGGTCATCATCAAGGCGTGTCGTTTCGTCCGTGACCCACAGCTGTCCAAATTTCAGGCTGCTAACAATCCGAAAAAGCCTTTGGCTGGTATGGCTGAACACGAGCAAGAAGTGGTCTACGACAGGGTTGCTGAAGCGATTGAAAATGTCGTCCAGCCATGACCGCGTCACTTAATTGCAAGGTTCCCTGAGGGGTCGGACTGCATGGTTTGCAGAATTTGGTCCAGAATCGCAGTGTAGTGTTCTAGGTTTTGATATTCACGGACTGAATTTCTGCCAAATGCTTGATGGATTGGAGTTCCGGATTTGGCGATCAGCGAGACGCGGGCGCCTAGCGCCTGAGCTAGACCGAGTTCGTAATAGCAGCTCGGCCGCTCAAATGTGAGGTCGGCGATTACCATCACTGACTTTCTGATATCTGTCGAGGCGGCTGCGAGATCAAACTCCATCCCTTCCTCGGGCAGTCCACGGTCCAATGGAAAATGAACCGCTAGATCAAAAGCGCGGGCTGCCTCGTTTAGCCGCACCCTTTTCTGGCCGTACTCGCTATCGGACGACACTGGCATGATCGAGTAAATGTATCGCATTATTGCTTACTTTTCTTGGTTTCCTGTAGCGACTGGCCTAATAGAGATGGTTGCTTTACTGGCTGATGAGTGAAGACGTCAATACTGAACAAAACACCAAGGCGAAGATCGCCCCAAAGGCGCGCGGAATGAAACGTTCGGCACTGGATGAGCGTAGGCCGCGAACGAAACTATTTGACACGGCAGACTGAAGTGCATCAGCTCTCGAAAGCTCCTGCCATTCCTTTTCGAAACAGTTGAACGATTTTGCTTGTGACGGGCCGTGAGGTCCGTCGAAAATGACTTGCGGTGCCATATTGTTCAAAATCTCGAATTTTGCCGTATTCAGCGCCTTAAAATCGTCGATCTGCTTCAGCCAGTAGAAACACATGAAACATCCGTTGGCGCTCAATATGGACGCTCCAGCGACACCGGTTAAAAGGAAGGATCTATGCGAGAATGCCCATCCGAGGGAAATGCCAATGGCCACAAGGGTCGCCGTAAGGATGGAATAGTTCCAACGGTTCATGGCTAGGCGTCGCTCGGTGACACGTTCCGCCGACTCGTAGTACAGCCGATACTCGTCGAAAGATACGGGAGGTGGTGAGGGCAGGGACTTCATGGATACCCCCCAACTGATCATTTGACTGGTGACTTGGGATGGTAGCGGTCTTCACAGCTGCCTACCTGAGGACGCATTAGATCGGTGGAATGATCTCGCCTTGCGCCCGCTCGGGCCGTCCTTGGGCCGTCCGAGGCCGACCAACGGCGACAGTCGGCACCCACAGGTGACCACCCCCACCCCGCTCTGGCCTGGGCTCCGGGCGATGATCTGCCACACTGGAAGGGTTATGCCAAAGCCCGGAGAACTCACATTCGTCGCCCCCCGCGGAGCCAAGAAGCCGCCGCGGCATCTTGCTGATCTTTCGCCCGCCGAGCGTAAGGACGCCGTCGCTGCGGTCGGGGAGAAGCCGTTTCGTGCCAAGCAGCTCTCGCAGCACTACTTCGCGCGGTACACCCACGACCCCGAGCAGTGGACCGACATCCCGGCCGCGGCGCGCGGCAAGCTGCGCGAGGAGCTGTTCCCCGAGCTGATGACGGTCGTGCGGCATCTGTCGACCGACCAGGGGACCACCCGCAAGACGCTCTGGCGGCTGTTCGACGGGACGCTCGTCGAGTCGGTGCTGATGCGGTATCCGGACCGGGTGACCATGTGCATCAGCTCGCAGGCCGGCTGTGGCATGAACTGCCCGTTCTGCGCGACCGGGCAGGCCGGGCTCGACCGGAATCTGTCCACCGCCGAGATCGTGCATCAGATCGTCGACGGGATGCGGGCGCTGCGGGACGGGGAGGTGCCCGGTGGGCCCGCCCGGCTGTCCAACATCGTCTTCATGGGGATGGGCGAGCCGCTCGCCAACTACAACCGGGTCGTGGGCTCCATCCGGCGCCTCACCGACCCCGAGCCGGACGGGCTGGGGCTGTCGCAGCGCGGGATCACCGTCTCCACCGTCGGTCTGGTCCCGGCGATCCACCGGTTCTCCGACGAGGGCTTCAAGTGCCGGCTCGCGATCTCGCTGCACGCCCCCGACGACGAGCTGCGCGACACCCTCGTCCCGGTGAACACCCGCTGGAAGGTCCGCGAGGTGCTGGACGCGGGGTTCGAGTACTCCGCGAAGTCCGGGCGCCGGCTGTCCATCGAGTACGCGCTGATCCGGGACATCAACGACCAGGCCTGGCGGGGCGACCGGCTCGGGCGGCTGCTCAAGGGCAAGCCCGTGCATGTGAACCTGATCCCGCTGAACCCGACCCCGGGCTCGAAGTGGACCGCTTCCCGGCCCGAGGACGAGAAGGCGTTCGTCGAGGCCATCGCGGCACACGGGGTGCCGGTGACGGTCCGGGACACCCGGGGCCAGGAGATCGACGGGGCGTGTGGTCAGCTCGCGGCCACCGAGCGGTAGTGTGCGCGCGGTAGTCTGATCGTCGTACGTACATCTTCATATTCCGACAGGGGAGCGCCACAGCGCTGAGAGTGCGGGACAGGCCGCAGACCCTCTGAACCTCGCCCAGGTCATTCTGGGTAGGGAGATCGGTCGTCACTCGAGCTGTTGCGCCCTGCCCGGACTCTTGGGAGGTCCGGGCAGGGCCGCGTCTCTTCCTGGTCCACTCCAGGAGGAATTCAGTGAGCATCACCAAGAAGGCCACCGTCATGGCCGTCGGACTCGGCCTCGTCACGCTCTCGGCGTGCGGGTCCTCCGACGACGACCAGGGGTCCGGCGGCGCCGCCAGGACCGTCACCCTGGTCAGCCACAACTCGTGGGCCGTGTCCAAGGAGGTCCTCGCGGACTTCGAGAAGAGCTCCGGGTACCAGGTCAAGGTCCTGGAGGACGGCGACGCCGGGCAGGCCGTCAACAAGGCCATCCTGACCAAGGACAACCCGCAGGGCGACGTCTTCTTCGGCGTCGACAACACCCTGCTGTCCCGCGCGCTCGACAACGGGCTCTTCCAGCCGTACGAGGCGAAGGGCCTCGACCGGATCGACGCCACGTTCCAGCTCGACCGGGACGAGCACCGGGTCACCCCGGTCGACTACGGCGACATCTGCGTCAACTACGACAAGAAGTACTTCGAGGACCGTGACCTGGCCCCGCCGTCGACCCTCGACGACCTGGCCGAGCCCGCGTACAAGAACCTCCTCGTCACCGAGAACGCCTCCACCTCCTCGCCCGGCCTCGGCTTCCTGCTCGGCACCGCCGCGCGCTACGGCGACGACGGCTGGCCGGAGTACTGGAAGAAGCTCAAGGCCAATGGCGTCAAGGTGGTCGACGGCTGGGAGCAGGCCTACAACGAGGAGTTCTCCGGCTCCGCCGGCGGCAAGGCGGCCAAGGCCGACCGGCCGCTCGTGGTGTCGTACGCCTCCTCGCCGCCCGCCGAGGTGATCTACGGCGACCCGAAGCCGGCCACCGCTCCCACCGGCGTCGCCGAGGGCACCTGCTTCCGGCAGATCGAGTTCGCGGGCCTGCTCGGCAACGCGAAGAACAGCGAGGGCGGCAAGGCGCTGATCGACTTCCTGATCAGCAAGAAGTTCCAGGAGGACATGCCGCTGAACATGTTCGTCTACCCCGTGGTCGAGGAGGCGGACGTGCCCGCGGAGTTCACCGAGCACGGGCCCGCGGCCAAGAAGCCCTTGACCATGGACCCCGCGAAGATCGCCGACCACCGCGACGAGTGGGTCAAGTCGTGGACCTCGCTCGTACTGAAGTAGCCGGCCGGCGCCGGCACGCGGCGCGGCTGGGCCTGATGGCCCTGCCCGTCGCGTTCTTCGGCGTCTTCTTCGCCTACCCCGTCGCCGCGATCGTCGCCCGCGGCCTGCGGGTCGACGGGGTCTGGCAGCTCGACCGGATCGCGGACGTGCTGACCCAGCCGGACGTCCGGCACGTTCTGTGGTTCACCACCTGGCAGGCGCTCGCCTCCACCGCGCTGACCCTGCTGCTCGCGCTGCCCGCCGCCTATGTCTTCGCCCGCTTCGACTTCCCCGGCAAGCAGATCCTGCGGGCGGTGGTGACGGTGCCGTTCGTGCTGCCGACGGTCGTCGTCGGTACGGCCTTCCTGGCGCTCGTCGGACGCGGCGGACTCCTCGACGAGCTGTGGGGCCTGCGGCTGGACACGACGGTGTGGGCGATCCTGCTGGCGCACGTCTTCTTCAACTACGCCGTGGTCGTCCGCACCGTCGGCGGGCTCTGGGCGCAGCTGGACCCGCGGCAGGAGGAGGCGGCGCGGATGCTCGGCGCGTCCCGCCGGCGGGCCTGGCGGACGGTGACGCTGCCGGCGCTCGGGCCGGCCGTGGCCGCCGCCACCCTGATGGTCTTCCTGTTCACCTTCACCTCCTTCGGTGTCGTGCAGATCCTCGGCGGCCCGACCTTCTCCACCCTCGAAGTGGAGATCTACCGCCAGACCTCCGAGATCTTCGACCTGTCCACGGCCGCGGTCCTCACGCTCGTCCAGTTCGCGGCCGTCGGCGCGATCCTCGCCCTGCACGCCTGGACCGTACGGCGCCGGGAGACCGCCCTGCGCCTGGTGGACGCCTCGCTGACCGCACGCCGGCCGCGCGGGGCCGGGCAGTGGGCGCTGCTGGCCGGGGTCCTCGCCACCATCGCCGTGCTGCTCCTGCTGCCGCTCGCCGTGCTGGTGCAGCGGTCCCTGGGCGCCCCCGGGCTCGGCTACTACCGGGCGCTGACCTCGGCCGACGGCGGGGTCTTCCTGGTCCCGCCTATCGAGGCGATCGGCAACTCGCTGTCGTACGCCGTGGTCGCCACCGCCATCGCCGTACTGGTCGGAGGTCTCGCCGCCGCCGCGCTGACCCGGCGGGACGCGGGCCGGTTCGTTCGCGGGTTCGACGCGCTGCTGATGCTGCCGCTCGGGGTCTCCGCGGTGACCGTCGGGTTCGGGTTCCTGATCGCCCTGGACGAGCCGCCGCTGGATCTGCGGGCCACCTGGATCCTGGTGCCGCTCGCGCAGGCGCTGGTCGGCGTGCCGTTCGTGGTACGGACCATGCTGCCGGTGCTGCGGGCCGTCGATCACCGGCTGCGGGAGGCGGCGGCCGTGCTCGGGGCGTCGCCGTGGCGGGTGTGGCGGGAGGTGGACCTGCCGATGGTGCGGCGGGCGCTGCTGATCGCGGCCGGGTTCGCCTTCGCGGTGTCGTTGGGGGAGTTCGGGGCGACCGTGTTCATCGCGCGGCCCGACAATCCGACGCTGCCGGTCGCGGTGGCCAAGCTGCTCGGGCGCGCCGGGCAGCTCAACTACGGCCAGGCGATGGCCCTTTCGACGATTCTGATGGTGGTGTGCGCGGTGGCGCTGCTGGTGCTGGAGCGGCTGCGGACCGATCGGACGGGGGAGTTCTGATGCTGCTGAGCCTGGAGAACGCGACCGTGCGGTTCGGCGGGCGGGCCGTGCTCGACGCCGTGGATCTGGCGGTGGCCGAGCACGAGGTGGTCTGTGTCCTCGGGCCCAGCGGCTGCGGCAAGTCGACGCTGCTGCGGGCGGTGGCCGGACTCCGGCCGCTGGACGCCGGGCGGGTGTCGCTCGACGGGCGTGACCAGGGCGGCGTGCCCGCGCACCGGCGGGGGGTGGGGCTGATGTTCCAGGACCATCAGCTCTTCCCGCAGCGGGACGTGGGCGGCAATGTCGCCTTCGGGCTGCGGATGCACGGGGCGTCGAAGCGTCAGCAGGCCGAACGGGTGCGGGAGTTGCTCGACCTCGTCGGGCTGCCGGGTGCCGAAGGCCGGGCCGTCGCCGCGCTCTCCGGCGGGGAGCAGCAGCGGGTGGCGCTGGCCCGGGCGCTGGCGCCCAGTCCCCGGCTGCTGATGCTCGACGAGCCGCTCGGCCAGCTCGACCGCTCGCTGCGGGAGCGACTGGTCGTCGAACTGCGGGAGCTGTTCAGCGAGTTGGGCACGACCGTGCTGGCCGTGACGCACGACCAGGGGGAGGCCTTCGCGCTCGCCGACCGGGTGGTGGTGATGCGGGACGGGCGGATCGCCCAGTCCGGTACGCCGCTGGAGGTGTGGCAGCGGCCGGCCGACGAGTTCGTGGCCCGCTTCCTCGGCTTCGACAACGTGGTCCCCGCCGCGGTCTCCGGGCAGGCCGCCGACACCCCCTGGGGCAAGCTGCCGGTGCCCGACGACACCGCCGAGGGCAGCCGCACGCTCCTCGTCCGGCCCGCCGGGGTCCGCCTGGTCGCGGCCGACCAGGGCCTGCCCTGCACGGTGGCCGCGCGCACCTTCAAGGGCACCCATGTCGCCGTACACCTGCAGCCCGAGGGCGCGCCCCGGCTGGAGGCGGCGTGCGCGCTGCGGGAGGCGCCGGAGGTGGGGGACCGGGTCGGGGTGGAGTTCGACGCGGCCGACATCGTGGTGCTCGGCTGACCGGCCCGATCGCGGGGGAGCGGGCCCCCGTCCGGTACGGCCCGGACGATGGCCCGCTCCGGGGGTTCAGCGGGAGCCGCGCCTGCGCAGGCCGAGGAAGACCGCGCCGCCGCCGATCGCGACCAGCGCGACCGCGATGCCCGCGATCAGGCCGGTGTTGGAGTCGGCGCCGGTCTCGGCGAGGTTGGACTCACCGGCCGGGGTCGGGACGTTGCTGGAGGTGTCCGCCGGGGCGGTGCTGTCGCCCTCGGAGGGCGCGGGGGCCGGGGTCTCCTCGGCCGGGGCGGAGGCCGACGGCGTCGGTGTCGCGCTGTCCGACGGAGTCGGCGCCGGGGTGTCGGTGTCCTCCTTCTTGCAGGCCGTGGCCGGGGTCGTCAGGTTGGGCTTGATGTCCTCGTCGACATAGCCCGCGGCCTTGACGTGGATGCGGTACTCGGCGTTCGGCTTCCAGTTCTCGGCGAAGGTGATGGTGACGCCCTCGCGCGAGCCCTCGACCACCTGCTCGCCGACCTTCTTCAGGTCGGCGCCGTTGTTCTGGAGGTAGACGCTGACGGTGGCGGGGACACCGCCGGGGTCCACGTCGGTGACGGTGATGACACCGTTGTCACCATCGCACTTCGCTTCGGCGGAGAAATCCTTGATGTCGCACGCGAACGCGTTGCCGCCGAGACCGAGCACGAGCGCGGCCGAGGCGGAGGCGATGCCGAGCACGCGCGCGGAACGGGCGAGGGGTCGGCGGGGTATGGACAGGACTGCCACGTTGGTCCTTCACATGTTGCGCATATGCGGGGGGTTGAGGGAGCGCAGACGCACCGGCATCTCCACTCCCCGGAGGCTCACAGGTTTATAAGTGCCGCGTAAGCAGTGTCAACGCATATGCCGGACAAGGGCCTTGGCTTTGCCCTCTTATTAACCGCCGAGACGTTTCAACGCCTGCGGGGCCTCCTCGATCCGGTCGACCAGGGCGATCCGGGACTCCATCGACCGCTCCCGCGCGAGCGCCTGCAGCAACGGCCAGGCCGGCAGCTTCTGAGTCCAGTGCGCGCGGTCGACCAGCACCATCGGGGTGGGCTCGCCGCGCGACTCGTAGTAGTTCGGCGTGGTGTTGTCGAAGATCTCCTGCACGGTGCCGGCGGCGCCGGGCAGGAAGACCACGCCCGCGTTGCAGCGGGCCAGCAGGCCGTCCTCGCGGGTGGCGTTGGCGAAGTACTTGGCGATGTGCGCCGCGAAGGCGTTGGGCGGCTCATGGCCGTAGAACCAGGTCGGGATGCCGATGGAGCCGCCGCCCTTGGGCCAGCGGGCGCGGACCTCGAAGGCCGCGGTCGCCCAGGCGGTGACCGAGGGGGTGAACATCGGTTCCTTGGCGAGGAGTCGGAGCGCCTCGGTGAGCATGGTGTCGTCGTGCGGGGCGGCGTACGCGCCGAGGTTCGCCGCCTCCATCGCGCCCGGGCCACCGCCGGTGGCGACCGTGAAGCCCTCGCGGGTCAGCTCCCGACCGAGGCGGGCCGCACCGGCGTACGCCTGCGTGCCGCGGGCCATCGCGTGGCCGCCCATCACCCCCACCACCCGGGCACCGCGCAGGAGTTCGTCGAGGGCGTCGGAGACGGCGTCGTCATGGATCGAGCGGAGCATCGACGCGAAGATGTCGCCGTCCGCCTTGGTCTGCTGGAACCAGGCGTACGCGAGGGCGTCGGGGGTCTGTTCATAGCCCCGGTCCAGCCCGGCGAACAGCCCGTCGGGGGAGTAGAGCAGGCCGCGGTACGGGTCGAAGGGGAGGTCCGGTACCGGCGGGAAGACCATGGCGCCGTCCGCGCGGATCTTCACGGCCGCGTCCTCGCGCATCGGGCAGCCGAGGAAGACGGCGCCCGCCGTGTCCGTGGCGAGCAACTCCCGGGTCCGGTCGGTCAGATCGACGGCCTGGATCCGGAATCCGGCGAGGGTGCCGCGGGCCGAGACGGTGGCGTCGAACTCCTGGAGCGTCTCGATCTCACGGTCGTCGTGGTGGGCCGCATGGGCGGGCATCGTCTGCACGCGCCCATGCTAGACACGGCGACTGCTCAGCCCTCGACCGCGGCGGGGTCCATCCATACGACCTCCCAGCTGTGGCCGTCGAGGTCGTCGAAGCCGCGGCCGTACATGAAGCCCATGTCCTGGACCTTCTCGGAGGCGGTGCCGCCGGCCGCGACCGCCTTCTCCACCAGCTCGTCGACCTTCTCGCGGCTCTCGGCGCTCAGGCAGATCAGCACCTCGCTGGTCTTCGTGGCGTCCGCGATCTCCTTGTCGGTGAAGGTCGAGTAGAACGGCTTGGTGAGGAGCATCGCCACGATGGTCTCGCTGATCACGACACTCGCCGCGTTCTCGTCGCTGAACTGGGCGTTGATCGAGTAGCCCAGGTCCGTGAAGAACTTCTTCGAGGCGTCGAGGTCGGCGACGGGCAGGTTCACGAAGATCATCTGCTGGTACATCGGGGTCTCTCCCATTCGGTGTCGGTCTGTTCGATGGGGTAGACCGGGGGGCCGGGCGGAACTCATCGCGGTCCGGTGATTTTTTCCGTACGGATTTCTGGTGCCGGTTCCGCGACCGCTCAGCGGGCCAGCGGCAGCGCCGCCAGCTCGGCGACGATCAGGGTGAGCGGGCCGAAGACGGCCAGCAGCGCGCCCGCGCGCAGGGCGGCGGCGCCGCGCAGGGCCGTGGGCGGGGCGCCGAGGCGGAGCAGGGCGGCCGTGGTGTCGGCGCGGGCCTGCCGTGCTTCCACGGCGGCGGTGAACAGGGTGGCCACCGCGCAGCCGGTGACCACGCTCGCGCCGAGGGTGGTGAGCGGGCCCAGCGAGCGTCCGTCCGCCGCGGGGTCGTGCAGGACGGCCAGGGCGTACCCGGCGGAGGCGACGGCGCAGACGATCCCGAGGGGGCGGCCGATCCTGGTGGCCTCCTCCATGAGGACCCGGCCGGCCAGGAGGCGCAGGGCGCCGGGGCGGAGCGTCTGGAGCAGCCGGCCGCACAGATGGGTGAGTCCCGGGCCGGCCAGGGCGAGGCCGACCGCGGTCAGCGCCCAGCCGACGAGGACGGCGGCGGGGCCCGTGGGAAGGCCCGACGGCATCCTGGTGGCGTTCGTGGTGGCCGCGCTGGCGTACGCCTCCACGGCCAGGCCCGCGGCGAGGACGGCGGTGCCCCAGGGCAGGCCGGAGGGCGTAGCCGTGGCCTGCGGGGCCTGCGGGATCGAGGCCGGCGCAGTCTCCTCGCCCGACCGCGCCCGCGGGGTGCCGCCGGTCTGCGTGCCGGGAGCCGCCCCGGCCGCCCGGCCGCCCGTGGCCTGGCGGAACCGTGCGCCGAACCGCCCGTACGCGCCGAACGTCTCCCGCTCCGCCGAGCTGCTCCGGGCCCCGAACCGGCCGTAGCGCCGGAGCCCTTCTCCCGCGAGCCGTGCCTCTCTCGGCCGGAGCGTCAGGGCCACTGCCAGGGACGCCGCCGCCGGTACCAGGGACAGCAGGGTCAGCGCCGCCGGGAGGGGCAGGGGCTGCGTCGCCGCCAGGAAGTCCGCCGCCGCGCCGTCGAAGGGCATGCCCGTCAGGTCGCCGCGCAGGTGGAGGAAGAACAGCAGCGCGAGCATGGACCCGAGCAGGGTCGACAGGGCTGTCGTCGTCACCGAGATGGCCACCAGGCGGACCGGGCCCAGACCGATCGCCGACAGACCGGGGCGGGGGCGGGTGCCCGGGTCGGTGCGGGCCACCGCCACCGCGAAGTGGACGGTCGCCGCCAGCGGCGCCGCGCACCAGGTCAGGCGGAGGAAGGACGCGCCGGGGGAGCCGGGGTGGGTCATCGCGTGGCCCAGGGTGCACAGGAGCAGAAACCCCGTGCCCGCCGACGCCGTCGCCACCAGCAGACGGCGCAGTTGTACGGCGGGGTGGGCGCGGCGGCTCAGGCGGAGAGCGAGCACGCGGCCCGGCCTTCCGCTTCGGCCATCGGGGGCAGGTGCACCGTGTTCACGCGGCGCCCGTCCAGCAGGGACACCGTGCGGTCGGCCAGGGCCGCGGTCTCGGAGTCATGGGTCGCCAGGACCACCGTGATGCCGTGCGAGCGGGCCGCCGTCGTGAGCGTGCGCAGGACGTGCGCGCGGTCGGCGCGGTGCAGCGGCGCCGTCGGTTCGTCCGCGAACAGGACCGTGGGCGCCGGGGCCAGCGCGCGGGCGATGCAGACCCGCTGGCGCTGCGCCTGGGTCAGCTCCCGCGGGCGCTTGCGGGCGCTGTCACCGATGTCGAGGCGCTCCAGCCACTCCAGGGCGGCCGTCTTGGCGCGGCGGCGGCCGGTGCCGCGCAGCATCAGCAGCAGGGCGGCGTTCTCCCAGACGTTGAGCTCGGGGACCAGTACCGGCTCGGGGTCGATCCAGCCGAAGCGGTCGCGGCGCAGCCGTTCGCGGCCGACGGGGCCCAGGGTGTGCACCGGGGCGCTGTTGAAGAAGATCTCGCCGCGCTGCGCCCGTGTCTGGCCGGAGAGGCAGCGCAGGAGCGTCGACTTGCCGCTGCCGCGGGGCCCGCTGACGGCGAGGATCTCGCCCTCGCGGACGCCGAGCGAGACACCGCCGAGCGCGGGCGAGCCGTCGGGGTGGGTGAAGTGCAGGGCACGGGCCCAGAGCACATCGTTGTCGGGCGGGGCCTCCATGCGCGTACCACCTCGTTCTGATCCGTTTTCCCTGCCGTGGTCCCCCGTGCGGGGGAACGACAGCAGGGCCGATCGGTTACCAGGCACGCTAAGGATCCCGGGACAGGAGCCCGGACAGCACGCGGCCCGGGGTGCGCCCTTCTCACTCGGATGGGTGCACCCCGGGCCGTACGGGCGGCTCGGCCTTTCGAGGGCTAGAGCTTCGTCCACGCCTCCGTCAGCGTCGCGCGCAGGATCTGCTCGATCTCGTCGAACGTCTCCTGGTTGGAGATCAGCGGCGGGGAGAGCTGGATGACCGGGTCGCCGCGGTCGTCGGCACGGCAGTACAGGCCGTTGTTGAAGAGCTCCTTGGAGAGGAAGTTGTAGAGCACGCGCTCGGTTTCCTCGTCGGTGAAGGACTCCTTGGTGTGCTTGTCCTTGACCAGCTCGATGCCGTAGAAGAAGCCGTTGCCGCGGACGTCGCCGACGATCGGCAGGTCGTACAGCTTCTCCAGCGTGGCGCGGAAGGCGCCCTCGTTGTCGAGCACGTGCTGGTTGAGGCCCTCGCGCTCGAACAGGTCGAGGTTGGCGACGCCGACCGCCGCGGAGACCGGGTGGCCGCCGAAGGTGTAGCCGTGCAGGAAGGTGTTGTCGCCCTTGTAGAACGGCTCGGCCAGGCGGTCGGAGATGATGCAGGCGCCGATCGGGGAGTAGCCCGAGGTCATGCCCTTGGCGCAGGTGATCATGTCCGGGACGTAGCCGAACTTGTCACAGGCGAAGGTCTTGCCCAGCCGGCCGAAGGCGCAGATGACCTCGTCCGAGACGAGCAGCACGTCGTACTGGTCGCAGATCTCGCGCACCCGCTGGAAGTAGCCGGGCGGGGGCGGGAAGCAGCCGCCGGCGTTCTGCACGGGCTCCAGGAACACCGCGGCGACGGTCTCCGGGCCCTCGAAGAGGATCTGCTGCTCGATCTGGTCGGCGGCCCAGCGGCCGAAGGCCTCCGGGTCGTCGCCGAAGAGCGGGGCGCGGTAGATGTTGGTGTTCGGGACCTTGTGCGCGCCCGGGACCAGCGGCTCGAAGGGGGCCTTCAGGGCCGGCAGGCCGGTGATGGACAGGGCGCCCTGCGGGGTGCCGTGGTAGGCGACCGCGCGGGAGATGACCTTGTACTTGGTCGGCTTGCCGGTCAGCTTGAAGTACTGCTTGGCGAGCTTCCAGGCGGTCTCGACCGCCTCGCCGCCACCGGTGGTGAAGAAGACCTTGTTGAGGTCGCCGGGGGCCTCGTTCGCCAGGCGCTCGGCCAGCTCGACGGCCTTGGGGTGGGCGTAGGACCAGACCGGGAAGAAGGCGAGCTCCTGCGCCTGCTTCATGGCGGTCTCGGCCAGCTCCTGGCGGCCGTGGCCTGCCTGGACCACGAACAGGCCCGCGAGCCCGTCGAGGTAGCGCTTGCCCTTGTCGTCGTAGATGTAGGTGCCCTCGCCCCGGACGATCGTGGGGACGGGGGAGTTCTCGTACGAGGACATGCGGGTGAAGTGCATCCACAAGTGGTCGTACGCGGTCTGGCTGAGGTCCTTGGTGCTCACGGTTATCGGGTCCTCACGGCTATCGGGTTCCCCACATGTAGGTCTGCTTCTTGAGCTTCAAGTAGACGAAGCTCTCGGTGGAGCGCACTCCGGGGATGGCTCGGATACGGCGGTTGATGACGTCCAGCAGGTGGTCGTCGTCCTCGCAGACAATCTCCACCATCAGGTCGAAGGAGCCCGCTGTCATCACGACGTACTCGCATTCGGGCATCGCGGTGAGCGCGTCGGCCACGGACTCCACGTCGCCCTCGACATGGATGCCGACCATCGCCTGGCGACGGAAGCCCACGGTGAGCGGGTCCGTGACGGCGACGATCTGCATCACGCCCTGGTCGAGCAGCTTCTGGACGCGCTGGCGCACGGCCGCCTCGGAGAGGCCCACGGCCTTGCCGATGGCGGCGTACGGCCGGCGGCCGTCCTGCTGGAGCTGTTCGATGATGGCGAGGGAGACGGCGTCCAGGTGCGGCGAGCTGCCGTTCCTGGATTCGCGGGGGGACTCACGAGAGTCCCGGGGGTCTGCGCTTCGACTGGCCACGACCTCACTGTGCACGAGGTCTCGATAGTTTCGCAAGGTCCAGGCGATGAAATTCGTTGTTTACGTGTGTGAGTCCTGCGGATTTCGCAGTTCGCGTGGGATCAGGGGTGTTGAAAACGTCGGCTTGCCGATTAGGGTGGGTGTCTCAGCAATCGGACAGTAGAACCCCTGAACAGGAGGCCGGCAGTGAGCACCGAGCTGCGTCGTCTGCGCAACTACATCGACGGTGAGTTCCGGGACGCCGCCGACGGACGGACCACCGAGGTGGTCAACCCCGCGACGGGCGAGGCGTACGCGACCGCGCCGCTGTCCGGGCAGGCGGACGTCGACGCCGCCATGGAGGCCGCCGCCCGCGCCTTCCCCGCCTGGCGCGACACCACCCCCGCCGAGCGCCAGAAGGCCCTCCTGAAGATCGCGGACGCGTTCGAGGAGCGTGCCGAGGAGCTCATCGCGGCCGAGGTGGAGAACACCGGCAAGCCGATCGGACTGACCCGGTCCGAGGAGATCCCGCCGATGGTGGACCAGATCCGGTTCTTCGCCGGCGCGGCCCGCATGCTCGAGGGCCGCTCGGCCGGTGAGTACATGGAGGGGATGACCTCCATCGTCCGTCGCGAGCCGGTGGGCGTCTGCGCGCAGGTCGCGCCGTGGAACTACCCGATGATGATGGCCGTATGGAAGTTCGCGCCGGCCATCGCGGCGGGCAACACCGTCGTGCTGAAGCCGTCGGACACCACCCCGGCCTCGACCGTCCTGATCGCCGACATCATCGGCTCGATCCTGCCCAAGGGCGTCTTCAACGTCGTCACCGGCGACCGGGACACCGGCCGCCTGATGGTCGAGCACCCGATCCCGGCGATGGCCTCCATCACCGGCTCGGTCCGCGCCGGCATGTCGGTCGCCGAGTCCGCGGCCAAGGACCTCAAGCGGGTCCACCTGGAGCTGGGCGGCAAGGCGCCGGTCGTCGTCTTCGAGGACACCGACATCGCCAAGGCCGTCGAGGACATCTCCGTCGCGGGCTTCTTCAACGCCGGCCAGGACTGCACGGCCGCCACCCGCGTCCTGGTCCAGGAGTCCATCCACGACGAGTTCGTGGCCGCGCTCGCCAAGGCCGCCGCCGAGACGAAGACGGGTCAGCCGGACGACGAGGACGTGCTCTTCGGCCCGCTGAACAACCCCAACCAGCTCAAGCAGGTCTCCGGCTTCATCGAGCGGCTGCCCGCGCACGCCAAGGTCGAGGCCGGCGGTCAGCGGGTCGGCGACAAGGGCTACTTCTACGCGCCGACCGTCGTCTCCGGGCTCAAGCAGGACGACGAGATCATCCAGAACGAGGTCTTCGGGCCGGTCATCACCGTCCAGTCCTTCTCGGACGAGGCGCAGGCCGTCGAGTGGGCGAACGGCGTGGACTACGCCCTCGCCTCCTCGGTGTGGACCAAGGACCACGGGCGGGCGATGCGGATGTCGAAGTCGCTGGACTTCGGCTGCGTCTGGATCAACACGCACATTCCGCTGGTCGCGGAGATGCCGCACGGCGGCTTCAAGAAGTCCGGCTACGGCAAGGACCTCTCGGGGTACGGCTTCGAGGACTACACGCGGATCAAGCACGTGATGACGTCGCTGGACGGCTGACGGCTGGTCTCCGCGGTTTCGTTTCGCACCAGGGGTGCCGGGAGAAGTCCCGGCACCCCTGGTGTCGTCAGGCGTTCCCGCGGCGGGCGGCGAGGAGGGTGTCGATGCGGTTCGTGGTGATCGAGTCGACGCCCAGGGCGATCAGCCGGCGCATCGAGCGGCGGGTGTCCGGGGTCCAGACCGACAGCAGGTGCCCGCCCCGGTGGACGCGCTCCGCGAGGGCCCGGTCGACCAGGCCGAAACGGTAGTTGAGCCAGCGCGGCCGCACCGCCTCCAGCAGCGCGGGCCGCGGCGGTGCCAGCGTCGTCCAGGTCAGAGCGATCTCGGCGGCCGGATCGGCGGCGCGCACCGCGAGCATGGCGGGGGCGCCGGCGCAGTAGTACACGCGGTCCGAGGCGCCCGCCTCCCGTACGGCGTCCACGATCCGGCGGGCGGCGCGCAGGTCCGGCCGGCCGGGCAGGTCGAGCATCACCCGGTGACCGTCGGTCGCCGCCAGCGCCTCGGCCAGCGTCGGCACTTTGCCGCCCGTGTGTCCCAGCACCTCGTCCGCCGACAGGGAGCACAGCGGGCGGTCCAGCTCCCACAGCCGCTTCAGCGACTCGTCGTGCAGCAGGACGGGCGTGCCGTCCCGGGTCAGGCGTACGTCGACCTCCACGGCGTCGGCGCCCCTGCTGAGCGCCGAACGCAGCGAGTCGAGCGTGTTCTCCCGGAACCGATAGGGGTCGCCGCGGTGGGCGACCGCGGTCACCTCGGTGGTCATCGGGGCGGTCAGGGGGCGAGCCAGGCGGCGGTGTACGCGTCGATCTCGTCCTTGACGCGGGCCTTGCCGGGCTCGTCGAGGAAGGACGCGTCGACCGCGTTGTGCGCGAGTGCGGCCAGGCCGCGCTCGTCGAGCTCCAGCAGGCGGGCGGCCACCGCGTACTCGGTGTTGAGGTCGGTGCCGAACATCGGCGGGTCGTCGGAGTTGATCGTGACCACGACACCCGCCCGGACGAAGTCCTTGACCGGGTGCTCGTCGAGGGTGCGTACCGCGCGCGTGGCGATGTTGGAGGTCGGGCACACCTCCAGCGGGATCCGGTGCTCGGCGAGGTGGGTGAGCAGCTTCGGGTCCCGCGCGGAACTCGTGCCGTGCCCGATGCGCTCGGCGCCCAGATGCGTCAGGGCGTCCCACACCGTCTCCGGGCCCGTGGTCTCACCGGCGTGCGGCACGGAGTGCAGGCCCGCGGCGATGGCCCGGTCGAAGTACGGCTTGAACTGCGGCCGCGGCACGCCGATCTCGGGGCCGCCGAGCCCGAACGACACCAGGCCCTCGGGGCGCAGCCGGTCGTCGGTGGCGAGCCGCACGGTCTCCTCGGCGGAGTCGAGCCCGGCCTCGCCGGGGATGTCGAAGCACCAGCGCAGTACGGTCCCGAACTCGGCCTCGGCCGCCTTGCGGGCGTCCTCGATCGCGTCCATGAAACCGCGCTCGTCGATGCCGCGGCGGGTGGAGGAGAAGGGGGTGATGGTCAGCTCGGCGTAGCGCACCTGCTGCCGGGCCAGGTCCCGGGCCACCTCGTACGTCAGCAGACGTACGTCCTCCGGGGTGCGGATCAGGTCGACGACGGACAGATACACCTCGATGAAGTGGGCGAAGTCCGTGAAGGTGAAGTAGTCGACCAGGGCCTCGGGGTCGGTGGGCACCTTGGAGTCGGGGTGGCGGGCGGCCAGCTCGGAGACGATGCGCGGGGAGGCGGAGCCGACGTGGTGCACATGGAGTTCGGCCTTGGGCAGTCCGGCGATGAAGGCGTGCAGGTCGCGCGTGGCGCCCGCGAGGCCGGCGGCGGTGCGGTCGGTCAAGGTTCCTCCCCGGGAACGGCGTCCCCGGCCGGGTTGCGGCGGGACGCGGGTGATCGGCTGATCGGTGACTCGGGATCATCGTAGGCCGGGGCCGCGGGGTCCGGGGCCGCGCCGTAGCATGACGGGAGGCAGACAGAGGGGGGCCCGCGCATGTCCGAGGACACGCCGCCGCGGCGCGAACCGCAGCACCCGTCGGGACACGGGCCCGCGCGTGAGGTCCGGCTGGACAAGGGACCGGAGGCGTCCGCGCCCGAGCCGAACCCCTGGGCACCGCCGTCGGCGGACGGTCCCGGGAACACGGTGGCCTCGTCGTCGGGGACCTGGTCGGCGCCCTCGGTTCCGTCGGCGCCCTCCGTGCACGATCAGCAGACGGTGGCCTCCATGCCGGGCGCCGGCGCGCCGGGCCCGCAGCAGCCGTGGCCCGCTCCGGCGAACCCCTTCGCGGCTCCGGGTGCCTCCTACGGCCAGGGCGGGCCGGTCCCTCCGCCGCCCATCGCCCCGGACGGCCCCGGACAGCTGCCCTACGGCTACCCGGGCGGATACGGCTACCCGGGCGGGGAGTACGCCTGGCCCGGTATGCAGCCCGCGCCGATGCCGAGCAACGGCATGGGCACGACCGCGCTGGTGCTCGGGATCATCTCGGCGGCGGTGTTCTGCCTGTGGCCGGTGGCCATCCTGCTCGGCATCCTGGCGCTGATCTTCGGCCTGATCGGCCGGGGCAAAACCCGCCGGGGCGAGGCGACCAACGGCGGCCAGGCCCTGGCCGGGGTGATCTGCGGCGCCGCGGGCATCGTCCTCGGCTGCGCCATGCTGGCCTTCGTGATCGCTACGCGGTAGGGGGTGCGGGAGCTGCTGCGGGGGCCGTCAGGCCTCGCGGCCCGTACCTCCATCCCGTACATCCGCCCCTACCCCCGCAACCGCTCCCGCGCCTCCATCAGCGCGAAGCCCAGCAGGTTCGGACCCCGCCACCGCTCCGGGTTCATCGCCCCGTCGTCGGTCGCCGCGAGGCCGATGCCCCAGACCCGGTCCACCGGGCTCGCCTCCACCAGGACCCGCCGACCCGTACCCAGCAGGAAGCCGCGCAGCGCCTCGTCCGACGCGAACTTGTGCACGCTGCCCTCGACCACGATGCCGAACCGCTCGCGCGCCCATGTCTCCTCGTCGAAACCGCGCACCAGCCGCCCGGCGTTCTTCGCCTCCGAGGGGTGCCCGGCCGCCAGGATCCGGCGCTCGGCGTCGGGGTCGCCGAACAGCCGGGCCTTGCCGGCCATCATCCAGTGCTCGGCCGTCGCGTACCGCACGCCGTCCACGGTGAACGGCGACGGCCACCACTGACTCAGACAGCTCGCGCCGACCCGGCCGTCAGTTCTCGGCCGATGGCCCCAGAAGTGCAGATACTTGATATCCGCCCCCGCGCGGACCTCCCTGACCAGGGCATCCAAAGAATCGATCTTTCCCATGCACGCGAGTCTGGCAGGCACCACGGACACTCCGTCCTGGCTTTTTCGCGTTCACTCGACACCTGGTCGACAGATTCCGTCGCGTAACCAAAAGGCAACAACGGAATCCCTTGTTGGAGTGCTATTGCTCTGTCAGGATCGGCACTCAAATCGAGCTGGAGCTACGCCACCCGCCCCCGTGGACAGCGGGGCGAAGGCGGAGGAGAGCGACATGCACAACCCGGGCAACGCCACCCCGGAACGATTCCCCGCATCCGAGCGCTTCGCGGCCGGTGCGCAGTACATCGCGGGCCGCTTCACCCAGGGCACCTCGGGCCGCACCCACGCGGTCGTCGACCCGGCAACCGGGGAGGAGGTACTCAGCTACGAGCTGGCCGGCCCGGCCGACGTGGACGCCGCCGTCGCCGCCGCCCGCGCCGCCTTCCCGGCCTGGTCCGGAGCCACCCCCGGCGAGCGTTCCGAGGCGCTGCACAAGCTGGCGGCCGTGCTCGCCGACCGGGCGGAGGAGTTCGCCCGCGCCGAGTCCCTCCAGTGCGGCAAGCCGCTGAAGCTCACCCGTGAGTTCGACGTGCCGGGCACCATCGACAACACCGCGTTCTTCGCGGGTGCCGCCCGGCACCTCCAGGGGCAGTCCGCCGGTGAGTACTCCGGCGACCACACCTCGTACGTCCGCCGGGAACCCATCGGCGTGGTCGGGTCGATCGCCCCCTGGAACTACCCCCTCCAGATGGCCGCCTGGAAGATCCTCCCGGCCATCGCCGCGGGCAACACCATCGTGCTCAAGCCGGCCGAGCTGACCCCGCTGACCTCGCTGCTCTTCGCCGAGGCCTGCACCGAGGCGGGGATCCCCGACGGTGTCGTCAACATCGTCACCGGCGCGGGCAAGGAGGCGGGCGAGCACCTCGTCGGGCACCCCGACGTGGCCATGACCTCCTTCACCGGGTCCACCGCCGTCGGCAAGCGGGTCGCCGAGATCGCCACCGCCACCGTGAAGCGGATCCACCTGGAGCTCGGCGGCAAGGCACCCTTCGTCGTCTTCGACGACGCCGACCTGGAGGCCGCCGCCAACGGCGCCGTCGCGGGCGCGCTCATCAACACCGGCCAGGACTGCACGGCCGCCACGCGCGCGTACGTGCAGCGGCCGCTGTACGAGGCGTTCGTGGAGCGGACCGCCGCCCTCATGGAAAGCGTCCGGCTCGGCGACCCCTTCGCCGCCGGCACCGACCTCGGCCCGCTGATCTCGCACGTCCAGCGCGACCGGGTCGCCGGGTTCGTCGACCGGGCGCGTGCCTACGCGCGCGTGGTGACCGGCGGGGAGGCCCCGCAGGGGGACCTGAAGCAGGGCGCCTACTACCGGCCCACGCTCGTCGCGGACGCCGCCCAGGACAGCGAGATCGTCCAGTCCGAGATCTTCGGACCCGTCCTGGTCGTCCTCCCCTTCGACACCGACGACGAGGGGCTCGCGCTCGCCAACGACACGCCGTACGGCCTGGCCGCCTCCGCGTGGAGCCGGGACGTCTACCGGGCGAACCGCGCCACCCGGGAGATCCAGGCGGGGTGCGTGTGGGTGAACGACCACATCCCGATCATCAGCGAGATGCCCCACGGCGGCTACAAGGCGTCCGGCTTCGGCAAGGACATGTCAGCCTACTCCTTCGAGGAGTACACGCAGCTCAAGCACGTGATGTTCGACAACACGGCGGTCGCCCGCAAGGACTGGCACCGCACGATCTTCGGGGACCGATAGCAGCCAGGCCGCCTGACCCGCGGCCGCCCCCTCCGAAAGGGCACCAAGCGCATGGAGCAGTACGAGCCCGACCGCCTGTCACCGGCCCAAGTGGCCGCCATGCGGCGCAGCTTCCGCAACGGCAGGGCCGCCCTCAGCCGTCGTTCGCTGCTGCGCGCCTCCACCGGCGGCGCGCTCGCGGTCGGCGGTCTGGGCACGCTGAGCGCCTGCGGCATCCCGGCCGCCGGCAAGACCGAGGGCGAAGTGTCCTCGGACGACCACTCGGCCAAGGAGAAGACAGTCAGCTTCTCCAACTGGACCGAGTACATGGACGTCGACGAGAGCGAGAAGCACCACCCCACGCTCGACACGTTCACCGAGCGGACCGGTATCAAGGTCAAGTACACCGAGGACATCAACGACAACGTCGAGTTCTTCGGCAAGATCAAGCCGCAGCTCGCGGCCGGCCAGGACACCGGGCGCGACCTCATCTGCGTCACGGACTGGCTCGCCGCCCGGCTGATCCGCCTCGGCTGGGTCCAGAAACTGGACCCGGCCAACCTGCCGAACGCCTACGCCAACCTGTCGTCCCAGTTCCGCTCCCCCGACTGGGACCCGGGCCGCTCCTACTCGTACGTATGGCAGGGCATTTCGACCGTCATCGCCTACAACAAGAAGGCGCTGGACGGCGTCGAGGTGAAGACGGTCTCCGACCTGCTCGACAACCCCAAGCTCAAGGGCCGGGTCGGCTTCCTGTCCGAGATGCGCGACAGCATCGGCATGACCCTGCTCGACATGGGCAAGGACCCGGGCGACTTCACCGCCGACGACTACGACGCGGCGATCGCCCGTATCCAGAAGGCCGTCGACAAGGGCCAGATCCGCCGCTTCACCGGCAACGACTACACCTCGGACCTGTCCAGCGGCGACTTCGCCGCCTGTATCGCCTGGGCGGGGGACGTCGTCCAGCTCAAGGCGGACAGCCCGGACATCGACTTCATCATCCCGGACAGCGGTTACGTGACCTCGACCGACAACCTCATGGTCCCCAACAAGGCCCGGCACAAGACGAACGCCGAGCGGCTCATCGACTACTACTACGAGCCGAAGGCGGCGGCCCAGCTCGCCGCGTACATCAACTACGTCTGCCCCGTCGACGGGGTCAGGGAAGAACTGGCCAAGATCGACGAGGACGCGGCGAACAACCCGCTGATCATCCCCGACAAGGCCATGGCCGCGAAGTCCCGCGCCTTCCGCTCGCTGAGTTCGAAGGAAGAGACCGAGTTCGAAACGAAGTTCGCGAAGCTGACGGGGGCGTGACAGACGTGACCACGACGAACGACCACACCGGGGACGTCCGCCTCACCGGCATCAGCAAGACCTACGGCTCCTTCACCGCCGTACACCCGCTGGACCTCACCGTGCCCCAGGGCTCCTTCTTCGCCCTGCTCGGCGCCTCCGGCTGCGGCAAGACCACCACCCTGCGGATGATCGCCGGACTGGAGGAGCCGACCTCCGGCACCGTCTTCCTCGGCGACCAGGACGTGACCCGGCTGCCGCCGTACAAGCGGCCGGTGAACACCGTCTTCCAGTCCTACGCCCTCTTCCCGCACCTCGACATCTTCGAGAACGTCGCCTTCGGTCTGCGCCGGCGCGGCGTCAAGAGCGTGAAGAAGCAGGTCGAGGAGATGCTGGAGCTGGTCCAGCTCGGCGAGCAGGCGCGCAAGAAGCCGCACCAGCTCTCCGGCGGCCAGCAGCAGCGGGTCGCGGTCGCCCGCGCGCTGATCAACCACCCCAAGGTGCTCCTTCTCGACGAGCCGCTCGGCGCCCTCGACCTCAAGCTGCGCCGCCAGATGCAGCTGGAGCTCAAGCGCATCCAGACCGAGGTCGGCATCACCTTCGTGCATGTCACGCACGACCAGGAGGAGGCCATGACCATGGCCGACCGGGTCGCCGTGATGAACGCGGGCCGCGTCGAGCAGCTCGGCGCCCCCGCCGATCTGTACGAGAACCCGAGGACCACCTTCGTCGCCAACTTCCTCGGCACCTCCAACCTCATCGAGGCCGAGGTCGACGCCAGGAGCGGCGACGACATCGTGCTCCGGGCGGGCGGCGGCAAGCTCGTCCTGCCCGAGGCGCGCTGCTCGGCCCCCGCCGCCACCGGCGGCAAGGTGCTGGTCGGCATCCGCCCGGAGAAGATCTCCCTGACGCACGCCGACGACGCCGGTGAGATCCCCGACGGCCGCAACCGCGTCACCGGCACGATCGCCGACGCGTCCTTCATCGGCGTCTCCACGCAGTACGTCATCGACAGCCCGGTCTGCGCCGACCTCTCGGTCTACGTCCAGAACGTCGACCGCGACGCCCGGCTGGTCCCCGGCGCCGAGGTCGTCCTGCACTGGAGCCCCGCCCACACCTTCGGCCTGGACGCCACGCAGGACATCGACGCGGGCATCCAGGAAGAGGCGGTCTGATGGCGACCCTCACCGACGCGCCGCCGCCCCTGGCGCCGCCCGCCCCGAAGAAGAAGCCCCCGCGCAGAAGGGGCCGCTGGACGCCGTACCTGCTGCTGCTGCCCGGACTGGCCTGGCTGCTGGTGTTCTTCGCGCTGCCGATGGTCTACCAGGCGTCCACCTCCGTGCAGACCGGCTCGCTGGAGCAGGGCTACGAGGTCACCTGGCACTTCGCGACCTACTGGGACGCGCTGACCGAGTACTACCCGCAGTTCCTGCGGTCGGTGCTGTACGCCGGTTCCGCGACGATCCTGTGTCTGCTGCTGGGCTACCCGCTGGCGTACCTCATCGCCTTCCGGGCCGGGCGCTGGCGGAACCTGATCATGATCCTGGTGATCGCGCCGTTCTTCACCAGCTTCCTGATCCGCACCCTGGCCTGGAAGACGATCCTCGCCGACGGCGGCCCGGTCGTCGGCGCGCTCAACTCGCTGCACGTGCTGGACGTCACCAGCTGGCTCGGCATGACGGCGGGGGACCGGGTGCTGGCCACCCCGCTGGCGGTGGTGTGCGGTCTGACGTACAACTTCCTGCCGTTCATGATCCTGCCGCTCTACACCTCGCTGGAGCGCATCGACGGCCGGCTGCACGAGGCGGCGGGCGATCTGTACGCCAAGCCGATCACCACCTTCCGGAAGGTCACCTTCCCGCTGTCGATGCCCGGTGTCGTCTCCGGCACGCTGCTGACGTTCATCCCGGCCGCCGGTGACTACGTCAACGCCGATCTGCTCGGTTCCACCGACACCCGCATGATCGGCAACGTCATCCAGTCGCAGTTCCTCAGGATCCTCGACTATCCGACGGCGGCGGCGCTCTCCTTCATCCTGATGTTCGCGATCCTCGTGATGGTGTCGCTGTACATCCGCAAGTCCGGCACGGAGGATCTGGTTTAAATGGCCTTCGTCAACTGGTTCAAGCGCAATCTGGTCGTCCTCGCGGGCCTTTTCACCCTCGGATACCTGCTGCTGCCCAACGTCGTCGTGACGGTGTTCTCCTTCAACGACCCCAAGGGCCGCTTCAACTACGAGTGGCAGAAGTTCTCCACCGACGCCTGGACCGACCCGTGCGGGGTCTCGGGGCTGTGCTCCTCGCTCACCCTCAGCCTCCAGATCGCCTTCTGGGCGACGCTGGGCGCCACGGTCCTCGGCGCGATGATCGCCTTCGCTCTGGTCCGTTACCGGTTCCGGGCGCGCGGCGCGGTGAACTCGCTGATCTTCATGCCGATGGCGATGCCCGAGGTCGTGATGGCCGCCTCGCTGCTCACCCTGTTCCTCAACATGGGCGTCCAGCTGGGCTTCTGGACGATTCTCATCGCCCACATCATGTTCTGCCTCAGCTTCGTGGTGACGGCCGTCAAGGCGCGCGTGATGTCGATGGACCCGCGGCTGGAGCAGGCCGCGCAGGACCTCTACGCCGGCCCGCTGCAGACCTTCCTGCGGGTCACCCTGCCGATCGCGGCGCCCGGCATCGCCGCGGGCGCGCTGCTCGCCTTCGCGCTCTCCTTCGACGACTTCATCATCACCAATTTCAACGCGGGCTCGACCGTCACCTTCCCCATGTTCGTCTGGGGCTCGGCCCAGCGCGGAACGCCCGTGCAGATCAATGTCATCGGTACCGCCATGTTCGTCATCGCCGTACTCCTCGTCCTGACCTCCATGGTCATCACCAACCGCCGCACCAAGCGCAAGGCATGAACGCAGTCGTAGGGAGTTGAAATCATGGCCCCAAGCGCCATGAGCCGTTGGACGACGTCACTTTCCGATGCCCAGCCGGTCGCGTACTGGCTGGACGACCCCGGCAGGCCCCACCCCGAGCCCGCGCTCACCGGCGCCGAGACCTGCGATCTGCTGGTCGTCGGCGGCGGGTACAGCGGACTGTGGACCGCGCTCCTGGCCAAGGAGCGCGACCCGCAGCGGGACGTCGTGCTGCTGGAGGGCCGCGAGGCGGGCTGGGCCGCCTCGGGCCGCAACGGCGGCTTCTGCGCCGCCTCCCTCACCCACGGGCTGTCCAACGGACTGACCCGCTGGCCGGACGAGATCCACAAGCTGGAGGAGCTGGGCGCCCGCAACCTCGACGAGATCGAGGCGGCGGTCGCCCGGTACGGCATCGACTGCGACTTCGAGCGCACCGGCGAGATCGACGTCGCCACCGAGCCCTACCAGGCGCGGGAACTGCGCGAGTGGTACGAGGAGATCGAGCGCCGGGGACTGGCCGAGGGCATCGAGTTCCTGGACGCCGACGCCGTACGGCGACAAGTCGACTCACCGACATTCCAGGCGGGGCTCCACGACCGCCGGGGCGTCGCCATGCTCAACCCGGCCAAACTGGTCTGGGGCCTGAAGGCGGCCTGCGTCCGGCTCGGGGTGCGGGTCTACGAGCACACGCCCGCGCTGGACCTGAAGCCGTACGGCGCCGGCATGGCCGTACGCACCCCGTACGGTACGGTCCGCGCCCGCCGGGTCGCCCTCGGCACCAACATCTTCCCGAACCTGGTCAAGCGGGTGCGCGCCTTCACCGTCCCGGTCTACGACTACGCCCTGATGACCGAGCCGCTCACCGACGACCAGCTCAAGGAGATCGGCTGGCAGGGCCGCCAGGGCCTCGGAGACAGCGCCAACCAGTTCCACTACTTCCGGCTCTCCGCCGACAACCGGATCCTGTGGGGCGGTTACGACGCCGTCTATCCGTACGGCGGCCGGGTGCGCGCCGAGTACGACGACCGCCCGGAGACCTATGCCAAGCTCGCCGAGCACTTCTTCACCTGCTTCCCGCAGCTGGAGGGCCTGCGCTTCACCCACGCCTGGGGCGGCGCGATCGACACCTGCTCGCGCTTCTCGGCGTTCTTCGGCACCGCCCACCAGGGGAAGGTGGCGTACGCGGCGGGCTTCACCGGGCTCGGTGTCGGGGCCACCCGGTTCGGCGCGGACGTGATGCTGGACCTGCTGTCGGGGGAGTCCACCGAGCGCACCGAGCTGGAGATGGTCCGCAGGAAGCCGCTGCCGTTCCCGCCCGAGCCGTTCGCCTGGACCGGCATCGCGCTCACCAAGTGGTCGCTGGCCCGGGCCGACGCGCACGACGGGCGGCGCAACCTGTGGCTCAGGACGATGGACCGGCTGGGGCTGGGCTTCGACAGCTGACGGTGACCCACGTCACCCTTACGGGTGCGCGGAACCCGCGTAATGGCAGGCAGGGGACCTCCCTCTCCCTCGTGACGCACAAGGCGTCCACGACGGACAAGGGAGGTCCCCGTCATGACAGGGGCGAAGACGGCGGTCGAATGGCTCGCGTCCGTGGCACCGGATCCCGAGGCCTGCCGCTGGGAATGGGAGCGCAACCCGCTCGGGGTCGCGCTGCTGCCGGCCGGGAAGGCCTGGGACGTGCTCGTCCTGCCGGCCGGGCTCGGCTACCCGACCCTCGATGTGCTCACCCGCATTCTCGACCGGCCCGGCCCGGTGCTCGTCGACTTCGGTGACGCGCGCATGGGCTTCTTCGTACCGCCGGGCACCGCGGCCCGCTGGCTGGGCACCGGCATCCGCACCGCGGGCGCCGGCACCTGGATCGTGGTGCCGTATCCGGGCCGTTCCACCCAGGGCGTGCGATGGCTGGTGCCGCCGGACGGCTCCGGCACGCTGACCGATCCCGCGCTGCTGGAACTCGCCATGCATGAAGCGGCGGCCGGATTGGCCGATGACGACTGAAGCGGTGCCGTGACGGATGCGCGGTCACGGTGAGAAGTCTTGACAACCCGATTGGTCTGGACCAAGTTGAGCGCGTTCCACCCCTCCACATCCCCCATGCCCGGAGGCACTCGTGGACCGCTCCAGACCTTTCGTCGCCGTGCTGACGGCCGCTCTGCTGGCCGCGACCGGCATCACCGCGCTCTCGTCGGCCGCCCGTGCGGCCGACGCGGACCTGGCCAGGAACGGAGGCTTCGAGTCCGGCCTCACCGGCTGGACCTGCACGGCGGGCACCGCCGTCACCTCACCCGTGCGCAGCGGCAGTTCGGCGCTTCAGGCGACCCCGGCCGGCAGCGACAACGCCCGGTGCGCGCAGACGGTGACCGTGAAACCGGACGCCCAGTACACGCTGTCCGGACACGTCCGGGGCTCCTACGTGTATCTCGGCGCGAGCGGCACCGGCACCACCGACGTCTCGGCCTGGACCCAGTCCGCCCCGGCCTGGCAGCAGCTCACCACCACCTTCCGCACCGGCCCGGCCACCACCAAGGTCACGATCTACACCCACGGCTGGTACGGCACCGGCGCCTACCACGCCGACGACATCTCCCTGGCCGGCCCGTCCGTCGACCCCGGTCAGCCGCCCGCCCCGCCCACCGGCCTGCGCACCGGCACGGTCACCTCCTCCAGCGTCGACCTGTCCTGGACCGCGGTGCCGGGCGCTTCCGGATACGCCGTCTACCGTGACGGGACCAAGGTCCGGACGGTGAGCGGCACTTCGGCGACGATGACCGGACTCGCGCCGCAGACGGCGTACGCCTTCCAGGTCGCCGCCGTGAACGACGCCGGAGAGTCCTCGAGGTCCGCCCCGGTCACCGCGACCACCACCGCGGGCGGCGGCGGCTCCTCCGACCTGCCGCCGCACGCCCTGGTCGGCTACCTGCACGCGAGCTTCGCCAACGGCTCCGGCTACACCCGGCTCGCCGACGTCCCCGACAGCTGGGACGTCATCGACCTGGCCTTCGGCGAACCGACCTCGGTCAGCTCCGGCGACATCCGCTTCGACCGCTGCCCGGCCGCCGAGTGCCCGAACGTCGAGAGCGACGCCGACTTCAAGGCCGCGATCAGGGCCAAGCAGGCGGCCGGCAAGAAGGTGCTGATCTCCATCGGCGGCCAGAACGGCCAGGTGCGGCTCACCACGACCGCCGCGCGCGACACGTTCGTCAGCTCGGTCTCGAAGATCATCGACGAGTACGGTCTCGACGGCCTGGACATCGACTTCGAGGGCCACTCACTGTCGCTGGACGCCGACGACACCGACTTCAAGCACCCGAAGACCCCGGTGATCGTCCACCTGATCTCCGCCCTGAAGACCCTCAAGGCCCGCTACGGCGACGACTTCGTCCTGACCATGGCCCCGGAGACCTTCTTCGTCCAGCTCGGCTACCAGTACTACGGCACCGGCAAGTGGGGCGGCCAGGACCCGCGCGCCGGGGCCTACCTCCCCGTCATCCACGCGATGCGCGACGACCTGACGCTGCTGCACGTCCAGGACTACAACTCGGGCCCGATCATGGGCCTCGACAACCAGTACCACTCGATGGGCGGCGCCGACTTCCACATCGCGATGACCGACATGCTGCTCACCGGCTTCCCGGTAGCCGGTGACACCGGCAACGTCTTCCCGCCGCTGCGCCCCGACCAGATCGCCATCGGCATGCCGGCCTCCACGAACGCGGGCAACGGTCACGTCCCTCCGGCCGAGGTCGTCAAGACCCTCGACTGCCTGACGAAGAGGGCCGGTTGCGGCTCGTACGCCACCCACGGCACCTGGCCCGCGCTGCGGGGCCTGATGACGTGGTCGATCAACTGGGACCGCTACGCGAACTGGGAGTTCCAGCGGACGTTCGACGGATACTTCGGCTGACGAGCAGGACGTAACCGGTCAGCAGGACCGCACCGAGGCACCAGCTGGCCACGACGTCCAGCGGCCAGTGGAAGCCACGCCGGACCAGGCCGTAGGAGACGCCGAGCACGAGGGCCGCGCAGCCGGTGACGACGGCGCGGCGGGCGGCCGCGGAACGCACCAGGGGCAGGAGCAGCACGGTGGCGGCGCCGTAGGCGATGACGGCGGTCGCGGTGTGGCCGGACGGGAAGTAGCCGGTGGCGGGCGGTACGGCCGGGGTGCCCGGGCGGTCGGTCAGTTCCTTGAGGGGGATGACCAGGGCCGGGACCAGGGCCATCAGCAGCAGGGCGCCGGCGGCCGGCCACCACCACCGGTCTGTGCCGGCGCGCCGGGACCGCCAGGCCGCGTATCCCGCGCCGAGGAGCAGGACGGGCAGCGCGATCTGGACATCGCCCAGGTCGGAGAGGAGTTCGCCGGCGCGGTCGGGGTGGACGAGGGCCTTGCTGAGGCGCTCGTCCAGGTCCACCAGCGGGCCGTCGGCGACGACCTGCCAGGTGATCAGCGCGAAGAGAAGGGCGGGAAGCCCGAGAAGTCCCAGCCGGGAGAGGAGGGAGGTCGGCCGCCCCGGAACAGGGGGGGTAGTTCCGGGGCGGCCGACCGGATCGGGTGGCCGCACGCCCCGGGGGGTTTGGGGCGGGCGGCTGTCCGATCGGTGAGGAGATCCGGAGCCAGAGGCCCCGTATGTGTGCGCGAGGGCACGACCAGGCCGAAGCTGGGGAGGCCCCGTCCTGATGTCGCCCACAGTCCCCTGTGGGCGGGGTGTATCTCTCATCTGGGTAGAACCTACGACAGGGCGTGGGCCCAGGACAGGCGGTTTCGCGTCCTGACAGAGACCTCGCACACCTTCTTCACACCCTCTGTCCCCCGGGTCCCCGTCAGATGCGGGAGAAGGCCTGCTCGATGATGTCGAGGCCCTCGTTCAGCAGGTCCTCGCCGATGACCAGCGGCGGCAGGAAGCGCAGCACGTTGCCGTAGGTGCCACAGGTCAGGACCAGCAGGCCCTCGGCGTGGCAGGCCTTGGCGAGGGCGGCGGTGGCCTCCGGGTGCGGCTCCTTGGTGGTGCGGTCCTTGACCAGCTCGATGGCGATCATCGCGCCGCGGCCGCGGATGTCGCCGATGATCTCGAACTTCTCGGCCATGGCGCCGAGGCGGGTCTTCATGACCGCCTCGATGTTCTTCGCCTTGGCGTTGAGGTCGAGCTCCTTCATGGTCTCGATCGAGCCGAGGGCGCCGGCGCAGGCCACCGGGTTGCCGCCGTAGGTGCCGCCCAGGCCGCCCGCGTGCGCGGCGTCCATGATCTCGGCGCGGCCGGTGACGGCGGCGAGCGGCAGACCGCCCGCGATGCCCTTGGCGGTGGTGATCAGGTCCGGGACGATGCCCTCGTCCTCGCAGGCGAACCACTGGCCGGTACGGCAGAAGCCGGACTGGATCTCGTCCGCGACGAAGACGATGCCGTTGTCGTTGGCGAACTTCACGATGGCCGGCAGGAAGCCCTTGGCCGGCTCGATGAAGCCGCCCTCGCCGAGCACCGGCTCGATGATGATCGCGGCCACGTTCTCGGCGCCGACCTGCTTGGTGATCTGGTCGATGGCCTGCGCGGCGGCCTCGGGGCCCGCGTTCTCCGGGCCGGACGGCCAGCGGTAGCCGTAGGCGACCGGCACGCGGTAGACCTCCGGGGCGAACGGGCCGAAGCCGTGCTTGTACGGCATGTTCTTCGCCGTCAGCGCCATCGTGAGGTTGGTGCGGCCGTGGTAGCCGTGGTCGAAGACGACGACGGCCTGGCGCTTGGTGTAGGAGCGGGCGATCTTGACGGCGTTCTCGACGGCCTCGGCGCCCGAGTTGAACAGCGCGGACTTCTTGGCGTGGTCACCCGGGGTGAGCTCGGCGAGGGCCTCGGCGACCTCCACGTAGCCCTCGTACGGGGTGACCATGAAGCAGGTGTGGGTGAAGTCGGCGAGCTGGGCGCTCGCGCGCCGTACGACGGCCTCGGCGGAGGCGCCGACGGACGTCACGGCGATGCCGGAGCCGAAGTCGATCAGGCGGTTGCCGTCGACGTCCTCGATGATGCCGCCGCCCGCGCGCGCGGTGAACACCGGCAGCACGGAGCCCACGCCCTGCGCCACCGCGGCGAGGCGGCGGGTCTGCAGCTCCTGCGACTTCGGGCCGGGGATGGCGGTGACGACGCGGCGCTCCTGCGGAAGGTCGGACATGAGGGGCTCCTGGGGGGTCTTGCGGACGCTTGTCTTCTCTTTTCTCGCAGGCTAGGCCGGGGAACGGGGGGTGGGCATGCTCCATGTGGGCGTTGTCGAGGGGGAGGGTTGTCCGTGGTGGACATAGCGGGAGGACGGGCCCCTCGCGCGGGGGGTGCTGCCCAGGGCCGATTGAGCGTATGGCTTCTTACGCCCGCGGGAGGGTTTCGCGTGGGCGGAGTCGAGCGGGACGGAGGAACCACGTGGGCGTTCGGGCACTGCCACGGGGGCGCGGGCGAAGCGTCGGGGGCAGGCGGGATTTGTCAGACCGGCCCTTACGGTGAACTCCCCTTGCCGGGGCGTTAGATTGGCTCACTGAAGGGCGACGGAACGGCTGCTCAGGGGGCAGGGCGATGGACAGCGACGGGACGCAGGACGCTCGGGGTACGCATGCGACTCCGGTACCGCGTCCGGCGGCGCCACCGGAGCCTCCGGTGGTACCGCCCCGACCGATGCGAGCCCCGGACGGCTCCGCCTTCCTGATCTGGTTGCGGACACCCCGGCCGGACGCGCTGCCGGGGGTGTGGCGGTTCGGGCACAGCCCCCGGTCGGCGGAGGAGCCCGAGGAGATTCCGACGCGGCAGTTGCTGAGCGGGGCGCTGATCGCGTTCCTCGTCGGCTGGCTCATCTGGTCCCTGCTGCAAAACGGCTATCTCGGCAGCTGGTGGTGGGTGCCGTTCGACCTGATCGTCCCCGACTCCTGGCGCGGCGACGACAGTGTCATCGGGGACGTCGGCAATGCCCTCGTGTACCGCGGTTACGAGGTGCTCATCGCCATCGGCATCATGATCGGAGTAGCCAGGCTCGGGCGCTGGAGCGAGGTGTGGCGCCGTTTCGTGGCCCCTCGTTTCCGGCGGCGCCCGCCCGCCCCCGCGCCCCCCGTCCCCGAGCAGGATCCCGCTGAGTGGCCGCAGGTTCGGGCCGTGGGGGCCGTTGACGCTGCTGAGCGGCTGGCCGGGGAGGCCAGGGCCGGGATGATGCGGGATGTGGACCACGCTCGGATCGTCCGGGCCTGGCAGGGCGTGCGCAGTGGGCGGCACAGCCTCGCCACCTTCACCGGCGCCGTGCTCAAGGACGGCGCCGCCGCCTGCCCGCACCCCTCCGGCGCCCGCGATCTGCCCACCCGGCTCGCCCCGCACGACCTGGTCACCGGCCAGGTCCGGCTCGGTACCACCGCCGACGACCCGCGCAACCCCTACGCCTACCGCGGCACCGGCCTCGCCCTCGGCCCCGAACTGCTCGGCACCTCCCTGCTCGCCGTCGGCCCGGCCGGCTCCGGCAAGACCGGCACCGTCGTCCGCCCGCTCGCCGAGTCGCTGTGCCTGCACGCCCTCGCCGGCCGCGCCGCGGTCGTGGTGGTCGGCGCCGCGGGCACCGGACTCGGCCCGGCCGATGCCTACGACGTCGTCGTACGCATCGGGAACCCGGAGTCCGTGTACGACCTCGACCTGTACGGCGGGACCACCGACCCCGACGAGGCCGCGGCCGTCCTGGCCGAGGCGCTGGCCGGGGACCTCGCCGATCCGCACCCCGGCAGCGACACCCGCCGCTCCACGACCGTGCTGGCGCAGCTGCTCGGCCCGTTCCGGGCGGTGCACGGACGCTTCCCGTCCGTTCCGGAGCTGCGCCAGCTGCTCGACGGCGCGCCCGGACCGTTCGCCGCGCTGCGGACCGCGCTGGAGGGCTCGGGGCAGGAGTCGCTGCTGCGGGAGCTGGACGCGCGGGAGCGGCAGATGGCGCAGCCCGGCGATGTCGGGGGCGTCCTCGCCGACCGGGTGGCCCTGCTGGACCGGCCCGCCTTCGCCGGGTTCTTCGACACCTCCGGGCAGTCGCGGCCGTTCTCCCTCAAGGCCCTCGACCACCCCGTGCGGGTCCGGATCGACCTGCCCGCGCGCGGGCACGCGGACGCCTCGCGCATGCTGACGCGGCTGGTGCTCGCCCAGTTCACGGCGAGCGTGGCGGTCCGCGAGGACCGCTCGCTGTTCGCCTGTCTGATCCTCGACGACGCGACGGGCGCCGTGACGCCCGAGGCCGTCCGGGGCATCCAGCGGCTGCGCTCCGGGAACGCCGGGGCCGTGCTGACCCTGCGCTCCCTGGACGACGTGCCCAGGCCGCTGCGCGGTCCGCTGCTCGGGGCCGCCGGCTGCCGGATGGCGCTGTCCGGGATCACCCCGTGGGACGGGCAGGACTTCGCCGACGTGTGGGGCAAGGAGTGGACCGAGGCACGGGACGTCACCGACCGGCAGATCATCGCCGAGACGCCCGCCGGGAAGGCCGTGCACATGGTGCGCCGGGTGATCACCGGCAAGGCGGCGACCGCGCGGGCCGTCACCGTACGGCAGGTCGAGCGGGAGCGGTGGTCGGCCTCCGAGCTGGCGCACGCGGTGCCGCCGGGACACGCGGTGCTGTCGCTGACGGACGTGCGGGGCGAGCACGCGCCGCCGCTGCTGGTGGATCTCCGGGGCTGATTCGAGGCGGCGCGGCGACCTTACGGTGAGGCAGAATCGGCATAGGCCGTTCATACGCGGCGGCCAAATGATCACCGCGATCACACAGACTTCATCGAACTGAAGGCCCCATGCCCCCCACGCTCGCCTCGCTCGTCCAGCACTCCGCGCTCAAACTGACCGTGCGTGCGGGTGAGGACCACCTGGACGTCCCCGTCCGCTGGGCGCACGTCAGCGAGCTCGCCGACCCCGTCCCCTACATGGAGGGCGGGGAGCTGCTGCTGATCACCGCCCTGAAGCTGGACGCGGAGGACCCCGAGGTGATGCGCCGCTATGTGAAGCGGCTGGCCGGCGCCGGGGTCGTCGGACTCGGGTTCGCCGTCGGGGTGAACTACGAGGACATCCCGGCCGCCCTGGTCGAGGCGGCCCGGCAGGAGGGGCTGCCGCTGCTGGAGGTGCCGCGCCGCACCCCCTTCCTCGCCATCAGCAAGGCCGTGTCGGCGGCCATCGCGGCCGACCAGTACCGGGCGGTGACGGCGGGGTTCGCCGCCCAGCGCGAGCTGACCAGGCAGGCGCTGACCGACGGCCCCGAGGGGCTGCTCACCGCGCTGGCCTCGCAGGTCGACGGCTGGGCCGCGCTCTACGACGCCTCCGGCGCCGTCGTCGCCACCGCCCCGGAGTGGGCGGGCCGCCGGGCGGCGCGGATCACCGCGGACGTGGAACGGCTGCGCGAACGGCCGGCGCCCGCCTCGTCGGTCGTCGGCGGCCCGGACAACGAGGACCGGGTCGAACTGCACTCCCTGGGCACCGGCCGCAGGCCCCGCGCGGCGCTCGCGGTCGGCACCGCCGCGGCCCTCGGCACCGCCGAGCGGTACGCCGTCCACTCGGCCATCGCGCTGCTCACCCTGACCACCGAGCGCTCCCGCTCCCTGCACGCCGCCGAGCAGCGGATCGGCACCGCAGTGCTGCGCATGCTGCTCGCGGGCGAGCCGGACCACGCCCGGGCGGTCGCCGGGGACCTGTACGGCGTGCTGCTGGACGCCCCCTTCCGGGTGATCGTCGCGGAGTCGGTGGTGGTGTCGGGCTCCGCTTCGGCCGCCCTGGCCGCCGTGGAGAACCCGCCGCGCGTCCCGTCCGGCGCCAAGCCCTCGGCCGCCGCCCTCGCCGCCGCCTCCGGCACCGACGGCGACCCGCTCGGCGCGCTCGCCGAGATCGTCGAGTCGGCCGCCGCACGCGCCGGGGAGGCGGTGCTCGTCGTACCGGAGGGGGAGCGCCTGGTGGTGCTGGCCGCGGACGGCGGCGCCGCGGTGGCCGCGTGCGCGGAGTACGCGACGGCACTGGAGGCGGCGCGGGCGGGCAGCGCCGGACGGGAGACGGCGGCCGGTGAGGAGGACGAACTGGTCGTCGGGCTCTCCGCGCCGGCCGGCCCGATCGCCGCGGCCGCCGCCTACAAGCAGGCCGAGCAGGCGCTGTCGGTGGCCCGGCGGCGCGGGCGGGTGTGCGTGGAGCACGAGCAGCTGGCGGCCGGATCGGTGCTGCCGCTGCTCGCGGACGACGCGGTGCGGGCCTTCGCCGACGGGCTGCTCAGGGCGCTGCACGACCACGACGCGACCGGCCGCGGCGATCTGGTCGCCTCCCTGCGGGCCTGGCTGTCCCGGCACGGCCAGTGGGACGCGGCCGCGGCCGACCTCGGCGTCCACCGGCACACCCTGCGCTACCGGATGCGGCGCGTCGAGGAGATCCTCGGCCGCTCCCTGGACGACCCGGACGTCCGCATGGAGCTGTGGCTGGCGCTGAAGGCGACCTCCGTCGAATAGCCCACCGCGCCAATCCGTAGTGCCCTGCTCCGCCACTACTACGACTCGGACAAACACCCCGCCGCCCTCGCGCCCCTACCGTGGATCCCGAACCGAGGAACACCCACCCCCAACGCGGAAGGGCCGGGAATCACATGACTTCCACCCACGCCTTCTGGCTCGCCGGCCGCCAGGTCTCCGGCGCGGACACCTTCGACGTCACCTCGCCGTGGGACGGCCGGGTCGTCGGCAAGGTGAGCGTGCCGACCGACGCCCAGGTCGAGGAGGCCGTGGCCGCCGCGTATGCCGTGCGGGACGAGTTCGCCGCGACCCCGGCGCACGTACGGGCCGCCGCCCTGGACCACGTCAGCCGCCGTCTCGCCGAGCGCACCGAGGAGATCGCCCAGCTGATCTCCGCCGAGAACGGCAAGCCGATCAAGTGGGCCCGCGGTGAGGTCGGCCGTGCCGTCTCGGTGTTCCGCTTCGCCGCCGAGGAGGCCCGCCGCTTCAACGGCGGCGAGGCCCAGCGCCTGGACACCGACCTCGGCGGCCAGGGCCGGCTGGCGCTGACCCGGCGCTTCCCGAAGGGGGTCGTGCTCGGCATCGCGCCGTTCAACTTCCCGCTGAACCTGTGCGCGCACAAGGTCGCCCCCGCGATCGCCGCCGGCGCCCCGATCATCCTCAAGCCCGCCCCGGCGACCCCGCTCTCCGGTCTGATCCTCGGTGACCTGCTCGCCGAGACCGAGCTGCCCGCCGGTTCCTGGTCGATCCTGCCGGTCGCCAACGACCGGATGCCCGCCCTCGTGCAGGACGAGAGGCTGCCGGTGATCTCCTTCACCGGCTCCGAGCAGGTCGGCTACGCGATCATGGACTCGGTGCCGCGCAAGCACTGCACGCTGGAGCTCGGCGGCAACGGCGCCGCCGTCGTCCTCGGCGACTGGGCGAGCGACGAGGACCTGGACTGGGCCGCGACGCGCATCGCCACCTTCTCCAACTACCAGGGCGGCCAGTCCTGCATCTCGGTGCAGCGCGTGATCGCCGACGCCTCGGTGTACGACCGGCTGCTGCCGCGGATCGTCGCCGCCGTCGAGGCCCAGGTCACCGGTGACCCCTCCGACGACAAGACCGACGTCGGCCCGCTGGTCAGCGAGGACGCCGCCCGGCGCGTCGAGGCGTGGGTCCAGGAAGCGGTCGGGGCGGGCGCCTCGCTGCTCACCGGCGGCAAGCGCGACGGCGCCTCCTACGCGCCGACCGTCCTGACCGACCTGCCGGCCGGCACCACGCTGGCCTGCGAGGAGGTCTTCGGCCCGGTGCTGTCGGTGCAGAAGGTGGACGGCGAGGCCGAGGCGTTCGCCGCCGTCAACGACTCCAAGTACGGCCTCCAGGCGGGCGTGTTCACCCACGACGTGCAGGCCGCCTTCCGCGCCCACCGAGCCCTCGAGGTCGGCGGCGTGGTCATCGGCGACGTCCCCTCCTACCGCGCCGACCAGATGCCGTACGGCGGCGCCAAGCAGTCCGGCGTGGGCCGTGAGGGCGTGCGGTTCGCGATGGACGACTACACCTACGAGCGGGTGCTGGTCCTCACCGGCCTCGCTCTCTGAGCCGACCCGACGGCCACCGGCGGCCGGAGCCCACTGTGCGGGGGCTCCGGCCGCCGGCGTGTTCAGCCGGTGGCCGCCGAGCCGCCGCGCTCCTCCCGCCCGTCCTGCGCGAAAGCGGTGCGGCAGCGCTCCACCTGATCGGCCACCAGTTCCATGAACCAGCGCATGATCTCGTAGGGCACGACATGCTCGTCGTGGCTGTGGATGTGGACGACCGGTTCCCGGTCCGGGTCCTCGTCCGGAACGAACGCCACCGCGAAGGCCACCCCGGGCATCAAGGTCTCCGCGCCGGGGGCCTCGCTGAGGGACGCCGGGGTGGGCCTGGCCTCGCTCAGTTCCACGGCCCAGGCGTCGTCGGGCAGCGCGTAGTGGTACTGGACCGCGTAGTGGCGGCCCGCGTGCTCGCGCAGTTCGGCTGGCATGGCGGCAGGCTGCCACAGTACGGCGGCGGCCGTAACGGGTTTCCCGTCCCGAACTCTAGCTAATGGGAACCGTTTTCATATAGTCTTCCCGAAGGGGTCCGGCGCCGATGCCTTCCGGCGCCGGGCCCCTTCCTCCGCGTCGGCTCGGTCCGGCCCCTCAACCGGAGAAGCCGACGTGCGCGAGCCGCAGGGCGCCGCGCAGTCTGAGGCGGACGTCGTGCACGCCCTCGGCCGGGAAGCCGGCGGTGAGCGCGGTGTAGGAGTACGGGCCCGACCGGGAGGCGGCGGTGAGGGTCGCCAGCGGCGGCGTGCCGTCCAGGGACACCTCCACCGTTCCCTCCCCGGCCACCGTCGCCGTCACTCGGGTGACGCCCGTGCCGAAGTCGCAGGCCCGGTAGAGGAGTTCGCCCGCCCGGTCCCCGGCCGGGGTCACCGCGTCGCCCGTGGCCCGCGTGCGGTCGACGATCGCGGTGCCGCTCTGCTCGTCGAAGTCGGCCGCGTCCAGCCCGTGTTGCCGCACCGCGCGCGGGGCCACCGGGTCCCCGGCGAGCGTCACCGTCGTCCGCAGCCGGATGTCCTCGCTGGAGCCGCCGGCCAGCAGGTCGTACGGGCCCGGGTCGAGGTGCCATCGGCCGTGCGCCACGTCCCAGAAGGCGAAGGCGGACAGCGGCACGTCGAAGGCGAGCCCGGTCCGCTCGCCGGGCGCGAGGGTGACACGGCGGTGGGCGAGCAGTTCGCGGCGGGGACGCGGGACCGACGGGTCCACGGCGCGGGTGTAGAGCTGGGCGACCTCGTCGGCCGTGCGCCGCCCGGTGTTGGTCACCGTGAACGACACGCGCACCGCGTCCCCGGTCACGCGCGCGGTCAGATCGCCGTAGGCGAACGAGGCGTACGACAGGCCGTGGCCGAACGGGTAGAGCGGGGTGCCCTCGAAGTACAGATAGGTCTGGCAGCCGCCGATCACGTCGTAGTCGAGCAGGTCCGGCAGGTCGGCGTCGCTCGCGTACCAGGTCTGCGGGAGGCGTCCGGCGGGGGAGACGTCGCCGGCCAGGACGCGGGCCAGCGCGGTGCCCGCGGCCTGGCCGCCGTGCGCCGTCCAGAGCAGGGCCGCGAGGGAACCCGGTTCGACCGCGTACGGGTAGGCGGAGACCAGCGCCAGCACCGTCTTCGGGTGGGCGGCGCGGGCCGCGCGCAGCAGCCGCTCCTGGTGGGCGGGCAGGAACAGGGTCGTACGGTCCTCGGTCTCGCGGCCGTTGATGTGCGGGTCGTTGCCGGCGACCACCAGCACCACGTCGGCTCCTGCCGCGACCCGGGTCACCGCCTCCTCGCCGCGCTCCACGACGACCGTCTCGAAGATCTCCGGGTCCGCCTCGGCAACCTTCACCCCGTCGGCGGCGACCGAGACATGGCGGCCCGTGCCGAGGTGCCGGAGGAGGTGTCCGCTGCCATGGGGTTCCAGCCGGAAGGTCTCCTGCACGACCCAGCCGCCGGGCCGGTCGGCCGAGGCGCGGACGTAGCCGTCCTCGGCGACCGACAGATAGCGGCCGTCGGGCGCGCGCAGCGTCAGCACGCCCTCGCCCCAGTCCACCAGCGCGAGTTCGGTGCCGACCGAGTCCGTGGTCAGCGGCGGCAGGTCGGTGCGGCCCGCGAGCAGGGCCGGGTCCAGGGCGCCCTCGGCGCCGAGTACCTCCTCGGCGGCGGCGCCCTCGGGGACGTACAGGAAGGCTCCGGCCGACGTCCTCAGCCGGATCCGGTCCACGCCCTCCGCGAACTCCACGCGGTCGGCGCCGAACCGCTCGCGCAGCCCCTCCAGCGGGGTGGAGCGGTGGATCAGGGTGCCGCTGTACCAGTCGAGCTTGCACTCGTCGGCGAGCAGTCCCACCACCGCGATCCGGCTGTCCGGGCGCAGGGGCAGCACGCCGTCGTTCCGCAGCAGGACGACCGCCTGCTCGGCCGCCTCCTGGGCGAGTGCGCGGTGTTCGGGGGTGTCGAAGGCGCCGGGGTCCTCGTGGTCGTCGAACTCGCCGAGCCGGAAGCGGACCGAGAGCTGGCGGCGGACCGCGGTGTCGATGTCGGCCTCGGTCAACAGGCCCCGCTCGTACGCCGTCCGCACCCGGCCGGTGATCTTCGAACCGTCCGTGCCGTGGTCGGTGAAGCTGTCGACGCCCGCCCGGAGCGCGGCCGCCGTCGCCTCCTCGTGGGTGTCGAAGTAGTGCTCGGAGTCGACCAGGTTGGAGGGCGCGCCCGCGTCCGAGCAGACCAGCAGTTCGTCCGCGGTCCAGGTGCGCAACTGCTCACGCAGATACGGCGACACGTGGTTGGGGCGGCCGTTGACCAGGTTGTACGCCGGCATCACCCCCGCCACCGCGCCCGCCTCGACCGTCTCGCGGAAGGCCCGCAGGTCGTACTCGTGCAGCACCCGCGGGCGGACCGAGGAGGACGAGGTGTCGCGGTCCGTCTCGTTGTTGTGGGCCAGCCAGTGCTTGAGGACCGGGGCGGTCCGCCAGTACACCGGGTGGTCGCCGCGCAGACCCCGGGTGTACGCGGTGGCGATGGCGGAGGTCAGTCTCGGGTCCTCGGAGTAGCCCTCCTCGTTGCGGCCCCACAGCGGGTGGCGCAGCAGATTGACCGTCGGGGACCAGACATTGAGGCCGACGCGCTCGTCGCGGGCGCGCATCGCGCGGGCTTCCCGGGACACGGCCTCGCCGACCCGGCGCACCAAGTCCGGGTTCCAGGTCGCGCCGAGCCCGACCGCCTGGGGGAAGACCGTCGCCGGGCCCATCCACGCCACGCCGTGCAGCGCCTCCTGGCCGGTGCGGAACGCGGCGACCCCGAGCCGCTCGACGGCCGGGGCGAACTGGTGCAGAAATCCGATCTTTTCCTCGCGCGTGAGCCGCGCCAACAGATCGTCGACGCGCTTCGCGACCGGCAGGCCGGGATCGCGGAAAGGCGGGGTGGGCGGCGGGACTGCGGTCACTTGGGGATCCCCTTGCGATGGATCGACGCGGCTCTTTCGAAGCGCTTCGATGCTCATTCGACACGGGGGTGGGTGTCAAGGGATCAGCACTGCCCATTCAGGCAGCACATAAGAAAGGGGCGGGTCGTATGCGGCGGAGGAATCTTGGGAGCGGGCCTTGTGCGCCCCTGGGTGTTCACTTAACCTCACAGCAACATCGAAGCGCTTCGACGCAGCACGCAGACATTGGTCGGAGGACTGCTTCCGCTCAGCCAGTTCCACTTACGACACCGCAGCCGACGGCCCACCGCCGGGTGTCCAGGTGCGCCATGAAGGGTTGACGCAATGACGCCGAACGCCTCCTCCGCCTCTTCCGCGACCAGCCGGAGAAGCTTCCTCGCCTCCTCGGCGGTCGCCGCCGCAGCGGTGGCGGGAGGAATGCCGCTGCTTGCCGCGTGCGGAGACTCGGACAGCGGCTCGCGCGAAGGCACCACCTCGGGCAAGGACGCCAAGAAGCTTCTGCCGGCCTATGTGGCCAGCAATGTCGTCGTGCCGGACATCCCCGCCAAGAACGGCTCCGCGGCCGGTTTCACCAGCAAGCTGGAGCTGGCCGAGCTGAAGACCTCGGTGCCCAAGAGGCTCGGCAAGGGCGGCAAGGTCACCATCATGTCGCCGTTCTGGGGCTCGCCCCCCAAGAGCGACAACGCCTACTACCGGGCGATGAACGACCTGATCGGCGTCGACGTCCGGTGGCAGAACCAGGACGGCAACACCTACGAGCAGAAGCTCGGCGCGGTGCTGGCCTCCAGCGACGTCCCGGACGTGGTGGTGGTCCCCGGCTGGAACATGAACGGCAAGATACCCAGCGCCATCATCAGCAAGTTCGCCGACCTCGGCCCCTATCTCTCCGGTGACGCGGTCAAGGAGTTCCCGAACCTCGCCGCCATCCCGACGGACGCCTGGCAGCGCTCCATCTTCGGCGGCAAGCTGCGCGGCCTGCCGCAGCCGGCGCCGTACGTCACCGGCATCGTGCCGCTGTACCGCCAGGACGTCTTCGACAAGGAGGGCTACGAAGTCCCGCGCTCCTGCGACGAGTTCCTGGCGCTGGCCAAGGACATCACCAACGCCAAGGCCAAGCGCTGGGCGTGCATGGACATGAAGTGGACGGCCTTCCAGGCCTTCGGTGTGCTCTCCGGCAGCGAGAAGCCCCTGGGCTGGAACCTGGTCGACGGCAAGATGATCTACCGCATCGAGACCGAGGAGTACCTCGAGGCGCTGGAGTGGTCCCGCAAGCTCTTCGCCGCGGGCGTCGTCCACCCGGACGCCGAGCTCGGCAAGAGCCAGGCCACCGACCCGGGCCCCAAGTTCGCCGCGGGCGAGTTCCTGATCTACGCCAACAACATCTCGCAGTGGTGGAGCCGCACCGCCGAACAGGCCACCCAGAACCCGGAGTTCAAGGTCTGGGGCATGGACGTGTGGGGCCATGACGGCGGCGACCCCACGCTCTGGGCCGAACAGCCCGCCGGCATCTTCGCCTTCGTCAACAAGAAGGCGTCCGAGTCGGTCATCCGCGACGTGCTGGCCGTCGCGAACGTCACCGCGGCGCCGTACGGCACCAAGGAGTACATGATGACCAACTACGGCGTGGAGGGCACCCACTACGCCGTCGAGGACGGCGTCCCCACCAAGACCGACCAGGGCAACATCGACGTGATGAACGCCTACGTCATGGTCGCGAGCCCCGCCCCGACCCTCGCCCACCCGGACTTCCCGGAGGTCGCCAAGGGCCAGGTCGAATGGCAGCAGCGGATGGGCGCCTTCACCAAGAAGTCCTCCTTCTACGGCATGCAGATCACCGAGCCCAGCCGCTACACCAACCTCGCCAACGACATGGAGCAGATGGAGGACGACGTCGTCCGGGGCCGCAAGAAGATCAGCGACATGCAGCAGTGGATCTCCGACTGGAAGAGCAAGGGCGGCGACAAGCTGCGCGACTGGTACCAGCAGGTCCTCGACGAGAACGGCTCCGCGGCCAACTGACCGGGCACCGAGGCAAGGAGAACGGCCGTGTCCCACAGCACGGTGCCTCGGAGCAGGGCCGAGGCCGACATGACGGCGAAGTCCCCGGTGCCGCCGGACGGCGCCCGCGGGCGGGGCGGCAGGCCCCCCGCACCGAAACCGAGCCTGCGGCACAGGTTCCGACGCGACCGCGTCCTGCTCCTGATGACCCTGCCGGCCGTCGTCCTGATCCTGCTCTTCAACTACGTGCCGATCCTCGGCAACGTGGTCGCCTTCCAGGACTACGACCCCTACATCAGCGACAACGGCGTCGTGTCCATCCTCAACAGCCCCTGGGTGGGCCTGGAGAACTTCCAGCGGATCTTCGAGGACTCCGCCTTCTGGCAGGCGGTGCAGAACACGCTGGTGCTGTTCTTCCTCCAGCTCCTGCTGTTCTTCCCGATCCCGGTCCTGCTCGCGCTGCTCATCAACAGCGTGGTCAGGCCCCGGGTGCGGGCGATCGCGCAGGCCGTGCTCTATCTTCCGCACTTCTTCTCGTGGGTGCTGGTGATCGCCGTCTTCCAGCAACTGCTGGGCGGCGCGGGGCTGTTCTCGCAGCTGCTGCGCGATCACGGGTACGACGGGCTCGACATCATGACGGACCCGAACACCTTCAAGTTCCTGGTCACCGCGCAGGCGGTGTGGAAGGACGCCGGCTGGGGGATCATCGTCTTCCTCGCCGCGCTGGCCGCGGTCAGCCCCGATCTGTACGAGGCCGCCGCGATGGACGGCGCCAATCGCTGGCGCCGGATGTGGCACGTCACGCTGCCCGCGCTGCGGCCGGTGATCGCGCTGCTGCTGGTGCTGCGCGTCGGTGACGCGCTGACCGTCGGCTTCGAACAGATCCTGCTCCAACGCGACGCCGTGGGGCCGGGCGCGGCGGAAGTCCTCGACACCTTCGTGTGGTGGAACGGAGTCCGCAACCAAGACTTCGGCTATGCGGCCGCCGCGGGGCTCGTCAAGGGCGTCATCAGCATCGGACTCGTCCTGGCCGCGAACAAGGTGGCCCATCTGATGGGCGAGCAGGGGGTGTACAAGAAGTGACCACCGTCCTCGACAAGCCCGCACGCAACCGCTGGGCCGCTCCGCCGCGGCCGGTCTGGGAGGAACAGCCGACCAGGGCCGGGCTGGCGGGCAAGGGTCTCGTGCTGGGCATCGCCTGCCTCGCCATCCTGTTCCCGCTGTGGATCGTCGTCGTCACCAGCCTGTCCACCCGCGAGACCATCGACGAGGCCGGCGGTCTGGTGATGATCCCCAAGGACATCACCTTCATCGCCTACCAAGAGCTGCTGAGCGGCGGGCAGGTGACCCGGGCGGCGATCATCAGCGTGCTGGTCACGCTCGTCGGTACGGCGTTCTCGATGACGGTGTCGGTGCTGTGCGCGTACGGGCTCTCCCGCACCGGATCGCTCGGGCACCGGTGGATCCTGATGACCCTGCTGGCGACGATGTTCTTCAGCGCCGGGCTCATCCCGACGTATCTGCTGGTGCAGACGCTCGGCCTGACCGACAGCTATCTCGCGCTGATCCTGCCCAGCGCGCTCAGCGTCTTCAACATCCTGGTCCTGCGCGGCTTCTTCATGGGGATCTCGCAGGAACTGATCGACAGCGCCCGGATCGACGGGGCGGGGGACTTCCGGATCCTCCGGCAGATCGTCCTGCCGCTGTCCCGGGCCGTCATCGCCGTGATCACCCTGTTCTACGCGGTCGGGTACTGGAGCGCCTGGTTCAACGCGTCGCTGTACCTGAACGACCAGAACATGATGCCGTTGCAGAACGTGATGATCCAGCTGGTGCAGAAGCAGGAGGCACCGGTGGGGCTGGGCCAGGCCATCAAGACGGGGCAACTGTCCGGGCTGGCCGTGCAGATGGCGGTCATGGTGATGGCGCTGCTCCCGGTGGCCGTCCTGTCGCCGTTCGTCCAGCGGCACTTCAAGAAGGGGATGCTGACGGGCGCGGTCAAGGGTTGACATGGCGCCTGGTCAGCGGGGGTCACCTGCTGCGCGGCGGCCGCGGGTTCGTCGTGGCCGGTCGCGCGGTTCCCCGCGCCCCTGAGGTAGGTAATCCCGCCCTTCTCGACAAGCGAGGTATGTCATGCTCACGCCCCGCCTTGGCCGGCGAGCCGTTCTTGCCGGGACCGCGGCCGCCGCGCTCACCGCTGTCCCCGCGTTCCAGGCAAGCGCGCAGGCCGCCCCCACCGCCCCCGCCTACCGCTGGCGCAACGCCGTCATCGGCGGCACCGGCTTCATCACCGGTGTGCTCTTCCACCCCTCCGTGCGCGGCCTCGCCTACGCCCGTACCGACATCGGCGGCGCCTACCGCTGGGACGACCGCACCGCCCGCTGGACCCCGCTCCTCGATCACCTCGGGTGGGACGACTGGAACCTGCTCGGCGTCGAGGCCATGGCCGTCGATCCGGCCCACCCCGGCCGCCTCTACCTCGCCGTCGGCACCTACGCCCAGTCCTGGGCCTCCAACGGCGCCGTCCTGCGCTCCGACGACCGGGGCGCCACCTGGAGCCGTACCGACCTCGGCGTGAAGCTCGGGGCCAACGAGGACGGACGGGGCACCGGAGAGCGGCTGCTCGTCGATCCCCGCAACAGCGACACCCTCTGGCTCGGCACCCGGCACGACGGCCTGCTGAAGTCGACCGACCGCGGCGCCACCTGGGCCCCCGCCGGCGGCTTCCCCGCCACGCCCAGTGCCTCCGGGCAGGGCGTCACCCTGCTGGTCGCCGCAGGACGCAGCCTCTACGCCGGCTGGGGCGACTCCGACGGCACCGAGGCCAACCTCTACCGCACCTCCGACGGCACCACCTGGGAAGCCGTCCCCGGCCGGCCCTCCGGCACCGCCGCCAAGGTCCCGATCCGCGCCGCCTACGACCGCACCGGCCGGCACCTGTACCTGACGTACGCCGACGCGCCCGGCCCCAACGGGCAGTCCGACGGCAGCGTCCACCGGCTGTGCACCCTGGACGGCAGATGGAGCGACGTCACGCCGGTGGCACCCGGCGGTGACGACACCTTCGGGTACGGCGGCGTCGCCGTCGACGCCCGACGGCCCGGCACCGTCGTCGTCTCCACCAACAACCGGTGGGCGGCCGTCGACACCGTCTTCCGCAGCACCGACGGCGGACGCACCTGGACGTCCCTCAAGGACTCCGCGGTTCTCGACGTATCGGAAACCCCCTATCTGAAGTGGGGCGGAGACGCCCCCAAGTTCGGCTGGTGGATCCAGGCGCTCGCCCTCGACCCCTACGACTCCCGGCACCTCGTCTTCGGCACCGGCGCCACCCTGTACGGCACCCGGGACCTGAAGCACTGGGCCCCGCAGATCCGCGGCCTGGAGGAAGCCTCGGTGGTGCAGCTGGTGTCACCTCCGGTCGGGGAGGCACACCTGCTCAGCGGGTCCAGGGACATCGGCGTGATGTACCACGAGAAGCTCACCGCGTCCCCCTCGCGCGGCATGGCCACGAACCCCGTGTTCGGGTCGGCGACGGGACTCGCGCAGGCCGCGGCGAAGCCGGCGTACGTCGTCCGCACCGGCTGGGGCGACCACGGCAACGGCGCATATTCCGACGACGGCGGACGGACCTGGGCGCCCTTCGCGGGCTCGCCCGACCTCGCCAGGAACGCACCGGGACCGATCGCGACCAACGCCGACGGCACCGCCCTGCTCTGGGTCTTCGTGCACTGGGACGGCACCAGGCACCCCGCCTACCGCTCCGCGGACAACGGCTCCACCTGGACCGAGGTCCCCTCCTTCCCGAAGGGCGCCACGCCGGTCGCCGACCCGGCCGACCCGACGCTCTTCTACGCGTACGACACCGATACAGGAACGCTACTCGCCAGCACTGACAGTGGCCGCTCGTTCACCGCGCGTGCGACCGGGCTGCCCTCCGGCGACAGTCAGTTCAAGGTCGTCGCGGCGCCGGGCAGATCCGGCGACCTGTGGCTGAGCGCCAAGTGGAACGGGCTGTACCGGTCCACCGACGGCGGCGCGAGCTTCGCCGAGGTCGACAGCTGCTGGGCCTCGTACACCCTCGGCTTCGGCAAGGCCGCCGACGGCGCCGACTATCCGGCGGTCTACCAGGTCGGCTCCACGGAGGCGATCACCGCCGTGTACCGCTCCGACGACGCCGGCCGGAGCTGGGTCCGCATCAATGACGACCGGCACCAGTGGGGCTGGATCGGCGAGACCATCACCGGCGACCCGCGCGTGTACGGCCGGGTGTACCTGGCCACCAACGGCCGGGGCATCCAGTACGGGGAGCCCGCGTGAAGCCGTCCCTCGCCGACGTCACCCGGGGCCGCGTCCTCTTCGGCGGCGACTACAACCCCGAACAGTGGCCCGAGGAGACCTGGCCGGACGACATCCGGCTGATGCGCGACGCCGGCGTCAACTCCGTCACCCTCGGCGTCTTCTCCTGGGCCAAGCTCGAACCCCGCCCCGGAGCGAGGGAGTTCGGCTGGCTCGACCGCCTGATGGACCTGCTCCACGCGAGCGGCATCGGTGTCGTCCTCGCCACCCCCACCGCCTCGCCCCCGCCCTGGCTCGGCCGTCTGCACCCCGACACCCTCCCCGTCGACCAGGACGGCCGGACCGAGTGGTGGGGCGGCCGCCAGCACTTCTCCCACTCCAGCGCCACCTACCGCCGTCATGCCGCCGCCATCACCGAGGACCTGGCCGCCCGCTACGCCACCCACCCGGCCCTCACCATGTGGCACATCAACAACGAGTACTGCACCTACGACTGGAGCGAGGCGGCCGCCGCCCGCTTCCGCGGCTGGCTGCGGCGCAAGTACGGCAGCCTCGACGCCCTCAACACCGCCTGGGGCACCGCCTTCTGGAGCCAGGGCTACGACGACTGGGAGGAGATCCACACCCCCCGTCACGCCCACTATCTGAAGAACCCCGCCCAGGTCCTGGACTTCAAGCGGTTCACCTCCGACATGCTCCTGGAGTGCTGCCTCGCCGAGCGGGACATCGTCCGCCGGTACACCCCCCACCTCCCGGTCACCACCAACTTCATGCCGCTGTGGGCCGGGCAGGACGCCTGGCGCTGGGCCGAGGAGGAGGACGTCGTCTCCGTCGACCTCTACCCCGACCCCCGCGACCCCCTCGGCGCCCAGCACGGCGCCCTGGTGCAGGACATGACGCGCTCCCAGGCCCGCGGCCCCTGGATGCTGATGGAACAGGCCGCCGGGCCGGTGAACTGGCGGGGCGTCAACCACCCCAAGCCGCCCGGCCTCAACCGCCTGTGGTCCCTCCAGGCCGTGGCCCGGGGCGCGGACGCCGTCTGCTACTTCCAGTGGCGCCAGTCCCGGCAGGGCGCCGAGAAGTTCCACTCCGGCATGGTCGGCCACGCGGGCGAGCAGGGGCGGACGTACCAGGAGATCAAGCGGCTCGGCGCCGACCTCGCCCGGATCGCCGGTGAGGTGAGCGGCGGCCACAGCGACCACGACATCGCCGTGCTGCACGACTGGCACTCCTGGTGGGCCGGCGCCCACGAGGGCCGGCTCTCCACCGAGGTCGACTACGCCCAGATCCTCACCGCCTGGCACCGCGCCCTCTGGGAGGCCCACCTCACCACCGACTTCGCCCACCCCGAGCACGACCTGACCCGGTACCGGCTGGTCGTCGTGCCCCAGCTGTACGCCCTCACCGACACCGCGATCGACAACCTCCTCGGCTACGTCCGCCAGGGCGGCACCCTCGTCTCCGGCTTCCTCACCGGGGTCGCCGACGAGGACGACCGGGTGCGCCCCGGAGGCATGGACGCCCGGTTGCGCGAGCTGTTCGGCATCCGCACCCTGCACGAGTGGTGGCCGCTGGAGGCGGGGGAGAGCGTCGAGTGCGAGGGGTTCCGCGGCACGCTGTGGTCGGAGGAGATCGAGAAGAGCGACGACGCCCGGACCGTGGCCTCCTACCAGGGCGGTGAGCTCGACGGCCTGCCCGCGGTCCTGCGCACCGGCCGCGCCTGGTACCTCTCCACGCTCCCCGAACCGCCGGACCTGCGCGAGCTGTTGGAGCGGATCGGCGCCGAGGCGGGCGTCCGGCCCGTGCTCGACGGACTGCCCCCGCAGGTGGAGGCCGTCCGCCGGGGCGAGGTCCTGTTCGTGCTGAACCACGGCCGCGAACCGGTCACGGTGCAGGTCCCCGGCACCCACCGGGACCTCCTGACGGACACGACCGTCACGGACGAACTCACCCTCGGCCGGTACGCGGTGGCGGTGCTGAAGCCATGACCGTGCACGGCACGTGGGAGCCCGCCCCCGCCGCCCGCTGGGAGGACGCCTTCCTCAGCGGCAACGGCCACCACGGCGCCCTGGTGTTCGGCGATCCGGACGACGACCGTGTCATCGTCACCCAGCACACCCTGGTACGACCCAACGGCGGCGAAAGGGCCCGTCCCCCCGAGCTGGCGGCCGAACTCCCCGCGCTGCAGGACAGGTTGCTGGCAGGCGACACCACGGCCGCCGAGACCTTCACCGACGGCCGCCCCCTCCAGTGGGTGCAGCCCTTCCACCCCGCCTTCCGGATCCGGCTGCGCAGACCGCCCGCCGGCGCCCCCGGCTACCGCCGCTCCGTCGACTTCACCACCGGTGAGACCATCGCCGAGCGCGCCGACTGGTCCAGCCGCCTCTTCGTCTCCCGCACGGACGACGTGATCGTCCAGCACGTCACCACCGCCGGCCCCCGCCTCGACATCACCCTGGACCACCGCCTCCCCGGCGCCCCCGACGGCCTCGGCGTCGGCCAGGGCGCGCTGCTCACCCCCGAGGGCGCCCTGCTCAGCCTGCGCGCCCGCTACCCGGACAGCGACCGGGCGTACACCGGCATCACCCTCGTCGCCGTCACCCGCGGCACCTGCGTGCTCGTACCCCCCGGCGTGCGCGTCGAGGGCGCCGCCTCGGTCCTGCTGCTCACCCGGGTCCGCCGGCACACCGGCGCGCTGGACGTGATCGAGGAGGGCCGCGCCCTGCGCGCACTGCTGCCCGCCACCGAGCAGCCGTACGACGTCCTCCTCGCCCGTCATCTGCCCCGGCACCGCACCGCCTACCAGCGCGTCACCCTCGACCTGGACGGCGACCCGGCCGAGCGTGCCCTGCCCGGCTCGGAACTGCTCCGGCGGACCCGCGGTGCGGCCCTGCTGGAGCGGCTCTTCGCGGCCGGCCGCTACCACCTGCTGTCCAGCAGCGGTCTGCTGCCGCCCCGGCTCACCGGAGTGTGGACCGGCGACTGGAACACGGCCTGGTCGGGCGCCTTCACCACCGACGCCAACCTCAACCTCCAGACCGCCTCCGCCGTGGCCGCCTCGCTCCCCGAAGTCACGGCAGCCCACGCCGCGCTGATTGCCCGTCAGCTCCCGCACTGGCGTGAGAACGCCCGTGCCGTCTTCGGCACCCGAGGCGTCGTCGCGCCCGCCCACACCGACGGCGAGTCCGGGCACCTGTACCACTTCAGCCGCGAGTACCCCCTGCACCTGTGGACCGCGGGCGCCGACTGGCTGCTCAAACCACTCGTCGACCACGACGAGACGCGGGGCGAACGCGACCTCGGCACCGCGACCGCGCTCGCCGAAGTCGCCCGGTTCTACGAGGACTTCCTCACCCGCACCGACGACGAAGGCCACCTGGTGGTCGTCCCGTCCTACTCGCCGGAGAACCGGCCCGCGAACGCGAGCTGGGGCACCCTCAACGCGGCCATGGACCTCTCGGCCGCCCGGCACGCCCTGCGCGCCGCGGCCGAGTACCACCCCGAGCACGCCGACCGCTGGAGAGCACTCGCCGACCGGCTCCCCCCGCACCGCGTCAACGACCGGGGCGCCCTCGCCGAATGGGCCCGGCCCGGCCTGGAGGACAGCTACGACCACCGCCACCTCAGCCACCTCTACGGCGTCTGGCCCCTCGACGAGATCAACCCCTACGACACCCCGGACCTCGCGCGGGCCGCGCACCGCGCCCTCGAACTGCGCGGCGCCGAGAACGACTCCGCGCACGGCCATCTCCACCACGCCCTCGTCGCCGCCCGCCTGCGCGACGCGGACCGTGTCGCCCACGCCCTCGGCCAGGTCCTGGACGGCGACTTCTTCCACGCCTCCCTGATGAGCGCGCACTACCCGAACCGGGACGTCTACAACGCGGACGCCGCCCACACCCTGCCCGCGGTGCTGATCGAGGCGCTCGTCCAGTCGACCCCCCACCGGCTGGTCCTGCTGCCCGCGCTCCCACGGGCGTACCCGACGGGCCGGATCTCCGGCATCCGCACCCGGTTCGGCGCCGAACTCGACCTCGACTGGACCCCGCACGGAGCGAGCGCGATCCTCCGCCCCACCCGCACGCTCCGCGTCGAACTCAGGACTTCCACCGGCGCGAGACCGCTCGACCTCGTCGCCGGAGAAGACCACGTCCTCACCCCAGGGACGTGGTGACTCCCCGCACTTCCCCCCCACCCATGGAAGGGACACCATGGCATCAACCCGCACGCTCCGCCGTGTCACCCGGGCCCTCGTCGCCCCGGCGCTCGCCCTCGGCGCCACCGTCGGCCTCGCCTCCGCACCCGCCCACGCCGCCGTCTGGAACTCCTGCGACCAGTGGGGCAACACCACCCTGAACGGCTACACGCTCTACAACAACATCTGGGGCTCCGGCGCCGGCAGCCAGTGCGTCTGGGCCAACTCCGGTACCAACTGGGGCGTCTGGGCCAACCACCCCAACACCGGCGGCATCAAGTCGTACCCGAACGCGAAGAAGGTGGTCAACAAGCCGATTTCCTCGATCGCGTCGCTGACCAGCAGCTACAACGTCACGGTCCCCGCGTCCGGCGCCTACAACACGTCGTACGACATCTGGGACACCGACTACGACTACGAGATCATGCTGTGGGTCAACCACCACGGCCCGGTCGGCCCGCTCGGCAGCTCCCAGGGCTCGGTCACGCTCGGCGGCCACACCTGGAACGTCTACAAGGGCAACAACGGCGCCAACGAGGTCTTCTCGTTCCTGCGCACCTCGGACTCCAACGCCGGCACCGTGAACATCAAGCCGATCCTCACCTGGATCGCGGGCACCAAGGGCTGGATGTCCGCCAACGAGACGATCGGGGACGTCCAGTTCGGCTACGAGATCACCTCGTCCTCCGGCGGCCTGGACTTCGTCACCAACAACCTGACCATCAGCAGCAGTTGACGGTCTGAGCGTGCGGCCGGTCCCGCGGATAGCGGGACCGGCCGCATCCGTCATTCCGCGATCGGCAGCTCGGCCCCGTCCCGCAGGAACAGCGGGATGCGGTCCAGCGGGGCGTCGACCGTCACGGCCGCGCCGCCCTGGTACGTCTGACCCGTCCACGCGTCCGTCCAGACCGCGCCCGCCGGCAGATGCACCGTCCGGGCGGTGGCCCCCGCCGTCAGCACCGGCGCCACCAGCAGGTCCCGGCCGAAGAGATAGGCGTCGTCCACCGACCAGGCGGCCGGGTCCCGCGGGAACTCCAGGAACAGCGGCCGCATCACGGGCAGCCCTTCCTCGTGCGCCTCGCGCATGACCTTCAGTACGTACGGCTTCAGTCGCTCGCGCAGCCGCAGATACCGCTCCAGGATCGCGCCGGCCTCCTCGCCGTACGACCAGACCTCGTTGGGACCGCCCGTCATGTCCGGGCCCAGCGGCATACCCGGGTCGCGGAAGCCGTGCAGCCGCATCAGCGGGGACAGCGCGCCGAACTGGAACCAGCGGACCATGACCTCCCGGTACGCCGGGTCCTGCGGGTCGCCGCCGTGGAAGCCGCCGATGTCGGTGTTCCACCAGGGGATACCGGCCAGCGCGGTGTTGAGACCGGCCGCGATCTGGCGGCGCAGGGTCGGGAAGTCGGTGCCGATGTCACCGGACCACAGGGCGGCGCCGTAGCGCTGACTGCCCGCCCAGGCCGAGCGGTTGAGGGTGATGATGTCGGACTCGCCCTCGGCGCTGAGCCCCTCGTGGAAGGTGCGGGAGTTCTCCGCCGGGTAGAGGTTGCCGACCTCCAGGCCGGGCCCCGCCCAGTACCGCAGGTTCTCCTGGAAGCCCGGCTTCAGCTCCGGCTCGCAGGCGTCCAGCCAGAAGGCCGTGATGCCGTACGGGCGCAGGTAGTTGTCGCGGATCCGCGACCACACGAACTCCCGGGCCTCCGGGTTGGTGGCGTCGTAGAAGGAGACCTGGACGGTCGAGGCGACCTCCTTGTCCGGCCAGTCGGCGTGCGCCATCGGGCCGTACTGGGTGCCGATGAACCAGCCGCGCTGCTCCATCACCGGGTGGTTCTCCGACAGCGGGGACACCGACGGCCAGACGCTCACCACCAACGTGACGCCCAGCTCCTCGAGTTCGCGGACCATCGCCGCGGGGTCCGGCCACTCCGCGGGGTCGAACTTCCACTCGCCGAGGTGCGTCCAGTGGAAGAAGTCGCAGACGATGGCGTCCAGGGGCAGGCCCCGCCGCTTGTACTCCCGTGCCACGGCGAGGAGTTCGTCCTGGGTGCGGTAGCGCAGCTTGCACTGCCAGAACCCGGCCGCCCACTCGGGCAGCATCGGCGTCCGGCCGGTCACCGCGCTGTAGCGGCGCTGGGCGTCGGCCGGGTCGCCCGCGGTGATCCAGTAGTCGATCTGCCGGGCCGAGTCCGCGACCCAGCGGGTGCCGTTGTGGGCCAGCTCCACCCGGCCGATCGCCGGGTTGTTCCACAGCAGGGTGTAGCCGCGGCTGGAGGTGAGCACCGGGATGCCGACCTCGGCATTGCGCTGCACCAGGTCCAGGACCAGGCCCTTCTGGTCGAGCCGGCCGTGCTGGTGCTGGCCGAGGCCGTAGAGCTTCTCGTCGTCGTAGGCGGCGAAGCGCTGCTCCAGACGGTGGTGGCCGTTGCCCACGGCCGTGTACAGCCGCGGACCCGGCCACCAGAAGTGGGCGCGCTCCTCGGCGAGCAGTTCGGCGCCGTCGCCGGTGCGCAGGAAGCGGACCATGCCCTCGGCGTCGACCTCCACGGTGAGCGCCCCGACCGTCAGCCGCCCCCGCCCGCCCTCGATCTTCACCGTGGACGGCGTCGCGGGAGCCTCGTCCAGCAGCGCGCCCGGCAGACCGGCCAGCACCGGCCCGCCCAGCCGGGCCCGCACCCGCACCGCGTCCGGACCCCACGGCTCGACGCGTACGGTCTCCTGACGGCCGCTCCACTCCAGCGCGCCGTCCCGCTCGCGGAACGTGCCGACGGTGGGGGAGGACTGCGCCAGGCTGATCTTCGCTTGGCTTTCGGCAGGCTGATTCACGAGGCGTACTCCTGAACGATGACAGGGGGAAGCCGCCCCCGCAGGGGCCGCACGGGGACGTACAGGTCAGGAAGCGGCCGGACCCGAGCTCGCCCGGACCGTCAACTCGGGGGCGATGAGCACGACCTCGTCCTCGCCCCGCCCGTCCAGCTTGGCCACCAGATGCTCCACGGCCTGCCGGCCCATCTCCTGCGCGGGAATGGACACCGACGTCAGCCGCACCGAGGCCTGGACGGCGACCTGGTCGGGGCAGATCGCGACCACCGACACGTCCTCCGGCACGGCCCGGCCCTGCTGGCGCAGCAGCGCGAGCAGCGGCTCCACCGCCGACTCGTTCTGCACGACGAAGCCCGTGGTGCCCGGACGCTCGTCGAAGACGCGGGCCAGGGTCACGGCCATCGCGTCGTAACCGCCCTCGCACGGCCGGTGCAGCAGCCGGGCGCCCAACTCCTGGGCGCGCGAGCGCAGTCCGTCGAGGGTGCGCTCGGCGAACCCGGTGTGCCGTTCATAGACCGCGGGCGCCTCGCCGATGACAGCGATGTCGCGGTGCCCGAACTTCGCCAGATGCTCCACGCACAGCGCGCCGGTCGCCCGGAAGTCCAGATCGACGCAGGTCAGCCCGGAGGTGTCGGCGGGCAGTCCGATCAGCACGGACGGCTGGTCGGTGTCGCGGAGCAACGGCAGCCGCTCGTCGTCGAGTTCGACGTCCATCAGGATCATCGCGTCGGCGAGGCCGCTGCCGGTGACCCGGCGCACCGCGTCCGGGCCCTCCTCGCCGGTGAGCAGCAGGACGTCGTAGCCGTGCGTGCGCGCGGTGGTGGCCACCGCGATGGCGATTTCCATCATCACCGGCACATACATGTCGGTGCGCAGGGGGATCATCAGCGCGATGATGTTCGACCGGCTGCTGGCCAGCGCCCGGGCGCCCGCGTTCGGGTGGTAGCCGAGCTCGCGGATGCTCTGCTCGACCCGGTGCCGGGTGGTCGCGGAGATGGACCGCTTGCCGCTGAGGACATAGCTCACCGTGCTCGCCGAGACTCCGGCGTGCTGGGCGACCTCGGCGAGGGTGACCATCCAGCTCTCCAAGCTTTGTGAAGCGCTTCGACAGTGCGCACGGTGAATACGGGCGGGTGAGGGTGGTTCGACAGTAGCTCCACCGGGGGTGGGTGTCCATAGGCTGTCGAAGCGCTTCGACAGCGATTTTGCCCGGGAGCGATTCTCGGCTGAACGGCCGCACACAGGGTGGCCACCTCGCCCCGCATCGGGTACATACGATCGGGTAGCACCCGTCAGTAACTCTCGGTCCGGAAGATCCGGAAAAGATCCCTATGCGCGGCGAGGTGAGCGTCATGTCCGCTCCAACGACCAAGCCCACAGTCACCGAACGTGAGGCCCGCCAGGTGGCGGAGGCGGCCCGTGAGCAGGACTGGCGCAAGCCCAGCTTCGCCAGGGAACTGTTCCTCGGCCGCTTCCGCCTCGACCTCATCCACCCCCACCCCATGCCGACCGACGAGGCCGCCCAGCGCGGCGAGGAGTTCCTCGCCAAGCTCCGCGACTTCGTCGAGACCAAGGTCGACGGTGCCCTCATCGAGCGCGAGTCCCGCATCCCCGACGAGGTCGTGGGCGGCCTCAAGGAGATCGGCGCCTTCGGCATGAAGATCGACACCAAGTACGGCGGCCTCGGCCTCACCCAGGTCTACTACAACAAGGCCCTCGCCCTGGCCGGCTCCGCCTCGCCCGCGATCGGCGTGCTGCTCTCGGCCCACCAGTCGATCGGCGTGCCCCAGCCGCTAAAACTGTTCGGTACGGACGAGCAGAAGGAACGGTTCCTGCCGCGCTGCGCCCGCACCGACATCTCGGCGTTCCTGCTCACCGAGCCGGACGTCGGCTCCGACCCGGCCCGGCTCGCCGCCTCCGCCGTACCGGACGGGGACGACTACGTCCTCGACGGAGTGAAGCTGTGGACCACCAACGGAGTGGTCGCCGACCTGCTCGTCGTCATGGCCCGGGTGCCGAAGTCCGACGGGCACAAGGGCGGCATCACGGCCTTCGTCGTGGAGACCAACTCACCCGGCATCACCGTCGAGCACCGCAACGCCTTCATGGGCCTGCGCGGCATCGAGAACGGCGTCACCCGCTTCCACCAGGTCCGGGTCCCCGCCGCCAACCGCATCGGCCCCGAGGGCGCCGGCCTCAAGATCGCGCTGACCACCCTCAACACCGGGCGGCTGTCGCTGCCCGCGTCCTGCGTGGCCGCCGGCAAGTGGTGCCTGAAGATCGCGCGGGAGTGGTCGGCGGCCCGCGAGCAGTGGGGCAAGCCGATCGCCCGGCACGAAGCGGTCGGCGCCAAGATCTCCTTCATCGCGGCCACCACCTTCGCCCTGGAGGCCGTGCTCGACCTGGCCTCGCAGATGGCCGACGAGGACCGCAACGACATCCGCATCGAAGGCGCCCTGGCCAAGCTGTACGCCTCCGAGATGGGCTGGCTGATGGCCGACGAGCTCGTCCAGATCCGCGGCGGACGCGGCTTCGAGACGGCCGAGTCGCTCCGGGCCCGCGGCGAGCGGGCGGTCCCCGCCGAGCAGGTCCTGCGCGATCTGCGCATCAACCGCATCTTCGAGGGCTCGACGGAGATCATGCATCTGCTCATCGCCCGCGAGGCCGTCGACGCCCACCTCTCGGTCGCCGGTGACCTCATCGACCCCGACAAGTCCCTCCAGGACAAGGCCAAGGCGGGCGCGAACGCGGGCGTCTTCTACGCCAAGTGGCTCCCGAAACTGGTCGCCGGGCAGGGACAGCTCCCCTACTCGTACGGCGAGTTCAAGCGCGAGGTGGACCTCTCCGCCCACCTGCGGTACATCGAACGCACCTCCCGCAAGCTGGCCCGCTCCACCTTCTACGCCATGTCCCGCTGGCAGGGCCGGATGGAGTCCAAGCAGGGCTTCCTCGCCCGGATCGTCGACATCGGTGCAGAACTGTTCGCGATGAGCGCGGTCTGCGTACGCGCCGAGCACCTGCGCTCCCGCGGCGAGAACGGCCGGGAGGCCTACCACCTCGCCGACGCCTTCTGCCGCCAGTCCCGCATCCGCACCGAGGAGCTCTTCGGCCGGCTGTGGAGCAACACCGACGACGTCGACCGCAAGGTCGTCAAGGGCGTCATGTCCGGTACCTACGCATGGCTGGAGCAGGGCATCGTCGACCCCTCGGGCGACGGCCCCTGGATCGCCGACGCCCTCCCGGGCCCGAGCGAACGGGAGAACGTCCACCGCCCGATCCGCTGACCGGCCGTCGACCGGGCGTTCCCCTCCGCCCCCGTGAGGGGGACGCCCTGTCCTCCCACGCCGTGCTTGCGGCAACAATGGAGGGATGAGCGACTCTCCAGCCCCCCTCGCCGACCCGCACCTGGTGTACGACCCCGTCGCGGGAGACGGCCCGAAGGACGTGGTGATCCTCGGCTCCACCGGGTCGATCGGCACCCAGGCCATCGACCTGGTGCTGCGCCACCCCGACCGCTTCCGGGTCACCGCGCTCTCCGCCAACGGCGGCCGCGTCGCCCTCCTCGCCGAGCAGGCCCACCGGCTGAAGGCCCGCACGGTCGCCGTCGCCCGCGAGGACGCCGTACCGGAGCTGCGCGAGGCCCTCCGCGCGCGGTACGGCGCCGGCGAGCCGCTGCCCGAGATCCTCGCCGGACCGGAGGCCGCCACCGAGGCCGCCGCCTCCGACTGCCACACCGTCCTGAACGGCATCACCGGCTCGATCGGCCTGGCCCCGACCCTCGCCGCCCTGGAAGCGGGCCGCACCCTCGCGCTCGCCAACAAGGAGTCGCTCATCGTCGGCGGCCCGCTGGTCAAGGCGCTCGCCAAGCCGGGCCAGATCATCCCGGTCGACTCCGAGCACGCGGCGCTGTTCCAGGCGCTGGCCTCCGGCACGCGCGCGGACGTACGCAAGCTCGTCGTCACCGCGTCCGGCGGCCCCTTCCGCGGCCGCACGAAGCAGGAACTGGCGAGCGTCACCGTCGAGGACGCCCTCGCCCATCCCACCTGGGCCATGGGCCCGGTGATCACGATCAACTCCGCGACCCTCGTCAACAAGGGCCTGGAAGTCATCGAGGCACACCTTCTCTACGACATTCCCTTCGACCGCATTGAGGTCGTCGTGCACCCCCAGTCGTATGTTCACTCGATGGTCGAGTTCACCGACGGATCCACGATCGCCCAGGCGACGCCCCCCGACATGCGCGGGCCGATCGCCATCGGTCTGGGCTGGCCCGAGCGCGTCCCCGGCGCGGCGCCCGCCTTCGACTGGAGCAGGGCCTCGACGTGGGAGTTCTTCCCGCTCGACAACGACGCGTTCCCGTCGGTGAACCTCGCCCGGCACGTCGGTGAGCTCGCGGGCACGGCCCCGGCGGTGTTCAATGCCGCCAACGAGGAGTGCGTGGAGGCCTTCCGGGCCGGCGCGCTGCCGTTCGACGGCATCATGGAGACCGTGACCCGGGTGGTCCAGGAGCACGGCACCCCCGTGACGGGAACCTCACTCACCGTCGCGGACGTCCTCGAAGCGGAGGCCTGGGCGCGCACCCGGGCCAGGGAACTGGCGGCACAGACGGCGGAGGCCCGTGCATGACGACCTTGATGTTCATCCTCGGCATAGTGGTCTTCGCCGTCGGGCTGCTCTTCTCGATCGCGTGGCACGAGCTGGGGCACCTGTCCACCGCCAAGCTCTTCGGCATCCGCGTGCCCCAGTACATGGTCGGCTTCGGCCCGACCCTGTGGTCGCGGAAGAAGGGCGAGACGGAGTACGGCATCAAGGCCATCCCGTTCGGCGGCTACATCCGCATGATCGGCATGTTCCCGCCCGGCCCCGACGGCCGGCTGGAGGCCCGCTCCACCTCGCCCTGGCGCGGCATGATCGAGGACGCCCGCGAGGCCGCGTTCGAGGAGCTCAGGCCGGGTGACGAGACCCGCCTCTTCTACACGCGCAAGCCGTGGAAGCGGGTCATCGTGATGTTCGCGGGCCCCTTCATGAACCTGGTGCTCGCCGTCGGCCTGTTCCTCACCGTGCTGATGGGCTTCGGCATCTCCCAGCAGACCACCACCGTCAGCTCGGTCTCGCAGTGCGTCATCGCCCAGAGCGAGAACCGCGACACCTGCGAGAAGTCCGACCCGGCCGCACCGGCCGCCGCCGCGGGCCTGAAGGCCGGCGACAAGATCGTCGCCTTCGACGGGGTGCGCACCGACGACTGGAACAAGCTCTCCGACCTGATCCGCGCCAACCCCGGCAAGCAGGTGCCGATCGTCGTCGACCGGGACGGCCAGGAGGTCACCCTCACCGCGAAGATCGCCACCAACCAGGTCGCCAAGAAGGACGCCGGCGGCCAGATCGTCCAGGGCGAGTACGTCACCGCCGGCTTCCTCGGCTTCAGCGCCGCCACCGGCATCGTCAAACAGGACTTCGGTGACTCCGTGACCTGGATGGGCGACCGGGTCGGCGACGCCGTCGACTCCCTCGCCGCCCTGCCCAGCAAGATCCCGGCCCTGTGGGACGCCGCCTTCGGCGACGGCGAGCGCGAGTCCGACTCGCCCATGGGCGTGGTCGGCGCCGCCCGGGTGGGCGGCGAGATCTTCACCCTCGACATCCCCGCCTCCCAGCAGCTGGCCATGGCGGTCATGCTGGTGGCCGGCTTCAACCTCTCCCTGTTCCTGTTCAACATGCTCCCGCTGCTGCCGCTCGACGGCGGCCATATCGCGGGCGCGATGTGGGAGTCGCTGCGCCGGAACGTCGCGAAGGTGCTGCGCCGCCCGGACCCGGGCCCGTTCGACGTGGCGAAGCTGATGCCAGTGGCCTACGTGGTGGCCGGAATCTTCGTCTGCTTCACACTCCTGGTGCTGATCGCCGACGTGGTCAACCCGGTGAGAATCTCCTAGCCATACGGCGTTGGCGGCGGCCCGGGCTCCTGTGTCCCGGGCCGCCTTCCATCGAGTGGGTTTACGGGCCGTGATGTGCTGTCGCCATTGCCCGTGCCGTAATCTCGAAGCCTGGAGCCCGCTGCTGACGGGACCGGACCTTGATCCACGACTTGGGGTTGCACAGCAGATGACTGCGATTTCTCTCGGCATGCCGTCCGTTCCGACCAGGGTTGCCGAGCGCCGGAAGAGCCGGCAGATCCAGGTGGGCACGGTCGCGGTGGGCGGCGACGCCCCGGTCTCCGTCCAGTCGATGACGACGACCCGGACGTCCGACATCGGCGCGACCCTCCAGCAGATCGCCGAGCTGACGGCGTCCGGCTGCCAGATCGTGCGGGTCGCCTGCCCCACGCAGGACGACGCGGACGCCCTCGCCACCATCGCCCGCAAGTCGCAGATCCCGGTGATCGCGGACATCCACTTCCAGCCCAAGTACGTCTTCGCGGCCATCGAGGCCGGCTGCGCCGCGGTCCGGGTGAACCCCGGCAACATCAAGCAGTTCGACGACAAGGTCAAGGAGATCGCCAAGGCGGCGAAGGACCACGGCACCCCGATCCGCATCGGCGTGAACGCGGGCTCGCTGGACCGGCGACTGCTGCAGAAGTACGGCAAGGCGACGCCCGAGGCGCTCGTCGAGTCGGCCCTCTGGGAGGCCTCGCTCTTCGAGGAGCACGACTTCCGCGACATCAAGATCTCGGTGAAGCACAACGACCCGGTCGTCATGATCGAGGCGTACAAGCAGCTCGCCGCCCAGTGCGACTACCCGCTGCACCTCGGTGTGACGGAGGCGGGCCCCGCCTTCCAGGGCACGATCAAGTCGGCGGTCGCCTTCGGCGCGCTGCTCTCCCAGGGCATCGGCGACACGATCCGCGTCTCCCTCTCGGCGCCCCCCGCCGAGGAGGTCAAGGTCGGCATCCAGATCCTGGAGTCCCTGAACCTCAAGCAGCGCGGCCTGGAGATCGTCTCCTGCCCGTCCTGCGGCCGTGCCCAGGTGGACGTCTACAAGCTGGCGGAGGAAGTCACCGCGGGCCTGACCGGCATGGAGGTCCCCCTCCGCGTCGCGGTCATGGGCTGCGTCGTGAACGGCCCCGGCGAGGCCCGCGAGGCCGACCTCGGTGTCGCCTCCGGCAACGGCAAGGGCCAGATCTTCGTCAAGGGCGAGGTCATCAAGACGGTGCCGGAGTCCAAGATCGTGGAGACCCTGATCGAGGAGGCCATGAAGCTGGCCGAGCAGATGCAGGACGCGGGCATCGAGTCGGGCGAGCCGTCGGTCTCGGTAGCGGGCTGACCCCCCGGGGAAGGGCTGAGCGGCACCCCCGGCGAGCAGCACCTCGACCGGTCTCACTCCGGCAGGGCGGCACTCCACATCCCCGCCAGGTACAGTGCGGAGATCAGCTGTCTTTAGTGTGAGGCCCCGCAGTTGCTGACCCAGACCACCTCCCGGGTCCTCGAACCGAGCGACCTGGACGCAGCGCTCGCCGTCCTGGACCGCGATCCCGTGACGAACGCCTTCGTCACGTCCCGGGTCCAGGTCGCCGGCCTGGACCCCTGGCGCCTCGGCGGCGAGATGTGGGGCTGGTACGAGGACGGCATGCTGACGTCCCTGTGCTACGCGGGCGCCAACCTCGTCCCCATCTGCGCCACCCCCCGAGCCGTCCGCGCCTTCGCCGACCGGGCCCGCCGGGCGGGCCGCCGCTGCTCCTCGATCGTGGGCCCGGCCGAACCCACCGCCCAGCTCTGGCGCCTGCTGGAACCGAACTGGGGCCCGGCCCGGGACGTCCGCGCCCGGCAGCCCCTCATGGTCACCGACCGCATGCCGCGGACCATCGCCCCCGACCCGCGCGTCCGCCGGATCCGCAAGGACGAGATGGACACGATCATGCCGGCGTGCGTGGCGATGTTCACCGAGGAGGTCGGCGTCTCCCCGATGGCCGGCGACGGCGGCCTGCTGTACCAGGCCCGGGTGGCCGAACTGGTCGGCTCCGGCCGCTCGTTCGCCCGCCTCGACGAACACGGCCGGGTCGTCTTCAAGGCGGAGATCGGCGCCGCGACCGACCGCGCCTGCCAGATCCAGGGCGTCTGGGTGGCCCCCGAATACCGGGGCCAGGGCCTGGCGGCCCCCGCCATGGCAGCCGTACTGCGCTACGCCCTCGCGGACGTGGCCCCGGTGGTGAGCCTCTACGTCAACGACTTCAACACCGCGGCGAGAAGGACGTACCGACGGGTCGGCTTCGAAGAGGTCGGCGCCTTCATGAGCGTCCTCTTTTAGCTCCCTGTACCCTCCCCGCATGGACGTCGTCATCGGCCCCCTGGATCTGCCGGCCCACGTGGACGAGGCCCTGGCCGTCCAAGCCGTCGCCTTCGGGCTCGGCCCGGACGAGGTGGTCGTACGCCGTCAGATCGTCCTGCGCCACATGGCCTATCCCGGCGCCCGCGCCCTCGGCGCCACCGCGGACGGCCGGCTCGTCGGATTCGTCTACGGCATGCCGAACGACCGCACCCACTGGTGGTCCACGGTCGTGGAGCCGTACCTCCGCGGCCGGGGCAACGACCACTGGCTCGACGACTCCTTCGTCATCACCGAGCTGCACGTCCACCCGGCGTACCAGAACCGCGGACTGGGCCGCGCCCTGATCACCGCCCTCACCGACGACGCCGCCGAACCCCGCTCGATCCTCTCCGCGATCGACACCGACAGCCCGGCCCGCGGCCTCTACCACTCCCTCGGCTACCAGGACCTCGCCCGGCAGGTCCTCTTCCCCAGCGCCCCGAGGCCGTACGCCGTGATGGGGGCCGCGCTGCCGCTGCGCAGGCGATAGGGGCCCCAACCGATTTCCACCGCCCCGTACCGCCCGGCTAACCTCCTGCCATAACCCTCACGCAGCAGGAGTACACGAACCATGGCGAACGTACCGGTCCAGCGCATGTCCCAGTTGATGGCGAAGACGCTGCGCGACGACCCGGCGGACGCCGAGGTCCTCAGCCACAAGCTGCTCGTCCGGGCCGGCTACGTCCGCCGCACGGCGGCCGGCATCTGGTCCTGGCTGCCGCTCGGCAGGCGGGTGCTCGCCAATGTGGAGCGGATCGTCCGTGAGGAGATGGACGCGATCGGTGCCCAGGAGGTGCTGCTGCCCGCCCTGCTGCCGCGTGAGCCGTACGACGCGACGGGCCGCTGGGACGAGTACGGCCAGGAGCTGTTCCGCCTCAAGGACCGCAAGGGCGGCGACTACCTGCTCGGCCCGACCCACGAGGAGATCTTCACCCTGCTGGTGAAGGACCAGGCGTCCTCCTACAAGGACCTGCCGGTCATCCTCTACCAGATCCAGCACAAGTACCGCGACGAGGCCCGCCCCCGGGCGGGCATCCTGCGCGGCCGTGAGTTCCTGATGAAGGACTCCTACTCCTTCGACCTCGACGACGAGGGCCTGGCCCGGTCCTACGCCCTGCACCGCCAGGCCTACCAGCGCGTCTTCGAGCGGCTCGGCCTGGACTACCGCATCTGCGCCGCCACCGCGGGCGCGATGGGCGGCTCCAAGTCCGAGGAGTTCCTCGCCCCGGCCGAGGCCGGCGAGGACACCTTCGCCGACTGCCCGAACTGCGACTTCGCGGCCAACACCGAGGCGATCACCTACGCGCTGCAGCCGGTGGACGCGGACGGCGTGGCCGCGCTGGAGGAGATCCCGACCCCGGACACCCCCACCATCGAGACCCTCGCCGCCCACCTCGGCGTCCCGGCCTCCGCGACCCTGAAGAACCTCCTGGTGAAGGTCGACGGCGAGATCGTGGCCGTCGGTGTCCCCGGTGACCGTGAGGTCGACCTGGACAAGGTCGAGGCGCACTTCGCCCCGGCGACGGTCGAGATGGTCACCGAGGAGGACTTCGCGGGCCGCCCCGACCTGGTGCGCGGTTACGTCGGTCCGCAGGGCCTGGGCGAGAAGGTCAGGTACCTCGCCGACCCGCGCGTGGCTCCCGGCACCTCGTGGATCACGGGCGCCAACAAGGAGGGCACGCACGCGAAGAACGTCGTCGCGGGACGGGACTTCGAGGTCGCCGAGTACGTCGACGTCGTGGTCGTCCAGGAGGGCGACCCGTGTCCGAACTGCGGCACCGGCCTCAAGCTGGACCGCGCCATCGAGATCGGCCACATCTTCCAGCTCGGCCGCAAGTACGCCGACGCCCTCAAGCTCGACGTCCTCGGGCAGCAGGGCAAGCCGGTCCGCGTCACCATGGGCTCCTACGGCATCGGCGTCTCCCGCGCGGTCGCGGCGCTCGCCGAGCAGACCGCCGACGACAAGGGCCTGTGCTGGCCCGCCGAGGTCGCCCCGGCCGACGTCCATGTGGTCGCCGCCGGCAAGGCCCTGCAGACCGAACTCGCCCTCGACGTCTCCGAGAAGCTGGCGGCGAAGGGCCTGCGGGTCCTGTGCGACGACCGCGCCGGGGTGTCCCCGGGCGTGAAGTTCACCGACTCCGAGCTGATCGGCGTCCCCAAGATCCTGGTGGCCGGACGCCGCGCGGCCGAGGGCGTACTCGAACTCAAGGACCGCCGCACCGGCGAACGCGAGGAACTGACCATCGAGGAAGCCCTCACCCACCTGACGGCGTAACCCCTCCGGGGGAGGGCGGCCAAGAGCCGGCCCGCGCAGTCCCCCAGCCCCGAGAGAAAGCCCGCGGCCCGATCATGGGCAGCGGGCTTTTCCGGCGTGAGAGCAGGCGGGGGAGCAGCCGCCCGAGAGGCCATCCCAGGCCCCGTGGGGATGCGGGTGCCTGTGGTCGTGGGGGCGAGGGTTTCCGGCGTCAGAGCCGGCGGTGGCGCAGACGGCCGGGGAGGCCTCGCGCGCCCGGTCGCTTAGGCCGTCCGGGTCCGGGAGGAGGAGGCCCGCGGTCCGGTCATGGCGGCGGTTTTCCGGTGTGAGATGGCGGGGGAGCAGACGGCCGAGGAGGGCATCGTGCGCCCGGCCACGGGCCCTCCAGACCCGCGGGGAGGCGGGGTGCCTGTGGTCGTGGGGGCGCGGGTCTCCGGAGTCAGAGACGGCGGTGGCGCAGTCGGTCGAGGAGGCCGTCGCGCGCCCTGCAGACCCCCGCGGGGATGCGCGCTTCCTGTGCCGTGGGGCCAGGGTTCCCGGTGGCGGAGTCGGCCCGCGAGGGCGCCCGGGTTCCCGTGCGGTGGGTGCTTGCCGGGTGGGGAGGTCAGAGCCAGGACGCGAACTCCAGTAGCAGTTCGGCGTCCTGGGGGCGGCCCACTCGCAGGGCGCGTACGCCGGACTCCACGGCCCGGAACAGGGTCCAGCCGCGGAGTCGTTCCTGGTCCACGTCCAGGGACTCGGCCAGCCGCTTGATCCGGCGGCGCGTCGTCGCCGCCCCCGACGGCGTGGCGATCAGGTCCTCCACCCGGTCCCGCACCAGCCGGGCCAGATCGAACGCGCACTCACCCACCACGGGATCCGGCCCCACGGCCAGCCACGGCGTCCGTTCCCCCGCCAGCACCTTGCTCTGCCGGAACGTCCCGTGCAAAAGCCGGTGCTCGGGCGGCGCCGCCAGCAGCTCCTCCCGAGCGGAGAGCGCCGCGTCCACCAGCACCGCCGCTCCCGCGTCACCGGCGGAGCCGAGCCGCATCGCCTCGGCCTGCCGCCCCGTCCGCTCGGCGACGGTCTCGAAGACATGGTCCCCGGGCGGCTCCACCCAGAGCCGGCGCAACGTCCCCGCCGCCTCCAGCAGCGCCTTCGCCTCCGGCAGCGACCGCACCGACACATCCGGGTGCAGCCGCTCCAGCACCAGCACCCCCTCCGTACGGAAGGGCTCCAGCAGCTGTACGGCGCCCCGGCCGCCCCAGTGCGCCAGCGCCGCGCGCTCGCTCTCGGGCCGGGCCCGCGGCGGGGCCAGCTTCAGCACGGCCGGCGTACCGTCCGCCTGCCGCACCAGCACGACCAGGCTGCTGCGCCCGCCGGGCACCTGCACCCGCTCCACGGTCAACTCGCGTAGCGTTACGGCCTGTTGCGCCGCATCGGGCAGCTTCTCCAGCCAGCCGTCGGCATCCGGTGCCGTCTCACCGAGCGCCCTGACCAGACGCCGCGGCGGTTCGAAAGCCATACGCGAGAGTTTCCTTCCCGTTCACATCACGCCGTGGGCGTCGCCGATGGCGAGCCGGTGGCCGCCCGCTCGGCGAGCCCAGGGAAGGCTACGCTCTCGCCGCGCCAGCGCACCGCCCGCACCGCCGCCTCCCGCAGCGCCTCGGCGGCCGTACGCCGCCGCTCACCGGTGGCCGCCCGCACCAGATCCGAGTAGACCCCGGCCACCCGGTCCTCCACCTCGGCGGCGAGCCGGGCCGCCGCGGCGGGGCCGGACACCGCGAACGGCAGGGAGTACCCGGGCTCCGCGGCGACCGGCTCCCCGCCCAGGTCCAGCACCTCGCGCACCAGGGCGTCCCGGCGCGCCCGATGGGCGTCGTAGGCCCCGCGGGCCTCGGCGCGGCGCCCCTCCCGGATCCGCCCCCCGACGACGCCGTACCCGTACACCGCCGCGTGCTCGGCGGCCAGCGCCGCCTGGAGCGCGGTCAGTTCCCCGGCCTTGGCCTTGCTCACGCCGCACCCTCCGTCAGCAGATACACATGCGCCGCCCCGGAAGCCGCCACCGAGGCCAGCAGCCGGGCGAGCTCCCCGGGCAGCGCCGACAGCGCCCCGATCCTGCGGTCCGACAGCGTCCGTTCGGCGGCGGCGAGTTCCGCGAGCGCGCCCTTCGCGTCGGACGGCACCGCCGGCCCGGTCGCCGGCGCGGACGGGGTCCCCGGCCCGGCCGCCGCCGTACCGCCGAACGCCTCCGCGTGCCGGAGCACCTCCGCGCGCAGCGGCCGCAGCCGGTCCGCCAGGGCCGGATGAGCGGCGATCACCGCGTCGTAGCGGTCCACCAGCTCCGCGCTGTCCCGGGCCGCACGCGCGCGTGCGCGGTCCGCGGCCGACGGGCTGCCGGCCGTGCCGTCGGTGTCCGAACCGGGTGAACAGCCCACCAGCACGGCGGCACCGGTGACCGCGGCGAGCAGGCTCCTTCTGCGCGGCCCCGAGGGCAGGCGCGGCGGCGGGGGAAACGGCACGGCAGACGTCCTCGGTGCTCGTACGGAGTGGAGGGCGGCACGCCCGTGATCACGGTACCCGTGGACATGTCCGGGACCACCCACCGGCACCCGTCCGCCACCCGATGGACGGCAACACACCCCGCGACCCGATACCCTTTGACCAGACACGCGACCCATCCCACAACAGCACACGCGGCCGAGGAGTCACCCGGATGAGCACCACCCAGAGCGAGAGGCTGCGAGAACTTCTGGAACCCCTTGTCAGCTCCCAGGGCCTCGATCTCGAAGAGATCGCAGTGGACTCCGTCGGACGCAAGCGGGTGCTGCGCGTGGTCGTCGACTCGGACACCGGTGCCGATCTGGACCAGATCGCCGATGTGAGCCGTGCGCTCTCGGCGAAGCTCGACGAGACCGATGCGATGGGTGACGGCGCGTACGACCTCGAAGTGGGTACCCCCGGTGCGGAGCGCGAGCTCACCGAGCACCGGCACTATGTGCGCGCCGTCGACCGGCTGGTGAGATTCCAGCTCACCGAGGGCGGGGAACTGGTCGCGCGGATCCTGACCGTGGACGAGGACGGCGTGGATCTGGAAGTACCCGGTGTGAAGGGCCGCAAGGCCACGACCCGCAGGCTCGGCTTCGGCGACATCGCCAAGGCCCGCGTCCAGGTCGAGTTCAGCCGCAAGGACAAGAAGGACATGAAGGAAGAGGAGGAGGCGTAGCCGTGGACATCGACATGAGCGCCCTGCGGGGCTTGGTGCGGGAGAAGGAGATCTCCTTCGACCTGCTGGTCGAGGCGATCGAGTCGGCCCTCCTCATCGCCTACCACCGCACCGAGGGAAGCCGCCGACACGCGCGCGTGGAGCTCAACCGGGAGACCGGGCATGTGACCGTGTGGGCGAAGGAGGACCCCGAGGACCTCGAGGAGGGCCAGGAAGCCCGCCCGTTCGACGACACCCCGTCCGGCTTCGGCCGTATCGCCGCCACCACCGCCAAGCAGGTCATCCTGCAGCGGCTGCGCGACGCCGAGGACGACGCCACGCTCGGCGAGTACGCGGGGCGTGAGGGCGACATCGTCACCGGAGTGGTCCAGCAGGGCCGCGACCCGAAGAACGTGCTCGTGGACATCGGCAAGCTGGAGGCCATCCTGCCGGTGCAGGAGCAGGTGCCCGGCGAGACCTACCCGCACGGCCTGCGGCTGCGCAGCTACGTCGTACGGGTCGCCAAGGGCGTCCGCGGCCCCTCCGTGACCCTCTCGCGCACCCACCCGAACCTGGTGAAGAAGCTCTTCGCCCTGGAGGTGCCGGAGATCGCCGACGGTTCCGTCGAGATCGCCGCGATCGCCCGCGAGGCCGGACACCGCACGAAGATCGCCGTCCGGTCCACCCGCTCCGGGCTGAACGCCAAGGGCGCCTGCATCGGCCCCATGGGCGGCCGTGTGCGCAATGTCATGGGCGAGCTGAACGGCGAGAAGATCGACATCGTCGACTGGTCGGACGACCCGGCCGAGATGGTGGCGAACGCGCTCTCGCCGGCCCGGGTCTCCAAGGTGGAGGTCGTGGACATGGCGGCCCGGTCCGCGCGCGTGACCGTGCCCGACTACCAGTTGTCACTGGCGATCGGCAAGGAAGGGCAGAATGCCCGGCTTGCGGCCCGTCTGACCGGCTGGCGCATCGACATCCGCCCCGACACCGAGCAGCCCGGGGAATAGAACCCGGCCGCGGGTGGCTGAGATCACGACAACAACCGTTCGATTCTTGCCCCAAAGGGGTGAGGTCGGTGCGGGGAGGTAGACTTAACAGTGTCTGGCCGGACGCAAGCCCCAGCATGCCCCGAGCGCACCTGCGTGGGGTGCCGGGAGCGAGCGGCCAAGAGAGACTTGCTGCGTATCGTGGCGATCGAGGACGAGTGCGTCCCCGATCATCGCGGTACGCTGCCCGGCCGGGGTGCGTACGTGCACCCCGCCCTGGTCTGTCTCGACCTGGCGGTACGCCGTCGGGCGTTCCCACGGGCGTTGCGCGCCCCGGGACCGCTCGACACCAAGGCGTTGCGCCTCTACGTCGAGCAGGCAACACCGTAAGAAGCGTCGTGCGGAACCCCCGCGCGGCCCAGGTACCCCGCGAGTTGGAAGTAGGTCGAGATTGCGATGAGCACTCGATGAGCACGCGATGAGTACGCCCATGAAGTAGCGACGGTCCGGCCGCAACCCGGACCTAAAAGGAGCGAAGTGGCTAAGGTCCGGGTATACGAACTCGCCAAGGAGTTCGGAGTGGAGAGCAAGGTCGTCATGGCCAAGCTCCAAGAACTCGGTGAATTTGTTCGTTCGGCTTCCTCGACGATCGAGGCGCCCGTCGTACGTAAGCTGACTGACGCCCTCCAGCAGGGCAGCGGCGGCGGCAAGTCCGCCCCCGCACGCAAGGCTGCACCGGCCAGGCCGGCAGCCCCCTCTCCCGCGCAGGCCGCCCGTCCGGCTGCCCCGCGCCCGCCGGCCCCCAAGCCGGCCGCCGCCGAGCAGCCCGCGGCTCCCGCCGCGCCGGCCGCTCCCGGCCCCCGTCCGGGCCCGAAGCCCGCGCCGCGTCCGGCGCCGGCGTCCCCGGCTCCGACCACGCCCGAGTTCACGGCACCGCCGTCGGCTCCCGCCGCGCCGGCCGCCTCCCAGGGCAGCCAGGCTCCGAGCCAGGCTTCGGGTCAGGCCCCGAGCCAGGGTCAGGGCTCCGGCCCGCGTCCGGGCGCTCCGCGTCCGGCCGGCCAGGCCCCGCGTCCGGGCTCCCGTCCGGCCGGTCCCGGCCAGGGCCGCGGTGACCGTGGCGACCGTCCCGGCGCCCCGCGCCCGGGTGGTCAGGCCCCGCGTCCCGGTGCCCGTCCGGCCGGTCCCCGTCCGGGCAACAACCCCTTCACCTCCGGTGGCTCCACCGGCATGGCGCGCCCCCAGGCGCCCCGTCCGGGCGGTGCCCCGCGTCCCGGCGGCCAGGGTGGTCCCGGCGCTCCCGGCGGCGCTCCGCGTCCGCAGGGTCAGGGCCAGGGCGGTCCTCGTCCCCAGGGTGCTGCCGGCGGCCCCCGTCCGCAGGGTCCGGGCGGCGCGCGTCCCACCCCGGGCGGCATGCCCCGTCCGCAGGGCGGCGCCCCGCGTCCCGGCGGCGGTCCCCGTCCTAACCCCGGCATGATGCCGCAGCGTCCCGCCGCGGGCCCGCGTCCCGGTGGCGGTGGCCCCGGTGGCCGCGGTCCCGGTGGCGGCGGTCGTCCCGGTGGCGGTGGCGGCGGTCGTCCCGGTGGCGGTGGCGGCTTCGCCGGTCGTCCGGCTGGTCCCGGTGGCGGTGGCGGCGGCTTCGCCGGTCGTCCCGGTGGTCCCGGTGGCGGTGGCGGCGGCTTCGCCGGCCGTCCGGGTGGTCCCGGTGGCGGTGGCGGCGGTCGTCCCGGCTTCGGTGGTCGTCCCGGTGGTCCCGGTGGCCGTGGTGGCACGCAGGGCGCCTTCGGTCGTCCCGGCGGTCCCGCGCGTCGCGGTCGCAAGTCGAAGCGGCAGAGGCGCCAGGAGTACGAGGCCATGCAGGCCCCGTCGGTCGGCGGTGTGATGCTGCCTCGCGGCAACGGCGAGACCGTTCGCCTGTCGCGCGGTGCCTCGCTCACCGACTTCGCGGAGAAGATCAACGCCAACCCGGCGTCGCTCGTCGCGGTCATGATGAACCTCGGCGAGATGGTCACCGCCACGCAGTCCGTCTCCGACGAGACGCTCCAGCTCCTCGCCGACGAGATGAACTACACGGTTCAGATCGTCAGCCCGGAGGAGGAGGACCGCGAGCTGCTCGAGTCCTTCGACATCGAGTTCGGCGAGGACGAGGGCGACGAGGAGGACCTGGTGGTCCGCCCGCCGGTCGTCACCGTCATGGGTCACGTCGACCACGGAAAGACCCGACTGCTCGACGCCATCCGCAAGACGAACGTCATCGCGGGCGAGGCCGGCGGCATCACCCAGCACATCGGTGCCTACCAGGTCGCGACCGAGGTCAACGACGAAGAGCGCAAGATCACCTTCATCGACACCCCGGGTCACGAGGCGTTCACCGCCATGCGTGCCCGTGGTGCCCGGTCGACGGACATCGCGATCCTCGTCGTCGCGGCCAACGACGGCGTCATGCCGCAGACGGTCGAGGCGCTCAACCACGCCAAGGCGGCCGAGGTGCCGATCGTGGTCGCGGTCAACAAGATCGACGTCGAGGGCGCCGACCCGACCAAGGTCCGCGGTCAGCTCACCGAGTACGGGCTGGTGGCCGAGGAGTACGGCGGCGACACCATGTTCGTCGACATCTCCGCCAAGCAGGGTCTGAACATCGACTCCCTGCTGGAGGCCGTGATCCTCACCGCCGATGCCTCGCTCGACCTGCGGGCCAACCCGCACCAGGACGCGCAGGGCATCTCGATCGAGTCCCGTCTCGACCGCGGCCGCGGTGCCGTGTCGACGGTCCTCGTCCAGCGCGGCACGCTGCGGGTCGGCGACACCATGGTGGTCGGCGACGCGTACGGCCGAGTCCGGGCGATGCACGACGACAACGGCAACAGCGTGGCCGAGGCCGGCCCGTCGACGCCGGTCCAGGTCCTGGGCCTGACCAACGTCCCGGGTGCGGGCGACAACTTCCTGGTGGTGGACGAGGACCGTACGGCCCGTCAGATCGCCGAGAAGCGCGCCGCCCGTGAGCGCAACGCCGCGTTCGCCAAGCGCACGCGCCGCGTCTCCCTCGAGGACCTGGACAAGGTGCTCAAGGCCGGCGAGATCCAGCAGCTCAACCTCATCATCAAGGGTGACGCTTCTGGTTCCGTCGAGGCGCTGGAGTCCTCGCTGCTCCAGCTGGACGTCGGCGAAGAGGTCGACATCCGCGTCCTGCACCGCGGCGTCGGTGCGGTCACGGAGTCGGACATCGACCTGGCGATGGGCTCGGACGCCATCGTGATCGGCTTCAACGTCCGTGCGGCCGGCCGCGCGGCGCAGATGGCCGAGCGCGAGGGCGTGGACGTCCGCTACTACTCGGTCATCTACCAGGCGATCGAGGAGATCGAGGCGGCCCTCAAGGGCATGCTCAAGCCGGAGTACGAAGAGGTCGAGCTCGGTACGGCGGAGATCCGCGAGGTCTTCAAGTCGTCCAAGCTGGGCAACATCGCCGGTGTCCTCATCCGCTCGGGCGAGGTCAAGCGCAACACCAAGGCGCGCCTCATCCGCGACGGCAAGGTGGTCGCGGAGAGCCTCAACATCGAGGGTCTGCGTCGCTTCAAGGACGATGTCACCGAGATCCGCGAAGGGTTCGAGGGCGGTATCAACCTCGGCAACTTCAACGACATCAAGGTCGACGACGTCATCGCGACGTACGAGATGCGCGAGAAGCCGCGCGCGTGACCTGACACGCGACCGGGGCCGGTCGGCGGAAGTTATTTCCGTCGATCGGCCCCGGCCGTTGCGTGTACGGTTCCCGTATCGGCGTCGATGCGTGGCGCCCGTACCCCGAACCGGCGGGACATCCGGATCGCACATGTATGTGGGGACTCTCTCCTTCGACCTGCTTCTCGGCGACGTTCGCTCGCTGAAGGAGAAACGCTCACTCGTCCGTCCGATCGTGGCCGAACTCCAGCGCAAGTACGCGGTGAGCGCGGCCGAGACGGGCAACCAGGACCTTCATCGCCGGGCCGAGATCGGGCTCGCGATGGTATCCGGGGACACCGGACACCTCTCCGACGTCCTGGACCGCTGCGAGCGGCTGGTCGCCGGACGGCCCGAGGTGGAACTGCTCTCGGTTCGACGCAGGCTCCACAGCGACGAAGACTGATGCAAGAAGAGAAACACTTAAGGAGACGGACCAGTGGCCGACAACGCGCGGGCGAAAAGGCTGGCGGACCTCATCCGGGAGGTGGTGGCCCAGAAGCTGCAGCGCGGGATCAAGGACCCGCGGCTCGGCTCGCACGTCACCATCACGGACACCCGGGTCACGGGTGACCTGCGGGAGGCGACCGTCTTCTACACGGTGTACGGGGACGACGAGGAGCGGGCCGCGGCGGCCGCCGGACTGGAGAGCGCCAAGGGCGTCCTCCGCAGCGCGGTCGGTGCGGCGGCGGGCGTGAAGTTCACCCCGACGCTCACCTTCGTGGCGGACGCGCTGCCCGACACCGCCCGGACCATCGAGGACCTCCTCGACCGGGCCCGCCAGTCGGACGAGAAGGTGCGCGAGGTCTCGGCCGGCGCCGCCTACGCCGGTGAGGCGGACCCGTACAAGAAGCCGGGCGAGGACGAGGACGAGGACGACACCGCCGAATGACCCAGCAGAACCGGACGCCCGACGGGCTTGTCATCGTCGACAAGCCGTCGGGCTTCACCTCGCACGACGTGGTCGCCAAGATGCGCGGGATCGCCAGGACCCGCCGCGTCGGCCACGCCGGCACCCTCGACCCCATGGCGACGGGCGTGCTCGTCCTCGGCGTCGAGAAGGCCACCAAGCTCCTCGGCCACCTCGCGCTGACCGAGAAGGAGTACCTGGGCACGATCCGGCTCGGCCAGACCACCCTGACCGACGACGCCGAGGGCGCGATCACGGGGTCGCAGGACGCCTCGAAGGTCACCCGGGACGCCGTCGACGCCGGGATCGCCAAGCTGACCGGCGACATCATGCAGGTGCCGTCCAAGGTCAGCGCCATCAAGATCAACGGCGTGCGCTCCTACAAGCGGGCGCGCGAGGGCGAGGAGTTCGAGATCCCGGCCCGTCCGGTCACCGTCTCCTCCTTCGGGGTCCACGACATCCGGGACGCCGTCGCCGAGGACGGCACCCCCGTCCTGGACCTGGTGGTGTCGGTCGTCTGCTCCTCCGGCACCTACATCCGGGCGCTCGCCCGGGACCTCGGTGCCGGTCTGGGCGTCGGCGGCCACCTCACGGCGCTGCGCCGGACGCGGGTGGGCCCGTACAAGCTGGACGGGGCGAGGACCCTGGACCAGCTCCAGCAGGAGCTGACCGTACTGCCGCTGGCCGAGGCCGCCACGGCCGCGTTCCCGCGCTGGGACGTGGACACCAGGCGGGCGCGGCTGCTCACCAACGGCGTCCGGCTGGAGATGCCCGAGGAGTACGCGGGCCGGGGCGCGGTCGCGGTCTTCGACGCCGAGGGCCGCTTCCTGGCGCTGGTCGAGGAGCACAAGGGCAAGGCGAAGAGCCTTGCCGTCTTCGGCTGAGGCCCCGGCCCCGCCCGCGGAGCGGCGCGCACGGGGTCTTTCACTGCCCGCCGCTCCACGGTCCCCCTCGGTTCCCCCACCCCTAGGGTGTATCCAGCCGCCCCGGTCTGTTCACCCTTCCGGGCAGGCGCTCGGAGTGAACCGAGGGAGTGCAAGGGGGCGCGTTCGCCGCGCGATCTGTGCCGCTGATCATCCCCGGCCTACCGTCGAGAACAGACACTTCGGTACGGCGGGGAGGTGGGACCATGGCGGCAGCCGGCCCGCGGATTCCCCAGGAGTCCGGTGGGGCTCACGAGGACGCTCTGGTGCGGATCCACGATCTCGCCGGCCGCCCTCGGGGCCTGGGTTTCGTGGCCGACCACCACGGCACGGTGATCACCAGCCACGAGGCCGTCGACGGCCTGCCGCGCCTGGTCCTGCGCGCGGGCGAGGAGCGCACCTGCGTCGTGCCGGCCGCCGCGGTGACCGCACTCCCCGCCCTGGACCTGGCCCTGATCCGCACCGAGGGCCTCGGCGCCCGGCCGCTGCCCGTGTCGGTGCGGCACGGTGCCGAGCCCGGCTGGTACGTCCGGATCGCGACCGGCTGCTGGCGCGAGGCACGGGTACTGGGCGCCACCCCGGTGACGTACACGGCGACGGACCGTGTCCACCACCTCGACCATGCTCTGGAGCTGGCCATCGGCACCGCCGGCCGGGACGCGCTGCGGCTGGGCGGAGGGGCGGCCGGGGGACCGGTGCTGGACGCGGAGACCGGCACGGTGCTCGCCGTCCTGGGCACGGCTCTGAAGCGCGGCGACCGGGACTCGGGCTTCGCCATCCCCCTCCGGCCGCCCCCGCCCGGCCCGCTGGCCGACCTGCTCACCGAGAACGCGACCACCGTCCCTGCCTACGGCGCCGACCTGAACCCGGCGGGCGTCCTGGAACTGACGGCGACCTCGGTGGGCCAGGACGGTCCGTCCGGGGACGCGGAACCGGTGCAACGGCCCTCGGTGACACGGCAGTTCGACGACTTCACCGCCCGCGCGGGAGCCTCGGTGCTGGCCCTCGTGGGCCCACCGGGCAGCGGCCGTACGACCGAACTGGCGGCCCTGGCCGGCCGCCGCCACCGGGGACCGGAACCGGCCCCCACCCTGTGGCTGCGCGGCGCCGACCTGAAGGCCGACGACACCTCGGTGGCGGACGCGGCGAGCAGGGCGCTGACCAGGGCCGCCCGCATCGTCGCGGCGTCCCGCGGCCTCGCACCGGGGGAACTGGGCGACCTGACCCCCGAGCATCTGGCCCGCACCACCGCCCGCCCCCTCCTGCTCCTGCTGGACAGCCCCGAGGAGATGCCCCCGCTGCTCTCCCACCGCCTGCCCGAATGGACCGCGGGCACGGCACAATGGCTGACCCGGACCGGCGCCCGGCTGGTGGTGGCGTGCCGGGAGGAGTACTGGGAGGGAGCGGGGACGCAGTTCCCGGCCGGAATGCTCCACGACGGGCGCACGGGTGAGATCCGCCGGCGCCTGCCCCCGTGCGTACGGCTCACCGACCTGACCCCCGCCGAAGCCCACCAGGCCCGCACCCGCCACGGCATCCCCGACGGCACCCTCGCCCCCCGGGACGCCCGCCACCCCCTCACCCTCCGCCTGCTCGCCGAGGTCCGCGCCGCCCTCCCCGACGCCCCGCTCACCCGGGTCGACCGGGACGACGTCTTCGCGGCCCACCTGGACCTGATGTGCCTGCGCATCGCCGTGCGCCTCGCCGCGGAGAACGGCCTGCGCGGCACCGCGGTGAAACGCCTCGCCGCCAAGGTCGCCGGCCAGGTCCACGAGGCCGCCCGCCGCAGCCTCGGCCCCGGCCAGGGCGGACTCGACCGGGAGACCTTCGAGGCGGTCTTCCCCTGGGGCCCCGCACCGGCACGGCTCGGCGGCGGCACCGGCTGGGCCTCCGCCGTACTCACCGAAGGGCTCCTCGTCCCCGCCGGCCAGGGCTACCGCTTCGCCCACGAGGAGTTCGCCGACTGGATCCAGGGCACCCACCTCGACCTGGACGAGGCCCTGCGCGCCCTGATCCACCGCCACCGCACCGCCGGACCCCACCCCCTCCCCGTCCCGCACCACCGCATCGGCCCGGTGGTCGAGGCCCTGCTGCTCCTCGCCCGCCACCACACGCCCCTCCAACTCGCCCTACGAATGCAGGAGTTGACGCACGCCCTGGACGCCGACCCGCAGTCCTGGTGGTCCGCCCGCCTCCTCGCCCAGGCCCTGCTGCGCGTACCCGACGCCCGGCCCTACACGGACGTCCTGCGCACCCTCACCGACCGGATCGTGACCTGGCGGCAGCAACAGCAGCCGGTGCCCGCCGAGTTCGGCCCGGACTTCTGGATCGCGCTGCCCCTGCCGCACGACACGCGGCTGGACCTGCTCCGACACCTCGTCCTGGCCGACTCGAAAGCCGGCCCCCGTTACCTCGACGCCGTGGCCCGGCTCCTGGCCGCCGACGCCCCCGCCGTACAGCCGCACCTCACCCGCTGGTTCCACGACGACCGTCCGCTGCCCGCGACCCCGCACGCGACCGTCGCGAGGGCCGCGCAGGCGCTGCTGCACACGCATCGGCACGGCGCACCGGACGATCTGATCGAGACGCTGGTCGAGGCCGGCCACCAGCGGGCCGACGAGCTGCTGGCCGTGCTCGCGGAGGAGGAACCCTCCGCGCTCTGCCGGGCCGTGGACCGGTGGGTGCGCGACGAGCGGCCCGCGCGCAGGGTGGCGGCGGTGGCGTACGGACTGCGCGCTGCCCCGCACGTCCGGACCAGCGCCGACCGCGAACTCCTGCGCTACGCCGCCCTCGCCCTGCTCGCCCGCCCCGACGAGTGCACCCTGCACGGCGGCGCGCTCGCCCTGCTCGTGCACGACCCGCACACCCGCGCCCGCCATCTCCCGCTCGCCCTGCGCCACTTCGCGTCCGGTGACCCGCAGGTCCCGCCGAGCGCGCTGGCCGGTGCCCTGATCACCCACCCCGAGCCGGTCCTCGACGCCTTCCGGGAGCGGCTGCGCCGACCGGACGCGGGACCGGCACTGCGCACCCTCGCCGACGTCACCACCCCGGCGCTGGCCCGCCGGGTCGCCGCGCTCCTACGGGAGGCGGTGGAGCGGCGCCCGGAGCGTGCCGGGGACGTCGCCGCCTGCATGGACCGCCGTCTGGAGCACGGTCCGGCCGCCCGAGCCGTACTGTTCCCGCTGGTCACCGGGTTGCTGGACGGCGGGTCCGAACAGCTGCGGGCCGCCCTCGCCGGAGTCCTCGCGGCCCCCGGGAGCCCCGCCTCTCGCCCGCTGCGCCAGGAACTCCTGGAAATCCTGCTCGCCCACGAACACGACCCCGGCGTCCTGGACGCCGTCCTGCACGCGGCCGCCCAGCAGGACGGCGAGGGACTGCGCGACCTCGTGCACCGCACCGGACTGCTGCTCGTCCGCACCCCCGAGGGGGCGGCCCGCTTCGACCGAGGTCTCGTCGACCTGGGCCGCCATGTCCCCGGCTTCGCCGCCCGGGTGGCCGGCTGGCTCACCGACGCGCCCCAGGACTGGGCGGCCGTGGTGGGCCCCAGCACCCGGCGGATGATCGAGAACCTGGCGGGTGTCCGGGTCCCCGCATGACTTCGGCCCCCCGGCACGTGCTAACCGTCACAGCCTCCATGCCGATGCGGGGCGGGGGCACGCGGCATGGCACCCTTAGACCTGCGTAGAAGGCAGTGACGGACACGGGTTCGACAAGGAGCGGTCACAGTGCAGCGCTGGCGTGGCTTGGAGGACATCCCCCAGGACTGGGGGCGCAGCGTCGTCACCATCGGGTCCTACGACGGTGTCCACCGCGGACACCAGCTGATCATCCGGCACACCGTGGAACGCGCCCGCGAACTGGGCCTGCCCGCCGTGGTCGTCACCTTCGACCCGCACCCCAAGGAGGTGCTGCGGCCGGGCACCCACCCGCCCCTGCTCGCCCCGCACCACCGGCGGGCCGAACTCATGGCGGAACTGGGCGTGGACGCGGTGCTGGTGCTGCCGTTCACCGCGGAGTTCTCCAACCTCTCCCCGGCGGACTTCATCGTGAAGGTCCTCATCGACAAGCTGCGCGCCAAGGCCGTCGTCGAGGGCCCCAACTTCCGCTTCGGCCACCGCGCGGCGGGCGATGTCGTGTATCTGGCCGAGCTGGGCAAGACGTACGACTTCGACGTCGAGATCGTCGACCTGTACGTGTCCGGTGACGCGGGCGGCGGTCAGCCGTTCTCCTCGACCCTGACCCGGCGGCTGGTCCTGGAGGGCGATGTCGAGGGCGCCGCCGAGATCCTGGGCCGCCCGCACCGGGTCGAGGGCATCGTCGTGCGCGGCGCGCAGCGCGGACGCGAGCTGGGCGTCCCGACGGCGAACGTCGAGACCCTCCCGCACACCGCGATCCCCGCGGACGGTGTCTACGCCGGCTGGCTGCACGCCCAGGGCGAGGTGATGCCGTCGGCGATCTCCGTCGGTACGAACCCGACCTTCGACGGCACCGCACGCACGGTCGAGGCGCATGTCATCGACCGGGTCGGCCTCGATCTGTACGGCCTGCATGTCGCCGTCGACTTCCTCGGCTTCGTGCGCGGCCAGGTGAAGTTCGACTCGCTCGACGCGCTGATCGAGCGAATGATGGAGGACATCAAGATCAGCCGCGATCTGACGGCAGCGGCGGAGGCGGCGGCGCAGGCGAGGGGCTAGTCGCCGCTACGACGCCGAAGGGCGGCCGGTGCCTCGCGGGCACCGGCCGCCCTTTCGTGTGCCGCCACCGCCTACTGCGGGGGCTGCTGGGGGTAGGGGTAGGGCGGCTGCCCGGGCTGCTGCGCCGGCGGCTGACCGGGGTGGCCGGGGCCGGGGCCGTGGCCGTAGGGCTGGCCGGGGGCGTACGGCTGGCCGGGGGCGGGCTGGCCGGGGGCGGGCTGCGCGTGTGTCGGCTGTCCGGGGTGACCGGGCTGGCCGTGGCCGTAAGGCTGGCCGGGGATGGGCTGGCCGGGCAGCGGCGGGGCCGCCACCGGGGGCGGGTTGCCGTCGCTGGTCCACAGGCCGTGGGCCTGCTGGTGGCGGACGAAGTCCTCGGCGACCATCGAGGCGAGGTTGAAGTACGCCTCCCGCACCTTGGGCCGCATCATGTCGAGGTCGACCTCGGCACCGGCGGCGAGGTGCTCGTCGAAGGGCACGACGATGACGCCCCGGCAGCGGGTCTCGAAGTGGCTGACGATGTCGTCGACCTTGATCATCTTGCCGGTGTCGCGGACGCCGGAGATGACGGTGAGGGACCGCGAGACGAGATCGGCGTAGCCGTGCGCCGACAGCCAGTCCAGCGTCGTACTGGCGCTGCTCGCCCCATCCACGGACGGCGTCGAGATGATGATGAGCTGGTCGGCGAGGTCCAGCACACCGCGCATGGCGCTGTAGAGCAGACCGGTGCCGGAGTCGGTGAGGATGATCGGGTACTGCTTGCCCAGTACGTCGATCGCGCGCCGGTAGTCCTCGTCGTTGAACGTCGTGGAGACGGCCGGGTCGACGTCGTTGGCGATGATCTCGAGCCCGGACGGCGCCTGGGAGGTGAACCGGCGGATGTCCATGTACGAGTTGAGGTACGGGATCGCCTGCACGAGGTCACGGATGGTGGCCCCGGTCTCCCGGCGCACCCGGCGGCCGAGGGTGCCGGCGTCCGGGTTGGCGTCGATGGCGAGGATCTTGTCCTGGCGCTCGGTGGCGAGGGTGGAGCCGAGGGCGGTGGTGGTCGTGGTCTTCCCGACGCCGCCCTTGAGGCTGATGACGGCGATCCGGTAGCAGGACAGCACGGGCGTACGGATGAGCTCGAGCTTGCGCTGCCGCTCGGCCTCCTCCTTCTTCCCACCGATCTTGAACCGCCCACCGCCCGCGGCGGGCCGCCCGCTCTTCGCCTTCTGCTTCTTGTTGTTGAGCAGCCGGTCGGACGACAGCTCCACGGCAGCGGTGTAACCGAGCGGCGCGGCCCCGGGGTTGGTCGGCTGCCGCTGATCATGCCGCATCGGCTGAGGCCAGGCGGCCCCGGCCCGGGGGTCGACGGGCTGCTGCGGCGGACCCTGCGGCTGGCTGTGCGGCGGCATGCCGGGCTGGCCCTGCGGGTGGCTGTACGGGGGTACGGCGGGTTGGGCCTGGGGGTGGCCGTGTGTGGGTACGCCCGGCTGGCCCTGCTGGGGTACGGCGGGCTGGGCCTGGGGGTGGTCCTGCGCCGGTACGGCGGGTTGAGCTTGCGGCTGGCCGTGCGGCGGCATGCCGGGCTGGCCCTGCGGGGGTACGGCGGGTTGGGCGGGGTCCTGGCCCGGTACCGGTCCCGGCTGGGCGGGCGGCTGGGGGAAGCCGTAACCGCCGGGCTGCGCGGGGGAGTTGGGAGCGGCGGGGGAGGGCTGCTGCGGAGGCTGGCTCGGCTGTGCGTGCGGGGCCGCGGGGGTGCCGGGCTGCTCAGGCTGGGGGTGCGGCTGGCTGTGCGGCGGCATGCCGGGCTGGCCCTGCGGGGCGGGTTGGGCGGGGTCCTGGCCCGGTACCGGTCCCGGCTGGGCGGGCGGCTGGGGGAAGCCGTAACCGCCGGGCTGCGCGGGGGAGTTGGGGGCGGCGGGGGAGGGCTGCTGCGGAAGCTGGCCCGGCTGTGCGTGCGCGGCCGCGGGGGCGCCGGGGTGTGCGTACGGGGCCGCCGTGGCGCCGGGGTGCGGGAAGCCGTAGCCGCCCTGGGGGTTGGGCACCGGGGCGGCGGGCGGCTGCTGCGCGGGCGTAGCCGGAGTGCCGGGCTGGGGGGAGCCGTATCCGCCTTGCGGGGTGGGGGTGCCGGGCTGGGGGGAGCCGTAGCCGCTCTGCGGGGCGGACGCGGGGTTGGGGGCGTCGGCCATCGGCTGTGCGGGGGCTGCAGGGGTGCCGGGGTGCGGGAAGCCGTAGGCGCCCTGAGGTGTCGGGGCGGAGGTGTCGGTGGATTCCGGTACGGGCGCGGTGGGGGCGCTGGCCTGCGGGAAGCCGTAGCCGCCTTGCGGGCTGGGGGTGGAGGGCTGAGCGCCGGGCTGAGGGGAGCTGTAGCCGTCCTGGGGCGCGGGTGCCGGGGAGTCGGTGGGGTGCGGGGCCCTGAGTTCCTGCGCCGGTGCGGTGGGGGCGCCGGGGTGCGGGAAGCCTGAGGCGCCCTGGGGGTTGGGCGCCGGGGCGGCGGGCGGCTGTTGCGCGGGCGCGGTGGGCGTGCCGGGCTGCGGGGCCGTGGGTTCCTGCGCGGGGGCTGCCGGAGTGCCGGGGTGCGGGAAGCCGTAGCCGCCCTGCGGTGCGGGGGCGCCGGGGGGCGGGGGCGTCGGCTGGGCCCAGGTCGCGGGCGCGGGCTGCGGGGCCTGCGGCTGGAACGGAGGCTGCTGCTGCGGCTCCGCGGGAGCCACCGGCTCCCGCTGCTGTACGGGCCACTGCGGCGCCGACGGCGGAGCCGCGGGCTGGTACGACGGCGGCAGCGGCGGCACCCCGACCGGCGGTGTCGGCGGAGGAGTCCAGGCGGCAGCCGCGGGTACGGCGTCCTGCGGCTCGGCGTCGGCCTGTACGGCGTCCTGGGGCTCGGCGTCGGCGGGTACGGCGTCCTGCGGCTGCGCGTCGGCGGGTACGGCCTCCTGCGGTTCCGCGTCGGCGGGTACGGCGTCCTGGGGTTCGGCGTCGGCCTCTGCGGCCTCTTCCTTCGGTTCCGTGTAGGCCCGTGTCGCGTCTTCCGGTTCGGCGTCAGCTGGTACGACGTCCTCCGGCTCTGCCTCTGCCTCGTCCGAAGGCTCAGCCTCATCGGTTACGACGTCCTCCGGGACGGAGTCAGTCGGCTCCTGCTCGGACAGCTCGGCGTCCGAGCCGTCCGGCTCCGTGTCCGCCAGTTCCGCGGTCCGGTGCTCGGTGCTCTCCACCTCCGCGTCCACCAGTTCCGCGTCCGCCAGTTCCGCGTCCTCCGGCTCGGCCGCCACCGCGTCCGTTTCGGTCGGGACGACACCGGAGTCGCCCGAGGCGTCCTCGGGCTCTACCTCCGGCTCCTGCTCCCCGGAGACACCGTCCTCGTCCTCCGACGGCAGCCCCGCCCCGGCCTCCGCCGCGCGCTCCTCGATCTCCCGCTGCAGCGCCACCGCGGAGAACCGCATCGTGGCGCCGCTCTCCAGGTCACCGTTCCCTGAGTCGGACTCCTCGGCGGCCGGAGCCGTGGAAGAAGCCTCGGAAGGCGCGGAAGCAGGCGTGCTCCACTGCGACTGGAACCCCCCGACGGGGATGCTCGGCACGGCCGTAGGAGATGCCGCATCCCCCGCGGGCGGATCCGCGGGCGGCGTCTCCTGCGGTTCGAAACCACTCCCCACCGGCAGCTTGGGCACCGCGACCGGCCCCCCAGCCGCAGGCAGCGGCGGAGTGAAAGGCGCCCCGGGCGCGGGCCGCACCGCAGGAGCGGGCGGAGTGAAAGGCGCCCCCGGAGCAGGCGTCCCCTGCGGAACGGGCGGCGTCAGCCCCGGGAGCGAGGAAGGCAGCGCGGTGGGAGAGGGCGTGAAGGTCGGCCGAGCAGCGGAACCACCTTCACCGGCAGGGCCACCTTCACCCGCCGCCGAAGAGTCCGATGCCGAACCAGAGGACCCCGTAGAGCCAGAGGCACCCGACGCCCCCGACCCGCTCTCGTCCCGCCCCGCCCCGGCGGAGCCACTCGCGTTCTGCGTGTACCAGGCAGGCGGCGCATAGTCGATGGTGAACTCACCCGTGACCTCGTTCGCCGACTCCGCGTCGGGCTGGTCATCGCCGGGTGTGGCCCAGCCCCCGCGGATCCCGTCCCGATCGCTGCTCACAGTTCCTCCTGGTGTGGTCGAGCACCCCCATGCCGTGCCGGGGCGACCCTTGCTCGTCGTCCGAAGTCGTTCGAGGTCGTCCGTTTCGGTCGGCTCTCCCCCTGGGCCACCGACGCCCGGTCCACGGGTTCTGGCGTCGCGCCCGGTCCCAGCCTAATCACCACGGGCATCACCCCGGCAGGCCCGTCCACCCCCGAGCAGCCGCCCACTGCGTCACAGCCTGCCCCGAAGTGCCGTACACAGCCGTCCTATTGGTGAACAAACCGGACGACACCTCTGAACAATCCAGAACGAAAGCGAAGCAAGCGACCAAGCCACCCCGCGCAACCACCCCGCCGCACACCCGCGCAACCACCCCGCCGCACAAGAGAATTGGCGGCCGCGGAGAGCCACGAACCCGCACCCCCACGACCGCCTGGGAACCGCCCGTCGACCCGACGACCGCCCGTCGATCACTCCCCCTCAGAACCGCCGCTCCCCGGCGCCGGCTCCAGGTCGAACTCCCCGTCCCGCGCGCCCAGCACGAACGCCCGCCACTCGGCCTCCGTATAGCGCAGCACCGTCTCCGGCTCCAGCGACGACCGCATCGCCACCGCCCCGCCGGGCAGCTGCGCGATCTCCACCCGCTCCTCGTGTGCCTCCGTGCCCGGCGCGCTCTGCCACTCCACGCCCGAGATGTCGAGGGCGTACAGCTCGTCGCGCTCCCGCTCCTTGCGCGCCTTGATCTCCGCTTCCGTCTCCGCCATGCCCAGCGACCCCTTCCAGACTTCCGGCGTACGGGTCCTTACGACGTACGCTTGATCGGCGCGCTCACCCTAGTGGTCCATTCCTCGCGATCAGGGCGGTTCCGGAACCGATGCAAGGGCGCCCACCTCTGGCTGGTACCCTGAGTGACGGCCGTTTGTGTACGCACCCCCGGAGCGCTCGCTCTGGAGGCCGCGCCCAGCGGATCCCCGCCTCCCGAGTAACGGAAGCTCCCCCGAGACATAGACCGGGGGCACTCGGTGGCCACTCAGAGACTACGAGGAGTACGCGTGCCGCTCGACGCCGCTACGAAGAAGCAGATCATCAGCGAGTTCGGTCAGAAGGAGGGCGACACCGGCTCCCCCGAGGTCCAGGTCGCCATGCTCTCGCGCCGGATCTCGGACCTGACCGAGCACCTCAAGACCCACAAGCACGACCACCACTCCCGTCGTGGTCTGCTGATCCTGGTCGGTCAGCGTCGCCGCCTTCTCCAGTACCTGGCGAAGAAGGACATCCAGCGCTTCCGTGCGCTGGTCGACCGCCTCGGCATCCGCCGCGGTGCGGCGGGCGCCAAGTAAGACGCCGTGAAGGGAGCGGTTCCCGAAACGATCGGGGGCCGCTCCCTTTGCCGTACGTACGGAGCCGTAGACACGGAAACGTGCGGAGTATCACACCCGCTTTGTAGTGTGGTAGCACAACGCAGTGGCACGAGGAGAAGTGCACCTCGCCGCCGCCGGTCCTCGGTAGTGGCCCCCGGGCAATGCGAACCCGGGTGCTTCGATCGAAGACCGGCCCGCAGAGCGCTTCTCCGCCCCCGTCCCCCCGCCACACGGGCGGATCGGGACAAAAGACGAAAAGTAATGGAGAAATTGCTAGTGGAGAACGAGACCCACTACGCCGAGGCCGTCATCGACAATGGCGCCTTCGGCACCCGCACCATCCGCTTCGAGACGGGCCGCCTGGCCAAGCAGGCCGCCGGTTCCGCCGTGGCGTACCTGGACGACGACACCATGGTGCTGTCGGCCACCACCGCCTCCAAGAACCCCAAGGACCAGCTCGACTTCTTCCCGCTGACGGTGGACGTCGAGGAGCGGATGTACGCCGCCGGCAAGATCCCCGGCAGCTTCTTCCGCCGCGAGGGCCGTCCCTCCGAGGACGCCATCCTCACCTGCCGGCTGATCGACCGCCCGCTGCGCCCGTCCTTCAAGAAGGGCCTGCGCAACGAGATCCAGGTCGTCGCCACGATCATGGCGCTCAACCCCGACCACCTGTACGACGTCGTGGCGATCAACGCCGCCTCCGCGTCCACGCAGCTGGCCGGTCTGCCCTTCTCCGGCCCGATCGGCGGCGTCCGCGTCGCGCTGATCCGCGGCCAGTGGGTGGCGTTCCCGACGCACACCGAGCTCGAGGACGCCGTCTTCGACATGGTCGTCGCGGGCCGCACCCTGGAGGACGGCGACGTCGCGATCATGATGGTCGAGGCCGAGGCCACCGAGAAGACCATCAAGCTGGTCGAGGGCGGCGCCGAGGCGCCGACCGAGGAGGTCGTCGCCGCCGGTCTGGACGCCGCGAAGCCCTTCATCAAGGTGCTCTGCAGGGCCCAGGCCGACCTCGCCGCCAAGGCCGCCAAGCCGACCGGCGAGTTCCCGGTCTTCCTGGACTACCAGGACGACGTCCTCGAGGCGCTCACCGCCGCCGTCAAGCCGGAGCTCGCCTCCGCGCTGACCATCGCCGGCAAGCAGGAGCGCGAGGCCGAGCTGGACCGCGTCAAGGCGCTCGCGGCCGAGAAGCTCCTGCCGGAGTTCGAGGGCCGCGAGAAGGAGATCTCCGCCGCGTACCGCTCGCTGACCAAGACCCTGGTCCGTGAGCGCGTCATCAAGGAGAAGAAGCGCATGGACGGCCGCGGTGTCACCGACATCCGCACCCTGGCCGCCGAGGTCGAGGCCATCCCGCGCGTGCACGGCTCCGCGGTCTTCGAGCGTGGCGAGACCCAGATCCTGGGCGTCACCACCCTCAACATGCTCCGCATGGAGCAGCAGCTGGACACCCTCTCCCCGGTGACCCGCAAGCGCTACATGCACAACTACAACTTCCCGCCGTACTCCACCGGCGAGACCGGCCGCGTCGGCTCCCCGAAGCGCCGCGAGATCGGCCACGGCGCCCTCGCCGAGCGCGCCCTCGTGCCGGTCCTGCCGACGCGCGAGGAGTTCCCCTACGCGATCCGCCAGGTCTCCGAGGCGCTGAGCTCCAACGGCTCGACGTCCATGGGCTCGGTCTGCGCCTCCACCATGTCGCTGCTGAACGCCGGTGTGCCGCTGAAGGCCCCCGTCGCCGGTATCGCCATGGGCCTGATCTCCCAGGAGATCGAGGGCGAGACGCACTACGTCACCCTCACCGACATCCTCGGTGCGGAGGACGCCTTCGGCGACATGGACTTCAAGGTCGCCGGCACCAAGGAGTTCGTGACCGCCCTCCAGCTCGACACCAAGCTGGACGGCATCCCGGCCTCCGTCCTGGCCGCGGCCCTCAAGCAGGCCCGCGACGCCCGCCTCCACATCCTCGACGTGATGATGGAAGCGATCGACACGCCGGACGAGATGTCCCCGAACGCCCCGCGGATCATCACCGTGAAGATCCCCGTGGACAAGATCGGTGAGGTCATCGGCCCCAAGGGCAAGATGATCAACCAGATCCAGGAGGACACCGGCGCCGAGATCACGATCGAGGACGACGGCACCATCTACATCGGTGCCCAGGTCGGCTCGCAGGCCGAGGCCGCCCGCGCCACGATCAACTCGATCGCCAATCCGACCATGCCGGAGGTCGGCGAGCGCTACCTGGGCACGGTCGTGAAGACGACCACCTTCGGCGCGTTCGTCTCGCTGCTCCCGGGCAAGGACGGTCTGCTGCACATCTCGCAGATCCGCAAGCTCGCCGGCGGCAAGCGCGTGGAGAACGTCGAGGACGTGCTCGGCGTGGGCGCCAAGGTCCAGGTCGAGATCGCCGAGATCGACTCGCGCGGCAAGCTCTCCCTCATCCCGGTGATCGAGGGCGAAGAGGCTTCCGAGGACACGAAGGACGACACCGACCAGTGACGTCGAGCACCTCCAGGACGACGGCCCGCACCTCCACGGAGGCGCGGGCCGTCGCCCGTACCCAAACGCTCATCAAGGGCGAGAACGGCATCGGCACGGTCCGTAAGACCACCCTCCCGGGCGGCCTGCGCATCGTCACCGAGACCCTGCCCTCGGTCCGCTCCGCGACCTTCGGTATCTGGGCGCACGTCGGCTCCCGCGACGAGACCCCGGCCCTGAACGGCGCCACGCACTACCTGGAGCACCTGCTCTTCAAGGGCACCCGGCGCCGTTCGGCCCTGGACATCTCCTCCGCCCTCGACGCCGTCGGCGGCGAGATGAACGCGTTCACGGCGAAGGAGTACACGTGCTACTACGCGCGTGTCCTCGACACCGACCTGCCGCTCGCCATCGACGTCGTCTGCGACATGCTCACGGGCTCGCTGATCCTGGAGGAGGACGTCAACGTCGAGCGCGGCGCGATCCTCGAGGAGATCGCGATGACCGAGGACGACCCGGGCGACTGCGTGCACGACCTGTTCGCGCACACGATGTTCGGCGACAACCCCCTCGGCCGCCCGGTCCTCGGCACGGTCGACACGGTCAACGCCCTCACCGCCGACCGCATCCGCCGCTTCTACAAGAAGCACTACGACCCGACCCACCTGGTCGTGGCCGCCGCGGGCAACATCGACCACAACAAGGTCGTACGGCAGGTCCGGGCCGCCTTCGAGAAGGCCGGCGCCCTGACGAACCTCGACGCCACGCCGATCGCCCCGCGCGGCGGGAGGCGCGCGCTGCGCACGGCGGGCCGCGTCGAGCTGATCGGCCGCAAGACCGAGCAGGCGCACGTCGTCCTCGGCATGCCGGGCCTCGCCCGCACCGACGAGCGCCGCTGGGCCCTGGGCGTGCTGAACACGGCCCTGGGCGGCGGGATGTCGTCCCGGCTCTTCCAGGAGGTCCGGGAGAAGCGCGGCCTGGCGTACAGCGTGTACTCGTACACATCCGGCTTCGCCGACTGCGGCCTGTTCGGCGTCTACGCCGGCTGCCGGCCCTCGCAGGTGCACGACGTGCTGAAGATCTGCCGCGACGAACTCGACCAGGTCGCCGAGCACGGGCTGTCCGACGACGAGATCGGCCGCGCCATCGGCCAGCTCCGGGGCTCCACCGTCCTCGGCCTGGAGGACACGGGCGCGCTGATGAACCGTATCGGCAAGAGCGAGCTGTGCTGGGGCGACCAGATGTCCGTGGACGACATGCTGGCCCGGATAGCGTCGGTCACCCCGGACGACGTCCGCTCGGTGGCCCGGGACATCCTGGGACAGCGGCCCTCCCTGTCGGTCATCGGCCCGCTGAAGGACAAACAGGCGTCCCGTCTGCACGAAGCGGTCGCGTAAGCCTCTCCCGAAGGAAGCAAGAAGATGAGCAAGCTGCGAGTGGCGGTCCTCGGTGCCAAGGGCCGGATCGGTTCCGAGGCGGTCCGGGCCGTCGAGGCGGCCGACGACATGGAGCTGGTCGCCGCCCTGGGCCGGGGCGACACCCTGGACACCCTGGCCGGGACCGGCGCCCAGGTCGCCGTCGAACTGACCACGCCGGACTCGGTGATGGACAACCTCGACTACTGCGTGCGCCACGGCATCCACGCGGTCGTCGGTACGACGGGCTGGACCGACGAGCGCCTCGCGCAGCTGAAGGGCTGGCTGGCCGAGTCCCCGGAGACGGGCGTGCTCATCGCGCCCAACTTCTCCATCGGGGCCGTCCTGACCATGAAGTTCGCGCAGATCGCCGCACCCTGGTTCGAGTCGGTCGAGGTCGTCGAGCTGCACCACCCCAAGAAGGTGGACGCGCCCAGCGGCACCGCCACCCGCACCGCCCAGCTCATCGCCGAGGCCCGCGCCAAGGCCGGCTCGGCCCCCGCACCGGACGCCACGACCACCGCCCTGGACGGTGCGCGCGGCGCCAGCGTGGACGGGATCCCGGTCCACGCGATCCGGCTGCGGGGCCTGCTGGCCCACCAGGAGGTCCTGCTGGGCGGCGAGGGCGAGACCCTCACCGTCCGCCATGACTCCCTGCACCACAGCAGCTTCATGCCGGGCATCCTGCTCGGCGCCCGCCGCGTGGTGGCCACCCCCGGCCTCACCGTCGGCCTGGAAAACTTCCTGGACCTGGGCTGACCGACTGATGCGCGCGAAGATCTCCTACGCCGTCACGGCCGCCGTCCTGGTCGTCTACTTCGTCCTGGTCGGCAGCCGGGGCCTGATGCTCATCCAGGCCGGCACCCTGCTCACCGTCGCCTTCGGTGTCGCGGTGCTGATCCTGCCGCTGATCGGCCTGTGGTTCCTGTGGAAGAACACCGAGTTCGTCCGCAAGGCCAATAAGCTCGCCGCCGAACTCGACGCCGAGGGCGGCCTGCCCGTCGACGAGCTGAAGCGCACCGCCAGCGGGCGCATCGACCGTGACTCGGCCGACGAGGTCTTCGCCCGCCGCAAGGCCGAGACGGAGGACGCCCCGGACGACTGGCGCAGCTGGTTCCGCCTCGCCATCGCCTACCACGACGCCCGCGACACCCCCCGCGCAAGAAAGGCGATGCAGCGAGCCATCGCGCTCCGCGAAACAGCCCGCTGAAGCACGCCCCACGCTTCGATGGTGTCCGCGACGGGATCGTTCGCGTCCGGCCGAGCCGGGCAGCGTCCCGAAGGGGCGCGGGGAACTGCGCGACGAGCCCCCACGACCCGCGGAGTGCCTCCGGACCCCAGGCTTGGATGGTGTCCGCGGCCCGGACGAACGATCGCCCGGAGGAGCGTCCCGAAGGGGCGCGCGGAACTGCGCGATCAGCCCCCACCGCCCCGCAGATTGTCACGGCGCCCCTAGCGGCGCGCTTCCGCGCCCCAGGCCTCGATCGTGTCCGCGGCCCGGTCGAACGCCTCCGGCCGCGCCAGGAAGTCCGCGTTGTGCGTGGTCAGCAGCGGCGGCAGATCGTCCGCGGCCCGGTCGGCGCGTACGAGGACCAGGGCCTGCCCCTGCAGAGTGCGCGGAAGCCCGAGCCAGCGCACCGGCCGCTGCACCGTGCGCACCGCGACGACTTGTTCCCAGGGCGTCGTACGCGTGACGAAGAACCCGACATGGCGTAGCCCTTGGGCACTCACCCACACGCCCATGCGCAGCAGCCGCAGCGCGACGGCGATCGCGGCCACGGCGATGCCGAAGACCACGCCGGCCTCGGCCGGTGTGCCGGTCAGCGCGATGATCACCGCCGCGAACAGCACGTAGGAGGCGAGCAGCAGTACAACCGCGGCCGCGCCCACCCGCCAGGGGCCCGGGCGGTAGGGGCGTCGCCAGCGGTCACGGTCGTCGAAGGGCAGCGCGACATCGTCGGCTGTTTCGAAGGCTCGGTCGGCCGTCAGGAAGGGCAGGGGCACGGCTGGTCCTCACTCAATCCATGCTGGGCTGTGCCCGGTGAGGCTATCGACCTGTGTCCCGGCTCACCACCCTTGGGGGTCCGGATGGGTCGGTACCGGCCTCAGCGCCCGTCGGACGCCTGCGTCTGCTGCGTCTGCTGCGACGGCTGGTCGGCGGAGAGCGCCGGCATCCCGAGGACGAGCGAGCCCGCCGGCGCGGACACGATGGTGGGCCCGAGGAACCAGCGCCGTACGGGCTCGCGCCGACGGAACATCGGAGATCCTGCTCCTCACGGGAGCCGAACGAATCACTGTCACCAACACAGACGAGCGGGTACCGGGAGAAGTGCCGGTCAACCGGGAAAAACCTCGCGCCTCGCCGCTGAGTAGAGTGGGCGCCGCCCGAGTGAAGTGATGGAAGGACCCTCCACGTCGTGACCGACACCCCCGCCGACGACCTCAAGCCCAGCTACCGCAGCGACGTCACCGTCGAGCTGGTCAAGCACAGCGCGGCCGACTCCGACGTGCTGTGGGCCGCCCGCGTCTCCACCGCCGGCGAGCAGTCCCTGGACGAGCTGAAGAAGGACCCCGAGCGCTCCAAGGGCCTCATCAACTACCTGATGCGGGACCGGCACGGCAGCCCCTTCGAGCACAACTCGATGACCTTCTTCATCAGCGCCCCGATCTTCGTCTTCCGCGAGTTCATGCGGCACCGCGTCGGCTGGTCCTACAACGAGGAATCAGGCCGGTACCGGGAGCTCCAGCCGGTCTTCTACGTCCCCGCCGAGTCCCGCAAGCTCGTCCAGGAGGGCCGCCCGGGCAAGTATGTCTTCGTGGAGGGCACCCAGGCCCAGCAGGAGCTGGTCGGCCGCTCGATGGAGGACTCCTACCGCCGGTCGTACGAGGCGTACCAGGAGATGCTCGCCGCCGGCGTCGCCCGCGAGGTCGCCCGCGCGGTCCTCCCCGTGGGCCTGTTCTCCTCCATGTACGCCACCTGCAACGCCCGCTCGCTGATGCACTTCCTCGGTCTGCGCACCCAGCACGAGCTGGCCAAGGTCCCGTCCTTCCCGCAGCGGGAGATCGAGATGGTCGGCGAGAAGATGGAGGCGGAGTGGGCCAAGCTCATGCCGCTCACCTACGCCGCCTTCAATGCGAACGGACGTGTGGCGCCGTAGCGCATCCGAGTTCCCGGTCGGGCACAGATGTACGGGTCAGCCTCATGAGGTGTCCGGATTGCGGCATTTAGCGAAGTTCATCTAGCCTGATCAAACGGACCCGGCACTGCTTGAACCCCCGAGCAGGCAGTGCCGGGCTCCTTCTTTGTCAGGACTTTCCCCGCACCCCTAGGGCAGACCGCGCCTTGAGCAACGAGTAGCGTGTAACCCATGGCTCCGACCTCCACTCCGCAGACCCCCTTCGGGCGGGTCCTCACCGCTATGGTCACGCCCTTCACGGCGGACGGCGCACTCGACCTCGACGGCGCGCAGCGGCTCGCCTCGCACCTGGTGGACGCAGGCAACGACGGCCTGATCATCAACGGCACCACAGGCGAGTCCCCCACCACCAGCGACGCGGAGAAAGCGGATCTCGTACGAGCCGTACTGGAGGCGGTGGGCGACCGCGCCCACATCGTGGCCGGAGTCGGCACCAACGACACCCACCACAGCATGGAGCTCGCCCGCCAGGCCGAGAAGACCGGCGCCCACGGCCTGCTGATCGTCACGCCGTACTACAACAAGCCCCCGCAGGAGGGCCTGTACCGGCACTTCCGGACCATCGCCGACGCCACCGAGCTGCCGGTCATGCTCTACGACATCCCCGGCCGCAGCGGCGTCCCGATCAGCACCGAGACACTCGTCCGGCTCGCCGAGCACCCCCGGATCGTCGCCAACAAGGACGCCAAGGGCGACCTCGGCCGCGCCAGCTGGGCCATCGCCCGCTCCAGCCTCGCCTGGTATTCCGGCGACGACATGCTGAACCTGCCGCTCCTCTCCGTGGGCGCGGTCGGCTTCGTCTCCGTCGTCGGCCATGTCGTCACCCCGGAGCTGCGCGCCCTCGTCGACGCGTACACCAGCGGTGACGTCCAGAAGGCGACCGAGATCCACCAGAAGCTGCTGCCCGTCTACACGGGCATGTTCCGCACCCAGGGCGTCATGACCACCAAGGCCGCGCTCACCCTCCAGGGCCTGCCCGCCGGACCGTTGCGCGCCCCGATGGTCGAATGCTCGCCCGAGGAAATCGAACAGCTCAAGATCGATCTTGCCGCGGGTGGGGTAGAGCTCTAGCACGAGACTTCGCGCGGCCCGACCGCGCGCACCGACTTCACAACTGAATAGGCAGGCCACCGGTGCCTGCACCACAACGACAACTGCTTCTGCACGAACGTCATGCGCGCCACGTGCCCTACCGGTACGTGGCGCGCGTGGTTGAGGAGAGTCTTTTGAGTCATCCGCATCCTGAACTCAGCCCGCCCCCGCCGCTCCCCGAAGGCGGCCTGCGGGTCACCCCGCTCGGCGGCCTCGGTGAAATCGGCCGGAACATGACGGTCTTCGAATACGGCGGCCGCCTGCTGATCGTCGACTGCGGAGTGCTCTTCCCCGAGGAGGAGCAGCCCGGAATCGACCTGATCCTGCCGGACTTCTCATCCATCAGGGACCGCCTCGACGACATCGAGGGCATCGTCCTCACCCACGGCCACGAGGACCACATCGGCGGCGTCCCCTTCCTGCTCCGCGAGAAGCCGGACATCCCGCTGATCGGCTCCAAGCTGACCCTCGCGCTCATCGAGGCCAAGCTCCAGGAGCACCGCATCCGCCCGTACACCCTCGAGGTGGCGGAGGGGAACCGCGAGCGCATCGGCCCCTTCGACTGCGAGTTCGTCGCCGTCAACCACTCCATCCCCGACGCCCTGGCCGTCGCCATCCGCACCCCCGCGGGCATGGTGGTCCACACGGGCGACTTCAAAATGGACCAGCTCCCGCTGGACAACCGGCTCACGGACCTGCACGCGTTCGCACGCCTGAGCGAAGAGGGCATCGACCTTCTCCTCAGTGACTCGACGAACGCCGAGGTCCCGGGGTTCGTTCCGCCGGAGCGCGAGATCTCCAACGTCCTGCGCCAGGTCTTCGCCGGGGCCCGCAAGCGGATCATCGTGGCGAGCTTCGCCAGCCACGTCCACCGCATCCAGCAGATCCTGGACGCCGCTCACGAACACGGCCGCCGGGTCGCCTTCGTCGGCCGCTCGATGGTCCGCAACATGGGTATCGCCCGCGACCTGGGGTATCTGAAGGTCCCGCCGGGCCTGGTGGTGGACGTCAGGACGCTGGACGACCTGCCCGAGAGCGAGATCGTGCTGGTCTGCACGGGCTCCCAGGGCGAACCGATGGCCGCCCTGTCCCGCATGGCCAACCGCGACCACCAGATCCGCATCGTCGACGGCGACACGGTGATCCTGGCGTCGTCGCTGATCCCCGGCAACGAGAACGCTGTCTACCGCGTCATCAACGGCCTGACCCGCTGGGGAGCCAACGTCGTCCACAAGGGCAACGCCAAGGTGCACGTCTCGGGCCACGCGTCCGCGGGTGAGCTCCTGTACTTCTACAACATCTGCCGTCCGCGGAACCTGATGCCGGTCCACGGCGAATGGCGCCACCTGCGCGCCAACGCCGAGCTGGGCGCCATGACCGGCGTCCCGCACGACCGGATCGTCATCGCCGAGGACGGCGTGGCCGTCGACCTCATCGAGGGCAAGGCCAAGATCTCCGGCAAGGTCCAGGCGGGTTACGTCTACGTCGACGGCCTCTCCGTCGGTGACGTGGGCGAGCCGGCGCTGAAGGACCGCAAGATCCTCGGCGACGAGGGCATCATCTCGGTCTTCGTGGTCGTGGACTCCTCCACCGGCAAGATCACGGGCGGACCGCACATCCAGGCCCGCGGCTCCGGCATCGATGACTCCGCCTTCGGGGATGTCATCCCGAGGATCACGGAGGTGCTGGAGCGGTCGGCTCAGGACGGCGTCGTCGAGCCCCACCAGCTCCAGCAGCTGATCCGCCGCACCCTGGGCAAGTGGGTCTCCGACACCTATCGCCGCAGGCCGATGATCCTCCCTGTCGTGGTGGAGGTCTGACGGACCGTCGGCTCTCTGACGCGTGAACCCGGAGCGGGGCGCCTCGATTTGCATCGAGGCGCCCCGCTCCAGTACGTTTACGGCTCCGCCTGACCGGGAACCCGACCACTTCGTGCGTCGGAACCAGTCCCCGCAGGGGGCGGGAAATCCGACTCAGAACTTCTGATAAAGTCGGATCCGCCGGAAAGGGAAACGCGAAAGCGGAAACCTGGAAAGCACCGAGGAAATCGGATCGGAAAAGGATCTGATAGAGTCGGAAACGCAAGACCGAAGGGAAGCCCGGAGGAAAGCCCGAGAGGGTGAGTACAAAGGAAGCGACCGTTCCTTGAGAACTCAAC
>NZ_JBSFVG010000009.1:0-309131 GCF_053592195.1 Streptomyces sp. NPDC002776 | reverse complement strand
CATCTGACGGTCGCCCAATCATCAGCCATGCCCAGAGCCCCTGGGTCCCACTGATCTTACGAATGATCATTTCGAACCCACTAGAAAGGTAGGGCAGATCATGAACCCTCCCTGCGGCCCCGACGTCCTCATCGTCGGCGGCGGGATCGGCGGCCTCGGTGCCGCCTTCGCCCTGGCCCGCCAGGGACTGCGGGTGCGCGTCCTCGAACGCGCCGAGGAGTTCGGCGAGGTGGGCGCGGGCCTCCAGATCGCACCCAACTGCACCCGCATCCTCGCCGAGTACGGCCTGCTGGAGGAGGCCAAGACGCTCGGCGTCCTCCCCGAGCACATGGTGATGCGCGACGCGCTCGACGGCCGGGAGCTGACCCGGCTGGACCTGCGCGACCTCGAACGCCGGTACGGCTTCCCGTACATGGTCATCCACCGCAGCGATCTGCACGGCATCTTCCTGCGCGCCTGCGAACGCGCCGGTGTCGAGCTGCTGACCGACCGGACCGTCATCGGCTACGACAACACTCCCGGCGGGGCCCGGGCCGTGCTGGAGGACGGCCGGACCGAGTCCGCCCCGCTGGTCGTCGCGGCCGACGGGCTGCACTCCACGGCCCGCCGCCTGCTCGTCGGCGACGACGTCGTCAGCTCCCACTACGTCGCCTACCGTGCCGCCGTCCCGATCGGGCAGGTCCGGGAGAACGGCATCGCCGAGAAGGACGTCACCGTCCATGTCGGCCCCCGCTGCCACTTCGTCCAATACGCCCTGCGCGGCGGCGACATGTTCAACCAGGTCGCCGTCTTCGAGTCGCCCAAGGCCCTGGCCGGACAGGCCGACTGGGGCACCCCCGACGAGCTGGACGCGGCCTTCGAGGCCACCTGCGACACCGTACGCAAGGGCATCCCGCTGATGTGGCGGGACCGTCGGTGGCAGATGCTCGACCGCGACCCCGTGGACACCTGGGTGCACGGCCGGATCGCCCTGCTCGGTGACGCCGCCCACCCGCCCCTCCAGTACCTGGCGCAGGGCGCGATCATGGCGATCGAGGACGGCTGGGTACTGGCCGAGCACCATGCCCGGCACCCGGACTGGGACGCGGCCCTCGCGGCCTACGAGGCGGTTCGCGTGCCGCACTGCCAACGGGTGCAGACCACGGCCCGTGCCTGGGGCGAGCTGTGGCACCTCGACGGCGAGCCCCGGCGCCGGCGCAACGCGATCATGCGGGAGCGGGACACGTACGACTACTCCTTCACCGACTGGGTGTACGGCCCCACCGCGCTCACGCCCGAGGAGGAGCCGCCCATGTTCACCCCGGTCCCGCTGTCCTCGGCGCCCGCGGAGGCGGACGGAGGATGAGCACGACGGCCCGCGCACCCTCGCCGGCCAACGGCCGGGCGGGGAGCACCCGTCGTGCCAGAATGAAGACGACCGCCTCCGGACCCCCGTCGTCCCCCCCGTACCGCTTCACCGAGGTTCCCCGTGACCAAGCCCGTGGCCCGCGTGCCGCAGCGACGCAACGCGCGGTCCAACCGGGCGCGCATCCTGGCCACCGCCCGCCAGGAGCTCGGCCGCAATCCCGACATCACGCTGGAGGAACTGGCGCGGGCCTCCGGCGTCGTACGGCGCACGCTCTTCGGTCACTTCCCTGGGCGCCCGGCGCTGCTGGAGGCGCTCGCCGAGGAGGCGTCCGAGTCGCTGCGCGCCGCGCTGGCCGAGGCGGTCAGGCCCGCCGAACCGGCCGACCGGGCGCTCGCACACTTCGTCCTCACCATGTGGCCCGTCGGCGACCGCTACCGGATGCTCCTGGCGCTCGCCCGGCGCGACCTCGGCATCGAGCGCGTCACGGAGATCCTGTCCCCGGCCCGCTCCGAGGTCACCGCCATCCTGGAAAGGGGCCAGCGGGACGGTGTCTTCCACACCCATCTGCCGCCCGCCGTGCTGAGCGCCGGTCTCGAGGCCATGCACGTCGCGCTGCTGGAGGAGGTCAACACCGGGGCGCTGGAGGACGACGGCGCCAGGACCGCCCTCGCCACGCTGATCGCCGCCGGGGTGCCGCAGGAGCGGGCGAGCGGGGTGGTCGCCGAGATCGCGCCGACGGCGGTCCGCACGGCCGGCGCCGACGACTGACCCGACGGTCCCACCTGCGGCCTGCCCCGTGTGCTCCGTACGGCTCAGGCCGACGCGCCCCTGACGCGGCGGGGTGGTCGACTGGGCCGGACCCTGTACCGCCCTGTGAGGAGCACCCCATGTCCGTCGTCGTGGTCCACGAACTGCCGGGGATGACCCAGGCCCAGTACGAGCAGAGCGTGGAGCGGCTGACCGGCCGCCCCGGCCCCCTGACGAGCCCCTCGGACTGGCCGGTGGCCGGCCTCGTCTCGCACACCGCCGCCCCCACCTCCGACGGCTGGCTCGTGGTCGACGTATGGGAGTCCGAGGAGGCGTTCCGGGAGTTCGGGGAGACCCTCGGGCCCATCCTCCAGGAACTCGGCATCCCCGAAGCGACGCCGAGGATCTACCCGGTGCTCACCGTGGTGACCCGCTAGCGCTCACCCGCTCCTCCCGCGGCTCGGGCGACTGCTCCTGGTGCTGCTTCATGGCGCGGTTGCCCGGCAGGACGAGCAGGACGAGCACGGCACCGGCGGCCATGACGATGCCGCCGACGAGGCTGGTGTACGCGACCCCGTGGGCGAACGCCTCGTGCACCGCGTCGACCAGGGCCTGGGCCTGCTGGGCGCCGCCGGCCGGGTCCTCGGCGATCTCCTCGGCGACGGCGAGGCCACCGCCCGCCGACTCCTGGGCGGTGTGCAGGACCTCGGCCGGCAACTGTCCGCCGACCAGGTCGGTCAGCCTGTCCTGGTAGGACGTGCTGAGCAGCGAGCCCAGCAGCGCGATGCCGAGGGAACCGCCGAGTTCCAGCGAGGTGTCGTTGGCGCCGCCGCCGACGCCCAGCTCCGACTCGGGGAAGGAGCCCATGATCGTGTCGGTGGCGGGGGAGACGCTGAGGCCGATCGCGAAACCGAGCAGCAGCATGGTCGGCAGGAAGGCGGAGTACCCCGAGCCGGCGTCGACCAGGGTGAGCAGGAAGACGGCCACCGCGCCGAGCACCATCCCGGTCCCGACCATCGCCTTCACCCCGAGCCTGGGCGACAGCCTGCCGGTGACGGCGGCGCCGACGAACACGGCCCCGGCCAGCGGCGTCAGCCGGAGACCGGTCTCCAGGGCGTCGTAGCCGAGGACGAACTGCAGGAACTGGGTGGAGTAGTAGATCGAGCCGAAGGTGCCGAAGAAGAAGAACAGCACCGCGATCATCGAGCCGCTGAAGGGCCGCTGGAGGAACTTGCGCACGTCCAGCATCGGGTGCGGATGGCGCAGCTCCCACCCGACGAACGCGAGCAGACCGGCGCCGGCGACCACGGCCGCGGTGACCGGTCCGGCGCCCCAGCCGAAGTGCGGGCCCTCGATGATCGCGTAGACGAGCGCGGCGACGGAGGCGATGGAGAGCAGACCGCCGACGTAGTCGATCCGCCCCATGCCCTGTGCCTTGGACGGCGGGACGAGGACCAGCGCGCCGACCACGCCGACGAGGACGATGGGCACGTTGATCAGGAACGTCGAGCCCCAGGCGTGGTCCTCCAGCAGCCGGCCGGCCAGCAGCGGGCCCGCGGCGATGGCGAGGCCGGAGGTGGCGGTCCAGGCGGTGATGGCCCGCACCCGCTCGCCCCTGGGGAAGATGGCGACCAGCAGGGAGAGCGTGGCCGGCATGACCACGGCGGCGCCGACGCCCATGATGGCGCGGGCCGCGATGACCAGCTCGGTCTCGTCGACCACGCTGCCCATCACCGACCCGCCCGCGAAGATCAACAGCCCGCTGACGAGCGCGCCGCGCCGGCTGTACTTGTCGCCCAGGGCCCCCAGGACCAGCATCAGCGCGGCGTACGGGACGGTGTAGCCGTCGATGACCCACTGCAGGTCACTGCTGGACAGCCCGAGGTCCCTCGTCATGTCGGGCGCGGCCACGATCAGCGAGGTGTTCGCCATGACGACGACCAGCAGGCTGAGGCAGAGCACGAGCAGGGCCCACCAGCGGCGGGGGTAGGGGCCGGGCATTTTCTCGACGGGGGTGTTCGCGAAGAGCGGCATGGAACGTCCTGAGATTCAGGGAGGGGCGGAAGGCGGGGGTGCGCCTATGGCACGGCGGCAGTTAATTGCTCACTCATGTGCAGATTAGGTTATTGCCCATGGGTGTGCAAGTAAGGGGGTGGTGCTCGACGGCGTCGACGAGTTCCTGTTCACCTGCTGCGCCACGACAAGTGCCTGGCCCTGCTCCAGGTGTGGGGGCCGGAGGAGCAGGGCCAGGCGAGGAGTGCCGGCTAGGGGCGGGCGTAGGGCCGGGTGATGATCTCCATGTTGTGGCCGTCCGGGTCGTCGAAGTAGGCGCCGCGACCGCCGAACAGGCGGTTGATCCGGCCGGGTTCGGTGTGACTGGGGTCGGCGTAGTAGGTGACCCCGACGGTCTCCAGGCGGGCGATCATGCCGTCGAACTGCTCGTCGGGCACGAGGAACGCGTAGTGCTGCGGCTGGATCGGCTCGGTACGCATCTCGTAGTAGTCGAGCGTGACGCCATTGCCGAGGTCGACGGGGAGGAACGGCCCGAAGGGGGCGCCGACCTCAAGGCCCAGGATGGCGGCCAGGAACTCGGCGGACAGCTGCCGGTCGGTGGCGTAGACGGCGGTGTGGTTCAACTGGACGGATGTCGTAGGCAGTTCGGGAGCGTGCGGGTGCTGCTGTTCGTTCGGCATGTGTGGTGGGTTTCTCCGGGTCTCGGTATCCGCTGGGTCGGGCGCCGCGTGCGGGCGCCTACGGGAGGACGCGGAGGGGAGGGCGGGGCTCTGGCCCGCCTCGGGCTCACGCCGAGGCCGGGACGCTCACTCGTGCATGGCCCATGGCCGACCCGGCAGTCACCCGAAGGACCTTAGTGATCGCCACGGTCCGGGGCAACGCGGTTTCCGCTGTCGCGGCTCCGGTGCGGGGGAAAGGGCGAGAAGACGTGGATGTGTACGAGGCCGTGGACAGCCGCCGGGCCGTACGGGCGTTCAGCGCCGAGCCGGTACGCCGAGAGGTGCTGGAGCGGGTGCTGACGGCGGCGACCCGGGCCCCGTCCAGCGGGAACCTCCAGCCGTGGCACCTGTACGTCGTCACCGGCGACCCCCTGGCCGAGCTGAAGCGCCACGCGACGGCCAGGGCCCTGGCCGGTGACCCGGGTGACGAGCGGGAGTACCCGATGTATCCGGCGGGACTGGCCTCGCCGTATCCGGACCGCTTCTCCGCCGCGGCCGCCCAGCGGTACGCGGCGCTGGGCATCGAGCGCGACGACCCCAACCGCCCCAGGAAGATCGCCGCCCTGAACTCGGAGGCGTTCGGGGCGCCGGTCGTCCTGTTCTGCTACCTCGACCGGGCGATGGGGCCCGGACAGTGGGGGGACGCGGGGATGTACCTCCAGACGGTCATGCTGCTGCTGAGGGCGGAGGGGCTGCACAGCTGCCCCCAGGTGATGTGGACGATGTACCGCAGGACCGTGAGCCGGGCGGTCGGGGCGGACGACGGGCTCGTGCTCTTCTGCGGGGTCGCGGTGGGATTCGAGAAGGAAGGCGTGCCGGCGCTGCGCACGGGGCGCGCGGAGATGACGGAGACGGTGAGCTTCATCGGCATGTGACCGCCGGAGTGTCCGCCACGCTCCGGCGCAACGCCCTCAGTACGTGCTCACCCGGCGCCGCAGCTCCGTCTCCCGCCCCATCCGCGCCAGCTTCTCAGGGTTGCGGACCGCGTACAGGCCCGAGATGAGGCCCTCGTCGATGCGGACCGCCAGCACCGTGTCGACCTCCCCGTGAAGGCGCAGGACCAGCGCGGGGGAGCCGTTGACCAGGGCCGGCTCCAGCGGGGCCACCGAGGCCAGCCGGGACGCGGCCAGGAGTGCCGCCACGCTCCCGGCGCCCACGATCGGCGACAGCGCGGCCTGGGCGACCCCGCCGCCGTCGCCCAGGAACACGACATCCGGCGCGAGGATGTCGAGCAGGCCCTGCAAGTCCCCTGTCTCCACAGCGCGTCGGAAGGCCCCGAGCACGGCCTTGGACTCCGCCGCCGAGACCTCTCCGCGCGGGCGGCGCGCGGCGACATGCGACCGGGCCCGGTGGGCGATCTGCCGTACCGCCGCCGGCTTCTTCTCCACGGCCTCGGCGATCTCGTCGTAGTCGAGGGCGAACACCTCCCGCAGCACGAACACCGCCCGCTCGGTCGGCGTGAGCGTCTCCAGCACCAGCAGCATCGCCATCGAGACGCTGTCGGCCAGCTCCACGTCCTCCGCCACGTCCGGCGCCGTCAGCAGCGGCTCGGGCAGCCAGGGGCCGACGTAGGTCTCCCTGCGGCGCTCCAGGGTGCGCAGCCGGACGAGAGCCTGGCGGGTGGCGATCCGTACGAGGTACGCGCGCTGATTCTGTACGGCGGCCAGGTCGACGCCCGCCCAGCGCAGCCAGGTCTCCTGGAGAACGTCCTCGGCGTCGGCGGCCGAGCCGAGCAGCTCGTAGGCCACGGTGAAGAGCAGATTGCGGTGCGCGACGAACGCCCTCGTGGCCGAGTCGCCCGCCTGTGTCGTGCCTGCCATGCGTGGTCCCCTCCGCTGACGACTGCGTCCCCCACAGGACACCGGGCGCCATAGTTCTGTGACATCGATGGGGTATGGCGCGGGCGCAGGATCGACAACCTCTGGGCCGCCTTGAGTCCTCGTCAACCGATCGGCGCAACGACAAATCGATACGCCGGGTGAAGAGGACCACCACTTGATCAACTCGGCGGCGGGAAGCGGTGATCCTGGCTCGGCATTGATCATCGGATCGGCCGCCGGCCCGGGGCCCGGTCCCTCACCGCATGGAGTTTTCCTTGTCTGTTCGTCGATTCGTGACCGGCGCCCTCGGCAGCGCGGCCCTCGTCCTCTCCTCCTTCGGCGTGGTCGCCACGGCCGCCGGTTCCGCCGTCGCCGACCCGTGCGGCTTCTTCGAGACCGGCTCCGACGCCTACTACCACCACTGCACCTCGGACGGCTCCCGGGTCGTCATCAAGGTCGAGGCCGCCTGGGCCCCCGACTACGAGCGGTGTGTCGCCCCCGGCAAGACCTGGCTGGGCTCCTCCTCCAAGATCGACGGCGCGTACTACCTGGGCCGCACCTGCTGATCGGGGAACACCCGCACGGGGGCGGACGGGCCTTGCGGCCGGTCCGCCCCTCGCGGTTCAGCAGATGGTCTGCCGGCTGTTGACGAGCGTGTTGTTGCGGAACGTGGTGTTGGTCCCGCAGGGGTTCTCGTTGATCGCCGAGTTGGTGACCGTGAGGTTCTGGATGGTGATGTCGGAGTTGTTGGGGAACTCCGAACGGGCCGCGAGCCGGATCTCGCCGCCGCCGGTGACGCTGCCGCTCTGGGCGGCGATGTTCACGTTGGTGCAGTTCTCGATCAGGATCGCGTTGTTGCCCGTGTTCGACAGGTTGACCCGGTCGATGACCGCCCCGCCGCTCTCCGACACACAGAACACCCCGCGTCCGCCGCCGCGCGCGATCACCTCGCCCACCCGGATGTTGGTGGGATACGAACTGCCCACCCGGCCATTGCGGTTGGCCATGCGGAAGGCCGCGTAACCGGTGCCGGTGCCCGCGCCGTCGGCGTCGACCCTGGTGACGGTGGCGTTGATCGTCTGGTTCAGGAGCAGGCCCGAGTGGCCCACGTTGCGGGCGGTGACCGTGCCGACGGTGAGGCCGTCCACGCCGTACGTCTCCACCGCGTGGCTGCTCGCGCCGGACACGTACACGCTGTCGATGCGGACGTTGCGGGTCCACTGGCTGGTGTCGCCGCGGTTGTCGATGCGGACCCCGAGCCCGGCCGACAGGCGCATGTCGATCTGGCCGAGCACGACGTTCTGGACGTTGCGCATGAAGATGCCGTAGAGCGGTGCGCCGGTGACGTTGAGATGCTGGACCTCGATGTCGCGGACGCCCCGGGCGTAGACCGGGGCCTGGTCGCCGGAGCCCGATCCGGTGACGTTGATCGTGCCGCAGACGTCGAGGACCGTGTAGCTGGGCAGGGAGACCCGGGACCCGGCGCTGATCGACCCCGAGCCGCGTACGACGACCCGTTCCTTCGATGTGCGGCCCGCCGTCAGGCTGCTGACGGCGGCCTGCATCGCCGCGCGCATGTCCGTGCCGGTGTAGACCACGGAACTGCCGCGGCGGGCGGTCCAGGTGCTGCCGCTGAGCACCGCCTCCGCCTGGTAGGTGCCCTCACCGCAGGCCGCGGCCGGCTGCGGTGCGGCCGCGGTCGCGGGCTCGGACAGTAAGGCGGCGCCGGTGAGCAGGGCGGTGGCGCAGGCTGCGGTGACAACGGCGCGCCTGCGGCGGGCTGTTGCGGCTCGGTGTGCCATCTCGGCTTCTCCTATGGGGGGTTGGGGGCGCGGGGACGCGCCTTGGTCACCTGCGGTGTGGAATACGCGGTGATTGAATCGATTCACACACGGCGCGTGACATAGCAAGCGTTTTCTGCGATGGCCCGGGAGTGTGCCAACGGCCCTCCCGAGCGTCAAGGGGGTGCGGTTGATCGAGTGGTGACCGCCCGGGCACCGGCGTACGGTCGAACGGTGGACCGACGGTGGACGGAGCCGTTCACCGACCCCTCACGAGGGTGCAAGCCCCGAGAGTGCGACACGACATGAGCTCTAGCCCGCAGCCCACATCCCCGCGGACCACCGCCAAGGAGAACGGCGGTGGCGGGAACGCGATGGCCCTGTTCGTCATCGCCTCGTGCCAGCTGATGGTGGTCCTGGACATCACCATCGTGAACATCGCGCTGCCGGACATTCAGCGCTCCCTGGACTTCTCCACCACCAGCCTGTCCTGGGTGGTCAACGCCTACACCCTGACCTTCGGCGGCCTGTTGCTCCTCGGTGGCCGGGCAGGAGACATCCTCGGCCGACGGCGGGTGTTCATCTTCGGCGTGCTGCTCTTCGTGTTCGCCTCCCTGCTCGGCGGGTTCGCCCAGAACGAGCCCCAACTCCTGGCCGCACGTGCCCTCCAGGGCGTCGGCGGCGCCATCGCCTCCCCGACCTCCCTCGCCCTGATCAGCACCACCTTCCGCGAAGGCCCGGAACGCAACCGGGCGTTCGGCGTGTTCGCCGCCGTCTCGGCGGGCGGTGGCGCGATCGGCTTGCTGGCCGGCGGCATGCTCGTGGAGTGGCTGAACTGGCGCTGGGTCCTCTTCGTCAACGTCCCCATCGGACTGCTCATCGCGCTCGCCACACCCCGCTGGATCAAGGAGTCCGAACGCCACCCCGGCCACTTCGACATCACCGGCGCCCTGACCTCCACCGCGGGCATGGTGCTGCTGGTGTACGGCTTCATCCGGGCCGCGCAGGACGGTTGGCGCGACCCGCTGACCCTGGCCTCGTTCGCCGCGGCCGTACTCCTCCTCGCCGCGTTCATCCTGGTGGAACGCCGGTCCACCCAGCCCATCACGCCGCTGCACATGTTCCTCGACCGCAACCGCGCGGGCACCTACGGCATCATGCTGTGCCTGGCCGCCGCGATCTTCGGCATGTTCTTCTTCCTGACCCTCTTCGTGCAGAACGTGCTGGACTTCAGCCCGTTGCAGGCCGGGCTCGCCTTCCTGCCGGTCAGCGCGGTCATCGCGATCGGCGCCGGTCTCGCGTCCAAGTTCCTGCCCACGTACGGGCCCAAACCCTTCATGGTGGTCGGCGCCATCCTGGCCGCGGCCGGTCTGAGCTGGCTGACCCTCACCGACGTCAACTCCACCTACGCCGGCAGCGTCCTCGGACCGATGCTCGTCTTCAGCCTCGGCATGGGCATGGAGTTCGTCTCGCTCACGCTGATGGCGCTGTCCAACGTCTCGGTCCGGGAGACCGGCGCGGCCTCCGGGCTCCTCAACGCCACGCAGCAGGTCGGCGGCTCGCTCGGCTTGTCCATCCTGGTCACGATGTTCGGCACGGCGAGCAGGAACGAGGCGGACAAACAGGTACCGGACTACCTCGCCCAGGCCACCCCCGCCGAACGCCTGCGCTTCGAGCGCACCGGCGAGCTGCCGCCGCCCTGGTCGGACGAGGTGCTCACCGCCGGAGTCTCCTCGGCCTTCATCACAGCGGCGATCTTCACCGTGGTCGCGGCGCTGATCGCGGTGCTGGCCATCCAGGTCCGGCCGTCCGACCTGGAACGGCTCAAGGGCGGGGGAGGGATGCCGGGGCCGGTGTGAGGGAATGCCGGGACCGGTAGGAGCGACGCTGGGACCGGTATGAGGGATGCCGCCTCACGCCAGGCCCGGCTCCGCTCCCCAGGCCGCCGCGCACAGCGTCCGCTCCACCTCGGCCGTGTAGTGGGCCGCACCCAGCCAGGCTCGGGCGAAACGATCGGCGTCGGCAGGGATCAGGCGGCCGAAGGCATCGCGATCCCGGTCCGCGGCCGCCGCGTGCAGCTCCTCCAGCAGGTCCCCAGCGGTGGCGAGACCGAGGCGGCCCAGACGCCGGGCGTCGGAGGCGCTGTCGCCGGGGAACGCCAGCACCCGGCGGCCCCCCGAGGCGGCCTGTTGCACTCGGCGGCGCAGCAGGTGCAGCGGGGGTTCATCGGGAGGGGATGCGGCAACCGCCGGTGCGGGAGCCGTGGGTGCGGTGCCGGGCAGGTCCGCGTGCTGGAGGCGGTCGAAACCCAGGTCCACGCGGGCGTCGGGGTCGGCGGGGTGGGCCGTGCCCAGCAGGAAGGCGCGGGCGTGCGGGGCGGGGGAGAGACGTGCCACGACGCGCAGCCGGGCGCCCGGCGCGGCGGCCAGCAGCCGCAGGTTGTCGCGGTCGGGAAGCGCCGGATGGTCATGGGCGGCGGCAAGACGGACCGTCAGACCGCCGCAGTCGGCTAGCAGACAGTCACCCGCCGCCTCACGGACCGTGCCGAGCAGCGTGATGTCCAGGAACAGCAGGTCGTGCCCGTCCTCGGACAGAGCCCGCAGCGCCTGCTCGGCAACCGGCACGGCCCACAGCCGGTGCAGCGGATCGCCGTCCCACGCCACCCCGGCCGCGCGCACCGCCCGTACCCCCTTGCCCGCGCCCAGCCGCCCGGTCGGCGACACCGTCGCCCCGGACACCGCGAGCCCCGCGCGGGACAACTCCCGGTGCGTCAGCGCGGTGTCTCCAATGCGTACGGCACGCTCGGCGGCGCCGACCGCGCGGCCCGCCCCGCCCGGCGCGACGTCGGACACCGTGTACAGGCGGCCCTGCGCGTCGGCGGTCCAGGTCACGGCGCCCGCGTAACCGGTCGCCGTGAGGACCGGCTCCGAGAAGAGGCCGTACAGCCGCAGGGAGCCGTCCGGGGTGTACGGCTGCCGCACGCTGCCGCGCAGCGCCGCCAGTTCGGGGCCGGTGGCGCGCGGCAGGCGGTGCGCGGCGCTCAGCACGGCGTGGAGCGCGGTGACGAGGTCGGCGAGGCGGTACGACGGATCCGCTCCGCGCGCCGCGCGCAGCCCGGTGACCACGGCGACCGCGGCCGCGGCGGCCCGGGGCAGCCCGGCGAGCCGCGCGGTGTGCGCCGCGCGCAGCAACTCCGCCTGCACGACGGCCCCGGCGCCGTCCGTACCGGCGTCGAGCACGGCGGCCGCCGCGGCGCGCAGGGCGTGAACGGCGGTGAGTTGGCCGGGGGTTGCGGTGGGGTCGGGCTCCGGTGGTGGTGCTGTGGACGTCGCGGGGGCGGGGTTCGGCGGGGCTGGCGGGGTCGTCGTGGGGTTGGGATCCGGTGGCGTTGTGGTGTTCGACGTCGGGAGGGGATCTGGCGGTGCTGCTGTGGTCGTCGTGGGGGCGGGGTTCGGCGGGGGTGCCGTGTCCTCTGTGAGGTCGGAACTCGACGGGCCTGCCGAGCCCGTCGTCGGGTCGGGATCCGGTGGTGCTGGCGTGGCCGCCGCCGGGTCGGGATCCGGTGGCGCTGCCGTGGTCGCCGTCGGCTCCGCGGCGTCGTCCGGGGCCGGGGCGTCCGCGACAGGTGCCGCCGATGCGATCGCGGCCCGGTGCAGACAGGCCGGCGCCAGCAGGCACCCGCACCGGATCGCGTCCGCGCTGCTCACCACCCCGCCCGGCGCGTGCAGTTCGAGGTCGGTGTCGTCGTCCACGGCCACGCGTACCGTGTCGCCGTTCACGACGGCCGGACGCCCGGCCAGCTTGGCGACACCCGCGTCCAGCCGCTTGCGCAGCCGGGGCGACAGCGCTTCGACCAGTTCTGCGGTCACATCCGGCGCGACCGGCGGAAGGCCCGGGCTCATGCGATCTTCTCCCCTACCCAGCGGGCGAGTTCGAGCGGACTGAGGGCGGCCACCGGCATGCCCGCGGCGACGAGCTGTCCCGCCACGCCGGTGGAGTAGCGGGGGCGGCCCGCGTCGTCGAGGCTCGCGCAGCCCAACACCTGGCAGCCGGCCCCGACCAGGGCGCGCACCTCGGCTAGCAGCCCGCCGAGCGGATAGCCCTCCTCGAAGTCGCTGACGACCACGACGAGCGTCCGCGACGGCACGGTCACCAGCTCCCGCGCGTGCCGCAGCCCCGCGGCGATGTGCGTGCCGCCGCCCACGCTGACCTCCAGCAGCAAGGACAGCGGGTCGTCGACATGGCCGGTGAGGTCGATGACCTCCGTGGAGAAGGCGAGGAAGTGCGTGGACAGCGTCGGCACTCCCGCCAGCACGGAGGCGGTGAGGGCGGCCCACACCGTGGACGCCTCCATCGACCCCGACACGTCCGTGACCAGGATCAGCCGCCAGTCCGCGGCCCGCTTCGCCCGCGTACGGAACACCGGCCGCTCGGGGACGACCACGATCCGCCCGTCCGGGCCGCGCCGCGCCGTCGCCAGGTTGGCGCGCAGGGTGCGCGGCAGGTCCAGGCCCCCGCCCGGCCGCCGCCCCGGCCGCGGCAGAGCCGTACCGTGCAGGGCCGGTCGCAGCCGCGTGGCCAGCTCCCGGGTCAGCGCGTCCACCAGACGCCGCACGAGCGGGCGCAGTGCGGCCAGCCGGGCCTCGGGCAGTCCGCCCGCATGCCGCAGCACCGTCCGCAGCAGATCCACCGAGGGCCGCGCACGCTCCGGATCGAGATCGGCCAGCACATCGGTCCGCCCCGACGCCGCCGCTGCCGCCAGCACCTCCTCCCGGATCCCCGGCCCGAACAGCGCCGCCAGTTCCTCGGACCACTCCCGCACCCCGGGATAGGGGGCCTCCCGACCGCCGCCACGGCCGCCCGCGCCGGGCAGCCCGCCTCGACTGCCCTCACCGCGCCCGGTGCCGTACAACTCGTCCAGCGCGGTCGCCAAACCGGCGGCGGAACGCGGCAGTTGATCGGTGCGCCGGCCCAGCACGAGCCGCCAGCGGTCGGCGGGGGAGAGGCGGTCATCCTCCAGGACCGGAGCGGTCCCGGGCTCTTCGGGCGCCGCCGGAAGGGCTAGTGGCGCCACCGGGTGTGATTGTGGCGCCACCTGGATGGATCGTGCCGCCACCGGGACTGATCGTGCCGCCGCCGGAGGGGCAGCCGACGCCGCCGGAGCGGCAACCACCGCCGGAAGGGCAGCCGACGCCGCCGGGAGGGCTCGCGGTGCCGGCAGCAGCCCCAGCCCCTCCAGCCCCGCCCGGGCCACCAGATCCGCGCGGGTCCAGGCGGCGAGCGCGGCGGGCTCCACCGCACCGATGTCGGTCACGTCTGCCGTGCCGCCCAGCCGCTCCTCGACGGCGGACAGCAGGCGTTCACGCGCCGCCGGGCTGAGCGTGTCGAACCCGCCCCGCAGCGCGGGCAGGCGGTCGAGGAACGCCCGGTCGGACACCTCCACCACCCGGCTCAGCAGCGGCTCCAGCGCGGCCGAGGCCGACTCCAGGAGCGGTCCGGCCGCGGTCAGTACGCCCGTGAGGCGCGCGGTGAGATCAGACCGGGACTCCGGCCCGGTCGCCGAGTCGACCCAGGAGGCGATACGGCCGCCCAGCGTGCCGGGCGCCTCGTGTCCGAGCAGCACCCGTACGGCCCCTGCGGCGCCCCGCATCAGCGGCGAACCGTCGGCGGCCAGCCGGGCCAGCGCGTCGGCGAGCCGGATGCCGCCCAACTCGTCGGCACGGTGGGCCAGTTCGAGCAGGGCGTGGGCGTCCGCCGGGTCCTCGGAACCGGTGAGCCCGTCCACCTGTCGCACCGCGGCGGACGTCAGCAGCTCGGCCACGGCGGCGGCCCTCGCCGTACGGTCCTCGTCGGCGCCGAGCCCCGGGATGTGACCGGCGCGCAGCCGGTCCGACAGGGCGAGGGCGGCGAGGAGTTCGGGGAGGGTGCCGGAGTGGGGCAGCACGTCGGCGACATCGGCCAGCCGTTCGTCCGCGAGGGCGGGCAGTCCGCACTCCGCCGCCTCCCGCAGCCCCCGCAGCGTCTGCTCGGCCGTACTGCCGCCCTCGTCCCGCTCCGTGCGCCGACGCTCGCGCAGCACACCCTCGGCGGCCTGCGCCGCCGTGACCCCGCGTACGCCCGCCGCGGTCAGCATCGCCGCCGTGGCGGGAGTCCAGCGCACCTCCCACCGCGAGGTGAGCGCCTCGGCCCCGCCCGCCCCGGCCACCTCCTGGGCCCGCCCGTACGGCACCCCGCACACCGTCAGCCGCCGCAGCAGCACCTCGCGTCGGCGGTCCAGATCCGACCGCAGCGGATCCAGCCGCAGATCACGCGGGGCGCTGCCGTGGCCCGGGCCGGGCAGTCCGAGCGCGGCCACCTCCGACTCCACCGCCGGAGCGAGGCCGCTGCGCGGTGCGCCGGGCGCGGGCCGGCCGGTACGGGTCCCGACGAGGACGCGCTCCATCGCCAGGGCGACGGCCCTGCCCCGGCCGTACGGCTCGCCTTGCGCGAGCACCGTCTGCACCGCCTCCGCCAACTCGCCGCGCCCTGCCGCGGGCAGCCCCCGCAGCCGAGCCAGATCACCGGCCAGCCGACTGATCTCCCGCGCGTCGGCGGGCCCCGACGGATGCCCCAGCGACCGCAACGCGGCACACACCTCCACCGCCGCGCGGGTCAGCGCCTCCTCCAGCGCGGCGGGGTCCCCGGCCGCGCGCAGCACCAGGTGCTGCCACTCCGGGTCGCGGATACCGGCCGGGTAGCCGGACCGTTCGTCCAGCAGGGCGTAGGTGTACGGGATGAGAGAGGTGATCCAACTCCCGCCCGCCGCGGGCGCGTCCAGCTCCGGGGCGGGCTCGCCCGCGGTCAGTGCCGGGGCATGGAACGCGCCGACGACCAGCGCGGCCCGCGCCCCGTCGGCGGTCGCCGCCGCCAGCCGTGCCCGCATCCACCGCTCGCGCCGCAGATCCAGCTCGGGCACGCCCCCCGAGGCCGCCGCGTCCTCGCGCAGCGCCCATCCCGTCAGCAGCGCCGCCCGCCGCAGCGCCTCCGGCGGCGAGCCCGGCGCCGTGGCCTCCACGAGCCGGTCCCACAGATCGTCCCCCGAACGCCCGGTGAGCCGGGCCCGCAACGCATCGGCAATCCCAGGCCCGACACCCACCGACCCCGCCGACCCCACCGACTCCGGACCGACGGAGACCGGTCCCGCCGTATCGCGCCCCTCGGGGCCGCCGGAGGCCGGTCCCACCGGCCCGCGCCCTTCGGGGCGAACGGACGCGGGTCCCGCCGTATCGCGCCCCTCGGGGCCGCCGGAGGCCGGTCCCACCGGCCCGCGCCCCTCGGGGCGAACGGACGCGGATCCTTCCGAACCGCGCCCCTCGGGGTCGACAGGCGCAGGCCCGACCGCACCGCTCCCCTCGGGGCGGACGGGCACGGCTCCCGCCGTATCGGACCCCCCGGGGCCAACGCCCGTCGGCCCCGCCGCATCGTGTCCCCCCGGACCGATGGGCGCCGACCCGACCGCACCGCGCCTGCCTGGGTCGATGGACGCCGGTCCCGCCGAACCGCGCCCGCCCGGACCGGCGGACGCCGGGCGCAGCGCGGCTTGTCCCGCTCCCCATGCCCGGTCGGCCAGAGGCAGGTCGCAGGCCAGGACCGGGATCCCCCGCCGAGCCGCCCAGCGGATCGCGGCCAGCTCGGGGGAGAAGTCGGCGAACGGGTAGAACGCCGGTCCGCCGCCCCCGTCCGGCGGCGCTGCCGCTAGGGCGACCGGGGCGCGGGTCTCCTCGTGGCCCAGCCACGGCAGCCACTCCTGCATCTCGGCGGGGAGCTCGACGAGCACCACGTCCGGCTTCGCCGCGTCCAGCAGGGCGGGCACCGCCGCTGCCAGGGACGGCGCGTGGTGCCGTACGCCGATGAGGTACGGCCCCGCCGGATCGGTCAGGGCCGCCACGGCCTCGTCGGGGGAGAGGGGCATGACCGTCAGCCCTCCAGCACCGTGCGCAGGTCCCACAGGGTGCGCCAGGTGGCGGAGCCCTGCTCGGCGCGCCGTCGGACCGGGCCGTCCCAGTAGCCGCGCAGCCGGGCCGCGTCGGCGGGGTCGTCCTTGCGGACCACCCCGAGCAGATGACCCGGCAGGAGCCCGAGAACATCGCGGTCGCCCGGGAAGTACGCCGCCGCGAGACCCAGCGCGCCCGCCACCGACACCGCCTCCGCGGTGCTCATCACGGTGGACGGCCGCTCCACCTCCCAGCCCTCCGCCGACCGGCCCTCCCGCAGGTCCCGGAAGGCGGTCACCAGGGCCTCCAGCACCGCGTCGTCGACCTGGAAGGCGGCACCCGCCCGCTCCACGGACGCCCGCGCCTGACTGCGCACCAGCGCGGTCTCGGCGTCGAGGTCCGCGATCGGTCCGACCGTCTCGAAGTTGAAGCGGCGCTTGAGCGCGGCGGACATCTCCGAGACGCCCCGGTCGCGCAGGTTGGCGGTGGCGATGAGGTTGAAGCCGGGCGCGGCATGCGCCAACGCATCCTCGCCGCCCGCCAGTTCGGGTACGGCGATACGCCGCTCGGAGAGCAGGGAGACCAGCGCGTCCTGCACCTCCGGCAGACAGCGGGTGACCTCCTCCACCCGGGCGATGGCGCCCCGCGACATGGCGGTGAGCACCGGCGAGGGCACCAGCGCCTGCCGACTGGGGCCCTGGGCCAGCAACAGGGCGTAGTTCCAGCCGTACTTGAGCTGGTCCTCGGTGGTGCCCGCGGTGCCCTGCACGACCAGGCCGCTGGTGCCGCACACGGCGGCCGACAGCAGCTCGGACAGCATGGACTTGGCGGTGCCGGGCTCGCCGACCAGCAGCAGCCCGCGCTCTCCCGCGAGCGTGACGACACACCGCTCGACCAGCGCCCGCTCGCCGACGAATTTGGCCGGCACCGTCAGGCGCCGCGGCACGCCGTCCGGTACCTCGGCGGTGTCGGGCAGCTTCAGTGCCTGGCCGCCGCTGCCCATGACGAACGTGACGACGGCCCGGGGCGTGAGGTGCCAGGCGGGCGGACGCGGCCCGTCGTCGTACGCGGCGAGGAACGCCAGCTCGGTGGCGTGCAGATCCTCGGGCGGGACGATCTGGCGGGCCGGGGCGGAGGGCAGGGTGGAGGTCATCGGCGGCGATTCTTCCGGTCCGTGGGCGTGTGGCTGGCGTGGGGCTTCCGGTCGGCGGGCGTGGGAATGGCCTGGTGCCTCCGGCTGGCGGGCGTGTGGCTGGCCCGGTGCTTCCGGTCGGTAAGCGTGCGCGTGGCCTGGTGCTTCCAGCCGGTGGGCGTGTGGCCGGCCTGGTACTTTCGGTCGGCGGGCGTCGGAGTGGCCCGGTCCTTCCGGTCGGCCGGCGTCTGGCCGACCTGGTTCTCCCGGCCGGTCGGCATGTGCCCCCGGCCAGTCGCGGGGTCGTCATCGGCGGCGTCCCCTCCGCGTGATCAGCTCCTCGTACGCCGGTGCGTCGCCGGCGCGGACCCGTTCCCAGGCGCGGGCGAACAGTTCGGGCAGCGGGAGGTGCGGCACGGTACGCATCCGCTCGGGTATCGCGTACAGGCCCTCCTTCCAGCTCTCCACCGGCAGCGCGGCGCCCTTGAGGTCGCGCCAGCCTCCGGGCAGGAAGAGGGCGCGCCCGGCGCGCGGCCGCTTGGCCTCGACGACCAGGCCGGTCGCCGCCAGTTCCACGCGGGCCTTCTTCAGCCGGGCGGGCTTCCAGCCGGTCCAGCGGGCGCAGTTGCGGTCCGTCGGGTCGGGCAGGGCGAGCAGCTGGAGGTAGAGCGCCGCCGCGTCCTCGCCCAGGTCGTGGGCCGCGGCGACCTCCGTGACCAGGTCCGGCACGCTGACCATGGGGTCCTGGGCGTACCCGGCGGGGCCGTCGGCGGCGACGGCCCGGGCGAGGACGTCGCCGAGGAGTGCCCGCAACCACCCCAGTCCCGCGCCGCGCTGGGGTCCGACGAGCCCTTCCAGGAGGCCGAACACGGAGTCGTCCGGCCCGGTCAGGCCCGCGGGGCGGACCAGGGTGATCTCGCTGTCCCCGTGCCAGGGCCGCAGCACCAGCGCCTCGCCGACGCGGATCTGGCCCTGCGCGTCGGCGCCTCCGGTCTCCGCGAGCCCGTACGCCTTGCGCACCTCCACGGCCGTGGGGCCGCCCTTCTCCGTCCACTCCACGCCGAGCGGGAGCACCAGCTCCGGGTCGGCGAACCGGCGGCGCAGCGCGGCGAGGCTCTCCGGGAGAACGGGGCGCAGGGGGTGCCCGTAGGGGAGGGCGTAGGCGAGCGAGGCCAGGGCGGCCACGGCGCTGCCCAGGTCGTAGTGGCTGGGCAGGGCGGACGGGTCGTCCGGGACCCAGCTGCCGTCCTTGTCGGGGCGCAGGGCCGTGGTCCGGCTGATCCAGCGGGTGCGCCCGGGGTTGAGGACCACCCCGGCGGAGGCGGCGGGCAGTCCGGCGAGGTCCGCCGAGAGTTCCTCGGGCACCCGGACGACGGAGCCGAGCCGCTCGGCCCACACCCGGCCCGCGCCCTCCAGGTCCGGCCCGGTCGACCACAGGTCGGCGGGGTCGGCGGGCAGCAGGGCGCCGAGCAGTGCGGTGCGGTCCTCCGTGGTGAGCGAGTCGAGCATGCTGTTCGCCTGGTCCATCCGGCGCGGCTTCAGGCCCATGACGGCGAGCGTCTGCGCGTCGTGATCACGCGGCTGGGCGGCCAGCAGCACGGTCGCCTGGAGCGGCCCGAGCCCGCCCCGCGTCACGGCGGCGAACGCCTCGGGCGCCTCGGCCCGCCAGGGAGCCGCGCCCTTGTCCCGGATCAGCCGGGCGACCGCGGCGAGCCCGTCGGCGGGGAACCCCTGGCCGTGCCGGGTCTCGCGCTCCAGGGGGAAGTGGGCGATCGCGCCGAACCGGCCGGACGGATCGTGGTCCAGGGCCAGCCAGTTCACCCTCCCGCGCGCGGTGTCGATGTTCTGGCAGCCGAGAATGACGACGGTACGGCCGTCCCGGCGCAGTACCTGGCCGACGCGGTGCTGGTTGTCGCGCGGCTCGCCGAGGAGGACCTCGCGCAGGCTGTCCCCGGGTGCGGCGAGCGGTCCTTCGGCGAGGGCCTCGAACAGCAGGAGCAGCGCCTCGCGCTGGGCCTCGGACACCGTCGGCAGGGCGGCGCGGTAGGCGAGCGGGCGCAGCACGCCCAGCAGCGACGGCCAGATCATGCCGATGCCGGGGACGGTGTGCTCGTCGCTGGTCCAGCCGTCGCCGAGCGGGGCCGGCCGTCCGGGTTCGGCGGACAGCGGCTTGCCGTCGGCGGGCTGTCCGGACAGCACGTGGTTCACCGCGCGGATCTGGCGCAGCGCGGTCCACTGGCGCTGGCTGCTCCAGCCTCCCCACAGCCCGGCGATGCCACCGGCGGCGCTGTTCAGCGTCCGGTCGTCGCCGTGCTCGGGGTGGTAGTCCGCGAACATGCCCTCGGTGCGGCGGCGGTCCGGGCGGTCCCGCTCGACGGGCGGGGCGGCGAGGGCGGTGGCCGACTCGGTGAGCCGGAGTGCCGCACGGACCAGGGCGGAGACGCCCAGCAGCAGCCGCCCGTCGGTGACCTCGGGCAGTGCCGACGCGACGGCCCGCACCAGGACCTCGTCGGCGGAGGGGAGCTTGCCGCGGGCCTCGGCGTCACCGGCCGCCGCGAGCTGCGCCCGGTGCTCCGCCAGGGCGGCGGTGTCGGCCCGCAGCAGGCCGGCCGCCCGCTCGTCGCTCAGGGCGCGCAGCACCGCCGAGGCCCGCTCGTCGCGGGGGCGCAGCGCGTGCCAGAACGCCACCGGAGGTACGTACCGGCTGCCGGCGGCGAACTCGCTGCCGCGCTCGCCCACGGTCACCCGGCCGAGCAGCCCGCCGTCGGGCGCGAACAGGCCGATCTGCCCGCCGGTCATCGCGACCACCGGCGCGGCGCCCCCGGGCAGCCGCAGGCAGCCCAGCGGAACGCCGCGGGTGCGGCGCAGGACCGCGGTCCGGCCGTCCGGTGTACCGGCGGTCGTCACCGCCTCGCCGCCCGTCCCCGCGGTGCGCACCCAGCGGCCCAGGACCGTGCCGTCGGTGCCGAACGGGCTCTGCTCCAGCCCCGGTTGCAGGGGCAGGACCTCGCACAGGCGCTGCTCCAGCCGGGCGTCCTCCCGGACGGCGGACCGCAGGAAGGCGGGCAGCGAGGCACGCCCGTGCGTGCCGGTCGCCGGGTCGTACTCCAGCCACACTTCCTGCCGCCCCTGCCGGCCCTCGCGCCAGCAGGTGGTGCCGTCGCCGATGACGGCACGGCCGGCGGGCAGGACGGTGTCGCCGGCGTGCAGGGTGCGGCCGCCGGTGGCCCGGCCGCCGCCGGGCAGCGGGATCGAGGGGTAGCCGAGGTGACGACCGTAGCCGTAGCCGAGCTGTTCGCCGCCCAGGGTGAACACCTCGGACGGCCGGGCCGACCAGTAGCCGACCTGCTTGCCCTCCTGCCGCCACATCACCAGCAGCTCGCCGTCGGTCCAGCGGAACTGCGGGCGGTTCCAGCGGTCCAGCTCGACGGGCAGCCGCAGATCGTGCTCGAGCAGCACCTTCTCGGGCCCGACGACGACCGCCTTGTGTCCCCGGGACAGGATCAGTGCGGGCCAGGCCTCGCCGACCGCCAGCTCGTCGTGGTGGCCCTTGCCGCGGGTCTCCGTGTCGAGCAGCCGCAGGCCCTCCTCCAGGGCGGGCCAGCCCAGTTCGTCCAGGATGCCCGCGCGCAGGGTGCGCGCCAGCACCGGCGTGACGTCGTGGGCGGCGACACGGGCGACCGCCTCGGCGTGGACACGGGCGGCCACCGGACGGAAGGGCCGCATCCGCTCCAGCGCCGTGCGGGCCGCGGGCAGGCCGGTCGCCCCGGTGTACTCGGCGGCCGAGTCGGCGAGCCAGTCGCGCAGCACCTCGCCCAGTACGGGATGCCCGGCGACCGGTTCCAGCACGCCGGACAGGGCATGGTCGCCGCTCAGGGTGCCGATCGCCTCGTACAGCAGCCGCCGCAGCCGGGGGTCGGCAGCGGTGGCCGTCAGGTCGCGGCGGCCGGCGCGCTCGTCGCGCAGCCACCGGTCGAGCCCCAGATGGACCCGGGTGTCCTCGTCCGGCATCGCCAGCGGCACGTCCTGCGCCGCGCACAGGTCGAGGAGGTCCGGGTCGGCTCCGGCGTGCCAGCGGCCGGTGAACAGGTCGACCGGCCGGGCGTCGGCGCGCAGCCGGTCCGCCATGCGCGCGACCAGCGCGAGGGTGGCGGGGGAGCGCCAGGAGACCGCGGCGCCGTGCTTGCGGTGGGTCGCCCAGCGGCCGAGCCAGTCCGCCGCGTCGACCGCGCCCGCCGCTTCGGCGTCCTCGCCGGTCAGCAACCGGTCGGCGCCGGTCTCCGCGAGCAGCCCCAGCCAGAACTCGTCGTCCTCGACGCTGCGGCCGAGACCGCTCGGCATGATCTCCAGCAGCCGCACCCGTACCGCCGGGCGCTGTTCGGCGAGGACGGTCAGGGTGGCCCGGTAGGTGTTCCAGAAGGAGGCCGGGGCCCGCACGGCGGCCGGGGAGGCGATCAGGTCGGCGACCAGCTCGCACTCCTCGGTGACCCGGGACAGCCCGGCCGCCTTGATCAGGCTCCGTGCGTCCTGCGGCAGCGAGGCGTACGGCGGCATGCCGGCCGCGCAGCGCTCCACCGTCAGCTGCCGGTACTGCGCCCACGCCTCCCGCGGGTCCAGCCGCCGGGCGAGGTCCTTCACATGCTCCTTGAGGGCCTTGACGGTCAGCGCCCCGGCGAAGGCGAACTCCAGGAACACCGCCCGCTGCCGGTCCTCGTCCACGGCAAGCGCGTGCACCCGCTCGGCCTCGCGCGCCTTGCCGAAGAAGGCCGCCGCGTAGGTGGTGTTCTCGTGCTGGAGGAAGATCCGGGCCGCCTGCTCGTAGAAGGTCGGCAGGAAGTGCGGGACGGCTCGGCCGAGCCGTTCGCCGAGCTCCTCGAAGCCCTCCTTGGCGGTGCCGGGGCGGGACTTGGCCTGGCGGGCGAGCCGTTCGACGTCCTTGACGAGGGCCAGGGCGTGGTGGCCGTTGGCCGGGTCGTGGACCAGTGCCCAGGCCGGGAAGCCGAGGGTCTCGCGGCGCACCTGGCCGATCTCGGGCGCCTGGGGCTCGCGGGCCAGCCCGAGGAACTCCAGGGCCAGGTCCTCGGCCTCGCCGAGGGTGCCCGGGACCAGCCGGACCACACGCCGGTCGTCCAGTGCGGGGTGGGTGTAGGTGCGGACGGTGAGGGTGTCCGCGTCCTCGCGGGCGGTGGTGCCCGGCGGCAGGACGGCGCCCGCCTCCAGCAGCGCGGCCGCGGTGGTCTCGTCGTACGTGCTCATGCGGCCTTCTCCTCGTCCTCGATGTCGCGCCCGGCGTACAGCGCGGCCGCCATGCGCATCCCCTCCGACCAGGCCACCGGCCCGACCTGACCGAGCCTCAGCACCTTGCCGCTGCCGTCGGTCCAGGTGAGCGGGCCGGTCTCGGTCTCCAGGTAGGTGTCGTAGTCGCCGATCCAGACGCGGGCCTCGAGCGCGCGGCCGTCCTCGCGCAGCGAGCAGACGGCGTCACCGCCGCGGACGCGGTAGCCGAGCTGGGTGGTCCTGCCGTGCAGGAACCGCAGCTCCTTGAAGGCCCCGCCCGCGTAGTCCTCCACGGCCGTGGCATCGGCGTCGAGATCCGCGGGGCCGTGCCATACCTCGCGGAACAGCTGCTGGGCCCGCTGCTCGACGCCGAGTTCGACGGCGAACTCGCGCAAGTCCTCCAGGTCCTCCAGCAGCACCGGGTGCGGGATGCGCACGAGTTCGGGGCTGATGCGCACGGTGTCGCCGTCGAGGTCGACGAGCCCGAGTCCGCGGTCCGGGTCGGCGTCCCGCAGGAAGCCGGCGACCGCGCCGTCCGGGCCGGTGACCACGAGGTCGCGCAGGGCGTGCTGCCAGGCCGGGTCGGGCCACACCCGGGCGACGACCGTCAGTGGCACCGGAAGCGAGCGCACCATCCAGCGCTCCACCTCGGTCAGGCACTGCCGTTCGTGCCGCTCCAGCCACTCGGCGAGCTGACGCAGCCCCACCAGCGCGGGCTCGTCCGCGAGTTTGGCCGGCACCGACTTCAGCCGTCGCCCGGCCGCGTTGCGGCACACGACCTTCCCCGCGTCCAGAGCGACCTCGTAGTCGCCGGCCGTCACCCACCCCACAGGTGCCTCCCCGCACTCAGTGATCAAGTGACGGGAACTCTAGGCGTGACCACTGACAACGCCCCGCCGGGGCCTTGGCCTCTTCGGGAACCGGTCACCGGCAGGCCGGTTGCGCGGCCGGATCGGAGGAACCCGGGGAGCGGAGGCGATGGTGATGATCTCCCATTCGGTCGTGGTGCCCGCGGGCCCGGGCATCGAACTGGCGGGCGACCTGGTCCTGCCGGGCTCCGCGCGCGCGGTGGTGCTGTTCGCGCACGGCAGCGGCAGCTCCCGGCACAGTCCCCGCAACCGGCAGGTGGCCGCCGCGGTGCGGACGGCCGCGCTCGGCACCCTGCTGATGGACCTGCTCAGCGAGGAGGAGGAACGGCGGGACGAGCTCACCGGCGAGCACCGCTTCGACCTTCCGCTGCTGGGCGGGCGGCTGGTGGCCGCGATCGACTGGCTGGCGGAGCGGGGCGACACCCGCGGGCTGCTCGTCGCCCTCTTCGGTGCCAGTACCGGGGCGGGCGCCGCCCTGATGGCCGCCGCCGAGCGTCCCGCGCGCGTGCTGACCGTGGTCTCCCGGGGCGGACGGCCCGACCTGGCCGAGGACGCCCTGGACGCCGTACGCGCGCCCGTGCTGCTGATCGTGGGCGGTCGGGACCGGGAGGTGCTGCGGCTCAACGAGGAGGCGGCGCGGCGGCTGCGGGTGCCCTGCACGCTGCATGTCGTGCCCGGCGCGACCCACCTGTTCGAGGAGCCCGGCGCCCTGGACGAGGTCGCCGACGCGGCCCGCCAGTGGTGCGCCGACCACGTCCGGGCCTCCGCGGGCGACTGAACCCGCGCCGCGTGCCTACCCTGAACGTGTGGCTCGGGCCAACGACGAGGTCGCCGCGCTGTTCCAGGAGTACGCGGACCTGATCTCGATCACCGGAGGAGACGCGTTCAGGGCACGCGTCTACGAAAAGGCGGCCCGGGCGATCGGCGGCCACCACACCGACGTCGCCCGGCTCGACGCCACGGGCCTCAAGGAGATCCCCGGGGTCGGCACCTCGATCGCCGAGAAAGTCACCGAGTACCTGACCAGCGGCAGCGTCGGTGCGGTCGAGGAACTGCGCGCCAGGATCCCGGCCGGAGTGCGCCGGCTGACGGCGATCCCCTCCCTCGGCCCCAGGAAGGCCCTGATGCTCTACGAAGAGCTGGGCATCTCCTCGATCGACGAGCTGGCCGACGCGATCCATCAGGAGCGGCTGCGCGATCTGAAGGGCTTCGGGCCGCGCACCGAGGAGAAGCTGCTGCACGGCATCGATCTGCTGCGCGCCTCCGGCGGCCGGGTGCTGATCGACGTCGCCACCGGGCTCGCCGAGGAGGTCGTCGCCGCGCTGTCCGGGGTCGGCGGCGTGTGGCGGTGCGCGTACGCGGGATCGCTGCGGCGGGGCCGCGAGACCATCGGCGACCTCGACGTCCTGGTCACCGCCCGCACGCCGGGGCCCGTGATGCGGGCCCTCACCGACCTGCCGTACGTCTCGGAGGTGATCGCCCGGGGGGAGAAGAAGACCTCCGTGCGCACCGACCGGGGGCTCGCCGTCGACCTGCGCGTCGTACCGCCGGATTCCTGGGGCGCGGCCCTGCTGTACTTCACCGGCTCCAAGGCGCACAACATCCGGGTCCGGGAGATCGCCGTCCACCAGAAGCTGAAGCTGTCCGAGTACGGCCTGTTCGACGCCGAGAGCGGCAAGAAGATCGTGTCCCGGACCGAGGAGGACGTCTACGCCCGGCTCGGGCTGCCGTGGATCGCGCCCACGCTGCGCGAGGACCGCGGGGAGATCGAGGCGGGGCTGCGCGACGAGCTGCCCGAGCTGGTCACCGAGGCGGACGTACGGGGCGATCTGCACACCCACACCGACCTCACCGACGGGCTCGCCTCCCTGGAGGACATGGTCGCCGCGGCCGCCGAACGCGGTTACGCCTACTACGCGATCACCGACCACGGTCCCGACCTGTCCATGCAGCGCATGACCGACGAGCGGATGCTCGCCCAGCGCGAGCAAGTGCGAAGCCTGGATGCCGGGCGGATGCGGCTGCTGCACGGGGCCGAGCTGAACATCGGCCCCGACGGGGACGTCGACTGGCCGGAGCAGTTCCTGGCCGGCTTCGACCTGTGCGTGGCCTCGGTCCACTCGCACTTCGACCAGGGGCGGACGGCCCTGACCCGCAGGCTCGTGCGGGCCTGCGAGAACCCGTACGTGCACATCATCGGCCACCCCACCACCCGGCTCATCGGCAGGCGGGCGGGCATCGACGCCGACCTCGACGAGGTCTTCGCCGCCTGCGCCCGCACCGGCACGGCCCTGGAGATCAACGCCCACCCGGACCGGCTCGACCTCGGCGACGAGCACATCCTGCGGGCCAAGCGGTACGGCGTGCGGTTCGCGATCGACAGCGACGCGCACGCCGTGCCCCACCTGGCCAACCTGCGCCACGGCGTGGCGACCGCCCAGCGCGGCTGGCTCACCGCGGACGACGTGATCAACACCTGGACCCTGACCCGTCTGCGCCGCTTCCTGCGCAAGGAACGGCCCTAGGAGGTGCCCCATGACCCACCGGATACGTGACGTGATGTCGCCCGGAGCCGTGGCCGTCGAACCGATGACCACGGTGGAGAAGGCGGCCCGCGTGATGAGCGAGCAGAACCTCGGCGACGTCCTGGTCGTCTACGACAGTGATCTCTTCGGAGTGCTCACGGACCGCGACATCGTGGTGCGGGCGATCGCCGACGGCCGCGACCCGCACACCACCGCGGTCGGGGCCGTGTGCAGCCGGCCGCCCGTCGTCACCGTGGGCCCCGAGGACAGCACCGACCACGCGATCGAGTTGATGCGCCGGCACGCGGTACGGCGGCTGCCGGTGGTGGAGCACGGGGGCTGCCCGGTCGGCATGGTCAGCCTCGGCGACCTCGCCGTCACCGAGGACCCGCACACCGCCCTGGCGGACATCAGCCGCGCGACCCCGAATCACTGACGGGGCGGGCCGAGTAGGCTCGCGGACATGCGGATCTCCGTCTCCTCCGACATGGACGAACCCGTGGCCCGCCTCCTCCTCGCGGAGCTGGAGCGGCGCGGCCACCAGGTCGTGCCGCACGGTGCGCTGCGGCCCGGGGAGGACCCCCAGTGGGCGGTCTGCTCCGCGGCGGCGGCCCGCGAGGTCGCCGCCGGTACGGCCGATCAGGCCGTGGTCTGCTGCTGGACCGGCACCGGCGCCTCCATCGCCGCGAACAAGGTGCCCGGCGTACGGGCGGCCCTGTGCACGGACGCCCCCACGGCGGACGGCGCCCGCCGCTGGAACGACGCCAACGTGCTCGCCCTCAGCCTGCGGCTGACCTCCGAGCCCCTGCTGAAGGAAATCCTCGACGCCTGGTTCACGGCCGAGGCCAGCCAGGACGCCGAGGATCTGCGGAACGTGGCCCACATCGAGCGGCTCGACCGGTAGCTCAGGACCCGGGGCGGCAACTGACCTATGCCTGGCGGAGATCCTTCACGCGCTTCAGTTTGCCGAGCGAGCGCTCCAGGGTCTCCGGCTCGACGATCTCCACCTCGACGCTGACCCCCACGCCGTCCTTCACGCCTTGGGCGATGGCGTCGGCGGCGGCCCGCCGCTGGTCGGGGCCCGCGTCGGGGCGGGCCTCTACGCGGACGGTGAGGTGGTCCATCCGGCCGCGCCGGGTGAGCCGGATCTGGAAGTGCGGGGCCACCGCGGGGGCGCGCAGCACGATCTCCTCGATCTGGGTGGGGAAGACGTTCACCCCCCGCAGGATGATCATGTCGTCGCAGCGTCCGGTGACCTTCCGCATCCGGCGGAAGGCCGGGCGGGCGGTGCCCGGCAGCAGCCGGGTCAGATCCCGGGTGCGGTAACGGATGATCGGCAGCGCCTCCTTGGTGAGCGAGGTGAACACGATCTCGCCCTCCTCGCCCTCGGCCATGATCTCGTCCGTGACCGGGTCGACGACCTCCGGGTAGAAGTGGTCCTCCCAGATGTGCAGCCCGTCCTTGGTCTCCACGCACTCCTGCGCCACGCCCGGACCGATCACCTCGGACAGCCCGTATATGTCGACGGCGTGGAGGCCCGCGCGCTCTTCGATCTCACGGCGCATCTCCTCCGTCCACGGCTCGGCGCCGAAGATGCCGACCCGCAGAGAGGTGTCGCGGGGATCGACGCCCTGCTTCTCGAACTCGTCGAGCAGGGTCAGCATGTAGGACGGGGTGACCATGATGATCTCGGGCCGGAAGTCCTGGATGATCTGCACCTGGCGTGCCGTCATGCCGCCGGAGGCGGGGATCACCGTGCAGCCGGCCCGTTCGGCGCCGTAGTGCGCGCCGAGTCCGCCGGTGAACAGGCCGTAGCCGTAGGAGATGTGCACCTTGTGGCCGGGGCGGCCGCCGGCGGCCCGGATCGAGCGGGCGACCACGTCCGACCACATCGACAGGTCGTTCTCGGTGTAACCGACGACCGTGGGGCGGCCGGTGGTCCCGCTGGAGGCGTGCACGCGCCGCACCTGCGACATCGGCACGGCGAACATGCCGAAGGGGTAGGTGTCCCGCAGGTCGGCCTTGGTGGTGAAGGGGAACCGGGCGAGGTCCGCAAGCGTGCGGCAGTCCTCGGGGGTGACCCCGGCCTCGTCGAACTTCTTGCGGTACAGCTCGACATGGTCGTACGCGTGCCGCAAGGTCGCCCGCAGCCGGTCGAGCTGGAGTTCCCCGAGCTGTTCGCGGGTGAGTCTTTCGCCGTCGTCCAGCAGGTCGTGGGGGAGGGGTTCGCCCAGGTTGCTCATCGGGACTCCTTCGTCGGCATCTCCACCACCTCGTGCCCCGACCGATCATTCGGTCAGCATGCGGCACCGGTCAAACAACCAGTCGGTCCGGTGGCTGTCAAGGGCGGCGAAGGGTCTTGCCGGAGGGCCGGAAAGGCGTCACACTGATACCGAACGAATGGTCGGTTGGGAAGCTGGTGGAGATGACCACGACACACCACGCCGAGGCCTCGCCCCCGGAGGCACTCCAGGAGCACTTCGACGCGACGATCGCGCGCGACCAGCGGATCGAGCCGCGCGACTGGATGCCGGACGGCTACCGCAAGACGCTGGTCCGGCAGATCGCGCAGCATGCCCACTCGGAGATCATCGGGATGCAGCCCGAGGGCGAGTGGATCACGCGCGCCCCCTCGCTGCGCCGCAAGGCGATCCTCTTCGCCAAGGTGCAGGACGAGGCCGGACACGGGCTGTATCTGTACTCGGCGGCGGAGACCCTCGGTGCCGACCGCGCGGACCTCACCGAGCGGCTGATCGAGGGCCGCCAGAAGTACTCGTCGATCTTCAACTACCCGACGCTGACCTTCGCCGACGTCGGCGTGATCGGCTGGTTCGTGGACGGCGCCGCGATCTGCAACCAGGTCCCGTTGTGCCGCAGCTCCTACGGCCCCTACGCCCGCTCGATGGTCCGCATCTGCAAGGAGGAGTCCTTCCACCAGCGGCAGGGCTACGAACTGCTGATGACGATGATGCGCGGCACCGACGCCCAGCGCGAGATGGTCCAGGACGCGGTGAACCGCTGGTGGTGGCCCTCGCTGATGATGTTCGGCCCGCCCGACGACGCCTCCCCCAACTCCGCGCAGTCCATGGCCTGGAAGATCAAGCGGCACAGCAACGACGAACTGCGGCAGCGCTTCGTCGACATGACCGTCCCGCAGGCCGACAAGCTCGGCGTGACCCTGCCCGACCCGGAGCTGAAGTGGAACGCCGAGCGCGGCCGGCACGACTTCGGCACCCCGGACTGGGACGAGCTGATGCGGGTCATCAAGGGCGGCGGACCCTGCAACGACCAGCGAACGCAGCGGCGCAGAAGCGCCCACGAGGAAGGTGCCTGGGTGCGCGAGGCGGCCACCGCACACGCGGCCAAGCGGGCCCGGAAGGAGCCGGCGGCATGAGCAACTCGCAGAACTGGCCGCTGTACGAGGTGTTCGTGCGCGGCAAGCGCGGCCTGAACCACGTCCACGTGGGCTCGCTGCACGCCGCCGACGACGCCATGGCCCTCACCCACGCCCGCGACCTGTACACCCGGCGCAACGAAGGCGTGTCGATCTGGGTGGTGCGCTCGGAACACATCGCGGCCTCCACCCGCGACGAGAAGGACCCCTTCTTCGCCCCCAGCGCGGACAAGGTCTACCGCCACCCGACGTTCTACGACATCCCCGACGATGTCCCGCACATCTAGGAGCCGTGGATGAGTGAGGACCACGTCTACCTGACCCTCGCCGAGGGCCACGAGGACGACACCCGCTGGGCGTACGGCACCGGCTTCGAGGACCCCCTGCACGGCGTCGACACGACCGTGCCCGAGGGCGTCGACGCCGGCGAACTCGCCGCGTCCTGCGTCGCCCTGGCCGACGACGCGCTCGTCGCCGCCCAGCGCCTCGCCGAGTGGATCACCCGCGCCCCCGAGCTGGAGGAGGAGGTCGCGCTCGCCAACATCGGCCTCGACCTGCTCGGCCAGGCCCGGCTGCTCTACTCCCGCGCCGGACAGGCCGACGGCACCGGCCGCGACGAGGACGCCTACGCCTACTTCCGCGACTCGGCCGACTTCCGCAACGTCCGGCTCACCGAACTCCCCAACGGCGACTTCGCGTTCACCGTCGTACGGCTGCTGGTCCTGTCCAGCTGGCGGCTCGCCCACTTCCAGCAACTGGTCTCCCACCCCGACCCGGTGCTCTCCGCCGTCGCCGCCAAGGGCGTCAAGGAACTGACCTACCACCGGCAGTACGCCGCCGAGTGGGCGGTCCGCCTGGGCGACGGCACCGAGGAGTCCCACCGCCGGATGCGCAAGGCCGTCGAGCAGGTCGCCCCGTACCTCGGCGAACTGTTCACCGCCTGCGACGTCCGCGACGAGGTCGTCGCCGTGCTGCGCCAGGTGACGGAGGAGGCCGGGCTGCCCATGCCGGTCTACCGGCCGTCCCCCGGCAGCGGCCGCGCCGGCGAGCACACCGAGCATCTGGCCCCGCTGCTGGAGGAGTTGCAGAGCGTGGCCCGCGCCCACCCGGGGGCGACATGGTGACCCTCCAGCTCGACGCGCGGCACGCCCGGCACATCGCCGAGCAGGTGCCGGACCCCGAACTGCCCATGCTGACCCTCGCCGACCTGGGCGTCCTGCGCGAGGTGACGCTCACCGAGGACGGCACCGTCGTCGCCGAGCTCACCCCCACCTACTCGGGCTGCCCCGCCATGGCCGAGATGCGCGCCGACGTCGCCGCCCGTCTCCGGGACGCCGGATACCCGCGCGTGGAGATCCGCACCGTCCTGAACCCGCCGTGGACCAGCGACTGGATCACCCCCGAGGGCCGCCGCAAGCTGGCCGAGCACGGCATCGCCCCGCCCGGCCCCGCCCCGCGCGGCCCGGTGCCGCTCACCCTGTCGCCGATCCGGCGCACGGTGCCCTGCCCGCGCTGCGCCTCCGCGGACACCGAGGAGACCTCCCGGTTCGCCGCCACCTCCTGCAAGGCGCTCTGGCGCTGCCGTGCCTGCCGCGAGCCGTTCGAGTACGTCAAGGAGATCTGATGGCCCCGACCGCCCCCGCCGAGGCCGTGAAGCCGCGCCCGCGCCGCCGCCCGGTCTTCCACTCGCTGCGGGTCGCCGCCGTGCAGCCGCTGTGCGAGGACGCCGCCGCCGTCGGCTTCGAGATCCCGCCCGAGCTGGCCGAGGAGTTCGCCTTCGCGCCCGGCCAGTCCCTGACCCTGCGGCGCGTGACCGACGGCCGGGACGAGCGCCGCTCGTACTCGATCTGCACCCCCGTCGGCACCGCCCCGCGCATCGGCGTACGCGTGGTGCCCGGCGGCCTGTTCTCCTCCTGGCTGGTCAACGAGCTGCGCCCCGGAGACACCGTGGAAGTGATGGCCCCGACCGGCAGCTTCACCCCCGACCTGACCACCCCGGGCCACCATGTGCTGCTCGCCGCGGGCTCCGGCATCACCCCCATGCTGTCCATCGCCGAGTCCGTCCTGGCCGCCGACTCCCGCTCCCGGGCCACCCTCTTCTACGGCAACCGCCGCAGCGGCACGGTGATGTTCGCCGACGAACTGGCCGACCTGAAGGACCTGTACCCGAGCCGCTTCCAGCTCGCCCACGTCCTGTCCCGCGAACCCCGGGAGGCCGAGGTGCTCTCCGGCCGCCTGGACGCCGAGCGGCTGACGGCGCTCATCGACGGCCTGGTCGACGTGCCCGGTGCCGACCACTGGTGGCTGTGCGGCCCGCACGGCATGGTCCGCGACGCCCAGCGGGTCCTCGACGGACTCGGTGTCCCGGCCGACCGGGTCCACCAGGAGCTGTTCTACGCCGACGACGAGCCCGTACGCGAAGTGCACCACACGGAGTCCGGGCCGGCCGGTCCCGTCAGCCAGGTCACCGTCGTCCTCGACGGCCGCTCCACCACCTCCGCCCTGCCCCGCGAGCGGTCCGTCCTCGACGGCGCCCAGCGCAGCCGACCCGATCTGCCGTTCGCGTGCAAGGGCGGCGTCTGCGGCACCTGCCGGGCCCTGCTCACCGACGGCAAGGTGGACATGCGGCGCAACTTCGCCCTGGAACCGGCGGAGGTCGAGGCGGGGTACGTCCTGACCTGCCAGTCGTACCCGGTCTCCGAGACGCTGACGGTGGACTACGACAGCTGACATGCCTCCGGCCGTCCCGCACGGTGGCGGGACGGCCGGAGGCATGTCGAGGGCGAGGAGAGCGAAGGGACTAGCATCGAATCCGTTTTCGCGGAGGTAGAAGGAAGCCCCCTCATGGCCTCGCCGCGGCTCACGCTATCAGTCACTCCGGTATCAGGTCGCGCAGATTTTCGAGGGTCACGATCCGCGACTCCGGGTGCAGCCCCTCGGGCCGCTGCAGCCCGATGTAGGTGACCGGACCCTCCGGGACCTCGCTGCCGTCCCACACCGTCACGGCACCGCCGACCATCAGCTCCGCCAGATAACGCACCGTCAACTGCTCCCGCTCCACGATGCCGCGCAGCAGCGCCGCCACCGAAACCTGGTTGCCCTCGACCCGGTTGGACGCCGGCGCGCCCCGCAGGTACAGATGCAGCCACTTGGCCCGCCACCGGCCGTCGGCCCCGCGCAGGAAGGCGAGCGGCAGCGCCACCCGGCCCGGACCCCGCAGCTCCGACTTCATCCGCACGGTCCGGGGCTCGAACGGCCGCCCCTTCTGCTCGCCCTCGCGCAGCATGAACCCGAAGAACGACTCGGCGACCTCCTCGAAGCCCTCCCCGGAGTAGAGGTTGACCTGCGGCACGACGAACGTCCCGCGCACCGCCCCCAGCCGGAGGTTGATGAACTCCGAGGCCCCGTGCGGCGCTTCGGTGATGTCACCGGAGTGCTCGCCCTCCACCTCGGTCAGCTGGGTGTACGACAGCCAGCAGACCGTCGCGTAGTCCTGGTCCAGCATCAGGGCCGACAGGTCGTAGTCGGTGTCCCGGTGCCGCTGCTTCCAGTACACGAAGAACCGCAGCAGCTCTCCCTCGACCGGCGAGAGCGAACCCCGGGGCAGCACCCCGAGCCCGGCCGCCGTGGCACGTCCGCTCAGCGGCAGCGCCACGTCGAGGACGTCGGGGTCGACGAGCAGCTGTCCCGGGTCCGGCAGCCGGCGGCGCAGCTCGGCGTCGAGCGCGTCGATCAGCCGCGCGCGCTCGGGCGCCGGCACCGGCGCGCGCAGATCGTCCGTCACCCAGGCCCGGCCGAGCCGGTTGATGAACACCCGGCGCCGGTCGGTGCCGTCGGTCCGGTTGTGCAGATGCTCACGGACCGACAGCAGGACCCGGCCGGAGACCTCCGGGGCGACCGCCTCCGCGGCGGCCACGACGGCATCGCGCTCGCGCTGCTCCCCGCAGGTGCGCAGCAGCCGGTCCAGCGACCGGAACAGCCGCCCGGGCGCGGACTTCAGCAGTTCCGCGGCCCCTACGACGTCGTCCGCGCCGAGCAGTTCCTCCACCCGGCGGTCGAAGGACGGCGCCTCGCGCTCACCGCGCGCGACCGCGAACACCTCGGCGGCGTGCGGCCACCGCGGGAACTCGTGCGGATGCAGCCGCTCACCGAGCCGCTTGAACGCCTCGCGGTGCACGGGTACGTCGGCGAGCTTGCCCGGCGCCGCCGCCACGACGGAGTCGAGCCCCGCGAGCAGCGCGCGGCGCGTCGCACGGGACAGCGCCCGGAACCTGGTCGGCTCCTGGAGGGTGACGTCTCCGTCGCACAGCGCGCACGCCAGCCGCAGTACGTCCGTGACCGTGTCCAGCAGCGGCACGGCCCCCGCCGCCAGCCGCGCCCGGTTGACCACGGCCCGGTTCTCCCGCACCGGGATCTTCTCCGGCTGCGGTCCGTCGGCGCACAGCCCGGCGAGGAGCGCGAGGTCGGCCAGGTGCTCCTCGCCCAGCGGGGTGGTGGACCCCGCGAGCGCCAGGTACAGGCCGCCGACCTCGTCCTCGAGCGTGCCGCCCAGGTGCAGGACGGTCACCCGGTCACCGCCGGCGGCGATCAGCTCGTCGTGGGCGGCGAGCATCTCGGCGTACGAGTGCTGGTAGCGGCCGTAGGACGGCAGGGTGAGCAGGTTCACCACCCCGCTGCTCAGCTGGGCGAGGACGGCCGGCCGTACCGACTCGTCGGCGAGGGCCCGGACGATGCAGTCCCGCCAGAAGTCGAGGGTGTCCGGCACGTTCGCCGGGAAGTCGACGAAGTAGACGTTGTGCCGGACGTGGTCGCCGACCATGGTCCGGACGGTGCCGAGGGTGCGCTCGGCGAGGGCGGCTACCGTCTCCTCGGACAACCCCGACAGGTGCTCCAGCAATTCCGCGGAGAGCTTGAAGCCCACGGACATCAAAGCGGCGTCGAACTGCCGCGCCACCACCTCGCCCCGCGCCGGGGACCCCGCGGGCCGCGCGGGCAGGGGGAGACGGTGAGTGTGCCGGACGACCAGCGATTCCAGGCTGCGATCCATGCCGGGATGCTCCCAGAATCGCACGCGTGTACGCATGCGGGTTTTCCCGGCAGGGCTTTCCCAGCAGGGCTTCTTCGGCAGGTGGACGAGGGGTCAGGACTCCTGGCGCTCGGCGTCCCGCTGCTTCAGGCGGGCAGCCTCCTTGCGGACCTCCGCCTGGGTGGCGCGCTCCTTCTGCAGCCACTCGGGCTGCTCCTGCTTCACCGCCTCGATCTGCTCGGTGGTGAGCGGCTCGGTGACCCCGCCCCGGGCGAGGCCCGCGATGGACACACCGAGCTTCGCCGCGACCACCGGACGGGGGTGCGGGCCGTTGGCGCGCAGGTCACGCAGCCACTGGGGCGGCTCGGCCTGGAGCGCGTTCAGTTCGGCGCGCGAGACGACACCCTCCTGGAACTCGGCGGGGGTGGCCTCGAGGTACACACCCAGCTTCTTGGCGGCGGTGGCCGGTTTCATCGTCTGGGCGGTCTGGTGCGACGTCATGCCTCAAGGGTATCGAGTGGGTGAACGACCGCCGACCACGGCCGGTAACCTGGCCAGGTGACAGGCTCGGAAGCACCTCCATCGTTCCGGCTCGCGTACGTTCCCGGAGTGACACCCTCGAAGTGGGTGCGGATCTGGAACGAGCGCTACCCCGACGTCCCCCTGGAGCTCGTCCCGGTCACCGCGGCCGAGGCGCCCGGGGTGCTGCGGGACGGCGGCGCCGAGGCCGGGTTCGTCCGGCTGCCGGTCGACCGTACGTTCTTCAGCGCGATCCCCCTCTACACGGAGACCACGGTCGTCGTGGTCCCCAAGGAGCACGCCGTGGCCGCCGTCGACGAGGTCACCGCGGAGGACCTGGCCGACGACGTCGTCTTCCATCCGCTGGACGACGTCATCGGGTGGGAGCGGCCGCCGGGGCAGCCCGGCTTCGAGCGCCCGGCCACCACCGCGGACGCCGTCGAGCTGGTCGCGGCCAATGTCGGCCTGCTGGTCGTGCCCCAGTCACTGGCCCGCCTGCACCACCGCAAGGATCTCACCTACCGCACCCTGGTGGACGCCCCCCAGTCGGGCATCGCCCTGTCCTGGCCGGAGGAGGCCACGACCGACCGGATCGAGGACTTCATCGGCGTGGTCCGCGGCCGCACCGTCAACAGCACCCGCGGCCGCTCGGCCCCGCAGGCCGAGGAGCAGCCCAAGCGCAAGCGCCCCGAGCCCGCACCCGCCCGCCGCAAGCCCGCCCCGGCCAAGAAGAGCGCCCCCGGCCGCCGCGGCAAGCCCCGCCGCAGGTCGTAGGCCGTCTGGCCCCGGGGTCAGGGGGCGAAGGTGGCCCGCTCCGCCGTGCGCACCACCGTCCGCCCGTCCGCCCCGCCCAGCAGCCCCGCCGCCACCCACGCGTCCACGGTGGACCGCACCCGGGACAGCAGGGCGGCCTTGCCGCCGAACGGAGCCCCGGCCCAGATCGCATCCAGCAGAGTGGTGCCGTCGGGACGTGCCGGGTTGGCGACACCGGAGTCCGTGGTGCCGAAGACCACCCGGGGCTCCACCCGCCGGAAGTAGGCGTGTGTGGGGTCCTCGGTGCCCTCGAAGAAGGGGGCGAACTCGGTGCCGTTCAGGGTGTAATGCAGCGGCTTGCCCGCGACCGGGGTGAGGCTGGGCAGCAGGTCGCCGGAGAGACCGGCGTTGCGGTAGAGCCCCAACTCCAGATACACGGTGGCGGAGTTGCGGCCGACCAGGTTCACCGGGCCGTAGAACAGCGTCTGCAGCGACGGGTCGTCGAGGGCCTTCTCCACCCGGAGCCGGAAGGGCACGGCGATCCGGACGACATCGCCGCCGCGCCACGTGCGGGACACCGTGAAATAGCTGCCGGGCGCCGGAGTGCCGGACACCGCACGGCCGTTGACCGTGACGCGGAACCCGGCCGTCGCCCAGGGCGGCACCCTGAGCCGCAGCTCGAAGGCCGCGCTGCCGCCCGCGAAGGTCAGGGTGGACCCCTGCTCCCTGGGATAACCGGTGGTCTGGGTGACGGTGAGGCCCCGCTCCGCCCAGGTCAGCGTGGACGGGCTGTACAGGTTGACGTAGAGGGCGCTGCCGTCGGCCTTGCGGAAGTACACGGAGTCCTGGTACTTGGTGGCGCTCTCCATGCCGGTGCCCTCGCAGCAGGTGGTGCCCTGCTTGGGCGTGTAGTCCCGCACCTGACCGGGCGTCAGCCCGATGAAGTAGGTGACGAGCGGCTTCTCCGCGTCGGGCTTGTCCTGCTTGGAGCCGAGCACCTGGTTGTAGAGCGCCCGCTCGTAGTAGTCCATGTACTTCGGCGCCTGCTCGTGGAAGAACAGCGTGCGGCTCAGCTTCAGCAGGTTGTACGCGCAGCAGGTCTCGGCGGTGGTGGCGCCGAGGGTCCCCGCGATGACGCCCCGCGCCTTCCAGAACTCGCCGGTGCTGGTGCCGCCGATGCCGTACATGCGGTGCGGGACGACCATGTCCCAGAAATTCCTGGCGGCGTCGAGGTAGCGCCGCTCGCCCGTCGCGTCGTACAGCCCGAGGTACCCGGTGAAGATCGGTATGTGCTGGTTGGCGTGGAGCCCGTCGAGGATGTCGGTGTTCGCGGCGCAGGAGTCGATGAGCCGGTCGAGGTCGAACAGCCGGGCCAGCGCGAGGTGTTCGGCCTTGCCGGTGAGGGCGTGCAGATCGCAGACGGCCTCGACGATGCCGCCGAACTCACCGCTGGAGAACAGGCCCCACATACGCTGCAGCGTGGCCTCGGGCAGCCGGGACAGCCGCGCGTGCATCCAGTCGGCCATGCCGGAGGCGAGGTCGAGGGCGCGGGCGTCGTCGGTGGCGAGGTAGGCGTCGAGGACGCCTCGGAGGATCTTGTGCGCGGTGTAGTACGGCGCCCACACCTGCGTGTAGTCGCTGCTGGTCCTCGACTCCAGGTCGATGAACTGCGTCTCCGGGTAGGCGGCCAGGAAGCCGGGGTGGCTGGGGGCGCCCCAGGTGCGGCGCAGGGCGGTGGTGAGGTTCCGGCCGGAGGCGTCCGCGAAGGTGCCGCCTGCGGTCTCGTCGAAGGCGTACGACGCCAGGTCGCCGCGTCCGGCGGAGGAACCGGCGGCGCGTTCGCTCTGCAGCTCGGTGATCTCGGCGGCCGTCAGGGCCCGCGACCAGATGTTGAACTCGTCGTAGGCGCCCGCGAAGACGGGGTCGGCGGCGTAGTTCGAGCGGCCGAGCCAGTTGTTGACGGGGGTGCCGAGCGCGGCCGGCGTGAGGGTCATCGCGGTGTTGCGGGCCACCTCGGTGCCGTTGACGTACAGGACGCCGGTGCCGTTCGCGAGGGTGACGGCGAGGTGGCTCCACCGGTGGAGCGGGAGCGCGGCGGTGCCGTTCAGGCCCTGCTCGGCGCCCGGGCCCGCGGTGGTGAGGGCGAAGCGCGGCACTCCGTCGGCGTTGCGGGCGGCCAGGTACATGTACCGCGTGGTGTCGTCACCGAAGTCGAAGACCCGGGCCCAGTCACCGTCGTGGGTGGGCTTCACCCACGCCGACAGGGTCACCGCGGACGTGCCGCCGAGGACGCCGGAGGGCAGGTCGACGTACTGGTAGGAGCCGCGCACGTTCTCGACCGCGGTGCCGAACTTCCCTGTGGTGCTCAGTACTTGCGGGTCCTCGCGCAGGGCCGCGCGCACCTCGGTCAGCGCGCCGACCATGGTGCGCAGCCGGTCGGCGAAGACCTGCTCACCGGTGCTCGCCCAGGCCTGCGCGAGCATGGTCATGAAGTGGCCGGTGTAGTGCCCGCGGAGGTTGCCGTTGGCCTCCCCGTCCAGCCCCTCCCAGCCGCCGGGGGCGACCGCGTCACCGGTAGGCAGACCGGCGTTGGCACGGAAGACCTGCAGCAGCCGGTGCACGTCGTAGCCGCGGGCGTGGTCGAGCATCAGCCTGCGCTTGTCGGCGAAGAGGCCCTGGCCGAGGGTGACTTGGCCGAGCGTGAAGGGCCGTACGGACCAGGCGGCCGGTGCGGCGGCGGAGGGTGCTCGAGCAACGTCCGCCGCGGCGGGGGAGGCTGGCGCGAGGGAGGCTGCGGCGAGGGCCGAGGCCTGGAGAAGGGAGCGTCTGGAGAGGGACGGTGCCATGGGTGCTCCTCCACGGGTCCACGTCGTGCTCACGATGACCGACAAGTGCCTTGCCGGCATTTCGAACAATGTGCGAAGAGTCGACCAGACGATAGGGAGGAGGCGCGTGGGGGTCAACAGGTCCGGAGCGGTCAGTTCCGGCCGTTCAGTCGGAGGAGACGCTCGGGATCTCCTTGGCGGCCTTGTTCACCGGCGCGACGAGCAGCCACAGCACGGCGACGCCGGCCAGGATGCCGGTCCACATCGCGTGCACGCCGGAGAGCAGTGGCGCGGCGAGCAGAAAGGGCACGCCGTAGACCAGCAGCCAGCCCAGAGCGCCGCGCAGGGTCCAGCAGTCCTCGGCGCCGGCGCCGAAGCCGACGGAGAAGCCGCCGATGATCCCGCCCATGAGCCCGGTGATCAGCAGCACCACCCCGGTGACCACCCACCGCCCCGCGGTCAGCCATCTGTCCGGGTCCGTCGCCGAGGCCGTGGCGCCGAGGGCCAGCACCAACCCGGCGATGGGCACGGCGATCAGCACGAGGTTCGCGATCCTCAGCGTGTTCCACAGCCACTCGGGGTCACCCCAGTTGTCGGACGCCAGACCGGCCACCCGAGGCGGCCGGCTGCCCGCGTCGGCGACCAGGCCGCGCCGCAGCCAGCGCGCGGCCCGCCACAGCAGTACGGCCCACAGCACCCCGCAGGCCAGTCCGGCGCCGCCGACCGCCAGAGCCGTCCGCGGCCCCGTCCCGTCGGGATGCGCCCACAGCAGGACCCCGGCCAGCCATCCGAGCACCACCGCGGCCCCCGCGGCCAGCCGGGCGGCGACGGTGAACAACCGCCCGGTGCGCTCCGCCCCTTCCCGGTCGGCGTGCAGGCGATAGAGCTCGTACACGCGGATCAGCTCACCGCGCGACGCCGTCATCGGGGCAGCCCGGGGCCGCGGAGCATCCGGATCATGCAACGCATGACCATCGAGACCGGCTCAGGGTTGCCCCGCGGCGGCGAGCCATTCGTACGCGGCCCGCGCCGTGAACTCCGGCTGGCCGCCCCGCAGCAGGAGCCCGGCCGTCGCGAACTCGGGGGCGTCGGCCTGCGCGGCGACGTACGGGATCGCGATGCAGCGCATCCCGGCGGCGTGCGCGGCGGCGGCGCCCGGGGCGGCGTCCTCCAGGACCACGCAGTCGGCGGGTTCGGCGCCCAGGCGGCGGGCCGCCTCCAGGAAGACGTCGGGGGCGGGCTTGCCGTGCTCGACCTCCTCGGCCGAGACGATCGTGCGCAGATGGGTGTCCAGGCCGGTGCCGGCCAGCACCGCCTCGATCGCCTCCCGCGAGGAGCCCGACGCCACCGCCATCGCCACCCCGTCGGTGGCCAGCAGCTCCACGAACTTCCGCATCTCCGGGTACACGCCGGTGGAGGCGCGGGCGAGGTCGAGGTAGCGGCGGTTCTTGGCGGCGAGGAGTTCCTCCACCGAGGCCCGCAGGCCGTAGCGGGCTTTCCAGTCGGTGACCGTCTCCAGGGTGCTGATGCCGACGTAACCCTCGTGCTCGGACCAGGAGAAGTCCGGCACGCCGTGCTCGGCGAGGGTCTGCCGTCCCGCTTCGTAGTAGTTCGGCTCGCTGTCCACGAGCGTTCCGTCCAGATCGAAGATGACCGAGATGCCGCCGAGATTGCTCATGGAGCCAGCATGCCAAGGGCCACTGTCGGGGTTCACCGGCGGGCTTTATATGTGGTCCTTATGTGCGGGCCGAGCGGCCCACCGACTCCACCAGCGGCAGCAGCCGGTGCGCCACCCGCTCGCGCAGCGCCACCTCGGTCCGGGTGCGGACCACACCGGGCAGGCTGATCAGCTTCTGGATCACGTCCTCCAGGTGCGCGTTGTCCCGCGCGACCACCCGGGTCAGCAGATCCCCGCCGCCCGTGATCGAGAAGGCCTCCACGATCTCCGGTACGGCGGCCAGCGCGTCGCCCACGTCGTCCAGGTGTCCCTGGGTGACCTCGATGTGCACGAACGCCAGGACGGGGTGGCCGAGGGCGCCGGGGGAGAGGGCGGGGCCGGTGCCGGTGATCACGCCGTCCCGTTCCAGGCGGTCGAGCCGGGCCTGGAGGGTGCCGCGGGCGATCCCGAGGATGCGGGCGTACTCGCGCACGCTGGTGCGCGGTTGCTCCAGCAGCAGCCGCAGGATGCGGGTGTCGAGCTCGTCCACGGCCATGGGCCCGGCCTCCTCCTGCATGGTCCGTTGGCCCGCCGGTGGGCGGGCCGGGACCGAATTTCCTGTACCAATGGACCAGCATATTCGACGCCACTTGAGCCAGCAGTCGGGCTGATGCTGCAATGGGCCCGTCGATGGCGCTGCGGACCTCCGCGGCGCCTTTTTCATGCCGGCCGGAGAAGGGGGCGGACAGCAGTGCTGAAGAGGGTGTTCATGGCGCCGGACCCGGGACGGGCGCGGCTGCGCTTCGCCGCGCGGGCCGTCGTCGGCATCGGTCTCGCGGTGGTCGTCTGCGGGCTGGCCGGGCACTCCCTCGTCGGCGCCGTCACCGGCGGCCTCGCCGCCCTGCTCGCCCTGTTCACCGTCACGGACCCCACGGTCCGCGGCCAGGCGGTCACCACCGCGCTGCTGCCGCTCGTCGGCCTGCCCGTGCTCGCCGCGGCGGCGGAGCTGCACGACCAGCCGCTCGCCCGCGACCTCACCTTCCTCGCGGTGGTCGGCGCGGGCGTGTACGCGCGCCGCTGGGGGCCGCGCGGGCACAGCCTCGGCGTCTTCGCGTTCATGACGTTCTTCGTGGCGCAGTTCCTCCAGGCGACCCCGCGCCACCTCCCCGAGCTCTACGCCGCCCTGCTGCTGTCCCTGCTCATCGCCTTCGGCGTGCGCTTCGGCCTGTGGTGCTACGAGCGCCGCCTGCCCCCGGCGCCCGTGCCCGCCGCCCCCGGCGGCACCGGCCTGGCCCGGATCACCACACGCCAGGCCGTCCAGGCCACCGCCGGCGCGGGCTTCGCCCTCGTGGTGGGCCAGCTGATCTCCGGCGAACGCTGGTACTGGGCCGTCGGCGCGACCTGGTGGGTCTTCGTCAACACCACCTCGCGCGGCGAGACACTCGTCCGCGGCTTCCGCCGGGTCCTCGGCACGGTCATCGGCATCGGCCTCGGACTGGTGATCGCGCTCCCGGTGAACGGCGCGCCCGCCCCCACGGCCGTCATCCTGGCCGTCTGCGTCTTCGGCATCTTCTACACGGCCGCGGTCTCGTACACCTGGATGATGCTCTGCGTCACCCTCCTCGCCGAGCTCCTCTACGGCCTGCTCGGCGTCCTCGATCCCGCGCTGCTGGCGCTGCGCCTCGCGGAGACCGGGGTCGGCGCACTCGGCGCCGTCCTCGCTGTGCTGTTCGTCCTGCCCGTCACCACCCACGCCGTCACCGACGCCTGGATCCAGCGCGCCCTGCGCTGCGTCCACGCCGCCACCGCGGAGGCCGCCGCCCGTCTGGCGGGCTCCACGACAGCCGACCCGGCCTCCCGGGTGGCCGAGCTGGAGCAGCTCCTCGGCCGGGTCCGGCTGTCGGTCGCCCCGCTGGTCCACCCGCTCAACCCGATGCGGGGCCGCAAGCGCCGCGCCCGCCGGGTCCTCGCCCTGCTCGACGACTGCGCCTGCGAGATCCGCGGCCTGGTGGCCGTCGCCGCCGACCCGGTGGCCTCCCACGACGCCCGTCTGGCCGCGGCGTGCTGGCGCGTCGAGGCCGCGGTCGAGGCGCTCACCGGCGGTACGGACATCACCGCCCCCGGCGAACAGCCACCGGCGGCGGACCCAGCACTGGCCCATCTGCACGGCCTGGAGCGGGCACTGGCGGAGCTTGCGACACCGCTCAGAAGGCCGTCGGGGTCCCCGTTGGTCGGCCCTGGAGGCCCGGGCGCGGGGTCTCCACTGGTCGGGGCCTGAGGTCTGGGCTCGGGGTGTCTGGGGTCGGGGTCTGAGGTTTGGTCGCCGGGTCTCTGCGGTCGGATCGGGGGTCCGGGCGTCGGGTCCCGCTGGTCGACGCCCGAGGTCCCGTCGCCGGGTCTGGGCGCTCGGCTCCGGAGGTCCGGGCGCCGGGTCTCCGCTGGTCCGCTCCGGAAGTCCGCGCGCCGCTCAGCTCGGGACGCGTCTTGGGCCCCCGCCGTGCCTGATGGGGCGTGCCGGCGGCGGCCCTCACCGTGGTCCGGTGGGGTGTTTTGGCGGGGGCCTCTGCCGTGGTCCGGTGGGGTGTCTTGGCAGGAGCCTCTGCCGTGGCCCGGTGGGCGTTCTAGCGGCAGCCCTTGCTGTGGCCGGTTGGCGTGCTGGCGGCAGCCCCTGGCGTGGCCGGTTGGAGTGCTGGTGGCGGGCTCCGCCATGGCCCGGTGGAGCGTACCAGCGGCAACCCTCGCCGTGGCTCGGTGGGGCCTACTGGTGGCAACCCTCGCCGTGGCTCGGTGGGCGTGCTGGCGGCAGCCCTCCGTGGCCCGGCAGGGCGCCCTGGCGGAGCGCCACGCCGGTCCCACGTAAGGCGCCCTGGTGGCGCGCTCCTTACCGGGCGTCCCCGGCATCCCGGCGTCGCCCGGTAAGGCCTCCTTCCGCCCCGCTGACGTCGCCGCATGTGGGTTACTTGGTCTAGACCGCGTTTGATCGACTGCTACCGTCACCTCCGGACGGCACCCGACCGAAAGGGGACAGCGGTGGCAGACGGTGGCAGGCGGGCCTTCATCGGGTCGTTCACGGCGGCCGGAGGGCCAGGCATCGTGACGGCGGCCGTGGACGCCGACAGCGGGGCACTGACGGTCCTCACCGGCACGGACGACGACCTGCCCGACCCCTCCTACCTGGCCCTGGCGCCCGACGGCGGCACGCTCTACGCGGTCAGCGAGACGAGCGAGGGAGCCGTGGCCGCGTACCGCGTGACCGGCACCAGGCTCGATCCCCTCGGTTCACCCACCCCCGTGGCCGGCAGCGGCCCCACGTATCTGGGCCTGTACGACGGACACGTCCTGACCGCCAACTACGGCTCCGGAAGCGTCAGCGCCGTACCCGTGCGCCCCGACGGCTCCCTCGGGAGCGCCCCCTCCGGCGTCCTCCCGCACACCGGCTCCGGCCCCTACACGCCCCGCCAGCAGGCCCCGCACGCCCACCAGGTGCAGGCCGACCCCAGCGGGCGCTGGGCCGTCAGTGTCGATCTCGGCACCGACTCGGTACGGGTGTGCACCCTGACGGACGGCCGCCCGGAACTCCACGGGGAGTACGCGCTGCGCCCCGGCTCGGGCCCCCGCCACCTGGCCTTCCACCCGGACGGCACGCACGCGTACGTGATCAACGAACTCACCCCCACCGTCACCGTCTGCCGCTGGGACACCGCCGACGGCTCCCTGAAGCCCCTCGCCGAGACGCCGGTGCTGCCGGGCGCCCCGGCGGGCGACGCGTACCCCTCGGGCATCGTCGCCTCACCCGACGGACGCTTCCTGTGGACCGCGACCCGCGGCGAGGACGTCCTGTCCGCGTTCGCCGTCGAAGGAGACACGCTCCGGCTGCTCGGCACCGTGCCCTGCCGGGGCCACTGGCCCAGGGCGCTCACCGAGGCGGGCGGCTTCCTGTACGCGGCCAACGAGCGCTCCGGCGACGTGGCCTGGTTCGCCGTGGACCCGGCGTCGGGACTGCCCCGCTACGGCGGCTCCATCGAGGTCCCGGCGGCATCCTGCGTGCTCATCGGCTGAGCGGCCTCGCGGCACCTGCGCGTACGACGAAGGGCCCGCTCCTCGTGGAGCGGGCCCTTTCCGTCGTGCGTCGGGCGTCGGCCGGGTCTCAGCGGACCGGCGCGCCCTGCGGCTGCTGGGGGGCGATGCCCAGCGCCGTCGTGTACTTGGCCAGGGCCAGCTTGCCGATGGCCGGGTAGGCGCCGAGCGGCTCGGCGGCGGAGCAGCCCGCCTCCTGCGCGGCGTCCTCGATCAGCGCCGGGTCGATCTCCGGCCCTATCAGGTACGGGGCGAGCGCCAGCTGCTGCGAGCCGGAGCCGCGCAGCTGCTCGGCGACGGAGGCGATCGAGCCCTCCTGGTCCAGGGCTGCCGCCATCACCGGCACGGCGAGGCGCGCGGCGAGCAGCATGCCGGTGATCCCGGCCGCCTGCACGGCCTCGTCGCCGCCCACGGACGCCAGGATGATGCCGTCCGCGGCGGTCGCCACGGTGAACAGCCGGGCGCGGTCGGCGCGGGCCAGCCCGGCCTCCGACAGCCGCACGTGCAGCGCCTCGGCGAGCAGCGGGTGCGGACCGAGCGCGTCGGTCAGATCGGCGGCCACCCGGCTGTCCATCACGGCCTGGCGGACCTGGCGCAGCAGCGAGTTGTCCGGACCGGCCAGCAGCGGAACCACGACCGCGACCGGACCCTCGGGGGCCTTGGCCTCCACACCCGCGGCGATCGCCTGCTCGTAACGGGCGGTGCGCTCGTGGGCGGTGTGCGCGAGCACGCTCTGCAGGGTGGGGAACTCCGCGTCGTCCCCGTCGAGGTACCCGATCCGGGCATCCAGGCCGGGCAGCTCCGAGCGGGCGATGCTCACGACCTCCTCGGCGAGGCTGCGCGTGGGGGCGCCCGGCGTGCCAGGGACCGCGAGGACGAGCGCGGGCGCGCCCTCGGGAGCAGCCAGAGGCTCGGGTCGGCGGTGCCGGCCCGGCTGTCGGGGGCGCGGCATTCGTACTGGCAGGCCGGCGGGCCCAGTGGGGGAGCTCATGGCGCCGCATGTTACTGGCTTCCTGGGCTCCCCTGTTCGGGGAGGGTGCAGGTGAGCGGTATCCGTCCGGTTTTGTCTGATGAGTTACGCGCGTTGCGGCACCGGGCGGGCGCAGGCGATCAGTCCTCCCCGTCCCTGACCACGCAAAGCATCGATTCGTCACCCGGCAGAGTGAGCGCATCCGACGCCAACTCCGTCGCGATCCGGACAGCCCCGAGCAACGGATCCCCGTCGGCCGCCACCCGCCGAGCGTGCGGCAGACGGCGCGACAACTCCGCCTCCAGGGGTACGAGGAGGGGGTCCCCCATCCTGAACAGCCCGCCGGTGAGCGCGACTCGCGGCTCCCCCTCGGCCGGGCAGACGGCGGCCGCCGACTCGGCCACGTGCCGGGCCGCCTCCCGCAGGATGCCCGCGGCGACCGGGTCGCCCCCGGCGCAGCCGGCCACCTCGGGCGCGAAGGAGGCGAGAACGGCGGGACGGTCGGGCCGCGGGTACAACTGCCCGGGCAGTCCGGGCATCGGTCCGAACAGCTTCTCGGCGCGGGCCAGCAGGCCGTTCGATCCGCCGGGCCGCCCGTCGTACGCCCGCAGGGCCGCCTCGAGTCCCGCCCGCCCGATCCATGCCCCGCCGCCGCAGTCGCCCAGCAGATGGCCCCAGCCGTCCGCCCGGCGCCAGCGCTTCAGGTCGGTGCCGATGGCGATCAGACCGGTACCGGCCGCGAGGACGACACCGGGCCGGGACCCGAGGGCCCCGGCGTAGGCGCTGACGGCGTCGGCGACCAGCGCGACCCTGCGGATGCCGAACGCCCGCCGCAGCGCGGCCGGGAGCTCCGCGCGCAGACCGTCCCCGAGCGAGGCGAATCCCGCGGCCCCGATCGCGGCGGTGTGCACCTGGGCGAGCCGGGCCTCGGCGGCCGACTCCCGCACCAGGGGCACCAGTTGCTCCATGAAGTGCCCGGCGTCGATCCCGCGTGAACCGGTGCGCACCGGCTCGCGGGACTCCCGCTGGGCCAGCACGCCCCGTTCGACGGTGCCGACGACGACCCGCAGCCCGGATCCCCCCGAGTCGACGGCGAGGAGTCCGCGGGCCCCGGTCACGGCAGGCGCCAGTCCACCGGCTGACCCCCCTGTCCGATCAGCAGGTCGTTGGCCCGGCTGAACGGCCGCGAGCCGAAGAAGCCGCGGTCGGCCGACATGGGGGAGGGATGGGCGGACTCCACCGACGGCAGACTGCCCAGCAGAGGGCGCAGATTGCGGGCGTCCCGGCCCCACAGGATGGACACCAGCGGCTTGCCGCGCGCGGCCAACGCCCGTATCGCCTGCTCGGTGACCTCCTCCCACCCCTTGCCGCGGTGCCCGGCGGGCTTGCGCGGAGCCGTGGTCAGTGCCCTGTTGAGCAGTAGCACGCCCTGCTCCGTCCACGGTGTCAGATCACCACTGGACGGCTGCGGCAGCCCGAGGTCGGTGGTCAGCTCCCGGTAGATGTTGATGAGGCTGCCGGGCAGCGGACGCACCTCGGGCGCGACCGAGAAGGACAGCCCCACCGCGTGTCCCGGTGTCGGATACGGGTCCTGTCCGACGATCAGGACGCGCACGTCGTCGAAGGGCTGCTGGAAGGCCCGCAGCACATTCGGTCCGGCGGGCAGATAGGTGCGTCCCGCGGCGATCTCCGCGCGCAGGAAGTCGCCCATCTCGGCGATCCGTCCGGCGACGGGTTCCAGGGCCTTCGCCCAGCCCGGTTCGACGATCTCATGCAAGGGTCGTGGTGCCACGGGCGTCACCCTACTGCCGTACCCACAGCGGCGATCAACCGGTGGCCGGGGCCCGGCCGTGACCCGGTGCGGCTCATCCGACCACCGCCGCGCGCACGCACAGCACGTCCGGCAGATGCGAGGCCAACTGCCGCCAGCTGTCGCCGTCGTCGGCGGAGGCGAACACCTCGCCGTTGCGGTTGCCGAAGTACACGCCCGCCGGGTCCGCGTCGTCGGTGCACAGGGCGTCCCGCAGCACCGTGCCGAAGTGGTCCTCCTGCGGCAGCCCCGCCGACAGCGCCTCCCACGTCTTGCCCGCGTCCGCCGTGCGGAAGACCCGGCATCTGCGGTCCGCGGGCACCCGGTCGGCGTCGGCGGTGATCGGGAAGACGTATGCCGTGTCGCCGCGGTGCGGATGGGCGGCCGCGGCGAAACCGAACGTCGACGGCAGCCCCTCGCCGATGTCGGTCCAGGTCGCGCCCGCGTCGTCGCTGCGGTACACCCCCCAGTGGTTCTGCAGATACAGCCGGTCCAAAGTCACCGCGTCCCGCGTCACCTTGTGCACGCACTGGCCGAACTCCGGGTTGGGGTCGGGCAGGAACACCGCGGAGACACCGGAGTTGGAGGGCGTCCAGCTCGCGCCGCCGTCCGAGGTACGGAAGACGCCCGCGGTCGACACGGCCACGGTGACCGACCGCGGGTCCCGGGTGTCGGTCAGCACCGTGTGCAGGCCCTCTCCGCCGCCGCCCGGCACCCACTGGGAGCGGGTGGGGTGCTCCCACAGCGGGCGGACCAGCTCGAAGCTCTCCCCGCGGTCCTCCGAGCGGTACAGCGCGGCCGGTTCCGTGCCCGCGTAGACCACGTCCGGTTCGGCCGCCGCCGGGTGCAGCTGCCACACCCGCTCCAGTGAAGCCCCGGTGTCCTTGGGGAACTTGACGGCCGGCTGGGCCGGTTCGGTCCAGGTGCGGCCCAGGTCGTCGGAGTGGAACACCGACGGCCCCCAGTGCGCGCTGTCCCCGCCGGCCAGCAGCCGCGGAGTCTCACCGCGGGTGTCGATGGCGACCGAATACACGGCCTGTGCGTTGAAATAAGGGCTCTCGTCGAACTCCCAGGCGCCACCCCGCTTCCGGCCGATGAACAGGCCCTTGCGCGTGCCAACCGCCAGCAGTACCTCGGTCATGCCGATCACCTCCGCGACGTCTTTGTCTCAGACACCGGCCAGTCTGCACCCCGGCACTGACAGTCACCTCTGGAAACGGCTTCGTCGCAGGTCAGCGCGGCGATGATAGCCAGCAGCCCGGACGGGAGGGGCGGTTTCCCCAAGACCCGAGCGAGGGGTGAGCGGCGTGTGCGACGGTCGGGGGACCGGCAGATGGCGTGAGCGTCGGGGCGCCGTCCGTCGTATGGGAGGGCGGCCCGGCAGGTCGGTGTGCGCATGAGGAGGAAGCCCGCGATGGCGCTGCGAGGTCCGCTGCGAGGTCCGAGGGTGTGGTGGTGGCGCTGGCGGCGCAATCCGCTCAAGCGCCGTGCCGACGCGGTGGAGTCCTGGGTGCTGCTGGGGGCCGGGGCGCTCACCGTCCTCGTGGGCGTGGCCGTCGGCCTGGCCACGGCCGGTTCCATCGAGCACGGCCTGGCCCGTGAGCGCGCCGAGTGGCGCCCGGTGCGGGCGCGGCTGACCGCTCACGCGCCCGGTGTCTTCAACGGCGAGCGGATGTGGGCGCAGGTGTCCTGGACGGCCCCGGACGGCTCCCACCGCACCGGCCAGGTCCGGGTCCGCCCGGGCAGCGAGGCCGGGACCGCGGTCACCGTCTGGACGGACCGCACCGGCCGTCTGGTCACCGAGCCCGCCACCGCCGCCCAGGCCCGCTCGCGCGCCGCCCTCGCCGGGGGCCTGGTGGGAGCGGGCGCGGCGGTCGTGCCGTTCGCGGGCGGCCGGATGCTGCGCGGACGCCTGAAGCGGCAGCGGATCGACCAGTGGGAGACCGAGTGGACGCGCTTCGGGCCGCTGTGGGGGCGCACGACGGGGTGAGCGGTGGGGCGGGGCTCAGGGCCAGGGGCCCAGCAGGGGGGGCACCTCCTGGCAGACAACTCACCCCGTTGCCGCCTGTTGTTGCGTCCAGGGAGCCGGCAGCACCTCCCGGCACAGGCGCAGTAGGTCCTCGTCGTGCGGGATGTCGTGGCTGCCGTACCCCTCGGAGTGGGCCGTGTGGCGGCGGAGCGCGGCGAGTTCCGTGGCCACGAGGTCGCCGAGCGGGGCGCCTGCCGGGCCCATGGCGCGCAGACACACGGCGATCCGGCGGCGCAGGTGCGGCTTCTCCGTCCAGGCGGAGCGCAGCACAGGGTTGACCGTCTCAACCTCGCCGCCGATCCGCCACAGGGCGCACGCCGCCGTCGCCCGTCGTTCCGCCGGCCCCGGAGAGTCGGCCGCCCGGCGCAGCTCCGGCAACGCGGCACGGGCCGCCTGTCCCATCCGCCCCAACACCTCGGCCGCCGTCCCCCACCGACGGGAGTCCCGGTGTCTCAACTCACCCAGCAGCACGGGGAGTACAGCGGAAGCATCCCCGTCGATCGACCACAGGGCAGCCGCCGCCGGGACGGCGAACTCCGTGTCCAGCAGCCGCGACAGCGCCGGTACGGCCTCCCGCGCGGCGGAGCCCCACGCGCCGAGCGCCGGGACCGCGTACTCGACGGCCCCGCCGGCCTCCAGCAGCCGCAGCGTCTCAGGCACCGACTCCGCGTCCCCGAGCCCGCTGAGCGCCCGCAGCAGCGGCGCCGCCCGCCCCGGTGTCCCTGGATCGTCGAGGGCGAGCGAGCCCAGGCGGCGCCGCAGCGCCGGTGCGAGCGGTGCCGCGGCGGCGCCCAGCCAGGAGATCTCATGACCCAGGTCGTCCGGCACCACAGCCCCCGCCAGCACATCGCCCAGCACCGGCACGGCCCGCGGATCCCCGCACCGCACCAGTGCCCGCAGCGGATCACCCAAGGCGGGCGCGCCGTGCTCCCAGTGCCGGACCCATAGATCGGGACGGGCCGTCACCAGTCTGTGCAGACCGTCCGCCGCGGGAGCGGCGAGCTCGAAGAGCTGCTTCAGCGCGGCCACCGCAGCGTCCCGCAACCGGTCCTCCGACGCGTCCAGTTGCGCCCCGATCAGCGCGACCGGCTCGCTGAAGTCGGCACGCCAGGTGCGGAACAGCCCGCCCGACATCCACACCGCGTTGCACCGGTCCGCCCACTCCGGGCTGCTCAACTGCCCGACCAGCAGGGCGATCCGGTCGCCGGTCCGGCCGTCGAGCGCGTTGTGCAAAGTGCGCAGCAGCTGGGAGCCCTCCTCGTCGGACGGCCGCAGCCGGCGCAGCCGTCCGACGAGGGTGTCGGTGTGCGGGCGGGCGCACAGTGCCGCCTGGCGGGACCGCCGTTCGGACCGCTCCTGCAGCAGCCGGACGGCGGTGGGAACCAGGTCGGCGGGTATGCGGTCGGGCGCGCATCCGGCGAGCTGGCCGAGCGCGGCCAGTCGCAGCTCCGGCCCGTGCGGCAGCGCGGCCTGGGCCGCCAGGAGGTCCACCGCGGCGTCGGCGTGCGCGGGGTTCCGCCGGGCGTACAGTCCCAGGCTCTCGACGAGGGCGAGCAGGACTCGGTCGTCCCGCTCCACGGTGAGCCGCTCCCGTAACAGGTCCAGCACCCGGGCCGGTTGGTCCAGGAACCGCACGAGCGCGCCCGGAGCCGTTCCGCGCACCCCGGGGTCCGGGTCCCCGGTGAGCCGGGCGAAGACCTCGGCGCCGGCCCGTACGGCGGACGGCCCTTCGCCTTCCCCGCCGATGCTGACCAGCAGCTCCACGACGGCGCCCCGGTCCGGCAGGTCCGGGCGCGCCGCCAGCGCGAACAGGAACGGAACGCAGGCGAGCGTCGAGTCGTACACGTCTCCCTGGTGGTGCACGGCGCCGTACAGACCGTCGAGCGCGGTCTCACGCTCGGCGGGGTCCGCCGAGGCCAGGCCCCTCAGCAGTGCGGGCACGTCCTCGGCGCTGCCGTACGCATGGCGCATCGAGGCCCAGTCGACCTCGTCGATCCCCGTGAACACGTCGTCCTCCCCAGGCAAGTGCCTTCTGCTCCGGAGTCTGCACCACGGCACTGACAACGGGGTGGAATCGAGACGTGACCGTGTGCGATCCGGTCAGTGCGCGGCGGGCAGGGCCCGCTCCAGGACGGTGTCCAGGTCCGCGCTGCCGGGCAGGGTGCCGAAGGCGTGCCCCCAGTCGCCGCCCAGGCGGGTCGCGCAGAACGCGTCGGCCACCTCGGCCGGGGCGTGCCGGACCAGCAGGGACGCCTGGAGTGCCATCGCCATCAGCTCCACCAGACGCCGGGCACCGGTCTGGGAGGCCTCGGACAGCATGCCCTTCAGCCGGATCACGGCCGCGTCGAGGCGGGCGTCCGCCCCCTGCGCCAGGGCGAGTTCGCCGAACAGCGCCTCGGCCGCGCCCTGTTCCCTGCCGAGCGCCCGCAGCACGTCGAGGGCGTTGACATTGCCCGAGCCCTCCCAGATCGACAGCAGGGGAGCCTCGCGGTAGTGGCGGGGCATGCCGGAGTCCTCGACGTAGCCGTTGCCGCCGAGGCACTCCAGGGCCTCCGCGGTGAAGGCCGGGCCGCGCTTGGTGACCCAGTACTTGCCGACGGCGGTGGCGATCCGCCGGAACGCCGCCTCGCCCGCGTCCCCGCGCACCGCCCGGTCGGCCGCTCCCGCCAGCCGCAGGGTGAGCGCGGTCGCGGCCTCGGACTCCAGGGCGAGGTCGGCCAGAACGTTGCGCATCAGCGGCTGATCCAGCAGCCGTGCGCCGAACGCGCTGCGGTGCCGCGCGTGATGCCCGGCCTCCACCAGCGTCTTGCGCATCAGCGCCGCGGACATCGTCACGCAGTCCAGACGCGTGCAGTTGACCATCTCGATGATGGTCTTCACGCCCCGGCCCTCGGGTCCCACCAGCCAGGCGACGGTCCCGTCGAACTCCGGCTCGCAGGAGGCGTTGGAGCGGTTGCCCAGCTTCTCCTTGAGGCGCTGGACGCGGAAGGTGTTGCGGGTGCCGTCGGGCAGGACGCGCGGCACGAGGAAGCAGGACAGACCGCCCGGCGCCTGTGCCAGCACCAGGAAGAGGTCGCACATGGGCGCCGAGGTGAACCACTTGTGGCCGCGCAGGGTGTACACCCCGGGTTCGGCGGTGGGCGTGGCCGTGGTGGTGTTGGTCCGGACGTCCGAGCCGCCCTGCTTCTCGGTCATCCCCATGCCCGCGAGCAGGCCCCGCTTCTCCGTCGGCACCCGCAGTCCCGGGTCGTACTCCCTGCTGGTCAGCAGGGGTTCGTAGACCTTGGCCAGCTCCGGCTGGGCGCGCAGCGCGGGGACGGCGGCGTAGGTCATCGACGTCGGGCAGCCGTGTCCGGCGTCGGTGTGCCCCCACACCAGAGTGCCGGCGCTGCGGGCGACATGGGCGCCCGCCCGCTCGTCCGCCCACGGGGCCGCGGCCAGTCCTTCGGCCACCGCGACCCGCATCAGGTGGTGCCAGCTCGGATGGAACTCGACCTCGTCGACGCGGTGGCCGTACCGGTCGTGCGTGCGCAGCTCCGGCTCCCGGCGGTTGGCCTGCTCGCTCCACTCCTGGGCGGCGACACCGCCGGCCTCGCGGCCCAGCCGCCGGATGTCCTGCTCGGCCCACCCGGCGCCCTCGCGCCGCAGCCCCTCGAACAGGGCCGCGTCCTCGGAGGCGTCGTAAGGGGCCAGGGGCGGGGGCTGGTTGGTGACGTCGTGCGTGGCGTACGGCGCGTGCTCGGGTGTCAGGACCATACGAGGAGTGTTGCACTTTTGCGACAGTCGCAGCAATAGTGCAACATGAAGATCGGCGCCGTACAGTACGTGCTCATGGGGACGGGCGGGACGGACGAGGCGGCGGAGGCGGGAGCGCTCGCCCTGCGTCCGCTGTCCGCGCGCTCGGTCGTGCTGAGCCTGCTGCTCGGCAGCCATCCGCCGGAGCTGCCCGTGAAGGACCTCGTGCGCGGTGTGGAACCCTTCGGGGTCGGCGGATCCACGGTGCGGGCCGCGCTCAGCAGGATGGTGGCCGCCGGGGATCTGCATCGCGAGGACACCGTCTACCGGCTCAGCGACCGGCTGCTGGAGCGTCAGCGCCGCCAGGACGAGGCCGTACGTCCCCGCACGCGCGCGTGGGACGGCGACTGGGAGATGGTCGTCATCACCGCCACCGGCCGCGGCCCCGCCGAACGCGCCGAACTCCGCGCCCGGCTGACCGCCCTGCGCCTGGCCGAACTCCGTAAGGGCGTCTGGCTGCGCCCCGCCAACCTGACCCGCCCCCTGCCGGCCGACCTCGCCCCGGTGACCCAGCTCTGGACCGCCCGCCCGACCGCCCCCGCGCGCGAGTCGGCAGAGACCCTCTGGCCCCTGGACACCTGGTCCGAGACAGCCCAGGCCCTCCTTGCGCACATCGCCGGGGCCACCCGCCCCGCCACCCGCTTCACGGCCTTCGCCGCCGCCGTGCGCCACCTGCTGACCGACCCGGTCCTCCCGCCCGAACTCCTGCCCCCCGACTGGCCGGGCCCCGCACTGCGCGCCGCCTACGCCGCGTACCAGGAAGAGCTGACCGGACAACTACGCGCGCGTGCCGCCCGGGACTGACGAACCGCACCGCAGCGAGGCGCGCCGCGGGAACGACGGGTCGACCGTCCGAAGCCCCTGCCGATCCGCGCACGCCCCCGGCCTGCACGGAGCACCAGCCCAGGGTGACCATGAGCACCTGGCCTCCCGGCCTGCCGGTGCCCACGCCAGGTGGCCGTGCCGGGCGGAAGCGACGGATCGGCCCGCCGCCGAGGGCCGCGCGACATGTGATGCCGAGGTGGCGACGCCAAGGCGCCTGGCCGCCCCACGGGGCCGCCCGCACCGGTGCCCCCGTCTGGAGACTTCACCGGGCGGAAGCGACGGATGGGCCCCGCGCTGAGGGCCGCGCGACATGTGATGCCTGCGGTGGCGGTGCCCGGCGCTTGGCCGCCCTCACGGGGCCGCCCGCACCGGTGCCGCGCGTAGGGACTTCGCCGGGGTGAAGCGACGGATGGGCCCCCGCTGAGGGCGGCGCGATATGGGATGCCGCGGTGGCGGCGCCTGGCGCTTGGCCGCCTCACGGGGCCGTCCGTACGGGTGCCCGCGCGGGGAGACTTCGCCGGGTGAAGCGACGGATGGGCCCCGTGCCGAGGGCCGCGATATGGGATGCCCACGGCGCCCGGCGCCTCGTTATGTTTTCCGCGGTCCGGCCAGAGGGCCGCTGGCCTCCGGGGCCGCCCGTGCCAGGTGACCGTGCCGGGCGGAAGCGACGGATCGGCCCGGCGCAGAGTGTCGCGCGACGCGGGATGCCACGGTGGCGTCACAAAGCGCCTGGCCGCTCCCCTCGGTCGCCCGAACCGGTGCCCTCACCAGGAGGACCGCGCCGGGCGGAAGACGGCTCGCTCCCGCACGGAGTGCCGCGCGACGCGCGAATGCCACGGCGGCGGCGCCAACCGCCTACGCCGCATGAACCCCTGTCCGCCGATCTCCCGGCCGCGCCGCCCGCCCCGGCCACCCGCCCGAGGCAACCGAACCGCTACGCGCGCGTGCCGGGCAGGAACCAACATGCGACACATGCGCCTCCGCAACAGCACAGCGGCCGCACGAAGGCTCGTGCGGCCGCCTCCCGCGAGGGCCCTAGCGGTACGTGATGTCCGAGCTGGAGTACAGACAGTTCGTACTGTCCGGGCCCGTGCCGACCGCCGTGTTGTTGTTGTACTTCTGGCAGGGGATCACCCGGCGGCTCGCGTCGTTGAGGATCGTGATGCCGCGCAGGGTGGCCACGTCGCCCCGGTTGACGTTGATGCCGACGAGGCGGGCCGTGGTCCCCGTGCCGGTCACCTCGATGTTGCTGAGGTTGACCTTGCGCGTGTACGACGTGGAGCAGTCGCCGCACGAGCGGTAGAGCGTCTTGAACTCGCTCACGGCGAAGTTGGAGATGTTCACCGTGCCGGGACCGTTGTGCTGGAAGACCTTGTCGGCGGCCTTCTTGGCGCCGCCCCCGGTCACCGTGTACGTGGAGCCGCCCCGGAAGGTGGCCGCGTCCTCGCCGACGTCCTCCCACCAGACGTTCTGCAGCGTGCAGTTGCCTTCGCAGTGGATGCCGTCGGCGCCGGGCGCGCCGATGATGACGTTCTTCAGCGTGGCGCCGGCCGCGAGCCGGAAGATCGGGTCCTGGCCCTCCTCCTGGCCGTCGCCGGCCAGGTTGCCGCTGCCGTAGTACTTCTTCATCCCGCCGTCCACCGTGCCGGAGACGGCGATGGTGGCGCTGACCGCCTGGCTGCCGTTGGGGGTGGGCCAGGTGGCGGCGTGCGCCGCCGGAGCCGTTCCTGTCGTGATCATGCCAACCGTGACGCCGAGTGAGGCGAGCCCGCCGATCAGGGCGCGACGCCTGGTGTGCCGTGAAGTCATGTCCCGATGCCTTCTTCTGAGTGGGGGTTCAGATCTGCGTCGTTCGTATATGCGGTTTTCGTTCACCATGCGGAATGGTCCGCGCGTGCAGGGTGACCGTTCGGGGGAGTTGGGGCGCGGCTCGGTCACACTGCTGAACGGAATGTAGAGTGCAAGCGCTTTCTGGTCAACGGTTCGCGCACAACAAATCTGTCAGTCCTGGTGAGAGGCAAGAGCTCTCTGTGCGTCCCGCACGGCGCAGTGACCCCGGCCGCCTCCTTTTCGGAATCCGAATCCCGGGGAACCCGCCGGATCAGGAAGGATCCGCGGAGCTCTGCGATGGTTCCGGCTCGGGAGGCGAGAAGAGCCATGGCCCACGAGACATCGTCGACGGCGGCCCGGGTGACCCGGCCGCGACCCCTGGAACTGCGGAAACAGAGGGTCCCGGCGACGATGGGCAGGACCGTCACCGCCGAGGCGGCCCCCGACGAGGCCACCACGAAGCAGGCGCCGGCCGAGAAGACCCCCACCGACACGTCGTCCACCGCCCGCTGGGGCAGTCGCACCGAGAACTGAGGGTTGCCATGGGCTTGCTGACACAGACCTCGGCCGCCGCGGCCGGTCTCGTCATGGCCGGACCCCGGCTGCTGGCGCGCGGCGCCGTGCCCGCCGTGAGCGTCGCCGCCGGCGCGGCGGCCGGGACGGCCCGAGCCGGGGTGAGGAGCGTCGACGCCGTCGTCAGGGTGACCCGGGTCGCCCGGAACGCGCTGCCCGGCGGCGACGGCCACTGGCGCTCGGGCAAACGCGTGCACCTGGCACTGCGGGGAGCGTCGGACCGGGTACGGCGGGAGGGCGGGACGGCGCATGCCGCGCGGCGCGTGGCCGCGGCCCTCGCGGAGCATCCCGAGGTGGCGTACGCCTACTGGGACGGCGGACTGGCCCGCCTGGTGGTGGCCGCGACCGACGAGGCCCTCACCGACGGGGTAGTGGAGAAGGCGACCGCCCTCGCCGAGCGGCACGGTCTCGGCCCGGGCGACGAGTCCATCGAGGACATCACCCACCCGGGCGACCCCGGCGGCATCCGCATCGCCGCCGCGGCCCTCCTGGCCGACGCGATCGGCACCGGCGCCGCGATCACCGCGTACGCGCTCCGGCTGCCGCCCTCGCCCCGCTTCGTCACCGCGGGCGTCACCCTGCTGCGCGAGAACCCCCGCTTCCGCGGCTGGCTCCGCGACCGCTACGGCCGTGACCGCACCGACCTGATCCTGGCCGCCGTCAACGCCGCCACGCACGGCGCCGGGCAGACCCCGACATCCCTGCTGCTCGACGCGACCCTGCGCTCCTTCCAGCTCGCGGAGACCGTGGCACGGGCCGCCGCCTTCGACTCGGTCCACGACCGGCTCTGCTCGCCCGGCCGCTCCGACGTGTCCGCCGACGTCTGCGCGCGCCCGCCGCTGCGCGCCACCCCCGCCCACGAGTACGCCAACCACGCCGAGACCGGCAGCGTGGTCGGCGCCCTCGCGACCCTGCTGGTCAAGCACGACGCGTCCGAGGCCGCCGAAGCCGTCCTCGCGGGCTCCCCCAAGGCCGCCCGCTACGGCCCCGCCGCCTTCAACGCCGTCCTCGGCTGCGCCCTGGCCCGCACCGGAGTCCTCGTCCGCGACCCCGAGCGGCTGCGGCGGCTGGAGACCGCCCGCACCCTCGTCCTGCACCCCAGCGCCCTGTGCACCGGCGAGGAGGAGGTCTGCGCGGACGCCTGGACCGAGGCCGTCCTGGACGCAGCACGCCACGCCGGCCTGCGCATCGTGGTCGTCGACCACCCCGCCCTGGAGGACTTCACCGCCCTCGCCGACCGCGTCGTACGCGACCGGCCGCTGACCGACGTGGTCCGGTCGCTGCGCGAACACGGCGGCGTCGTCACCGTCGCCCGGCCGGAATCCGGCGAGGACACCGAGGTCCTGAACGGACTGCTCAGTTCCGACGTGGCCGTCGCGCTCGCGGACCGGGACGCGCCCGTCGTGTGGGGCGCGGACGTGGTGGCCCCGGGTGGGCTCGTCGACGTATGGCGCCTGCTCATGTCCGTGCCCGTCGCCCGCAAGGTCGGCCGCAGCTCGCAGACGCTGGCCCGCTCCGGCGCGGCGCTCTCCGGACTGATGGTGGCCGTCGGCGAGTCCCGGCGCGGCCGGCGCAGCCTCGTGCCCGGGGTCCGGCACGCCCCCGTCGACCTGGGCGCCGCGTTCGCGCTGCTGTCCGGAGCACGGGGCGCCCTCGGCGTGGCGACGACCCGCGCCCCGCATCCCCGCGCGCGGGTGGCCTGGCACGCCCTGCGGCCCACCGACGTACGGGCCCGGCTGCGCCGCCGGTCCGAGGCGGAGCCGTCGGTCGTGGAGCAGGCGGCCACCCGCGTCCAGCGGGCCGCCGAGACCGCGGGCCGCGTCCCCGTGCTGGCCCCGGCCCGCTGGACGCTGCACCTGGCCCGAGCCGTGCGCGGCGAACTCGACGATCCCCTCACCCCGGTGCTGGCGGTCGGCTCGGCGGCCTCGGCGATCCTCGGCTCGGCCATGGACGCCCTGCTCGTCGTCGGCGCCCTCGACCTGAACGCCCTGGTCGGCGGCATCCAGCGGCTACGGGCCGAGCGCGCGCTGGCCGGACTGCTCGCCGAACAGAAGCGCAAGGCCCGCCTGGCGCCGGACGAGTCCGGGGACGAGACGGCGTCTCCGCGCACCGTCGACGCCGCCAAGCTCATCCCCGGCCAGATCATCGAGCTCAAGGCCGACGACGTGGTCCCCGCCGACGCCCGGCTCCTGTGGGAGGACGGGCTGGAGGTCGACGAGTCCGCGCTCACCGGCGAGTCGCTGCCGGTGGACAAGCAGACGGCCGCCACTCCGCACGCGCCCGTCGCCGACCGCCGCTGCATGGTCTTCGAGGGCACCACCGTCGTCGCCGGACACGCCCGGGCCGTGGTCGTGGAGACCGGCGACCGCACCGAGGCCTCCCGTGCCGTCTCCCTCGCCGCCCGCAAGCCCCCGTCGGCCGGCGTGCAGGCCCGGCTCCAGGAACTCACCTCCAAGGCCCTGCCGTTGACCATGGCGGGCGGCGCCGCGGTGACCGGCCTCTCCCTGCTGCGGGGCACCCCGATCCGGCAGGCGGTCAGCGGCGGCGTGGCGGTGGCGGTGGCCGCCGTCCCCGAGGGCCTGCCGCTCGTGGCCACGGCCGCGCAACTGGCCGCCGCACGCCGACTCAGCCGGCGGGGCGTCCTGGTGCGGGCCCCGCGCACGCTGGAGGCCCTCGGCCGGATGGACACCCTGTGCTTCGACAAGACGGGCACCCTGACCGAGAATCGCCTGCGCCTGTTCCGCGTCACCGACGCCGAGGGCACCACAGCCAAGCCCGACGCCGAGACCAGCGTGGAGGTCCTGCGGGTCGCCGCGCGCGCCTGCCCGGTGCTCAACGGCGGCTCGGGCCGCCCCGTCCACGCCACCGACGAAGCCGTCCTGGACGCGGCCGCGGAGGACCCGGAGTGGACGCAGACCGAGGGCCTGCCCTTCGAGGCCGCCCGCGGCTACGCCGCCGCCGTCGGCCACACCGGGGACGACGAGCGCGTGCTGGTGGTCAAGGGCGCCCCGGAAACCGTGCTGCCCGCCTGCTCCGACCTGCCCGACCACGCCGGCGAGACCGCCCAGTCCCTGGCCCGGGACGGCCTGCGCGTCCTCGCGGTCGCCCGGCGCAGGCAGCAGCCGGACGACCCGGCCGCCCTCGAAGAACCCCTGCGCGACCTGGAGTTCACCGGCCTGCTCGCCCTGGCCGACGTCCCGCGCGAGACCTCGCAGGCGCTGGTGCACGGGCTGCGCGACGAAGGCGTACGGCCCGTGATGCTGACCGGCGACCACCCCGAGACCGCTCTCGCCATCGCCGTGGAACTGGGCTGGCCCGAGGACACCGCCGTGGTCACCGGCGACGAACTCGCCGCCGCCGACCGGTCGGAGAGGGCCCGCATGCTGCATGACGTCGGCGTCGTGGCCCGGGTCGCGCCGGAACAGAAACTGCAGGTCGTCGAGGCGCTGCGGGACTCCGGCCGGGTGGTCGGCATGGTCGGCGACGGCGCCAACGACGCGGCCGCCATCCGCGCCGCGGACATCGGCGTCGGCATCAACGCCCGCGGCTCGGCCGCCGCCCGCAACGCCGCCGACCTGGTGCTCACCGACGACGACCTCACCGTCCTCATCGAGGCGATCGCCGAGGGCCGCGCCCTGTGGCACAGCGTCGCCGACGCGATCGCCATCCTCATCGGCGGCAACGCGGGCGAGGTGGGCTTCGGCATCATCGGCACGATCCTCGCCGGTTCCGCGCCGCTGTCCACCCGGCAGATGCTGCTGGTGAACCTGTTCACGGACCTGTTCCCGGCGATGGCCGTCGCGGTCACCCCGCACCAGGACGCGAGCGACGAGACGACCCGGGACGACAAGCCGCTGGGCACCTCCCTGCTCGGCGCCCCGCTGATGGAACAGATCCGGCACCGGGCGCTGACCACGACCCTCGGCGCGGTGGCGGCCTGGCTGATCGGACGGTTCACCCCGGGTTCGGCCCAGCGCTCCACGACGATGGCCCTGTGCGCGGTGGTCGGCACCCAGCTCGCCCAGACCCTCGCCGACCGCCGCGACAGCCCCCTGGTCCGCGTCACCTCGCTCGGCTCGGCCGCCGCCCTGGTGGCCGTGGTCCAGACCCCGGGCGTCAGCCGCCTGTTCGGCTGCACCCCGCTCGGCCCGATCGCCTGGGCCGGGGTGGTCGCCGCGATCGCGATGGCGCTGACGGGCCAGCGGGCGCTGCCGCAACTGGAGGACGCGGTGCAGCGGTTGACCCGCTAGACGACCTCCTCCGCCCGGGGCGCTGCCTCGACCGCCGGTGCTGCCGCCTTCTCGGGCTTCTCGGGCTTCTCAGGAAGGTGGTTGAACAGCAGGTTCAGCGCGATCGCCGTCAGGCACCCGGCGCTGATCCCGCTGTGCATCACCGTCTGGAACCAGTCGGGGAACCGGTCGTAGATCGTCGGCACGCCCACCGGCAGCACCCCCATGGCGACCGAAACCGCCACCACCGTCAGGTTGTTGTTGCCCCGGAAGTCGACCTGCGCGAGCGTCCTGAGGCCGCTCGCGGCCACCGTCCCGAACATCACCAGCCCGGCACCGCCGAGCACCGGCGCGGGTATCGCCGCCACCACCGCGCCCAGCTTGGGCAGCAGCCCGAGCAGGACGAGGATGCCGCCCGCCGCGGCGACGACCCAGCGGCTGCGCACCCGGGTCATCCCGACGAGCCCGACGTTCTGCGCGTACGCGGTGTAGGGGAAGGTGTTGAAGACGCCGCCCAGCACGGTCGACAGGCCGTCGGCACGCAGTCCGTCGGACAGCGACCGCGCATCGACCTTGCGCTCCGTCATCTCGCCGACGGCGATGAAGTCACCGGTCGTCTCGGTCATGCACACCAGCGCCACCACCAACATGGCGACGATCGCCGACACTTCGAAGGTGGGCGCGCCGAAGTGGAACGGCGTGCTGATCCCTACCCAGTCCGCGTCGGACACCCCGCCGAAGTCCGTGAACCCGAACGGCACGGCGACGGCGAGGCCCACGACGATGCCGACCAGTACGGCGATCCGGCTCAGGAAGACCGGCGCGAACCGCTGCACGCCCACGACCACCGCCAGTACGAACGCCGCCAGCGCGAGGTTCTTCGGTGCCCCGAAATCCTTAGAACCGGCGCCGCCCGCGGCCCAGTTGCCCGCGACGGGCAGCAGGGAGACGCCGATGATGAGGATCACCGTGCCCGTGACGAGCGGCGGGAAGAAGCGCAGCAGCTTGCCGAACACCGGTGCCAGCAGCATGATCGCGAGTCCCGCGACGATCACCGAGCCGTAGATCGCGGGCAGTCCGCCGCCCGTCGTGCCGATGATCACCATGGGGGACACGGCCGCGAAGGTGCAGCCCTGCATGATCGGCAGCCGTACGCCGAAGCGCCAGAAGCCGATGCACTGGATGAGCGTGGCGATGCCGCACACCAGGAGGTCGGCGGTGATGAGGTAGGCCAGGTCCGCGGGGGGCAGCCGCATCGCGCCGCCGACGATCAGCGGAACGGCGACGGCGCCCGCGTACATCGCGAGGACGTGCTGGAGGCCGAAGGCGGCCAGGTGGCGGACGGGTGGGACATCGTCGACAGGGTGCGTGGAGGTCATGGGCGAGACCGTAAGCGGCTTGAACAGTTTGTTGATTTCCGCCGTGTTTCCGCTGGGTGTCCCGCTATTCCCGCAAGGAGCCGCCCCTCGCGGCGGCCAGCAGCGCCTGCCAGTCCGCCAGTTTCACCACGCGCCGGCCCAGGCTGGCCCCCAGCTCCGCCTCCGCCTTCTCGATGGCCTGCCAGCCCTCCCACCGCACCGGCTCGACCCCCTCCGCCCGCAGCGCCGTCAGCGGATCCTCGCGGACCTCTTTGCCTGCGAGGAGGGCGGCGTCCTCGATCAGCGACGTCACCGTCTCCTTCGCGCACGGGCGGTTCGTGCCGATGACCCCGGTCGGGCCCCGCTTGATCCAGCCGGCCACGTACTCGCCCGGCGTGACCACTCCGTCGCGCAGGACGCGGCCCGCCAGATTCGGCACCGTGCCGGTCGCCGGGTCGAACGGGAGTCCCTCCAGCGGAACTCCGCGATAGCCCACCGAGCGCAGCACCAACTGCGCGGGGATCACCTCGAATTCGCCGGACCCCGTCACCCCGCCCCGGCCGTCCGGCAGCGTCCGCTCGAAGCGGACCGCGCCGACCCGGCCCTCGTCGGCGAGGAGTTCGACGGGGCGCAGGAAGAACCGCACGCTGATGCGGCGGGTGGCGCCCGCCGCCGCGGTGCCGGCCCAGCCGCGCAGCACCTCCACGTTGCGGCGCTGGGCGGCGGGCAGGGCGGAGGGGTCGGCCCAGTCCGGGTCGAGGGCGGCCTCAGCCGGGTCCACGGTGACGTCGGTGTCCGGGAGGGAGCCCAGTTCGCGCAGCTCCTTGGTGGTGAAGCGGGCCTGGGACGGGCCGCGCCGGCCCACCATGGCGATCTCGGTCACCCGGCTCGCGCCCAGCGCGGTCAGCGCCGCCTGCGGCATGTCCGTCGGGGACAGGTCCGCCGTGGCCCGGGCCAGCATGCGCGCCACGTCCACCGCGACATTGCCCACGCCGATCACCACGGCCGACCGCGCGCCGCGGACGAAACCGTCGTCCATGGCGTCCGGATGGGCGCTGTACCAGGACACGAACTGGGTCGCCGACCAGCTGCCCGGCAGATCCTCGCCGGGAATGCCGAGATGCCGGTCGGTGGCGGCGCCCACGCAGTACACCACCGCGTGGTACAGCTCCCGCAGCCGGGCGGCCGGAATCCCGTCGGGGCCGATCTGCACCCCGCCGAGGAACCGCACCCGCTCGTGCTCCAGAACGGTCCGGAGGTTGTTCTGGAGGGACTTGATCTTCTCGTGGTCCGGGGCCACGCCGTACCGGACCAGGCCGTACGGGCACGGCAGGCGGTCCAGGACGTCGACGCGCACCGCGGGGTCCTGCTGGACAAGACTCTGCGCGGTGTAACACCCGCTCGGCCCTGAGCCGACGACGGCGACATGCAGCACGGCGGAACTCCTCACCCGGGGGATCTCAGGAGAGCGCTGGTGCTTCCAGCATCGCATCCGCGGAGCTGCGCTGACAGGGTGCAGACGCAGAGTGGCCTTGCGTGTCCATTCGTATGGAATGTGATCATGCGGTTACGTTCCGTGTGTGCTAGAAGCATCCTTTCTTAATCTTTCTGATCGTTGTCCGACGGACGGCCAGGTGTCCGTGTGGCCCGCGTGGGAAGTGCGGGAGGGCGACGGGACGACCTCGTGGTTCCAGGTCCGTCTCGCGTTCGCCGACGGCGCCCGGGTCGACGCGCTCGCCGTGGTCTGCGAGGGGCGGGTGTCCATCGAGGACGTACGGGCCCAGCCGGCGCTGTCCCTGCCCGACCTGACGGAGCTCGCCGACTGGATCGAGGAGCCGCTGTTCGAGGCGTGCGGGGCGACTGCGGAGCCGGAGGGCGAGGCCGGGGCCGGCGAGGGGGAGCAGTCGGCGCCGTCGCGGCGCGCGCGGCCTGCCTGGCCGCGCGGCGTCGAGGGGCGCTGGCTGGTCGCGCAGGAGTACCGGGCCGCCCAGGAGGAGGGGTTCGACCCCGTCCTCGCGGTGATGTGCGCGACCGGCCACAGCCGCCGCAAGTCGCTTCGGCTGATCTCCCAGGCCCGCGACGAGGGCTTCCTCTCCCCGCGCCACGCCCGCCGCTGAGCGGGGCCGTCGCCCTGCGCATCGGCTAGGCCGACGGTGCCTCTCCGGTGGCGTAGAAGCGCGACAGGTCCGTGGTGTCCGGCCCGGGGGTCGTGGTGGGCGTGTCTGGGGGGATGCCCATCTCCCAGTCGAGCCGGTAGCGCTTGAACAGCTCGGTGCGCAGGACCGGTACGGGCATCGGCACGCCGGGGACCAGTGCCGCGTAGACCGCGCCCATGAGCAGGGCACGCAGCATGGGGTAGTCGGTGTCGACGCTGCTGGAGCCGTGCCGGGCGCAGGTGTCCCGCAGGAGGTCGGCGAGGCGGCGCTGTTCGGGGCACTGCACGAAACCCTCGGCCTGGAGGATGCCCGCCATGTGCTGGCGCATCAGCACCGGCCGGTCCCGGGCGAGGCCGAGGATCGCGTCGATGGCCCGCGCCATCCGCTCCCGGCCGTCCTCGGTGTGCGGCTCCCGCTCCAGGGCCTCCTCCAGGGTGCGGTGCATCAGCCGGTGCACCGCGGACTGGACGAGCTGGCGTTTTCCGGGGAAGTAGTACGAGACCAGACCGCGCGCCGAACCGGCCCGGTCCGCGATGTCCCCCAGGGTCGTGGCCTCGTAGCCGTGCTCGCCGACGAGTTCGACGGCCGCGTGCAGAAGCCGTTCCCGAGAACGCCTTCGCAGTTCTTCATTGACCGAGGCGCTTCGAGGGGACATGCTTGACTCCTGCGTTGACTGGCTGCCAGCCAACTATACTCAGCGCAGCCGGTCCGGCTCCGTGCCGACCGGATCGGGTTGCCGCCTGCCTCGGGCGACGCGGGGGATCGCCTGAGGCGGGCGTGCGCTCTTCCCGATGGTGGCCTCGGGCGACTTCTCAGGCGCCGATTCCGGAGTCCTCGGTCCGGCGGCGCTCGATCAACTCCAGTACCGGTCGCAGTGCGTCCGGCCGTTCGGCCGCCGGCAGATGGTCCACGAAGTGCACCGCGCAGCCCAGCGCCGCGGCGCCGCCGTCCGCCCTGCGGTCGTCGCCGACCATCAGGACCTCGCGCGGATCGGCGTCGAGTGCGGCGCAGGCGGCCCGGAAGAGCCGGGGGTCCGGCTTCTGGATGCCGTGCTCGAAGGACAGGATGTAGGCGTCCACATAACGGTCGAGGCCGTGCTCGCGGAAGACCGGCCGCAGATCCCAGCCGATGTTGCTGACCACACCGACACCGATCCCGCGCTCCCGCAGCGCGCTCAGGACGTCGGCGGCATCGGGGTACGGAGCCCAGGCGGCGGGCGTCATATGGCGGTCGTAGAGCGTGTCGTGCAGTCGTTCGTCGGGGAGCGTGACGTGCCGGGACAGGCCGGTGTAGGCGGCGCGGTGCAGCTCCTGGGTCTTGTCCCGGACGCCCCAGACGCTCGCGACGCTCTGGGGCAGCCAGGCCGGGCTCGGCCCGCCCGGCAGCGCTCCCATCCGCTCCAGCGCCGCCACGGCCTCGGTCAACTCCGCTTCGGTCAGCTCCACTTCCCGCTCGGCGAGCGCCCCGCGCAACCAGGACTCGGTGGACTCGACGCGGAAGAGGGTGCCGGAGAAGTCGAACAGGACGGCGGTCATGCCCGCAGCCTAAGGGGCGGACGATCGCCCGCGCGGGAAGACCGGATCGGCGTCCGGCCCCCCGGGCCACCGGCGGTGGTGCACGGCCACCGCGGCGGCCACCAGCGCGGCGCCCAGGAGCCACCCGCCGACGACGTCCGTCGCCCAGTGGACGCCCAGCCACACCCGGGTCAGCCCGACGCCGAGCACGGAGACCACCGCCACCGCCACCGCCGTACGCCACAACGCGGGGCTCGCGCCGTGGCGGTGCAGCAGGTACAGCAGCAGACCGCACACCACCGTGGCGGTCATGGCGTGACCGGAGGGGAAGGCGGCGTAGTGGGCGGAGTCGACGGGGTCGGGCCAGACGGGGCGGGCGCGGTCCACGGCGGCCTTCAGGCCTTGCTGCAGCGCGGTGCCCAGGGTGGTGGTGAGCGCCAGCCAGAGCGCCGTCCAGCGGGCCGCGTGCCGCCGGAGCAGCCAGAGCACCACGACCGCGCAGAGGATGCGCATCGTCCACGGATCCCAGACCCAGTCCGTCAGGATGCGGAACGTCTGCGTCAGCCCCGACTCGGCGACCGCCCAGCGGTGGGTGGTCTCGGCGATCTCGCCGTCGAGGGTCATCAGCGGGTGGTACCGGACCGCGACCAGCGCCAGCAGGAGCGCGGAACACAGGGCCAGGACACCGGCCCAGCGGGTGGCGGGCCCGCGGTCGGACGGCCGGGGCGGGGAGTCGACGGACTGGGTGTGCATACTGCGATACTCCCCGACTTCCGCCGGGCCAAGCCAACTCCGGCGCTCACATGGTCAGCAGCATCGCGACCATGGCGATCCCCATCGACAGCCGGCACGCCCGAGCCAGCTCCGGCCGGTCGCCGATGCGCACGGCAGCGCCGCCCGCGGTGACCGGGACCAGCCGGACGCCGGTCAGCAGGACGTACCCGGTGAAGTAGAGCAGGAGCGTGCCCGTGACGAGCGGGACGCCGGAGGCGCCGTGGCCGGGGGAGGCGGCCATCGCGACCGCCATGTAGACCATGGCCGAGGCGCCGATCAGATGGTGCAGATGGTGTGCGCTCGCGCGCGCCGCCCACAGCGCGCGCAGCGCCGCCGCACCGAAGACGGCCGCATAGACCGGCCAGGCCCAGGGCGGCGGGGTGAACACCGCGGCGGGCACGGCCATGGCGGCCATGCCGAAGCCCATCAGCGCCTCGCCGCCGGCGGCCCGGCGCTGCTCCTCGACGTGGCTGCGCATCCGCAGCAGACAGTAGGCGCCGGTCGCCGCGCAGAGCGCGACGAGCAGCCAGCCGGGCGAAGCCGGTAGATGCACACGCCCTCCCCGCTCGACGGTGCCGGGCAGTCGCCCGCGGTCGGTCGGAGGATGCCCGGGGCCATCCGGCGCGCACGCAAGCGCAAGGGTGTACACGGGGGGCATTGGGGGGAGCACGGCAGGTCACCTTATATGCTTTACGAGTAAAACACCTGCTAAGGTTTCACGTCATGAGCAGTGCGCCCCCCTCCCGACGTCTATCCCTGGCCGGCGCGCTGCGCCTGAACCGTCCCTCGGAGATCTGGTTCAAGCCCGCCCTGAGCGTCGTCGCTGCGGTCGCCCCGCCCAATCTGACCCTGCTGGCGCTCGGCCGCCTCGATCTGGCGATGTACACGATGGCCGGATCCCTGTGCGCGCTGTACGCCCACAACCGCCCCTACGCCGCCCGGGCCCGCGCGCTCGCCTGGGTGGTCGCGGGCATGCTCGGAGGACTCGCCGTCGCGCTGGTCGCGGCCTCGCTCACCGGCCGTACGGCCGTCCTGGTGGCCGTCGGCGCCCTGCTGGCCGCGGCGCAGAAGGCGCTGTGCGACGCCACCCGCATCGGCCCGCCCGGCAATGTGGTGCTCACCTTCATCAGCTCCGCCGCCCTCTTCACGCCCCAGACCCTGGCCCAGGTCCCCGCTCATCTGGCCCTGGCCCTCGCGGCCGGCGCCTGGGCCTGGGCCGTCGGCATGGCACCCGGTCTGGTCCGCCCGCACGGCCCGGAGCGCCGGGCCACGGCGGCCGCACTGCACGCCGCCGCCGCGTACGCCGCCACCCAGGACGGCCGCACCCGCGACCGGGCCGCCGCCGCGATCCAGGCGGCCTGGCAGTCGCTGCTGTCCGCGGGCCGCCGCTCGGCCACCCGGCGCGCCCTGGAACGCCTCGTCGTGCGTGCCGAGGGCGCCCTCGCCGCCCCCGCCGACAGCGACCCCGAGCGGTTGCGCGGCTGGGCCCGGGACCTGCGCGGCACCGGCCCGGTTCCCCGCACCGGCCCCGCGGACCCCGGCGAACTCCTCGGCATCGCCGCCGAGACGGCCGTACCGCACGAGCCCCTGGGGCACCGGCTCCGTCCCCTCGCCCCGCTCGCCGCGCGCACCGCCCTCGGCTGCGCCCTCGCCGGATACGCGTCCCTCGCCCTCGGCATCGGCCGCCCCTACTGGGCGCTGGTCACCGCCGCCGCCCTCTACCAGGCCAACCTCAGCCTCACCTGGAGCCGCAGCGTCCAGCGCGTCGTCGGCAATCTCGCGGGCGTCCTGCTCTTCGCCGCCCTCGCCCCGCTGGCCCACCTCGGCCAGGTCGCCCTCGTCCTGTGCTGCCTCGCCCTGAACTTCGGCGCCGAGGCGCTGATCAGCCGCAACTACTGGCTCGGCAGCGTCTGCGTGACCCCGATGGCGCTGCTCATCACGGAGTTCACCGGCTTCCAGGAACCCGGCACGCTGATCACCGAGCGGGTCGTGGACACCCTGGTCGGCGCGCTCGTCGGCTTCGCCGCCGCCCTCCTCGTCACCGACCGGCGCGCGGCCGACCGGGTCGAGGGGGCCCTGGCCGCCGTGGAACGCGCCCGCGAGCGCGCCGCCCGCCTGCTCGCGGAGCCGCATCCCGCCCCCGCCGCCCTGGAATCGGCCCACCGCTCCCTGGCCGCCGCACTGGTCGGACTGCGCGCCACCGTCGACGCCGCGGCCGGCGAGTGGGGGCGGCGCGATCTTCCCCAGGAGCGGGTCGTGCTCGCCGAGCAGGCGGGACATCGTACGCTCGCGGCGACCACCCGGCACCGGGCAGCACGCCCGGACCACAGCACTACGGAGGGCGTACGGCCATGACGGCAGCCGAATCGGCAGGGGCACGAGGCGGGCGGGACGACACGGTCGCCGCCGTCGTCCGGCAGTGGCGGGCCGTCCACCCCGGCCTGGACACCGGCGCCATGGAGATCATCGGCCGCATCAACCGCTGCGCCGCCCTGCTCCAGCAGGCCGAGGACGCCCCGCTGCGCCGGGCCGGTCTCAGCCGCCCCGAGTTCGACCTGCTGGGCGCGCTGCGCCGCACCGGCCGCGAGCTGACCCCCGGCGAGCTGGCCCGCGAGACCTTCTCCTCCGGCGCCGCCGTCACCAAGCGCCTCAAGCAGCTCACCGAGCGCGGCCTGGTGGAGCGCCGCGTGGACGCCCGCGACCGCCGCGTCTCCCACGTCCGCCTCACCGGCACCGGACGCGACCTCGTCGACGGCATCCTCCCCGAACAACTCGCCTACGAGACGGCCGTCCTCTCCGACCTGGAGGCGCCGGGACAGCAGGAACTGGCCGGGCTCCTCGGCGAGCTGCTGACGTGTCTCGAGGGGCGACTGGGGACCGTGCGGGTCTGACGGCTCTCAGAGCACGTCGTGGGCGGTGCGGCGGTGGGTGGAGCGGCGGTCGTCGATCCGGGTCCAGCGGTCGCCGTAGATGGTGCGGGTGATCGCGGGCTCACGGACGAAGTCGTGCGGGAAGCCGAGCGGCACCGCGCTCACCGCCTCCAGCCGGGCGACCGCGTCCGCGTCGAGCCGGACGCCGACCGCCCCGAGGTTGTCGGCGAGCTGGCTCTCCTTGGTGGCGGCGACGATCGGGACGACATTGCCGGGCCGGCCGAGCAGCCAGGCCAGCGCCACCTGGGCCGGACTCCAGCCGCCCTCCTCGGCGATGTCGAGGACGGTGGTGACGATCTCCTCCTCGCGCGGGTCCGGCGTGCCGTCCGCGGTGCCGAGCCGCCCCGTCTCGCCCCTGCGGTACTTGCCGGTCAGCTTCCCGGCCGCCAGCGGGGCCCAGGCCAGGACGGCCAGGTCGAACGCCCGTGCCTGGGGGAGCAGTTCGCGTTCCGGGGTGCGCTCCAGCAGGTTGTACCGCAGCTGCGAACCGGCGAACGCGGTCCAGCCCCTCAGCTCCGCCAGGGTGTTCGCCTGCGCGATCTCCCAGGCCGGCCAGTCGGAGACGCCGACATAGAGGATCTTGCCGGTGCGTACCAGGTCGTCGAGGGAGCGCATGACCTCCTCGACGGGGGTGAAGTTGTCCCGGGCGTGCACCCACAGCACGTCGAGGCGGTCGGTGCGCAGCCGCTTCAGGCTGGCCTCCACCGACTGCAGGAGGTTCTTGCGGTGATTGCCCGCCGCGTTGACGTCACCGTCGCGGATGCCGCAGGTGTACTTGCTGGCCAGCACGAACTCGTCGCGCCGCCCTTCGAGGAGTTCGCCGAGGATCCGCTCCGAGCTGCCGTCGGTGTAGTTGTTCGCGGTGTCGACGAAGTTGCCGCCCGCGTCGGCGTAGGCGCCGAGGATCCTGGCGCTGGTCTCCTTGCCCGCGCCCCAGCCCCAGTCGTCGCCGATGGTCATCGCGCCGAGGCTCAGCTCGCTGACGCGCAGACCGGTCCTGCCGAACAGTGTGTACCGCACGGTGCCATCCCTTCGGGGCAGTTCGTGCGGCCGACGCTACGGGCTGGAGCGCACTTCAGCGCAAGGCGGCTCAGGCGTCCCGGTCGTCGTGGTCCCCGGCGCGGTAGACACCGAACATCGCGCCCTGCGGATCCCGCAGCACCGCGATCCGGGGCCCCTCGGGCACCGAGGTCGGCTCCATCAGGACGGTGCCGTGCGCCCGGGTCGCGGTGGCCGCGCTGTCGTCGACGTCCGCCACGGCGAAGTACGGCAGCCAGTGCGGGGGCACCTCCGGCGGGAACTTGTCGTCCATCGCCACCATGCCGCCGAAGTCGGCGCCGTCGATGCCCCACTGGGTGTAGTGCCCGGAGGCGTTGACGCTCCAGCCGAACAGCGTGGTGTAGAAGTCCACGGCACGCTCCGGGGCGCGGGTCATCAGCTCCACCCAGCCCAGGGAGCCGGGCGCGTTGAACAGGCCCGCGCCCGGGAAGGAGCGGGCCTGCCACATCTGGAAGGCGGCCCCGGCCGGATCGAGGGCCACCGCGAACCGGCCCAGGTCGAAGACGTCCATCGGGCCGACCAGCACCGCGCCGCCGGCCGCCGCCGCCCGCGCCGCGGTGGCGTCCACGTCGGCCACCAGGAAGGAGACGTTCCAGGCGACGGGCTGCGACTCCTGGTACAGCGGGCTCAGCGCGGCGACCGCCCGCTCCCCGAGGTGGGCCACGGTGTAGCCGCCCGCCTCCTGGCGCGGGTCCGTCTCGGGGCGCCAGCCGAAGAGCCGGGTGTAGAACCGCTGGGCGGCCTCGAGATCACTGGTGCCCAGCTCGGTCCAGCAGGGCCCGCCGGTCACCGGCCTGTCGAGCTTCATGGCGTTCCTTCCGCGAGGGCGACCCCCTCCAGCACGCTAAGCCCCGCACCGGCCCCGGGCCATCGGAAGAGGCGGGCCCGGACCCTGGCTCGTCCCGGCGCCGGGACGAGCCGACGAGACGGCCTAGATCCCCGGCCGGTACCGCAGCGGATGGTCCTCCGGGGTCTCCACCAGGGCGATCCGCGTGCCGTCCGGGTCGGCGATCCACATCTCGATCAGCCCCCACGGCTCCCGCACCGGCGGCCGCAGGATCTCCACGCCCTTGGCCCGCAGCTCCTCGTGCGTCGCCGCCGCGTCCTCGACCTGGAGCCAGAGCTGGAGGGCGGGGGAGGGCGGGGCCTCGGCGCGGCCGGAAACCTCCAGGAAGCCGCCGCCGAGGAAGTAGACGGTGCCGCGCTCCGGGCCCGTGCCGAACTCGCGCTGGATGGCGAGGCCCAGCTGATCGCCGTAGAAGGCCCGGGAGCGGTCGGGGTCGACGGGGTGGAGCAGGATTCTGCTGCTGAGTACATGCACCATGATCCCGGAGCCTAGTGGCCGCGCGTTACCCTCGTCCCTGCCCGCGCCGTGCCGAGAAGTGGAGACGCGCCCCATGGAGACCGCCGCCGAACCGACCTTCCGTGACGCCACCGACGCCGATGTCGATGCGCTGGTCGCGCTGATCGAGTCGGCCTACCGGGGCGAGGCCAGCCGGGCCGGCTGGACCACCGAGGCGGACATCCTCCAGGGGCAGCGCACCGACCCGCAGGGCGTGCTGGACGTCATCAAGGCCCCCGACAGCCGCCTGCTGACGGTCGAGCGGGACGGCCGGATCGTCGCCTGCTGCCAGCTCGAACACCGCGGCGCCCATGCCTACTTCGGGATGTTCGCGGTCAGCCCCGCCCTCCAGGGCGCCGGCCTCGGCAAGATCGTCCTCGCGGAGGCCGAGCGCGCGGCCCGCGAGAGCTGGGGCGTCACCGAGATGCACATGACGGTGATCTCCGTGCGCGAGGACCTCATCGCCTGGTACGAGCGCCGCGGCTACCGCCGTACGGGAAGGACGACGCCCTTCCCGTACGGCGACGAGCGTTTCGGCATCCCGCAGCGTGAAGACCTCCGGTTCGAGCTGCTGACCAAGGAGCTCGGGTGAGCCTCAGGCGGTGAAGCGTCCCGTGCGCTTGATCTCCGGGTAGTCGGTGGTCGCGCCGTCCAGCCCCAGGGCGCGCACCAGCCGCAGATGGTCCTGGGTGTTCACCACCCAGCCGATGATCCGCAGCTCCGCCGCGCGGGCCGCCTCCACCACCTCCAGGGTGAGCCGGCGGATGTTCAGGCAGACCGTTTTTGCACCCACCGCGACGGCCCGGTCCACGATGTCGGTGCCGTACCGGCTGCCGATCAGCGCGGTCCGTACCCCCGGCACCAGCCGGGCGATCTCGGCGACCGCCTCGTCGTGGAACGAGGACACCTCCACCCGCGCGACCAGGTCCCGCCGCCGCATCACCTCGGCGAGCGCCCGCGCGGCGGCCACGTCCTTGATCTCGGCCTGGAGCGGCGCCGCCACGGCGTCCAGCACCTCCTCCAGGACCGGCACCCGCTCGCCCCTGCCCGCGTCCAGGGCGCGCAGCTCCGCGAGGGTCTTCTCGGCGATCGGGCCGCTGCCGTCGGTCGTGCGGTCCACCTCGGTGTCGTGCATCACGACGAGGTGGCCGTCCTTGCTCAGATGCAGATCGAGTTCGATGAGGTCGAGGCCGGCCTGCTGGGCGGCGACGAAGGAACGGAGGGTGTTCTCGGGTTCGACACCCATCACTCCGCGATGACCGATGGTAAGGAAGTTCAACGTTCGACTCGCTTCCGTCGACGGCGGCTCGGCACGCGCGCGACCGGAACGGGGCGTTCGCGCGGCAGAGCCGCAGCCTAACCGCCGGGACCCCGGATGAAACCCGTGCGTGCACGGGGGTTCAGCCGGGTGGACGGAGGGATCCGGCCAGTGCCTGGCGGCCGGTCGCATCGGTCGTCGCCGAGTCGGTCACCCGGCCGTGGGCGAGTCTCACGGGCCTTGACCGGCCGGTCGATCACCCCTACCCCGGCAGCGCGCCCGCACTCCGCCTCGCAGGAAAAAGTTCGGTGACTATGGGGGTGGCGCAGGATAATTTCCCGAGACCCCTCTTGCTGGGAGGAACCTCGTACGCATACGGTGTTCTTACGCGAGGTTCTCCCGTGGAGGATGGGACATGACGGAAATTCTTGTGCAGTCGGGTAGGGCGGAGCGGATCGCTCCTGCGGCCAGGGTGGTGGAGCACCCTGCATGGCCCGTGCTCAAGGATGCGGTGGAGCGGATCCGGCCATGGCAGTCCAAGGACGGGTCGATCGATCTCACGGCCGAGGGCGCACCGGCCGCCGCCGACGCGCAGGCCGCCGTGGCCCGGATCGCGACGGCCGTCGAGGAGCTGTCGCCGCTGCTTCCGCACGACGCCGACTATCACCGTGCCCTGGTGGAGGACCTGCGTCGCTGGGCCGAGGGCGGTTTCGAGGTACCGGACTTCCTGGACTCCCTGCTGGCCTTCCAGCCCGCCGCGAACCGCGCGGACGGCCTCCAGCACCTGGTGGTCTTCCCGATGTACACGCAGAACGGCAACCCCGACCGCAATCTCGAAGCGGTCGTGCTGCGCATGGTCTGGCCCGAGTGGCTGGCCGAACTGGAGCGCACCCGCTACGACAACCCGCTGTTCTGCGGCATCAAGTTCGAGGACTTCACGGCCGGTTACGACACCAACTCCGCCGTCCTCTTCCCCGAGACGATCGCCGTGCGCGAGGCGCCGGAACGCTTCACCTGGGGCGGCATCTTCTGCGACCGCGAGGCCGCCCGCTTCCGCCGGGTCACCGAGGCCTCCGTCGACATCCTGGGCCTTCAGCTGCCCGAGGACATCGCCGCCATGGTCCACGACCAGAAGCGCTGCGAGGAGGCCTTCGTGCTGTGGGACATGGTCCACGACCGCACCCACAGCCACGGCGACCTGCCGTTCGACCCCTTCATGATCAAGCAGCGCCAGCCGTTCTGGATGTACGGCCTGGAGGAGCTGCGCTGCGACCTCACCGCCTTCAAGGAGGCCGTGAAGCTGGAGGCCGAGGGCATCCCGCAGGCGCGTGACGTGCAGTTCGCGGTGCTCTTCGACCGCATGTTCCGCTTCCCGGTCACCGGCGAGCGGGTGCGCAACTACGACGGACTCGGCGGCCAGCTGCTCTTCGCCTACCTGCACAAGCACGACGTCGTGCGCTGGACCGACAACAAGCTCTTCATCGACTGGCAGCGCGCCCCGCAGGTCACCAACCAGCTGTGCGCCGACATCGAGAAGCTGTACCGCGACGGCATCGACCGCCCCAAGCTCGTCCACTGGTTCGCCGGCTACGAGCTGGTCTCCACCTACCTCGCCCCGCACCCCGGCTCCAAGTGGGCCAAGGGACCGGACGCCCTGGACCTGACCCAGCCGCCGCGCAGGCTCGTCGATGACGTGCTTCCGGACGAGTTTCCGCTGAGCATGTTCTATGAGGCCCTGTCCAAGAAGCTCAAGAACGTGATCGCCTCCACCAAGGGCATCACGGCGGACAGCGCCGAGCGGGTCGCCGCGTGAGCGACGGCCTCCGGAACACTGCGGTGAAGGGGAACATCATGGGCAACGGGGCTCTCAGCGGCGCGGTGATCGCGGTGGCCGGCGCGGGCGGACCCGCCGGACGGGCGGCACTGCTGCGGCTCGCCGAGGCCGGTGCCACGGTCATCGGCGCCGACAACGACCCGGAGCGGCTCGCCGAGGCCGTCGACGCCGCCCGCTACGCCTCCGGCGGCGCGACCGTGACCGGCGAGACCGTCGACCTGCTCGACCTGCACTCCACCCGCGACTGGGCCGCCCGCACCGAGAAGGAGTTCGGTCGCATCGACGGCCTGGTCCACCTCGTCGGCGGCTGGCGCGGCAGCGAGACCTTCACCAAGACCAGCCTGGACGACTGGGACTTCCTGGAGCTCCTGCTCATCCGCACCGTGCAGCACACCTCGCTCGCCTTCCACGAGGCGCTCCAGCGCAGCGACCGTGGCCGGTACGTCCTGATCAGCGCGGCCGGTGCCACCCAGCCGACCGCGGGCAACGCCGCGTACGCCGCGGGCAAGGCGGCGGCCGAGGCGTGGACGCTGGCGATGGCCGACTACTTCAAGAAGGCCGGGGGCGAGCAGGGGCCGACCTCGGCGGCTGCGATCCTGGTGGTGAAGGCGTTGGTGCACGACGCGATGCGCGCCGAGCGGCCCAACGCGAAGTTCGCGGGCTTCACGGACGTCACGGACCTCGCCGAGGCCATCGCCGGCGTCTGGGAGAAGCCCGCCGCGGAAGTGAACGGACAGCGTCTGTGGCTCACCGAGAAGCCGTGAACCCCCCGAAGACCGATGCGCGTCGCCATCACGACCCGGACATCCGCGGTTTCGCCAGCGACAACTACGCCGGCACCCACCCGGAGGTCCTCGCCGCCCTGGCCGTGGCCAACGGCGGCCACCAGGTGGCCTACGGCGAGGACGCGTACACGGAGAACCTCCAGGGGATCATCCGCAGCCACTTCGGTCCTACGGCCGAGGCGTTCCCGGTCTTCAACGGCACCGGCGCCAATGTCGTCGCGCTCCAGGCGGTCACCGACCGCTGGGGCGCGGTGATCTGCGCCGAGAGCGCGCACATCAACGTCGACGAGGGCGGCGCACCCGAGCGCATGGGCGGCCTGAAGCTGCTCACCGTGCCCACGCCGGACGGCAAGCTCACCCCTGAGCTGATCGACCGGCAGGCCTGGGGCTGGGAGGACGAGCACCGGGCGATGCCGCAGGTCGTCTCGATCACCCAGAGCACGGAGCTGGGCACGCTGTACACGCCCGAGGAGATCCGCGCCATCTGCGAGCACGCCCACGCCCGCGGCATGAAGGTGCACCTCGACGGCTCCCGGATAGCCAACGCGGCGGCCTCGCTGAACGTCCCCATGCGGACCTTCACCAACGCCGTCGGGGTCGACATCCTCTCCCTGGGCGGCACCAAGAACGGCGCCCTGTTCGGCGAGGCGGTCGTGGTGATCAACCAGGACGCCGTCCGCCACATGAAGCATCTGCGCAAGCTGTCCATGCAGCTCGCCTCCAAGATGCGCTTCGTGTCGGTGCAGTTGGAGGCGCTGCTCGCCAAGGACCTGTGGCTGCGCAATGCCCGGCACGCCAACGAGATGGCGCAGCGGCTCGCCGAGGGCGTCCGCGCGGTGCATGGCGTGGAGATCCTCTACCCGGTGCAGGCCAACGGCGTCTTCGCGAAGCTGCCGCACGACGTGAGCGAGCGTCTGCAGCGGCGGTTCCGGTTCTACTTCTGGGACGAGGCCGAGGGCGTCGTGCGCTGGATGTGCGCGTTCGACACCTCCGAGGACGACGTGGACGCCTTCCTGGTGGCACTCAAGGAGGAGATGGCGCGCTAGCGGACGCCATCGCCGACGCTGCATAGATATGCGGTCACCCGAAAAAGCATTGACTCTCGGGTGATCGCATTCCTATGCTCTGCGGCCATGGAGCTCATCCAGGAAACCCCCGACCTCTCCGCCTACTTGGCCGCTGACGAGGTCATCGACCACGACCATCCCCGGGTGCGGCAGGCGGCCGCGCGGCTCGCCGGTCAGGCAGAGGACTCGTATGCCTATGCGCGACTGGCGTTCGAGTTCGTGCGCGACACCGTCCCGCACTCCCAGGATTCCGGCGACCCGCGTGTCACCTGGCGCGCCTCCGACGTGCTGGAGCAGGGCACCGGCATCTGTTACGCCAAGTCCCATGCGCTGGCGGCCCTGTTGCGGGCCGAGGACATCCCGACGGCGCTGTGCTACCAGCGGCTGGGGGGCGACGGTGGCGGGACCGTGGTGCACGGCCTGGTGGCTGTCCGGTTCAACGGCGCCTGGCACCGCCAGGACCCCCGCGGCAACAAGCCGGGAGTGGACGCGCAGTTCTCCCTGGACGGCGAACGGCTGGCCTTCCCGGTCGACCCGAAGTCCAATGAGATGGACTACCCGGTCCTGTACGCTAAACCGCACCCGGCCGTTGTCGGCGCGCTCCGAGGCGCGACCGACCGGCCGCATCTGTGGCAGACGCTCCCGACCGAACTCTGAGGCCAGGCCGACCATGACCCTCACCCTGACCGTGTCCGACGAGGTGCGCGCCCTCGCCCCCGGCTTCACCCACCTCGCCGTCACGGCCCACGGACTCGTCAACGGACCGAGCACCGAAGCCGGTTCGGCCCTCCTCGACGACGCGGCCCGCCGTCTCGCCGTACGCCTGGACGGCCGGGCGCCGCACGAGGATGCGCACATGGCGGCCTGGCGGGAGGTGTACACGGCGTTCGGGGCCAAGCCGTCGCGTACCCGTAACTCGGCGGAGGCGCTGGCCAAGAGGGCCCTGTCGGGTGCCGGGCTGCCCCGGATCAACCTGCTCGTCGATCTCTACAACGCGATCAGCGTGGCGCACCTCGTCCCGGTCGGCGGCGAGGACCTCGACCGCGTCCAGGGCGGTATGCGGCTGGTCCGCGCCACCGGCGACGAGCCCTTCGTGACCGTCGCCGACGGCGCCGGGACCGTCGAGCACCCCGACGCCGGCGAGGTGGTGTGGTGCGACGACGCCGGAGTGACCTGCCGCCGCTGGAACTGGCGTCAGGGGCCGCGCACCCGTCTCACCGAGGAGACCGTCTCGGCGGTCTTCCTGCTGGAGAGCATGGCGCCGATGCCGGTGGCCGACGTCGAGCGTGCGGCCACCGAACTCGCCGAACTGCTGGAGAAGTGCAGTCCGGGAGCCCGCATCGAGATGCACCCCGCAAGCGGTGCCTAGGGCTTGTCGTTCGGCAACGCCGGGACGATCCGAACGGCAGGGCCTAGCGGGACTCCGCCTCGCGGATCTGCTCCGGCGTGGGCGCGGTGCCCCCGAGGTGCGCCGGCATCCACCAGGTGTCGGCCGCGTCCTTGGGGCGTACCGGGTAGGCCCGCTGCGCGGCCTCCAGCAGCTCCTGGACCCGATCGCGCAGCTGGCGGGTGATCGCGCCCGCGTACTTGTCCTTGGGCGCCTCGACGGCCTCGCCGACCCGGATCGTGACCGGGGTGTGGCTGCGCTTGAAGTTGCGCGGGTGCCCCTTGGTCCACAGCCGCTGGGTCCCCCACACGGCCATCGGGATCAGCGGGACCCCGGCCTCCTGGGCGAGCCGGGCGGCGCCGGACTTGAAGCTCTTCAGCGCGAACGACTGGGAGATCGTCGCCTCCGGGAAGACGCCCACGATCTCGCCGGAACGCAGCGACTCCAGCGCGTGCTGGTAGGCGGCCTCGCCCTGCTTGCGGTCCACCGGAATGTGCTTCATGCCCCGCATCAGCGGGCCGGAGATCTTGTGCCGGAAGACGGCTTCCTTCGCCATGAAGCGCACCAGGCGCTTCTGGGGCAGGGCGGCCAGGCCGCTGAAGATGAAGTCCAGGTAGCTGATGTGGTTGCTCACCAGCACGGCGCCGCCCGAGCGCGGGATGTTCTCCGAACCCTTGCAGTCGATCTTGAGGTCCCACGCCTTGAACAATGTGAGGGCGAGACCGACGACGGGACGGTAGACAAGCTCTGCCATGGACGGTGTGGACCCTTCCTTCTCTGCCTGGGAAAGGCTCCCGGCGGGAAAGTTACGCAGCCGTAGGTTTACGGCATCTCGCAGATCGTGCCCCAAGAACGCACCGGTAGCCAGCCCTCGTGCCGGGGAACGGAGAGATCCTCGTCACGTCGTTGTAGTCGTGACCGGGAATCTTTGCGGTCCGGTGCGCGCTGGAGCGGACGAGGACCCAAGGAGGACACGCGTGCAGGGGCAGGGCGAAGGCGGTCGGCTGGGGCCGCAGGACGTGGGCGGCCGGCTCGGCGAACGGGCCACTCTGGTGCAGTTCTCCAGCGCCTTCTGCGCTCCCTGCCGGGCCACCCGGCGGGTCCTCGGCGAGGTGGCCGCCATGGTCCCCGGAGTCACCCATGTCGAGATCGACGCCGAGGCGCGGCTGGAGCTCGTACGGCGGCTGGAGATCCGCAAGACACCCACGGTGCTGGTCCTCGACGCCGACGGGCGGGTGGTGCGGCGCGCCGTCGGACAGCCGCGCAAGGCGGACGTGATCGCGGCCCTGGGTGAAGCGGTGTGAGGGGATGGACCAGGCAGTGAGTCATCTCCCACCTGCCCGCGCGCACTTGACTGTACGGGCCACCTATCGTCAGTCTGACGGGATGTCCCCGGCGCTCCTACTCCCCAGGTGTTCATGACCGCCACGCCCGACACCGACGCCACCCGGCTCGCCTCGCCCGACCTGCTGCGCTCCGTCTTCCGGCGGCACGCGGCGGGAGTCGCGGTGATCACCGCCCGCGGCGAGCACGGCCCCGTCGGCTTCACCGCCACCTCCCTGGCCTCCGTCTCGGCCGAGCCTCCGATGCTCTCCTTCGGCATCGGCACCGGATCCTCCTGCTGGCCCACGCTGTCGCGGGCCGAGCATGTGGGCGTTCATCTGCTCGGGGAGCACCAGCGCGAGCTGGCCGCCACCTTCGCCCGCAGCGGCGCCGACCGCTTCGCCCCGCCCACCGCCTGGCGCGAGGGCCCCGAAGGTGTCCCGGTCCTCGACGGCGTCCGCGCCTGGCTGGTCTGCCGCATCCACGCGCGCGTGCCCGCGGGGGACCACCGGATCGTGCTCGCGCACGTCCTGCGCGGCGACCCCACCGGTCCCGGGCGGCCGTTGCTCTACCACCAGGGAGGCTTCACCGGCCTGCGCGACTGACTGTGTACCGGACGGTTCTGCGAAACCGTCCAGTTCCGATTACGCTGCGTTGCGAAGGTCACAGTTCAAAGCGCTTGCTTAGCGGGAACGAACTGGGTGTACTGACGAGTAATATTTCGGTCGGAGCGCAGGTCGCCCCGATCGGGAACGGCCGCTTCAGGCGCCTATGCTGCCTGCAAGTAGGCAGCAGAGAAATGTCGACGCAGTAGGAGAGCCGGCGTGAGCTTGAGGATCGTTGTCACTGTGAAGTACGTGCCCGACGCCACTGGCGACCGGCACTTCGCCGATGACCTGACCGTCGACCGGGACGACGTGGACGGTCTGCTCTCCGAGCTCGACGAGTACGCCGTCGAGCAGGCGCTGCAGATCTCCGAGAACTCGGACGACGACGTCGAGATCACCGTCCTGACCGTGGGTCCCGAGGACGCCAAGGACGCGCTCCGCAAGGCGCTGTCGATGGGCGCCGACAAGGCGATCCACGTCGAGGACGACGACCTGCACGGCACCGACGCCATCGGCACCTCCCTGGTGCTGGCCAAGGCGATCGAGAAGGCCGGCTACGACCTGGTCATCTCCGGTATGGCCTCCACCGACGGCACCATGGGTGTCGTCCCCGCGCTGCTCGCCGAGCGTCTCGGTGTCCCGCAGGTCACCCTGCTCTCCGAGGTCTCCGTCGAGGACGGCACGGTCAAGGGCCGCCGTGACGGCGACGCCGCCTCCGAGCAGCTCGAGGCCTCCCTGCCGGCCGTCGTGTCGGTCACCGACCAGTCGGGCGAGGCGCGTTACCCGTCCTTCAAGGGCATCATGGCGGCCAAGAAGAAGCCGGTGGAGTCCTGGGAGCTGGACGACCTGGAGATCGACGCCGACGAGGTCGGTCTGGAGAACGCCTGGACCGCGGTCGACTCCGCGGCCGAGCGCCCGGCCCGTACCGCCGGCACGATCGTCAAGGACGAGGGCGAGGGCGGCAAGCAGCTCGCTGAGTTCCTCGCGGGCCAGAAGTTCATCTAGGCACCGTCCCATACCGCCCCTTAAGCCTTCGCATTCCGCAGGAGAGCAATCCCATGGCTGAAGTTCTCGTCTACGTCGACCACGTGGACGGCGCCGTCCGCAAGCCCACCCTGGAGCTGCTGACGCTCGCCCGCCGCATCGGCGAGCCGGTCGCCGTCGCGCTGGGCAACGGCGCCGCCGACACCGCCGCCGTCCTCGCCGAGCACGGCGCGGTGAAGGTCCTCACCCACGACGCCTCCGAGTACGCCGACTACCTGGTCGTACCGAAGGTCGACGCCCTGCAGTCCGCCTACGAGGCCGTCTCCCCGGCCGCCGTGCTGGTCCCCTCCTCCGCCGAGGGCAAGGAGGTCGCCGCCCGTCTGGCGCTGCGCATCGGCTCCGGCATCATCACCGACGCCATCGACATCGAGGCCGGCGGCGAGGGCCCGGTGGCCACCCAGTCGGTGTTCGCCGCCGCCTTCACCACCAAGTCCCGGGTCGCCAAGGGCACCCCGGTCATCACGGTCAAGCCGAACTCGGCCGCCGTGGAGGCCGCCCCGGTCGCCGGTGCGGTCGAGGCCCTGTCGGTGACCTTCTCCGAGCAGGCCACCGGCACCAAGGTCACCGGGCGCACGCCGCGTGAGTCGACCGGCCGCCCCGAGCTGACCGAGGCCGCGATCGTGGTCTCCGGCGGCCGCGGTGTGAACGGCGCGGAGAACTTCGCGATCATCGAGGCGCTCGCCGACTCGCTCGGCGCGGCCGTCGGCGCCTCGCGTGCCGCCGTCGACGCCGGCTGGTACCCGCACACCAACCAGGTCGGCCAGACCGGCAAGTCGGTCTCGCCGCAGCTGTACATCGCCTCCGGCATCTCCGGCGCGATCCAGCACCGGGCCGGTATGCAGACCTCGAAGACGATCGTGGCGATCAACAAGGACGCCGAGGCCCCGATCTTCGACCTCGTCGACTACGGCGTGGTCGGCGACCTCTTCGACGTCGTCCCGCAGCTCACCGAAGAGGTCAAGACCCGCAAGGGCTGATCCTCCGCGCGCTGTACGAGGCCCCCGCGACCGTGCCGACGGTCGTGGGGGCCTCGGCGCGTTCAGCCCAGGCTCAGCGAGGCCTGCACAGGCAGATGATCGCTCGGGAACTGTCCGTCCACCGCGAAGGTGTTGATGGCCGCCCGGTGCGCGGTGACGCCCGGCGTGGTCAGGATCCAGTCGATGCGGTCGCCGTCCGGGACCAGCGGCCGGTAGCCGTGGAAGGTGGCGTACCGCGGGCCGCGTTCGGCGGCCGTGTCCCAGGTGTCGACGAGTCCGGCGCCCAGGAGCGTGTCGTACACGACGCTCCGGTGCGCGGGCACGTTGAAGTCGCCGGTCACCACGACCGGCAGCGCGGGGTCGAGGCCCTTGATCCGCTCGGCGATCAGGGCGGCGCCGCGTTCGCGCGCGCTCTGGCCGCGGTGGTCGAAGTGGGTGTTCATGACGGTGAACTCCCGGTCGCCGTCGCGCAGATCACGGAAGCGCACCCAGGTGACCATCCGGGGGAAGGCGGCGCCCCAGGTGTTGGAGCCGATCACGTACGGGGTGCCGGAGAGCCAGAAGTGGTCGTACTCGAGCGGACGGACGCGACGGGTGTCGTAGAAGACCGCCATGGACTCGTCGGCACTGCCGTGCAGGCGGCCGGTGCCGATCCAGTCGTAATGGCGGCCGAGGTCGCTGTCGATGTCGAGCAATTGCGGGAAGAGGCCCTCCTGCGTGCCGATGATGTGCGGGGCCTCGCGGTGCAGCAGCTCGCGCATCACCGGTCTGCGCACGGCCCAGCTGTGCGGCTCGGTGGTGCTCGCGAAGCGCAGGTTGAAGGACATGACTTCCAGCCGGCGCCGCGGGTGCTCCTCCGCCGCGGCGCCGGCGGCGGTCAGTGCTGTACTGGAGAGGGGCGTGGTGACCGCGGCGGCCAGCGCGGCCTTCAGGCCCAGACGGCGCGTGACTCGGCTGTGCTTCGGCACGGGGGCTCCTTCGGTGGGAACGGCCGGGCGAGTCGTGCGGGCGTACTCATGGAGGGTCAGGGAGCGTCATGAGGTGGGCGTGAACATGACGATATGGCGGGATGGCTCCCCGTGGACATGGTGTTGACCATCCGGATGGTGCCCGGATAACTTCGTTCTACGGATTGTTGATTCCGTACAGCGGAAAACAGGAGGGTGTGGGATGGGTCAGGGCCAGCAGGAGAAGGTGGCGACGAGCCTCGCGGGCGCCGTCAGCGAGGAGATCAGCGCCTCCCTCGCCCCGGTCGACGCCGAACTGGAGCGCCGCTACCCCGGAGACCCCGGCACCCGCCAGCCCGTCCACACGGTCTACGTCCCCGGCGACGCCTTCACCGCCGACACCATCCGCACCTGGGGCGACCGGGCCCTCGCCGCCCTCGACGAACACGCCCCCGACGCCGCGTCCTTCGCTGCCGTCCTCGGCCTCGCCGACGAGCTGGCCGAGCCCGTCTACACGCGCGTGCGGGCCAAGCTGGAGCGCGAGCCCGTCGAGGACCTGCGCGTCGACTTCGAGGACGGCTACCAGGGCACGGACGAGGACCAGGACGCGGCCCGCGCCGCCCGCCTGATCGCGGAGGCCTGCGACAACGGCACGGCCGCCCCCTACATGGGCATCCGCATGAAGTGCATGGAGGCCGCCGTCCGCGACCGCGGCATCCGCACCCTCGACATCTTCCTCACCGGTCTGATGGAGGCGGGCGGCCTGCCCGACGGGCTGGTGCTGACCCTGCCCAAGGTCACCTACCCCGAGCAGGTCACCGCCATGGTCCGCCTGCTGGAGTCCTTCGAGAAGGCGCGCGGCCTGGCGCCCGGGCGGCTCGGCTTCGAGATCCAGATCGAGACCAGCCAGTCCATCCTGGCCGGTGACGGCACCGCCGCCGTCGCCCGGATGATCCGGGCCGCCGAGGGCCGCGCCACGGGCCTGCACTACGGCACCTTCGACTACAGCGCCTGCCTGGGCGTCTCGGCCGCCTACCAGGCCAGCGACCACCCCGCCGCCGACCACGCCAAGGCGGTCATGCAGGTCGCCGCGGCAGGCACCGGGGTCCGCGTCTCCGACGGCTCCACCAACGTCCTCCCGGTCGGTACGACCGAGAAGGTCCACGACGCCTGGCGGCTGCACTACGGCCTCACCCGCCGCGCTCTGGCCCGCGCCTACTACCAGGGCTGGGACATGCACCCCGGTCACATCCCCACCCGGTACGCGGCCGTCTTCGCCTTCTATCGCGAGGGCTTCGCCCAGGCCGCCGCCCGGCTCGCCCGCTACGCCAACCGGACCGGCGGCGACGTCATGGACGAGCCCGCCACCGCCAAGGCCCTCAGCGGCTATCTGCTGCGCGGCCTGGACTGCGGCGCCCTGGACACCGGTGAGGTCGCCCGGCTCACCGGCCTGACCCGCGCCGACCTGGAGGCCTTCGCCGCACCCCGGCGCGGTGACCTGACCGTCTCCGGGGCGCAGTAGAGGGGGCGCGGGAGAACGGTCGCCGCCGCCCCCTAGGCTGTACGCCACACACGCAGGGCGCACAGGAACGGGGCGGCGGTGTCTTCGGGGGAGTACGGACAGACGGACGGGGCCGGTCGGCTGCTGGCCGGGCGTTATCGCGTCCTGGCCCAGCTCGGCCGGGGCGGCATGGGGGTCGTCTGGCGGGCCCGCGACGAGGTCCTCGGGCGCGAGGTCGCCGTCAAGGAACTGCGCACCTACACCGACACCGCCGGCCCCGAACTCGACGGCCTGCGGCTGCGGATGCAGCGCGAGGCACGCGCCGCGGCCCGGGTGCGCCACCCCGCCGTCGTGGCCGTGCACGACGTCACCGAGGTCGACGGGCGTCCGCTGATCGTCATGGAGCTGGTCGACGGCCCGTCCCTGGACGACGTCCTGCGCGAGCGCGGCACCCTCGACGCGCGCGAGGCCGCGGGGATCGGCGCCAAGGTGATGGACGCGCTGGCCGCCGCCCACCGCGCCGGCGTCCTGCACCGCGACGTCAAGCCGGGCAACATCCTCCTCGACCGCTCGGGCCGGGTCCTGCTGACCGACTTCGGCATAGCCACCATGGAGGACCCGGGCGACGGCTCCGCCACCCACCTCACCCGCAGCGGCGAACTGGTCGGCTCCCTGGACTACCTGGCTCCCGAGCGTGCCCAGGGCGCCCGGCCGGGCCCGGCCTCCGACGTCTGGGCCCTCGGCGCCACCCTGTACGCCGCTGTCGAGGGCTCCTCGCCCTTCCGCCGGACCTCGACCTTCTCCACGCTCACCGCGATCGTCTCCGAGCCACTTCCCGAGCCGCACCGCGCCGGACCGCTCGCCCCCGTCCTCCAGCGGCTGCTGGACAAGCGCCCCGAGGGCCGTCCCGAGGCCGAGGAGGCCCGCGACCTCCTCCAGGCGGTGGCCGACTCCGGCGACACGCCCACGACCACCCTGCGCGGGCCGGTGCGAACGGCGACGGAAGCCCACCGGCTCCCCGCCCCGCACGGCCCGGCCGAAGCGCCCACCACGACGGCCGCCCGCCCCGCCGGCGGCAGGCGCCGCGCCCTGCTCGCCGCCGCCGCGGTCCTCCTCGTCCTCGCCGCGGCCGGCACCACGGTCGCCCTGCTGAACGGCGGCGACGAACCCGAAGCGGCCGGACACCCCGCCCCTACCGTCACCCCGGCCGCCCCCACGCCCACTGACAAGGCCGACGGAAAGTCCCCGACACCGAGCAGCTCACCGAGCCGCAGCGCCGAGCCGTCTCCGACCCCGAGCAAGACCGCGGCCGGAGACGGCGCCACCGCCCCTGCCTGCCACCCCATCGGCGGCGGCAAGTACAACTGCGAGGTCTGGCGCACCGCGAAGTCCTACACGGCCGACGGCGCCGAGGTCGGCATCCTCGGCGCGGGCACCAACTACTTCTACTGCCAGCAGAATCTGGGCCGGCGCGAGACCAGCGGCCAGTGGACCAACGTCTGGTGGGCGAAGACCGACGACGACAGCGGCAACGCGGACGTCTGGGTCAGCGACGTCTACGTCAGGGGCGGCGACAACGACGGGCCGGTGCCCGGACTGCCCGTCTGCTGACCGATGTACCGCTCCAGACCGTGCACGGTCACCAGCCTCTCCCGTCTGAACAGCCGCGTGCCCCGCTCGCACAGCCGCCGGTCCGCGCGCGCCCGCGCGCAGAACTCCTCCGGCGTCGCGCCGAACAGCTCCCGCAACCGGGCCGACTTCAGGAGCAGTTCCCCGATCAGCGCCCGCTGCCCGGGGTGGGTGCGCGGCGCTCCCGAGCCGTTGTGCAGCACGCCGCGGCGATTCACGTAGGAGAAGACGCCCGGCAGCGTCGTGCCGTCCGCCAGGTCGACCCGTACCTCCGAGGACGACAGCCACACGCGCCGGTAGTTGCCGTACGGCAGCGGTACGCCCTCGCTGGCGTCGATCACGGTGAGCTGGTCGGCGTCGAGCCACAGGACGAACAACTCCCGTACCCGGCCCGGCGCGTGGACGGGAGACGCCGAGACATAGCCCAGCCGGCTCACGTGTGCCGACACCCCGATCTCGACGCCCGTGGCGCGGACCTTGACCATGGGGACCGGGGAGAGGATGCCGAACTCGGCCATCTTGTGCCGCAGTTGGCCGGGGCAGGCGTTGGAGCCGATCGCGAGGACGGGGGTGCGGTCCGGGTGGGTCAGCCGGTCCAGGGACAGGAACCGGTCGCCGTCCAGCAGGCCGGAGTCCGCGGGCCAGGTGCCGGGGTAGAGCAGCGGATGGTCGCGGGGCGCCATCGAAAGGCCCAGTGCCTGCAGGGTGCACGCGTCCATGACTCGCTCAGTCCGCCGGGGGCAGCTCTCCCGAGCCGCGGGTGATCAGCCGGGTCGGCAGCTCGATCCGCTCGGGTGCCACGAGCGTACCGTCCAGCTGCCGGAACAGGCGCTCGGCGGCGGTCCGGCCGAGGGCGGCGGCGTCCTGCGCGACGACGGTGACGCCCGGCTGGAGCAGATCGGCGAGCTCCAGGTCGTCGAAGCCGACGAGCGCCACCCGGCGGGACTGCTCGGCCAGGACCCGGATCACGGTGACCGTCACCCGGTTGTTGCCCGCGAAGATCGCGGTCACCGGCCGGGGCCCGGAGAGCATCTCCTCGGCGGCCCTGCGCACCCGCTCGGGACCGGTGACGCCCAGGGACATCCAGGAGTCCTCCACCGGTATGGCCGCGTCCTCCATGGCCGCCCGGTAGCCGCGCAACCGCTCGGCGGCGGTGTGGATGCGGGGCATGTCACCGATGAAGCCGATCCGGCGGTGTCCGTGGCCGATCAGATGGGCGACGCCGTCCCGGGCGCCGCCGTAGTTGTCCGACAGCACGACATCGGCGTCGATCTTCCCGGCCGGACGGTCCACGAACACCGTGGCGACGCCCGCCCGGATCTCGGGCTCCAGATAGCGGTGGTCGTCCCCGGCCGGGATCACCACCAGACCGTCCACCCGCCGCGCGCACAGCGCCAGCGCCAGCTCCTGCTCGCGCTCCGGGTCCTCGGCGCTGGAGCCGTTGATCAGCAGCGCGCCGTGCGCCCGGGCCACCTCCTCGACCGCGCGGCTGAGCGGGCCGTAGAACGGGTCCGCGAGGTCCTCCAGGACCAGGCCGATGCTGGCGGTACGGCCCTTGCGCAGCACCCGGGCACTGTCGTTGCGGCGGAAACCCAGGGCGTCGATGGCCTCCTGGACGCGGCGCTCCGTCTCCGGCGTGACACCCGGCTCGCCGTTGACGACCCGCGAGACCGTCTTCAGTCCGACTCCCGCCCGAGCGGCCACGTCCTTCATCGTCGGCCGATTGCCGTAACGGTTCCCGGGTGTGTGGTCGGCGCGGCGGATGGTCTCGGGCACGATGCGGGTCCTGTCCTGTTTGTCCATGGGGATGCGGCGATCCATGGTTTGTATGAGGATGTGGCGTCGAGCATAGAGCCTGGACAACGTTGTCAGATGCAGGGGACACTGTCCACCGCAATTCTCCGGCCCGCGCCCCACAGCTGGGCCGGCCTGCCCTTTTCCACTGGTTGACCGGGAGATCTGACTCTGATGCGCACCGACCTCGTGGCCGCACTCGACATCGGCGGAACGAAGATCGCCGGAGGTCTTGTGGACGGCCGCGGCCGGATCCTGGCGCGCGCCCAGCGCCCTACTCCGGCGCGGGAGGACGGTGACACCGTGATGGGTGCCGTCGAGGCGGTGCTCGGTGAACTGACCGCGAACCCGCTGTGGGGGCGGGCGACGGCCCTCGGGATCGGCAGCGCGGGCCCGGTGGACGCCTCCGCCGGGACGGTGAGTCCGGTGAATGTTCCGGGCTGGCGCGACTATCCGCTGGTCCGGCGGGTCCGCGAGGCGGCGGGCGGACTCCCGGTCGAGCTCATCGGCGACGGCGTGGCCATCACCGCGGCCGAGCACTGGCAGGGTGCCGCCCGCGGCCACGACAACGCCCTGTGCATGGTGGTGTCCACCGGCGTCGGGGGCGGGCTGGTGCTGGGCGGGCGGCTGCACCCCGGGCCCACGGGCAACGCCGGCCACATCGGTCACATCAGCGTCGATCTCGACGGCGACCCCTGCCTGTGCGGCGCGCGTGGCTGCGTGGAGCGCATCGCCAGCGGCCCCAACATCGCCCGCCGCGCCCTGGAGCACGGCTGGGAGCCCGGCCCCGACGGTGACACCTCCGCGGCCGCGGTGGCCGCCGCCGCCCGCGCGGGCGACCCGGTCGCCGTGGCCTCCTTCGAGCGGGCCGCGCAGGCCCTGGCCGCCGGGATCGCGGCCACCGCGACCCTGGTCGAGATCGACATCGCCGTCATCGGCGGCGGCGTCGGCAAGGCGGGCGAGGTGCTGCTCGCCCCCCTGCGCAAGGCGCTCGGCGACTACGCCACCCTCTCCTTCGTCCGGCGCCTGACGGTGACGTCGGCGCAGATGGGGACGGACGCGGGCCTGGTGGGCGCGGCAGCCGCGGCCCTCACCTGGCGAAAGGACGCGGCCGGGGTCTGACAGTCCTCGGCAGGAACGTTCCGGCGGGGGTGTGCCGCCGCTTTCTGCGCCGGACGCCGTGACCCCCGCCGGGACCGCGCAGTTGAAACGGTCATGAAGAAGCGCAGCATGCTCGCCATCGCCTCCCTGGCCACCGGATTCGTCGTCGCGGCGGTCACGCCCTCGCACTCCCTCGGGAGTGACCTGACCGACCTCGACGTGGGGGAGACCCTCAGCGCCGTCGAGGACACCGTGGCCAGCGACAGTCTGGACATCGAGGACAACCCGCTCGGCCGGAAGGGCTGACGAGGCCGACGGCAGGGAGCACGGCGCCGGTGTCCCGCACCTGGGGGCACCGGCGCCGCCGCGTTTGCGCCCTCAACGGGAACCGGTTTCCGTGGCAGGGTGGAGCGGGCAAGCCACAGGGGGCCAACAGAAGAGGGGGAGTCTGTGATCGTCGTCTGGATCAACGGGCCTTTCGGTGCGGGGAAGACCACCACCGCACGGGAACTGATCGAACTGATCCCGAACAGCACGCTCTTCGACCCCGAGGTCATCGGCGGAGCACTGCCGCACCTGCTCCCGCCCAAACACCTCGCCGAGGTCGGCGACTTCCAGGATCTGCCGATCTGGCGACGACTCGTGATCGACACGGCGGCCGCGCTGCTCGCCGAACTCGGCGGGACCCTCGTGGTCCCCATGACCCTGTTGCGCCAGGAGTACCGCGACGAGATCTTCGGCGGCCTGGCCGCGCGCCGGATCGCGGTACGGCACATCCTGCTGGCCCCGGCGGAAACGATCCTGCGGGAGCGAATAGCGCACCGGGAGGTCCCCGAAGGCCCCGACGGCGAACTCCGCGCCCGGCGGTGGTCGTACGACCACATCGAGCCCTACCGCTCCGCCCTCGCCTCCTGGCTCACCGCCGACGCCCACCTCGTGGACAACGGCCGGCTCACCCCGTACCGGACGGCCGCCCGGATCGCCGAGGCCGTCGCCTCCGGTCGGGCCCCGGTGAGCGACATCGTGCAGACACCCGAGCCGACCGCCGAGACGCTGGCCGCCGGAGTGCTGCTCTTCGACGAACAGGACCGCGTCCTGCTCGTCGACCCCACCTACAAGGCCGGCTGGGAATTCCCCGGCGGGGTCGTCGAGCCCGGCGAGGCGCCCGCGCGCGCGGGCATGCGCGAGGTCGCCGAGGAGACGGGGATCCGCCTGGACGACGTACCCCGCCTGCTCGTCGTCGACTGGGAACCGCCCGCGCCGCCCGGCTACGGCGGACTGCGCCTGCTCTTCGACGGCGGGCGGCTCGACTCCGCGCGGGCCGGACGGCTGCTGCTGCCCGGACCCGAACTGCGCGACTGGCGCTTCGTGACCGAGGAGGAGGCCGCCGAGCTGCTGCCCCCCGTCCGCTACGAGCGCCTGCGCTGGGCCCTGCGCGCACGGGAACGCGGGGCCGCGCTCTATCTGGAGGCAGGCATCCCCGCCCCCTGACCGGATCCGCTCAGCTCGACGCGTAGTTGCGCAGGAACAGCGCCTCCGCCACCGAGAGCCGCTCCAGCTCCTCGGGCGAGACGCTCTCGTTCACGGCGTGGATCTGGGCCTCCGGCTCGCTCAGACCGATCAGCAGGATCTCGGCGTCCGGGTAGAGGGCGGCGAGGGTGTTGCACAGCGGGATCGAGCCGCCCTGACCGGCGTACTGCATCTCCTGGCCCGGGTAGGCCTCGGTCATCGCCCGCGCCATGGCCTCGTACGCCGGGCTCGTGGTGTCCGCGCTGAACGCCTGGCCCTGTCCGACCTGCTCGCTGTGCAGGCGCGCCCCCCACGGCGTGTGCGCCTCCAGGTGGGCCTGCAGCAGCTTGGTGGCCTCGGCCGCGTCCACGCCCGGCGGCACCCGCAGGCTGATCAGCGCACGGGCGCTCGACTGCACGGACGGGGTCGCGCCGACCACGGGCGGGCAGTCGATGCCGAGGACCGTGACGGCCGGCCGCGCCCAGATACGGTCCGCGACCGTGCCGGAACCGATCAGCTCCACCCCGTCCAGCACCTTGGCGTCCTTGCGGAACTGCTCCTCGTCGTACTGCAGTCCGTCCCACACGGCATCCGACGTCAGCCCGTCGACCGTCGTCGAACCGTCTTCGGCGCGCAGCGAGTCCAGTACGCGGATCAGGGCGCCCAGCGCGTCCGGGGCGGCCCCGCCGAACTGGCCGGAGTGGAGGTTGCCGACCAGCGTGTCGATCTGCACCCGCAGCATGGTCATCCCGCGCAGCGTCGTGGTGACCGTCGGCAGCCCGACCCGGAAGTTGCCCGCGTCGCCGACGACGATGGTGTCGGCCGCGAGGAGTTCGGGATGCGCCTCGGCGTACCGCTCGAGACCGCCGGTGCCCATCTCCTCGGACCCCTCGGCGATCACCTTGACGTGCACCGGGACCCCGCCGTTGGCCTTGAGCGCGCGCAGCGCCAGCAGGTGCATGATCAGGCCGCCCTTGCAGTCGGCGGCGCCCCGCCCGTACCAGCGCCCGTCCCGCTCGGTCAGCTCGAACGGCGGGCTCAGCCAGGCGGTTTCGTCCAGCGGCGGCTGCACGTCGTAGTGGGCGTAGAGCAGGACCGTCTTCGCGCCCGCCGGGCCGGGCAGGTAGCCGTACACCGACTGCGTGCCGTCCGGGGTGTCCAGCAGCGACACGTCCTCGAAGCCCTCCGCGCGCAGTGCGTCCGCGACCCAGCGCGCGGCGCCCTCGCTCTCGCTGCGGGGGAACTGGCCGAAGTCCGCCACCGATGCGAACGCCACCAGTTCGGTGAGCTCCTGCTTCGCCCTCGGCATCAGCGAGGCGACGGTCTCGGCGACCGGATTCGACGGCATGGGCACGCTCCTTGTAGGTGCGACGTTGTACGAGTGCGTACGTCTGAGTACGGCTGATCGGGCGAGCGTAGGCCCCGCCGGGTGCGGTGGGCACCTACGCCGCCGATCCTCCCACAGAGGCCTGCGGCAACCGCCGCCGTAGGATGCGGGAGACAGCAGCAGCGGGCGGCTTGATCGGGAGCAGTAGACCATCGTGAGCAGCGAGAACTCTTCGGCGGACGACGTGCGGCAGGTGTGGGACGTCGTCGTGGTCGGCGCGGGCCCCGCGGGGGCCTCGGCCGCGTACGCGGCGGCGGTCGCGGGGCGGCGCGTGCTGTTGCTGGAGAAAGCGGAGTTGCCACGCTACAAGACCTGCGGCGGCGGCATCATCGGCCCCTCCCGCGACGCCCTGCCGCCCGGCTTCGACCTGCCGTTCAGGGACCGGGTGCACGCGGTGACGTTCTCGAACAACGGCCGCTTCAACCGCACCCGGCGCTCCCGCCACATGCTGTTCGGGCTGATCAACCGGCCCGAGTTCGACCAGCAGCTGGTGGAGCACGCGCAGAAGGCGGGCGCCGAGCTGCGCACGGGCGTCACCGTGCAGCGGGTCGAGCAGCACGGCTCGGCGGTGCCGGACCGGCGCACGGTCGCCGTCGTCCTCCAGGGCGGCGAGACACTGCTGGCGCGGGCGGTCGTCGGCGCGGACGGCAGCGCGAGCCGGATAGGAGCGCATGTCGGGGTCAAGCTCGACCAGGTCGATCTCGGCCTGGAGGCGGAGATCCCGGTGCCGGAGACGGTCGCCGAGGACTGGCAGGGGCGGGTGCTCATCGACTGGGGGCCGATTCCCGGCAGTTACGGCTGGGTCTTCCCCAAGGGCGACACCCTGACGGTCGGGGTGATCTCGGCGCGCGGCGAGGGCGCGGCCACCAAGCGGTATCTGGAGGAGTTCATCGGGCGGCTCGGGCTCGCCGGGTTCGAACCGAGCATCTCCTCCGGTCATCTGACGCGCTGCCGGGCCGACGACTCGCCGCTGTCGCGCGGGCGGGTCCTGGTGTGCGGGGACGCGGCGGGGCTGCTGGAGCCGTGGACCCGTGAGGGCATCTCCTTCGCGCTGCGCTCGGGGCGGCTCGCGGGGGAGTGGGCGGTCCGGATCGCCGAGGCGAACGACGCGGTGGATGCCCGGCGCCAGGCCCTGAACTACGCGTTCGCGGTCAAGGCCGGGCTAGGCGTCGAGATGAGCGTCGGCAAGCGGATGCTGGCGCTGTTCGAGAGGCGCCCCGGCCTCTTCCATGCCGCGCTGACCGGCTTCCGGCCCGCCTGGCGGGCGTTCATGGACATCACCCGCGGCTCGTCGTCCCTCGGCGAGCTGGTCCGCAGTCATCCGATGGCCCAGCGTGCCCTGAACGCGCTGGACCGACGGCAGGCGGAAGCGGAGGCGGAACGGCGGGAGACGGACGCCGAGGCCGGGGGCGGGCGTGCGGAGGAGCGGGCTGAGGGGTAGCGGTCGGCTCAGGCCGGGTGGCGCCGGGGGCAGGTCGGGCCGGAGGCCAGGGGGCAGGGAGGCAGGGCGGGCCGGGGGTTGGGCTTGCCGTCCGGGGCGGTCCGGTCATGAGGTGCGATGCTTCCCGGTCGGCCGGACCGAGGGACGGCCGACGCCGTCTCCGCCTTACGGCGGCCGCGCATGCTAGCTCTTGAGGGTGACCTCGAACACCGGGTGGTCCGGGGCGATGCGGCGCAGGTCGGTGTCGGGGGACTTGGGGCCGACTCCGTTGAAGAAGACGCCGACCTCGGCGTTCCAGCGCTTGAGGTAGGCGCGGAGCACGGGCACCTTGTCGTCGTCGGAAAGCTCGGTCGAGGTGAACGCCTCCCCCTTCTTGCCCAGGTGCAGTTCCCCGCCACCGGCCGCGCGCATGTTGTGGGTCCACTGGACGTGCCCGCGCGGGGCGACGAGATAGTGCCGGCCGTCGACGGTCAGCAGGTTCACGGGGGTGGTCCGCCACTGGCCGCTCTTGCGGCCGCGGACGGCGAGGACGCGGGAGCCCCACACGCTCAGGCCGCGGCGGGTCAGCCAGGCGACGGTGCGGTTGAGGACGTTGACCGTGAACCAGCCGGGCTTCTTGACGTGCGTGGACATGAGGACCCCCTGAGTTTGGTGAGCGGTGCTCTCGCTTGCCGCTCCCACAGTGTGGCCGAGATCGCTGCTCCAAAGCAAGAGCAGTGCTCTCATTTCGGTTCGCCGCTCTTCCTTCAGCTCACCGCTCTCCTTTGTGTGCGCTGCTCACTATTGTGTGCACTGCTCTCGCTTGCCGTGGGAGACTGCCCCGCATGAGCACCGCACACGGCCGCACCCCCCAGGGAGCCCGGGCCCGCGCCCGGATCGAGGTCACCGCCGCCATCAAGGACGAGGCCCGCAGACAGCTCGCCGCCGAAGGCGCCGCCAAGCTCTCGCTGCGCGCCGTGGCCCGCGAACTCGGCATGGTCTCCTCCGCGCTCTACCGCTACTTCCCGAGCCGCGACGAGCTGCTGACCGCGCTGATCATCGACGCCTATGACTCCCTCGGCGAAAGCGCCGAGGCCGCGCGCGACGCCTTCGCCGACGCCGGTCCCGGGCACCGCTGGGTCGCGGTGTGCGAGGCCGTACGGGGATGGGCGCTGGCGCATCCGCACGAGTACGCGCTGATCTACGGATCGCCGGTGCCCGGCTACAGCGCCCCCGAGACCACGATCCCGGCCGCGGCCCGGACCGGCGAGGTCTTCTTCGGCATCCTCCGCGACGCCCACCAGGGCCTCGGCCTCGCCAAGCCGCGCCTCCCCGCCGAACTCCGCCCGGAGGCCGAGCGGATGGCCGCCGAGTTCGCCCCCGGCCTCCCCCCGGAGACGGTGGCTGCGTTCGTCGCGGCCTGGGGGCAGCTCTACGGTCTGGTGGGCTTCGAGGTGTTCGGTCAGTTCCACCGGGTGGTCGAGGACCGGGAGCGGTTCTTCCGGCATGCGGTGTCCCAGCTCGCCCATGGGGTGGGGCTGGTGTATCCGCAGACCGGACCGGCCGCGTGACCGGCGGCCTGCCTGGCTGCGGCCCGCCGAGGGCACGGCGGCGGCTCGGAGAGGGCTTCGTACTTCGTCGGGAGTACGTGTGATCACCTCACTCGGCTGACGCGGCCCGGCGGTGGTGGCGTCTAGCGTGGCGGGCATGGAGGAGCAGCGGGTGCCGCACTGGTGGCGGAGCGGTCCGTCATGGTGGCGGCAGGAGGAGCGGGGGCGGTGGCCCTGGCGGTCCACGGTGCTGGTGACCGCCTTCGTGCTCGTCGGGTCCACCTTCGCCGCCGAGGAGCAGACGGGGGAGCGGGTCGGCCTCGATGTCCTCGCCCGGGTCCTGCTGCTCCTGGCCGGGGTTGTGCTGCTGTGGCGGCAGCGGCACCCGGTCGCCGTCACGTTCGGTACGGCCGCAGCCGCGCTGGTCTATCTCGGCGCCGGGTATCCGTACGGGCCCGTCTTCCTCACCGTGGCGATCGGCTGCTTCAGTGCCGTCGTCGCCGGGCACCGGTGGGCCGCCTGGGCGGCCATGGGCACCTTGTGGGCGGGGCATGGGCTGGTCAGCCACTGGCTCTACCAGTGGCTCCCGCCCGCCGGGGACTCCGCCGCCTCCTGGGGGCAGGAGGGCGTGATCGCCGCCTGGGTCGTGGCCGTCGCGGCGCTGTCGGAGCTGGTGCGGACCCGGCGGGAGCAGTGGGCGCGGGAGCGGGCCGAGCGGGCGCAGGCGGCTCGGCGGCGGGCCGACGAGGAGCGGTTGCGGATCGCCCAAGAGCTGCATGACGTCCTGGCGCACAGCATCTCCGTCATCAACGTGCAGGCGGGCGTCGGGCTCGCGCTCCTCGACTCCGATCCCGAGCAGGCCCGGACGGCGCTGACCACCATCAAGGCCCAGAGCAAGGAGGCGCTCGGCGAGGTGCGTCAGGTGCTCGACACGCTGCGCACGCCAGGCACCGCGCCGCGGGCGCCCGCGCCCGGACTCGACCGGTTGCCCGAACTCGTGGAGCAGGCCGCCGGCGCCGGCCTGACCGTCGAGGTGCACGGCGCCGCGCCCCCGCTGGCGCCCGGCACCGACCTCGCCGCCTTCAGGATCGTCCAGGAGGCCCTCACCAATGTCGTACGGCACTCGGGATCGCGGCACGCGCGCGTGCACCTCGATCACGGTGGCGGCAGGCTCCGGATCCGCGTGGACGACGACGGCCCGGCGACCGGCGCCGACGCGGGCGGCAGCGGCAACGGTCTGGCCGGAATGCGGGAGCGGGCCGCGGCACTGGGTGGCACGATCGAGGCGGGCCCGCGCGCCGACGGCGGCTTCCGGGTGCTCGCGGTACTGCCCCGGACCGCGCAGGAGGGCGGCCGGTGATCGGCGTACTGCCCGGCACCGCGCAGGAGGGTGACCGGTGATCGGCGTACCGCCCGGCACCCTGAAGGAGGGCGACCGGTGAGCCCCGCACTGCCCCGCCCCTCGAAAGGAGACCACCAGTGATCCGCGTACTGCTCGCCGACGACCAGTCGCTCGTGCGGGCCGGTTTCCGGGCGCTGCTCGACGCGCAGCCCGACATCGAGGTGGCCGGTGAGGCCGCGGACGGTGAGGCGGCGGTGCGCGCGGTGCGGGAACTCGCCCCCGACGTCGTGCTGATGGACATCCGGATGCCCGTGCTGGACGGGCTGACCGCCACCCGGCGGATCACCGGGGACGACCGGTTCAAGAACGTGAAGGTGGTCATGCTCACCACCTTCGAGCTCGACGAGTACGTCTTCGAGGCCATCCGGTCCGGCGCCTCGGGGTTCCTGGTCAAGGACACCGAGCCGGACGAACTCCTGCGCGCCGTACGGGCGGTGGTCTGCGGGGACGCGCTGCTGTCACCGGGGGTGACCCGTCGGCTGATCGCCGAGTTCGCGGCCCGTTCCAAGGAGCCCGCGGCGGCCGACGCCCTCGCCGTGCTCACCGAGCGGGAGCGGGAGGTGATGGCCCTGGTCGGCATCGGGCTGTCGAACGAGGAGATCGCCCGCCGTCTCGTGGTCAGCCCGCTCACCGCCAAGACCCACGTCAGCCGCACCATGGTGAAGCTGGGCGCCCGGGACCGGGCGCAACTGGTCGTCCTCGCCTACGAGTCGGGGTTGGTGCGGCCGGGCTGGCTCGGCTGAGCCCCCCGCCGGTAGCGCACCAGCACGCTGATCACGCGGGCGGCGAACAGCACCACGGCGAGCCACTTTCCGCCCTGCCACAGCAGCGACTCCACCGCCGGCGGCAGATCGAACAGCAGCGCCGGACCGACGACGGCCCCGAAGACCACCCCCGCCGCGAACACCGCGCTGAACAGCGCGTACCCCACTTCGACGGCGAACGCGTCCTGTTCCGCCTTGGTCCGCCGGCCCCCGTGAACGCTCATGCCCGGAGTCAAGCAGGCGTGTGCCCGGCCGGGCAAGCGACCCGGGCCGGGCACACGGAACGGAGGCGGTCCCCCTAGTCGCGGACCGGAACCCGGTCCGTCTCCGCCTCCCGCACAGTGGACTTGGCGACCACGACGGACTGCTGGGGCCGCTGGGCCGCGCGTGTCCCGCGCAGTCCGGGGAGGGTGATCAGCAGGCCCGCGAAGGCGACGCACGCCACCACCACGAAGCCGGGCCGGTAGCTGTCCAGGACCGCCTGCGCGGTGGCCTGTTCGGGCGCTCCCGCGGTCACCACCGCGGTCACCACGGCGAGGAAGATCGCGCCGCCCACCTGCACCGAGGTGTTCAGCAGCCCGGAGACCATGCCCTGCTCGTGGTCGTCGACGCCGTTGGTGGCCTGGATGTTGAGCGAGGGGAAGACCAGCGCGCAGGCCGCGCCGATCAGCAGCATCGACGGCAGGATGGTCGCCGCGTACACGGGGTCGAGGTCGATCCGGAGGAACAGCGCGTAGCCGACGACCATGAACCCGAAGCCCACCGCGATCAGCCGCTGGGTGCCGAACCGGTCGACGATCGAGCCGACCTTCGTCGAGGAGAGCGCCACCAGTGCGCCCGCGGGCAGGAAGGCGAGCGCCGTGTGCAGCGCGGACCAGCCGAGCACCGACTGCATGTAGAGCGTGGTGAGGAACTGGAAGCCGACGTACGAGCCGAAGAAGGCGAGGGCGCCGAGCTGGGCACGGATCTGGTTGCCGGAGCGCAGTACGCCGAGCCGGACCAGCGGTCCGGGCGAGCGCCGTTCGACCAGCACGAACGAGGTCAGCAGGATGACCACGGCGAGGAAGGACAGCAGTGTCCGGGCGGAGGTCCAGCCGACTTCGGGTGCCTGCACGACGGTGAACACCAGCAGCAGCATCGAGGCGGTGCCGAGGACGGCGCCGGGGATGTCGTAGCCGTTGTGGTTCTTCTCGCGGGCGCTGCGCGGCAGCAGCCTCAGGCCCGCCACCAGGGCGATCAGGGCGATCGGCGCGGGCAGCAGCATGGTGAGCCGCCAACTGGCCTCGGTGAGCAGTCCGGACAGGACCAGGCCCATGGAGAAGCCGGTGGCCGCGCAGGTGGTGTAGATGGCGAGGGCCTTGTTGCGCAGCGGGCCCTCGGGGAAGGTCGTGGTGATGATCGACAGGCCGGCCGGCGCCGTGAAGGCCGCGCTCAGGCCCTTGATGAAGCGGCTGGCGATGAGCAGCGGACCGGAGTCGACGAGCCCGCCGAGCAGGGAGGCGACCGCGAAGACTCCGAGGGCCACCAGGAAGACCTGGCGCCGGCCCAGCAGGTCGGCGGCGCGTCCGCCGAGGAGCAGCAGGCCGCCGTAGCCGAGGATGTAGCCGCTGACGATCCATTGCAGCGTCGAGGTCGACAGACCCAGGTCGGCGCCGATGGACGGCAGGGCGACGCCGACCATCGAGACGTCCAGGGCGTCGAGGAACATCGCGGCGCAGAGCACCAGCAGGGTGCCCCACAGCCGGGGCGTCCAACGTCCGTCGGACGTGGGGGTGGTGAGCGGAGAGGTCATGCCGAGACACTACATGCGCATGCATTGGATGCAAATACATTTAATTCCGATGCAACAAACTCGGCTCTCTGCTACGGTGCGCCCATGGCGGCTAAAAGGGCCGAGCAGGCGCTCGTGGACCAGTGGCGGGACATCCTCACGCTGCATGCCCGCACACAGTGCGAACTCGACCGGGCGCTGCACCAACACGGGTTGTGCGGCAGCGACTTCGAGGTACTGGACGTGCTGGCGGGCGGCGAGTGCGCGCAGCGTGTGCAGGAGATCGCCGAGCATGTGCACCTGAGTCAGAGCGCGTTGTCGCGGCTGATCGCACGGCTGGAGAGGGACGGCCTCGTCGACCGTCACATGTGCCCCGAGGACCGGCGCGGGGTGAAGGTCGCGCTCACGGCGAAGGGGCGCGCGCTGCACGGCGATGTGCTGCCGGTGCAGCGCGCGGTGCTGACCAGAATGCTGTCGAGCTGACCTGGCTCGGCTTCAGATGACGCCGGACGTCTCCCGCCACAGCGCGGCCAGCGAGGCGTCGCCGTGCACGGCCGGGAAAGGCAGCCGGTTCCACAGTGCCGGGTACAACTGCGCGAGGGGTCCGGCCAGTTCGCAGTCGGCCTCCGCGGTCTCCCCGCGCTCCGCCGCGGGCGGTTCCTGGGACAGGCGTACGGTCCACACCGCGTCGTCCGTGTCGGCCGCCCGCACCCGCAGCACGCGCGGCTCGGCGCTGCGGACCCGGCTCTTGGTGCGGGCGTGGAAGCCGAGGAGGAGTTCGTCGATGCCGTCGGCCGCGAAGGCGGGGTCGATCGCGGTCGGCGTACCGCCGCGTGCCGCCTCCGCGTCGAGGCGGTGGATCGTCGTCTCGTGGGCCTGGCGGCGGGCCCAGAAGGCGAGCGGCGACGGCGCGGGCAGGAAGTGCCAGCACCGCACGTCGACTTGGGCGCCGGTCAGGGTGCCGACAAGGTGGCGGTGGCCCTCGCGGAACCAGGTGGTGAGCTCGGTGCCGTCCAGGTCGGGCGGGTCCCCGAAGGGCTGGAAGGCTTGGTGGCCCTCGGCGACGAAGGCCGCCGCCCAGCGGTGCACCATCCCCGTGTGCCGCAGCAGGTCGCGCACCTGCCACTCCGGGCAGGTCGGCACCTTGGCGTCCGTCCCGGCCCGCTCGGCCGCCTCGGCCAGCAACCGGCCCTCCCGGTCCAGGACGCGTATGAACTCAGCAGTCTGCATGCGGCCGAGTTTGCCTGATGAAGCGCGGTCCAAGGGGAGTGGCCGTAAGGATTTCGTCATCCGGTCAGGGATGCCGCGCGCCTCGATGATCGGGTGGAATGGGAGCCGACAGGAACTCTCACGTATCGGGGGAAGAGCATGGGGCGCGTACGGAAGTCGCTGATCGCCGGGGTGCTGGTGGTGGCCGTCGTGGGGGCGGGGTTCGGGCTGTACTGGTTCCAGCCGTGGAAGCTGTGGCAGGACGAGACGGTGGACGAGGCCCTGCCGGCCGCGGCGGGGACGTCCGCGCCGGCCGCCGGGGAGCCGTCCGCGCCGTCCACCGCCGGGGAGACCTCCGCGCCGCCGGCGCCGCGGACTCTCGCCCGCGGTGAGCTGATCAGCCACGAACACGACACCTCCGGCAGCGTGCGGCTGGTACGGCTGGCCGACGGATCCCATGTCGTCCGGCTGGAGAACCTCGACACCAGCAACGGTCCCGACCTGCGCGTCTGGCTGACCGACGCCCCCGTCAAGGAGGGCACCGCCGGCTGGCGCGTCTTCGACGACGGGCGGTACGTCAGCCTGGGCAAGCTCAAGGGCAACAAGGGGAGCCAGAACTACGCCGTACCGGCCGACGTCGAGCTGACGCAGTACAGCAGCGTCAGCATCTGGTGCGACCGGTTCGACGTGTCCTTCGGCGCGGCGGAGCTGGCGCGCGCCTGAGAGCGGGCGGGGGGTGTGGGGAGGGCGCCGGGTCTGTGCGGCTGTCAGCCGGTGGCCGCGCGCCGGGTCGCGAAGCCGATGGCCGCGGCGACGGCGGCGAGGGCGGCGACGCTGGTCAGGGCTATGGGCAGGGAGAACCACTCGGCCATGAAACCGATCGTGGGCGGCCCGAGGAGCATGCCGCCGTAGCCCAGGGTGGACGCGGTCGCCACACCGCTCGGCCCGGCCAGGGCACCGGCGCGCTCGATGGCGACCGGGAAGAGGTTGGCGAGTCCGAGCCCGGTGACCGAGAACCCGATGAGCGTGGCCCACACCGACGGGGAGAGCGAACCGAGGAGCATGCCCGCGGCCGCGGTGGCGCCACCGACGACGACGGTACGGGTGCGGCCGAGCCGCTGGAGCAGCGTGGACCCCGTCAGCCGCCCGAGCGTCATGGCGAGCGCGAAGCAGGAGTACCCCACCGCCGCGAGCCCCGGCGAGGCGCCCAGGTCCTGTTCGAGATGGAGCGCGCCCCAGTCGGCCATGGCGCCCTCGCCGTACGCCGTGCACAGCGCGATCAGTCCGAAGACGGCGACGAGCCGACGGGTACGGCGGTCCAGGCGCCGCGGGCCCGCTTCCCGCGGCTGCGCCGCCCGCGGCGGTTCGATCCGCAGGAGGACGCGCCCCGCGAAGAAGGTCACCGCGAGACCGACGAGGGTGAGGCCGAGGAGGTGCCGGGTGGGGGAGAGGCTGCCGGCGACCAGCCCGCCGAGGCCCGCGCCCACCATCCCGCCCAGGCTGAAGGCCGCGTGGAAGCTGGGCATGATCGGCCGCTGGAGTGCGGTGACGAGGTCGACGGCGGCGCTGTTGAAGGCGACGTTGATCCCGCCGTACGCGGCGCCGAACAGCAGCAGCACGGCGGTGAGGGCGGGGACGGAGTGGGTCAGCGGCGGCAGCGCGACGCTGAGGGAAAGCAGGACGGCGCAGACGACGGTGACCGGATGGCTGCCGTAGCGGCGGCAGAGGCGCCCGGTGAGCGTCATGGTGATCACGGCTCCCGCGGACACGCCGAGGAGGGCGAGCCCCAGGGTTCCGGCCGAGGCGTTCACCTGCTCCTTGATCGCGGGGATGCGCACGACCCAGCCGGCGAAGACGAAGCCGTCCATGGCGAAGAAGACGGTGAGGGCGATGCGGAGGCGGGTGAGGTCGGTGGAGGTTCCCGGCACGACGTTGTGCGAACAGGGTTTGTTTATTTGCGGCACAAAGTCAGGGTAGGGAGGAGACGGGGAGAGGGCAAGGCTTTCAGGAGGAGGGGGATCGGGTCGCGTCCCTGGATCACTCCGCCTCGTACGGGGCGAGTACCCGGGTCCAGAGGTGGGTCAGGGTCTCCCGGTCCGCGGGCGACAGGGGGCGCAGCAGGTCGTCCTGCACCCGGTCCGGTACGCGGTCCAGGTGCCGCAGCTGCCGGGCGCCGTCGCTGGTGAGGCTCACCTGGTTGCGCCGCCCGTGGTCCGGGGACGGTGCCTTGTCGACGTAGCCCTGCTCCACCAGTTCGTTGACGGCCGCCACCACATCGCTGCGGTCCATACGGCACCGTCGGCCGAGCTCGGCCTGGCTCGCCGCCCCGAACTCCTGCAGGGCGGCCAGGATGCGGTAGTGGTACCCGCGCGCCCCCGCCGCGGTGACCCCGTCGAACACCAACCGACGTGTGTGCAGGGCGAGTTGGCTGATGAGCCAGCTCGGCATCGTCGTCAGCCGCTCGGGGATCTCGTCCATGCCAACCACCGTGACAGTGTTGGTTCCACCAGCATTCGGCGTCTGGCGTGGGTCCCGCGAACCTTGAGTGTCAGCCGAGGAGTTGTCTGGTCCACCGACACCCGTACCGCCGACCGCATCGACATTCGCCTAGCTCTTCAGTCGGCGCCCGCCCGGCCCGGATTACCTGAGCCGCGGTAATCGCGGACCGCTGACGGGGACGTGGGCGCACGCTGCCTACGACACGGCGGATCGACCGCCACCCGTACGACGGAGGCCACCATGCCCGCCACCCAGCCACCCCCGCTGACCGCTCTCGCCGCCGAACTCGCCGTCCTGCGGCCCCGGATGGAGGCCGTGAGCCTCGCCATCCACGCCCGTCCCGAGCTGAAGTTCACCGAGTTCCACGCCCACCAGGTGCTGACGCGCTGGCTCTCGGAAGCCGGGTTCACGGTGACGTCCGGCGCGGGAGGCTTGGACACCGCGTTCGTCGCGGTGCACGAGGGCGGGCGGCCGGGGCCCCGCGTCGCCGTGCTCGCGGAGTACGACGCCCTGCCCGGTGTCGGACACGGCTGCGGGCATAACCTCATCGCGGCCGGTGCCGCGGCCGCTGCTGTGGCCGCCGTACGGGCCCTGCCCGCGCACCCGGGCACCGTCGCCGTCATCGGCACCCCGGGTGAGGAGATGGGCGGCGCCGGGAAGGTACGGCTCGCCGAGGCCGGGGTGTTCGAGGGCGTGGACGCGGCGCTGATGTTCCACCCGGCCGACCGGTCCGTGACGACCCAGCACGCGCTGGCCGCCGCCCATCTGCGGATCGACTTCACCGGAGTCGGCGCCCACGCCGCCAGGTCGCCCTGGGAAGGGCGCAGCGCGCTGGCCGCCGCGCAGCTCTTCCTCAACGCCGTCGATTCCCTGCGGCAGTTCGTAGAGCCCACCGCGCGGCTGCACGGCGTCGTCACGGACGGCGGTCAGGCCCCCAACGTCGTACCGGCCCACGCGGCCGTCGAGTTGTACGTACGGGACCGTACGACCGCCGCCACCGAAGCGCTGGTCGAGCGGGTCCGCGCCGCTGCCGAGGGCGCGGCGCTGGCCACCGGGACGGCCGGGGCGGTGTCCGAGACCGGGCCGCTGTACGCGGAGCGCCGCGACAGCGCGGTGCTCGCCGAGCGGTTCGGGTGGGCGGTGCGCGAACTGGGCCTGGACATCGCGCCCGGCGCGGCCGACACTCCGGCGGGCTCCTCCGACATCGGCAACCTCTCCCACCTCCTGCCGGTCATCCACCCGTACATCCAGATCGCCGAACCGGGCACGCCCGCGCACTCGGAGGCGATGCGGGAGGCAGCTGCCAGCCCGTTCGCCCACGACCGCACCGAGCTCGCGGCGACAGGCCTCGCGCGCCTGGTGACGGAACTCCTGCTGGACGGCGCCCTGTTGGCGGCAGCGGGAGCGGAGTTCGCCGGGGCCCTGACGTGAGCGAAACCCCCCGCCTACACTTCCCGCCATGCCGGTCGTGATCGTCCTGGAAGGGGCCGGCCCCGGCCGCTTCACCGTCGCCGTGTCGCCGCGCGCGGAACTCGCCGCCAGCCTGCACGTCCTGACCGAGCATGCCCACCACGCCCAACACACCTCCTGGGCCGAGGAGATCACCCGCGCCGCGCCTCCCGCCTTCCGGGCCGGCCTGCGACGGTTCGCCCCGCTGTGGACGGCGCTGCGCTGGCGCGGGTTCTACCCGGGCCTGGATGCCCCGCTCGCGACCCTGCCGACGGACCGGTTCGCCGAACTCACCGCCCAGACCTGCGTCAGCGGCTACCGGGGCTTCGACTTCGCCCGGCTGCTGCACGACCCGGCCCAGGCGGGCGTGCTGCGCCGGGCGGCCTCCGGTCTGCCCGCACCGCACCCGGCCCTCGCCGAGGATCTGCTGCGCGACCCGGAGCGGCTGCGCGGCGACATCCTCGCCTTCCTCGCCCTGTGCCGCCGCGTCTACTTCACCGACCTGTGGAAGGCGACCGAGCCCGCGCTCGCCCGAGCCGCGCACCTGGTCCGGCAGCGGCTCGCGGACGAGGGAGCGGAGGGTCGGTCCGGTACAAGACCGGGTCCAGCCGTCACTGGTGCGGCATCCAGGTGATCGGCCACCGCAATCCGGTGGCACGGCTGGAAGTCGGCACCGGCACCGGCTGGCGTCAGCTGCCGCGCGCCGAGTACAACTACTTCCTCGCCGAGGACGGGGGCGGGTGCGGCGGCGCGATCAGGGTCACCGACATCCACGGGGAGCGGCTCACCGTCCAGGGGATCGCGATCCGGCCGGACGTCGCACAGCCGACCCGGGTGCAGTTCGCCCGACGCTGAGGGAGCCCGGTGCTGAGGGTGCCCGTTACGGCCGCGCCTATGATGCCCGGGCGCCGACCGCCCAACAGGCCGCGGTGAAACGGACCTCCGCGCCCCGCACGTACTCGTCGAAGGCGGGGCGGACCGTCTCGACGAGCCGGGCCCGGGTCCGCTCGTCCACGTCCGGCAGGATCTGGCCGAGCGGACCGAGCCGGGTGAAGTAGCGGACCAGATCCGCGGTGGGCAGGGCGCAGGTGACGTCGATCGGCCGGATGTCGATCCCGGCCCATCCGCTTTCCGTGAGCAGATGCCGGACCTTGTCCGGATCGGCGAAGGCGAACTGCCCCGGCCCGTCCGGGCGGCGGGCGGGGAGGTCGGGGAGCACGGGCGCCGCGGCGCGTTCGGCCGTCGTCATGAACGGGTTCTCCTCGGGGCCGCGCCAGGCGACGAACCGCAGTGCGGCACCGTCCTCGGCCGCGCGCCGAAGGTTGGTGAACGCGCGCACCGGGTCGTCGAAGAACATCACGCCGAAGCGCGAGACGACGGTGTCGAAGGTCGCGGGTACGAAGTCGTACTCCGCCGCGTCGGCCAGGATGAACGACGCCGGGGCGCCTTCCCGTGCGGCGCGTTCCCGTGCGGCGGTGACCATCGGTTCGGAGATGTCGACGCCGACGCAACGACCCTCCGGACCGAGCCGCCTGGCCACCGCCACCGTCGTGCCGCCGGTGCCGCAGCCGACGTCGAGGACCCGCCCTCCGTGCCCGTCGGGCACCGCCTCCACGAGCAGTTCCCCCAACGGCCGGAGCATCTCGTCCAGCAACGCCTGTTCCTGGACCCAGACATGACCCGCTCGGTTCCAGCGGGCCGCCTGATCGTCATCGGTGCTGTGTGTCACGTTCATCATCGTCTCCCCTGCTTGCCGTCACCGGGCGGAGATGACAGCTTGCTACTTCAAGCCGACTTGAGGTCAAGAGGATGACGGAACTGGACATCGCCGAGGTGGCACGCCGCGCCGGACTGCCCGCGTCGACCCTGCGGTACTACGAGGAGAAGGGGCTGATCGCCTCCACCGGCAGGCGCGGCCTGCGCCGGCAGTACGACCCCGGCGTGCTGGAACGCCTGGCGCTGATCGTGCTGGGCCGCACCGCCGGGTTCTCCCTCGACGAGATCGCCCGGATGTTCGCCCCCGACGGGACGCCGGACATCGACCGGCGGATGCTCGCGGCCAAGGCGGACGAACTGGAAGCGCGGATCCGGGAACTCACCGTCCTGCGCGACTCCCTCCGGCACGCAGCGGCCTGCCCCGCACCGAGCCATCTGGAGTGCCCCACCTTCCGCCGCCTCCTCCGTGCGGCCGGGACGGCCCGTACGGGTTAGCCCGTCGGCATCAGCGGTGGGAGCCCCGAAGGTGACCCGTGACATGAACTTCCGCCGCAGACCGCTCAGTTCCTGGGCTCCGCACGGTCTAACCCCATGAAAGGCAGCCCGAGCCCCACCGCTGAACAGGAGACCGTGCCATGAGCGTGACCACGACCCAGATCCGGACCCGGAGCACCCTCGATTCCTCCCTCGCGCAGCGCCCCGTATGGCTCGTCGGCATTGTCGCCACGGTCGCCGGCGCCGTGGTGACCGAGGCCTTCGCGCTCGGTGCGCGGGCGGCCGGGGTCCCGATGGAGGCGGCCAGTCCGGGGGCCGTGGAGGCGGCGGAGATCCCGGTGGGGGGCTTCGCGGGCGGCGTGCTGTTCTGGTCGGTCGCCGGCATCGTCCTCGCCGTCGCGCTCGCCCGCTGGGCCCGGCGGCCCGCCCGCGTCTTCACGGTCACCACCGTCGCGCTCACCGCGCTGTCGCTGGTCGGCCCGGTCGTCGCCCCGCACACGGCCACCTCGACGCAGATCGTCCTGGCCGTGTCCCATGTGGTGGCCGCGGCAGTGATCATCCCCCTGCTGGCGCGCCGCCTCTCGCAGCACCAGCGGTGAGCCGTACGGGTCGGACCCGGTCACTGTGACCCGCCATCAGGTCACTTGTCCCGGACCCTTGACTCGGAGTGACCCAGTCGTCATCCTCGACCCACGTATTGGACTGGCCATGACAATGACGTCATGCCGTTCCAGGAGGGTGGGTCCATGGCTCGACTCCCGTACCGCCGACGCAAGGACGTCACGGTCGCGTCGCTGCTCCTGCTGGTCCTGGCGCTGCTGCTCGGCCCCGCGCCGAGCTCGGCGGCCGGGACCGACTGGTGGCAGCCGACGGCCCGGCCCACGCCGGACTCGCAGATCAACGTCACCGGCGAACCGTTCACCGGCACCAACGCACAGGGCGAGGTGCGCGGCTTCGCCGACGTGCACAACCACCTGTTCTCCAACGAGGCGTTCGGCGGCCGGCTCATCTGCGGCAAGACCTTCTCCGAGGCCGGGATCGCCGACGCCCTCAAGGACTGCCCCGAGCACTACCCGGACGGCTCCCTCGCCATCTTCGACTTCATCACCAACGGCGGCGACGGCAGGCACGACCCGGTCGGCTGGCCCACCTTCAAGGACTGGCCCGCCCATGATTCGCTCACCCACCAGCAGAACTACTACGCCTGGGTGGAGCGTGCCTGGCGCGGCGGCCAGCGGGTCCTCGTCAACGACCTCGTCACCAACGGCGTGATCTGCTCGGTCTACTTCTTCAAGGACCGCTCCTGCGACGAGATGACGTCGATCCGCCTCCAGGCGAAGCTGAGTTACGACCTCCAGGCCTACATCGACAAGATGTACGGCGGCACGGGCAAGGGCTGGTTCCGGATCGTCACCGACAGCGCCCAGGCCCGCCAGGTCATCGAGCAGGGCAAGCTGGCGGTCGTCCTCGGCGTCGAGACCTCCGAACCCTTCGGCTGCAAGCAGATCCTGGACATCCCGCAGTGCAGCCGGGCGGACATCGACAAGGGCCTGGACGAGCTGTACGACCTGGGCGTGCGCAGCATGTTCCTGTGCCACAAGTTCGACAACGCGCTCTGCGGCGTCCGCTTCGACTCCGGCACCCTCGGCACCGCCATCAACGTCGGCCAGTTCCTGTCGACCGGCACCTTCTGGAAGACCGAGCAGTGCACCGGCCCCCAGCGCGACAACCCCATCGGCAACGCCACCGCCGCCGAGGCCGAGGCGAAGCTCCCGGCGGGCGTCGAGGTGCCCTCGTACGCGAGCGGCGCGCAGTGCAATGTGCGCGGGCTCAGCGACCTCGGTGAGTACGCCGTCCGGGGCATGATGGACCGCGGCATGATGTTGGAGATCGACCACATGAGCGTCAAGGCCACCGGCCGGGTGCTCGACATCTTCGAGGCCGAGTCCTACCCCGGCGTGCTCTCCTCGCACAGCTGGATGGACATGGACTGGACCGAGCGGGTCTACGGCCTCGGCGGTTTCATCGGCCAGTACATGCACGGCTCCGAAGGCTTCATCGCCGAGGCGGAGCGCACCGAGGCCCTGCGTGACAAGTACGGCGTGGGCTACGCCTACGGCACCGACATGAACGGCGTCGGCGGCTGGCCGGCACCGCGCGGAGCGGACGCCCCGAACAAGGTGACGTACCCCTTCCAGAGCGTCGACGGCGGCTCCGTGATCGAACGGCAGACCACCGGACAGCGCACCTGGGACCTGAACACCGACGGCGCCGCCCACTACGGCCTCGTCCCCGACTGGATCGAGGACATCCGCAAGGTCGGCGGCCAGGAGGTGGTGGACGACCTCTTCCGGGGCGCCGAGTCCTACCTGGACACCTGGGGCGCCTCCGAGCGGCACCGGTCCGCCGTGAACCTCGCCGACGGCGCTGCCGCGGCGGCCAGTTCGGCGGAGTGGCACCCGTTCACCAGCTATGCGCCCGGCCGGGCCGCCGACGGTGACCGGGGCACCCGCTGGGCCAGCGACTGGAGCGACGACCAGTGGCTGCGGATCGACCTGGGTGCCACCCACCGCGTCGGCCGGGTCACCCTCGACTGGGAGCGCGCCTACGGCACGTCCTACCGCGTCGAACTCTCCACCGACGGGCAGAGCTGGCGGACCGCCTGGTCCACCACCGCCGGTGACGGCGGCCTGGACACCGCCCGGTTCGCCGGCACACCCGCCCGCTACGTACGCGTCCTCGGTCTGGAACGCGGCACGCAATGGGGGTACTCACTGCGCGAGGTGAGCGTCCACAGCGACTGAGCGCCGGTACGAGCACGAGGGACACGGACATGGCACGCATGCCGTCGGCAGAACGGCGCCTGCAGCTGACGGAAGCGGCGATCAGGGCGATGGCCCGGGACGGCGTCGCACGGACGACGACCCGGTCCATCGCCGCCGAGGCCGGCGTGTCCCTCAGCGTCTTCCACTACTGCTTCGACTCCAAGCAGGCCCTGGTGGAGTCCGTCATCACGACCATCACCGACCACTACGTGACGCTGGTGAAGCAGGCCCTGGTCCCCAGGGCCACCCTCCAGGAGACCGTCCGGGCCGCACTCCAGGCGTACTGGGACCACGTCCGCGCCCACCCCGACGAGCACATGCTGACCTACGAACTCACCCAGTACGCCCTGCGCCAGCCGGGGTTCGAGCATCTGGCCCGGCGCCAGCACGAGTTGTACCGCGACACCTACGCCGACCTCATCGAGCAGCTGAGCCGGACCATGGACCTGCGCCTGCGGGTGCCCGTACCGGTGCTGGCGCGCTATCTCGCCGCCATGACGGACGGACTGACCCTGAACTACCTGGTGCTGGGCGACGAGGAGTCCTGGGTCGGCGTCCTGGACACGGTCACCGCGCACATCGCCGGACTCGTGGACGCCGCATGGTGAATACCCCGGGAACGATCCATGCTGGGAGGTCCGCGACCGTCCGGAGGCCCCCATGCCCGAACCGTCCGTCCTCGCCTCGCTCGTGTCCGCCCTGCGGGAGGGCACGATCGACGTCGTCGACCTCACCGCGCCGCTGTCGGCGGCGACCCCGCTGATCCAACTGCCGTCCGTGTTCGGGCAGACGGCGGCCTTCGAGCTGCAGGAGATCAGCCGGTACGACGGCCGGGGACCGGACTGGTACTGGAACAACTTCCGCACCGGCGAACACACCGGCACCCACTTCGACGCCCCCAACCACTGGGTGACGGGCAAGAACCTCGCCGACGTGGCGTCCGTACCGGCGGGCCGGCTGGTCGCCCCGGCCGCGGTGCTCGACTGCACCGCCGAGGCGGAACGCGATCCGGACTTCCTCCTGGAAGTGGACCATGTGAAGGCGTGGGAGGCGGAGCACGGCCCCCTTCCCGACGGCGGCTGGCTGCTGCTGCGCACCGGCTGGGACGCCCGCGCGCAGTCGCAGGAGGAGTTCCTGAACGCCGACGACAACGGCCCGCACACGCCGGGACTGTCGCCGGAGTGCGCACGCTGGGTCGCCGAGGAATCGCCGGTGATCGGACTGGGCGTGGAGACGGTCGGCACGGACGCCGGACGCGGACACGCCTTCGAACCGGCCTTCCCCTGCCACTCCTACCTCATGGGCAACGACAAGTACGGCCTGACCCAGCTGCAGAATCTGGCCCTGCTGCCCGCGACGGGCTGCGTCGTGATCGCCGGCCCGCTGCCGATCGTCACCGGCTCCGGCTCTCCCGCCCGGGTGCTGGCCTTGGTGGAGCGCTGATGCCGGTTCAGTGCACCTTCAGCTCGTAGAACCCCCGCCCGAAGGTAGCCGCCACCAGCCGTCGGTGGCCCGGGTCGTACTCGATGTCGTCCACCGGCACCGCGGGCATGCCGCGCCCCAGCCGCATCCAGTTGCCGCCGCCCCGGAAGCTCGCGAACACGCCCTGGTCCGTGCCGATGTACAGGGCACCCCCCTTGGCGACGACGAGGTCGTTGACGGGGGCCGCGGGGAGGTTGCCGGACAGGTTCCGCCAGGTCGCGCCGCCGTCGGTGCTGCCGAGGACATGGGGGAGCGGTGAGCCGGAGCGGTAGCCGGAGTGGGTCGTCCAGACCCGGTCGGGGTCCTTCGGGTCGACGACCACCCGGGTCACCCAGGGCCTCCCCTCCGCGAGCTTGGTCCAGGTCGCCCCGAGGTCCTTGGTGACCCAGACCCGTCCGTCGTCCGTGCCGACGTACACCGTGCGTCCGTCGGAGGCGGGCGCGATCGACGTGATGGTCCCGAAGTTGGTGTAGATCGGGTCCGCGCCCGGTCCGCCGGTCAGATCCGGGCTGATGGGCTGCCAGGTCACGCCGCCGTCGGTGGAGCGGTTGAGCACTTCGGCGCCGTAGTAGAGGATCTTCGGGTCGCGTGGGTCGAAGACGACCGGGGTGAACCAGTTGCGGCGCAGAAACGTCGTGCTGTTCGCGAAGTACGTGAGGGTGTCCCCGCCGTCGGTGGAGCGGAAGCAATTGCCGTACTGGTAGCAGGCGTACACCGTGTTCACGTCGGTCGGGTCGATCAGGTTCTCCTCGCCGTCCCCGCCGAGGTACTCGTTGAAGCCGTCCCCGCCCCAGGAGCGCAGCGAGCCGTTGTCCTGGGAGCCGCCGGAGATCCGGGTGACGTCCTGCGGGCTGATCGCGGCGCTGTAGAGCTGGGTGTACGGCTCGTGCCGGGCCTTGACCCAGCCGCCGTCACCGTCGGAGTCGGAGCGGTAGACGCCGCCGTCGTTGCCGAGGTAGACGCGGCCCGGCCGGCGCGGGTCCCACACCATGGCGTGGTGGTCGACATGGATGCTGGTGTCGTCCGCGGTCCAGGTGGCGCCGCCGTCCTTCGTGGTGAGCAGGGCGACCCCGGCCACATGGACGTGCTCGGTGTCCCGGGGGTCGATCCACACCTTGCCGAACCACCAGCCGAAGCTGGACTGGGAGTTGGCCAGATCGGCGTTGTCCGGTGTGCGGTTCCAGGTGTCACCGCCGTCGGAGGAGGCGTAGAAGCCCTCGAAGGGGCCGCTCGCCTTGTTGACGATCGCGTAGAGGCGGTCCCCGGCCACGGCGAGGCCGATGCGCCCCACGTCCGGTCCCGCGGCGGGCAGTCCGCCGCCCAGCCGCCGCCAGGTCGCGCCGTCGTCGTCACTGCGGAAGACGCCCGAGCCGACACCGCCGTACGTGCGCAGGTCGGGACGGCGGCGGTGGTCCCACAGGACGGCGTAGAGGCGGTCGCCGTCCTTGACGATCTCGGTGGCGCCGGTGAACTCGTTCGTGCCCGCGAGGATCCGCTGCCAGGTCGCGCCCCCGTCCTCGGTGCGGTAGACGCCCCGGTCGCCGCCGCCGTTGTAGAGCGAGCCCGCCGCGGCGACATAGATGCGGCGGGGGTCGGCCGGGTCGATCGTGATGGCGCTGATCGCGCCGGAGTCGCGCAGGCCGAGCGGCTGCCAGCTGCGGCCGCCGTCCTTGCTGCGGTACAGCCCGGTCCCCTCGTAAGTGATGCTGCCGCCACCGGGGTTGGGCTCGCCGGTGCCCACGTACAGGGTGCCGTCGGGGGCGGTCGTGACCGCGCCCATGGCCTGGGTCCAGCTGTCCGGCCACACCGAGTGGAAGGTCTGCCCGGCGTCGGTGCTGCGCCACAGGCCGCCGCTCGCGGCCGCCGCGTACAGGGTGTCGGCGCGCCGGGGGTCCAGGGCGAGGGAGACGATCCGCCCGCCGATGTTGGTCGGCCCGACGCTCTTCCAGCGCCCGCCCACGACGGGCAGTTCACGGGCCTGGGCCGCGGCGCGGTCATGGGCGTGCCGGGGGATCGGCTGGCCGGGCAGGGTCTTCTGCAGGTAGCGGTATTCCGCGGGTGCCGCCGGACCCCGGACCGGCCGGTACACATCGGTCGGCGGCGGAGGTGGCGCCGCGGACGCGGGTGCCCCGAGCAAGGCGGCCCCGGTCACCGCGGCCAGCATCAGCGACAGCAGACCTCTGCCCATGAGAACCCCTTCGTAGTCATGGCCGCGACAAGCGACAACGACGGTACGGGAGAGGCGAGTTGAGCAGAAGGGGGCCGTTCGGCCAGTCAGGGGACAGGAGGTCGCGGGCCATCCGAAACATGCCGTTCCTTTGCGAACGCCACCCTTGACAGTCTCGGTGCGGTTTCGCCACGTTTGATCCCTGGGCCGAGGTGCGTGACGCGCACCGCGCGTCACCGGGGGGAACTGGGGGGAGCGGTCGCCCATGCGATCCATGAGCAGCACCGATACGCGGATCACCGTCCACAGACCCGGCGAACTGAGTGACCCGCTGCGCGCGGCCTGGCACCGGGCGATGGACGCGTCACCCGAGTACGCCAACCCGTTCCTGTCCCCGGAGTTCGCCCTGGGGGTCGGCGCCCACCGGCGCGGGGTCGAGATCGGCGTCCTGCACGAACACGGCGAACCTGTCGGCTTCCTGCCGTACGAACGTACCGTCCTCGGCGTGGGGAAGGCGATCGGGCTCGGCCTCTCCGACCGCCAGGCGCTCGTGCACCGGCCCGGGATCGTCTGGGACACCGAGGAACTGCTGCGCGGCTGCGGGCTCGCCAGCTTCGAGTTCGACCATCTCGTCGAGGAGCAGAAGCCGTTCGGCCGGTACGTGACCGGCACGTTCGCCTCCCCGGTGATCGACCTGGAACCGGGCGACGGGGACTACGCGCGGTGGCTGCGGGCCACTTACCCCGGCCAGGCCAAGACGACGCTGAAGAAGGAGCGCCGGCTGGGGCGCGACCTCGGTGAGGTGCGGTTCGTCTTCGACGAGCGGGACCCGAAGGTGCTGCGGCGGCTCATGGAGTGGAAGTCCGCCCAGTACCGCAGGACCGGGCGCATGGACCGGTTCGCCCGGCCCTGGATCGTCGGTCTCGTGGACCATCTGTTCCGGCTGCGCGAGGAGCACTGCACCGGCGTGCTGTCCGTCCTCTACGCCGGTGAGCGTCCCGTGGCCGCGCACTTCGGGCCGAGGTCGCGGACCGTGCTCGCCGCCTGGTTCACCGCCTACGACCCCGAGTTCCCCTCCTACTCGCCGGGGCTGATGATGCATCTGCGCACCGCGGAGGCGGCGGCCCGGCACGGGGTGCGGCTGATCGACCTCGGGCGGGGCGACAAGGAGTACAAGGACTGGCTCAAGACGCGCGAGCTGCGGGTGGGCGAGGGCTTCGCGACCCGGCCGCACCCCGTGGCGGCGGCGCACCGGATGTGCCGCAGGCCCGTGCGCGGACTGCGCAACACCGTCCTCGCCCATCCCCGTCTGCGGGAACCCGCCGACCGGCTGCTGAAGACGGTCGGCGCCCTGCGGTCCTCCCGCCGGACGGCCCCGCGAACCCCCTGAGCCGGCCCCACGGCAGCCCTCGGCGCATGCGGAGGTGCGCCGCGTCCGTCCATCCCTCGACGGAAGAAGTGGCGATGCCGTACGGAACGCGGCTCGCCGCGACGATGACGCGGCGGCTGGGACGCGAATGCGTCTACACCCCCTCGGCCCGGCTGGCCCTCTACCTGGCGCTGCGGCGCTGGTGCCGGCCCGGTGCCCGGGTGCTGATGTCGCCGGTGAACGACGACGTGATCCTCTTCGTGGTCCTCGCCGCGGGCTGCCGCCCGGTGCAGGCACCGGTCTGCGTGTGGGACGGCAACATCGACCCGGCCGCCGTACCGGAGTCCACCTGGCGCGGCATCGACGCCGTGCTGACCACCAACCTCTACGGCATCCCCGACCGCCTTCCCCAACTGCGCCGCCGCTGCGAGCAGTTGGGCATCCCGCTGATCGAGGACGCGGCCCACGCCATCGGCACCCATGTGAACGGCCGGCCGGTCGGCACCTTCGGCACGGCCGCCGCGTTCAGCCTCTCCAAGCACGTGGCCGCGACGGCCGGAGGGTTCCTCGCCGTCCAGGACGCCCGCACCCGGCGCGAGCTGGAACTGCTCCGCGACGACCTGCTCACCCCGCGCCAGTTGCGCGACGACCTCACCGTGACCCTGCGCCCGCTGGCCCGCTCGTCCGTCCGCACCCTGCACTTGGTGCGCCCGGTGTGGCGCACGATGCAGCGGCTCGGACTGCTGGAGCGCGACGCGTTCCGGATGGCCCTGCACGCCCCGCGCCTGACCGCCTCGGCCCTCTCGGCCCTCTCGGCACCGAGCCTGACCGCCTACGAGCCCTGGGTCCGCGTCGATCTGCACGGCTTCCGGGTCCGCCACGGCACCCTGGTACGCGGGCAGCTCACCCTGCGCGTGTCCCGCCTCGACGACGACCTCACCCGCCGCCGGGCCGGAGTCGCCCTGCTGGCGGGCACCACCTGGGCCTCGCCCGCCTTGCGCGAACGGGCGGTCCCCGACGGGCCCCTCCCGCTGTTCCGCGTCCCGCTCCTGGTCCACGACCGCGACGCCCTCCTGGAGCGCCTGGTGGACCACGGCATGGTCTGCGGCTACGTCTACGACCCACCGCTCGACGACTACGCGGGCGCGGAGTTCGTCGCCCCCCCGGACCCCGCCGCGGCCCGCTGGTTCGCCTCCCACGTCCTGCCCGCCGACCCGCTGACGGCGCGCCGGATGACCGGCGCCCTCACCCGGGAGCGGGCGGCGACGGCCCGGCCACCCCTGCGGGAGACGTCGACGACCGCCGTGACCTGAGAAGAGTCCCGGCAGTGTGCGGGGAGGGGTTGTTCGGGCGATGCCTCGGCGCCTAGGGTCTCTCCTCGGGAGCAAGCGCTTTCTGTTGGCAGTCCGTCGGCCGTTCGAGGAGCGCCGCATGTCCGTGTTGTCCGGGAACCCCGTCCGCCGCCGCGTCGCCGTCGTCGGCACCGGTGCCATCGTCAGCGGCAGCCATCTGGCCGCCCTCGCCGCCCACGCCGACCGGACGGAACTGGTCGCCGCCGTCGACGTGGACCCGGGCAGACTCGCCGCCTTCCGGGAACTGGCGGGCGACGCGGTCACCGGATACACGTCGATCGACGCGATGCTGGACGCCGAACGCCCCGACCTGGTGCTCATCGGCACCCCGCCCTCCCTGCACCGGGAGCAGACGGTGGCCGCGCTCAAGGCCGGCGCCTGGGTGCTGTGCGAGAAGCCGCTGACCCTGTCCCTCGCCGAGTACGACGAGATCGCGGCGGCCGAGGAGGCCTCCGGCGCCTACGCCGCCGTGATCTTCCAGCACCGCTACGGCTCCGGCGCCGCGCACGCCCGCGAGCTGATCGCCGGGGGTGAGCTGGGCGCCCCGCTGGTCGCGCACTGCCAGACCACCTGGCACCGGGACGCGCGGTACTACGCGGTGCCCTGGCGCGGCCGTTGGGCGAGCGAGGGCGGCGGCCCGACCATGGGCCACGGCATCCACCAGTACGACCTGCTGCTGCACCTGCTCGGCGAGTGGGACGAGATCCGCGCGATGGCGGCGCGGCTGGTCCACGACACCGAGAGCGAGGACGTCTCCACCGCACTGGTCCGCTTCGCCAACGGCGCCCTCGCCACCGTCGTCAACAGCGTGCTCTCCCCGCACGAGATGAGCCGCATCCGCGTCGACTGCGCGGACGCCACCGTCGAACTGACCCACCTGTACGGTCACCGCAACGAGGACTGGGTCTACACCCCGGCCCCCCATGTCGCCGCCGGCCGCGCCGACGCCTGGCGCACCCCCGCCACCGACGTCCCCAGCTCCCACACCGCCCAGCTCGGCGGCCTCCTCGACGCGTACGACGCGGGTGTACGGCCCCCCGGCAGCGGCCCCGAGGCGCGGGCCACGCTGGAGTTCGCCGCCGCGCTGTACAAGTCGGCGTTCACCGGCCTGCCGGTCCGCTCCGGGGAGATCACGCCGGGCGATCCCTTCTACGCGGCCATGCACGGAGACCACCCCGACTGGGCCCCCGAGGAGCGCGCATGAGCATCCGGGTCAGCCACACGCACGGCGAGCACCTCGCGGTCGCGGCGGCGAACGGCACGGAGATCCTCCGCTACGTCTACCGCCCCGACCCCGAGGCCTTCGAGTCCCGCAAGCCCTACGCCCACCCGCTGCGCACCCTGTCCGGCCGTACGGTCACCGGGTACCGGCCCAGCGACCACCGCTGGCACAAGGGCCTGCAGATGACCGCGAGCCACCTGTCCGGGCAGAACTTCTGGGGCGGCAACAGCTACGTCCACGGCGAGGGATATCTGCGCCTGCCCGAGCGGGTCGGCTCGATGCGCCACGACGGCTTCCCCGGGTGCACGGTGACCGACGACGCTCTCGCCGTCACCGAGGAACTGACCTGGCTGGCCCACGGCGGCGAGGAGTGGGCGCGCGAGACCCGCGGCCTCACCGTCCACTCCGTCGACGAGGGGGCCGGGGCCTGGGCCCTGGACTGGTCGATCCGGCTCACCAACGTGCGGGACACCCCCCTGCGGTTCGGGTCACCCACCACCGCCGGGCGCGCGATGGCGGGCTACACCGGACTCCAGTGGCGGGGACCGCGCGACTTCACCGGTGGCACGGTCTTCGCTCCCGGCACCGACCCGGAGAAACTGATGGGCTCCCAGGGCCCCTGGCTGGCCTTCACCACCGAGCACGACGACGTCGACGCGCACTCCACGATCGTCTTCGCGCACGCGCCGGAGAACCTCGACGCGATCCACGAGTCCCACTGGTTCGTGCGCTCCGAGCCCTTCCCCACGGTCGCGTTCTCCTGGGCGTTCTTCGAGGAGTTCGCGCTGCCGCCGGGCGAGTCCTTCCGCTACCGCTACCGGGTGCTGATCGCCGACGGCGCCTGGGACGCCGAGCGCGTGGCCGCGCATCTGGCGGGCCTGCCGTGGTGAGGCCCGCCCTGCCGCGTCCGCTGCCCGGCGCCGTCGGCCTGTCCCCACCGCCTACGACTGGGAGTCGGCGGACGGCGTGTGCGGCGGCAGCCCGCATCTGCACCTGGTGTGCACCGAGGCGTACGTCGTCACCGGCGGCCGGGGTGCCGTGCAGACCCTGAGCCCCGACGGCTACCGGGACATCCCGCTGGAGCCCGGCACCCTCGCCTGGTTCACACCCGGCACCGTCCACCGCATGGTGCAGGGCGGGGACCTGCGGGTCACCGTGCTGATGCAGAACAGCGGGCTGCCCGAGGCCGGGGACGCGGTGTTCACCTTCCCGCCCGACGTGCTCGCCGACCCCGAGCGGTACGCGGCGGCGGCAACGCTCCCGCCCGGTACGGGAGTCGGCACGGCCGAGGCCGCCCGGCGCCGCAGGGACCTCGCCGTCGAGGGCTACCTCGTCCTGCGCGAGGCCCTTGTCGCGGGCGACGACGGCCCGTATCTGGCCTTCCAGCACGCCGCCGCCCGGCTGGTGCGCGACAAGGTGACGGCCTGGCGCGAGCTGTGGCAGGCGGGGGCACGTGCCGCGGCGGAACGCACCGGCGCCCAGCTCGACGCCCTCGCCGCGGGGGAACCGGCGTACCTGAACGAGGCGACGGCACACCAGGCTTCACCGACGCGGCTCGGCGGGTTCGGGATGTGCGGGAGGCGGGACGAGTACACGCTGCCGGGGGCGACGCTGCCGTAAGGGCGCGTCGGGGGCCCCCTTCTGCTTCCGGGGACGCCGGTGTCAGCGCGGCTGATACGCCCTCGGCAGGCGCATGCCCCGCTCAGCCATGATCTCCCGTACCCGGTCGGGGTAGTTGGTGATGATGCCGTCCACCCCGGCGTCCATCAGCGCCTCCACCGTGGCCGGGTCGTCGCAGGTCCACGGGACGACCTTCAGGCCCCGGGCGTGCGCCGCCTCGACCATCGCCGCGTCGGCGTAGAAACGGAAGCCGGGGTCGCCGACCTTGCCGCTCTGCGGGAAGCCGTAGTTGGGGGAGAGGGTGGTGACCCCGGGGAGGGTGTCGGCGGCCTTCACGAAGTCGCCGTCGTAGTCGTCGGCGTCGATCCCGCCGAGCCACGGGGAGGCGCCTTCCTTGCCGACCTGGAGGAAGTCGTAGTTGGTGAGCGCCACCAGCGGCCACTTGGGCGCCAGCTTGTGCATCGCCTTCAGCGCACCCCAGTCGAAGGACTGGATGGTGACCTGCCGCTCGATGCCGGAGCGGCGGATCTCCTCGTGGACGCGGCGGACGAACAGCTCGCGGGGCGCGGTCTGTTCGGGGGCGCCCGCCTCCACCTTCGTCTCGATGTTGAGGGTGACCTGCCGGGCCTTGGAGCGCTTGACCAGGTTCAGGACGTCCTTCAGCTCGATCATCCGCAGACCGGCGATCCGCTCCTGCTCGGGGTGGCCGGGCAGCTGCTGGTAGCCGCAGTCCATCGTCCGGATCTGAGCGAGCGTCAGATCCTTGATGTACTTGCCGACGTACGGGTACATCGGGTCGCCCGGCACCAGGGGCGCGGTGTCCCGGCACTTGGTGGCGCTGACCTGGCGGTCGTGGGTGACGACTACCTTCTCGTCCTTGGTGACCTGGGTGTCCAGCTCCAGCGTGGACACGCCCAGCCGCAGGGCCTTGGCGAAGCCCTCCAGCGACGACTCGGTGGTCATGCCGAGGCCGCCGCGGTGGGCCTGGAGGTCGAAGGACGGCCGGTGCCGGGCGTCGGGCTCGTGCGCCGCAGCCGGGACGGTGAACACCGGCAACAGCGCCAGGCCGGCGAGGACGTGTCGTGCGGACATGGCAACCTCGATCGTGTGGGTTCGGGCGACCAGAAGACGCTAGTGCGGGGGCGGACGCGCTCGACTGCCCCGGGGTGAGGGAGCCGTGAACGCTGAGCGAACGCCTCACCGCGCACCCAGCGTGCCTTACGTTGAGGTCCATGACTACGGGCGATGCGTATGGGCGGGTTCTCGTCATCGGAGGCTACGGAGCCGTCGGCGCCGCGGTCACCTCCCGGCTGGCGGAGTGGTTCCCCGGGCGGGTGGTTCCGGCCGGGCGGGACGAGGTCCGGGCCCGCCGGTTGGGAGGCGTGGCGGTCGACGTCGGGGACCTGACGGGGTTCCGGCGGGCGCTGGACAAACTCGGTGACGTGCGTGCGGTGGTGCTCTGCGTCGAACCCGAGGACGCCTCGCTCGCCCGGGTCTGCCTGGACCGGGGCATCCATCTGGTGGACGTGGGCGCTTCCCGGGACCTGCTCGACGCCGTCGCCGACTGTGACGGTCTCGCCGCCGCGTCCGGGGCCACGGCCGTGCTGAGCGTCGGTGTGGCGCCCGGTCTGACCAACCTGCTCGCCCACCGCGCCCACCAGGCGGTCGGCGGCGCGGAGCGGCTCGATCTGACGGTGCTGCTGGGCTCCGGCGAGCGCCACGGCACCGACGCGGTGCGCTGGACCGTCGACGGTCTGGCCGAGCCGGTGACGGCCGGGCCGCAGAAGGTCTCTCTGCCGGGACACGGCACCCACAGCGCGTATCCGTTCCCGTTCTCCGACCAGTACACCCTGCGCCGCACGCTCGGCGTGCCGGAGGTGACGACGCGGCTGTGCCTGGACTCCCGCGCCCAGACCACCGCGCTCTTCGCGCTGCGCCGGACGGGAGTGCTGCGCGGCGAGCGGCGGGCACCGGTGCGGCGCGCGCTGACCGGCGTCTTCCGCCGCGTACACCTCGGCGGAGACGCGTTCGCGCTGCGAGCGGACGCCCACCGGGGCGACCGGCACGCCGCGTTCGCCCTCACCGGCCACGAGCAGAGCCGGGTGACGGCCCTGGTCACCGCCGAGGTGACCCGCGAGCTGCTGACCGACCGACTGCCGACCGGCGTACGGCACATCGAGCAACTACCCACCCTGACCGACCTCCCCGAACGGCTGGCCGGGGACGGGGTGGTGGTGTGGCGGCGGGGCTTGCGGTGAAGCGGCGTGCGCGGGGCGCGAGCTGAGGCGGGTGACCCGAGTGGGGGTGCCGCGGCGGGTGGGGCTGCGTGCCGTGTTCCACCGGGGGCGGGCAGGTCCGGGTGACTTGGCGTGGTGGCTGTGGGCGGACGGTGTGGCACGACGAGGGACTGGCTGGCTGGGGGTGGGGTGGTATTGCGGCGGGCCCGGCTGTGAGCCGTGTTCCGCCAGGGCCGGGCAGGTCCGGTTGACCGGCGTGGTGGTGCCGCGGCCGGAGGCTGCGGCCTCGCGCCCCACTCGGCGCCGGATCTGCGCGCCCCGGCGGGCAGACCGGTCAGCGCGGGCAGTCGCTCACTGTGCCGGACCGCCTGGCGCCTGCCGCCAGCCCGGTCACCGGGCTCTGCTCGCGCCCCGCGAACACGACTTCACAGCCCCGTCCAGCGGGCCCAGCCGCCGCGTCAAGGACGCCCAAGACGTCGCGGGCCTCCTGTGTCTGCGCTCAAGTCGCCGCACCGCCCGCCGGTGACCGCCACCCCGGTCACCCGGAAACGGGCAGGTGCCCGGCCGCCGGGCGGAGCGGCCGGGCGCCGGGCCCGGGTCAGGCGGTGGCCCTGAAGGACCGCAGCCGCAGGGAGTTGCCGACCACGAAGACCGAGGAGAAGGCCATGGCCGCTCCGGCGAGCATCGGGTTGAGCAGGCCGGCCGCGGCGAGCGGCAGCGCGGCCACGTTGTAGGCGAAGGCCCAGAACAGGTTGGAGCGGATCGTGCCGAGGGTCCGGCGGGCCAGCCGGATGGCGTCCGCCGCGGCCCGCAGGTCTCCGCGGACCAGGGTCAGATCACCGGCCTCGATCGCCGCGTCCGTCCCCGTGCCCATCGCCAGGCCGAGGTCGGCCTGGGCCAGCGCGGCCGCGTCGTTGACGCCGTCGCCGACCATCGCCACCGAACGCCCCTCGCCCTGCAGCCGCTTGACGACATCGACCTTGTCCTGCGGCAGCACCTCGGAGATGACATGCTCCGGCGCGATCCCCACCTGCCGGGCCACGGACTCGGCCACGGCCCGGTTGTCCCCGGTGAGCAGCATCGGCGTCAGACCGAGCGCCCGCAGCCTGCTGATCGCCTCCGCGCTGGTCTCCTTCACGGCGTCGGCGACCTCCAGCACGGCCCGCGCCCGGCCGTCCCAGGCCACGGCGATGGCGGTACGGCCGCCCGCCTCGGCCTCGGACTTGGCCCGCGCCAGCGCCGGCGGCAGTTCCATGGCCCACTCCGCGAGGAGCCGCTCCCGGCCCACCAGGACCGCGTGGCCGTCGACGATGCCCTGCACACCCAGCCCGGGCACGTTCGCGAAGTCCTCCGGCACGGGCAGCGCACCCAGCTTCTCCAGGGCGCCGTCCGCGACGGCACGGGCGATCGGGTGCTCGGAGGCGTGCTCCAACGCGCCCGCCAGCCGCAGGACTTCGGCCTCGTCGGTGCCGTCGGCCGTGTGCACAGCGAGCAGGGTCATCCGGCCGGTGGTGACGGTGCCGGTCTTGTCGAGGACGACGGTGTCGACCTTGCGGGTGGACTCCAGCACCTCGGGGCCCTTGATCAGGATGCCGAGTTGGGCACCCCGCCCGGTGCCGACCATCAGCGCGGTGGGCGTGGCGAGCCCCAGGGCGCAGGGGCAGGCGATGATCAGGACGGCGACGGCCGCGGTGAAGGCGGCGGTCACCCCGGCACCGCTGCCCAGCCAGAAGCCCAGCGTGCCCAGCGCGAGGGCGATCACGATCGGCACGAAGACGGCGGAGATCCGGTCGGCGAGCCGCTGCGCCGCTGCCTTGCCGTTCTGCGCGTCCTCCACCAGCCGCGCCATCCGGGCCAGTTGGGTGTCGGCGCCGACCCGGGTGGCCTCGACGACCAGGCGCCCGCCCGCGTTGATCGTGGCCCCGGTGACGAAGTCGCCCGCGCCGACCTCGACCGGCACCGACTCACCGGTGAGCATCGAGGCGTCGACGGCGGACGAGCCCTCGACGACCACACCGTCCGTGGCGATCTTCTCGCCCGGCCGTACGACGAACCGGTCGCCGACCTTCAACTCGCCGATCGCCATGCTCTGTTCGCCCCCGTCACGCAGCACGGTGACGTCCTTGGCGCCCAGCTCCAGCAGCGCCTTCAGGGCCGCGCCCGCCTTGCGCTTGGAGCGCGCCTCGAAGTACCGCCCGGCCAGGATGAACGCGGTGACTCCGGCGGCCGCTTCCAGATAGATGTTCCCAGAGCCGTCGCTGCGGGAGATGGTCAGCTCGAAGGGGTGCGTCATCCCCGGCTCGCCGGCCGTGCCGAGGAACAGCGCCCACAGCGACCACAGGAAGGCGGCCGAGGTGCCGACCGAGATCAGCGTGTCCATGGTGGCCGCGCCGTGCCGCGCGTTGGTGAACGCGGCCTTGTGGAACGGCCAGGCGGCGTAGGTCACGACGGGCGCCGCCAGGGTGAGGGACAGCCACTGCCAGTACTCGAACTGCAGGGCCGGAATCATGGCCATCGCGACGACCGGTACGGCCAGGACGACGGCGGTGATCAACCGTTCCCGCAGTGGCTGCAGCTCGTCCCGCTCGGGTGCCTGTTCAGGCTCCGGGACAGGGAGTTGGGCGGTGTACCCGGTGGCCTCGACGGTCGCGATCAGATCGTCGACGGAGACGTCACCGCCGTAGGAGACCTTCGCCTTCTCGGTGGCGTAGTTGACGGTGGCGGTGACGCCGTCCATGCGGTTCAGCTTCTTCTCGATGCGCGCCGCACACGAGGCGCAGGTCATGCCGCCGATGGTGAGTTCCGTGTCGATGGTGGTGGTCATTGTCTGCTCCTCGTGTGGGCGTGCGGGGGTCAGGCTCGGCCGGTGAGCTCGTATCCGGCGTCGTCGACGACCTCGGCGATCAGCGTGTCGTCCGGTTCGGCGTTGCTGCTGACGGTGACCTGGCCCCGGTCGAGGTCGACCTCCACCCGGTGACGCCGTCCAGCTCGCCGATGACCTTGGTGAGCGTGGCCTTGCAGTGGCCGCAGGACATCCCGGCGACGGCGTAGGTGGTGATCGTCTGCGTGGTCATGAGGTGCCTCCTGGATAGACTGTCGATATACCCGGTGGGGGTATCACGTCCGGTGGATCCATGTATACCCATGGGGGGTATCGAAAGCAAGTGGGATCCAGGGTTGACTTCATACCCCCTGGGGGTATGGTGGGCGGCATAGAGACCGTGAGACCAAGGAGATCGTCATGAATGCCGGACTGAAGATCACCGCCTTCGCCGCCGGCCTGGCCGCCACCTTCGGCACCGCCTACGGCGTGGGCAAGGGCGTAGGACCGGTCGGGGAGGACCCCGCGCCCGCGCGCCACGAGAGCCACAGCGGGGCCTCACCGAGCCCGGAGAAGGGCGGCGGTCACCAGGCGGCGCCCGGCGGGCTCCAGATCTCCGAGGGCGGCTACACCCTCGACCTGAAGACCCCGGCCCTCGCCGCCGGCACCCGCACCGACCTGCGCTTCGTCATCCGGGACGACAGCGGCCGCGCGGTGACCGCCTACCAGCGCGAGCACGACAAGGAACTCCATCTCATCGTCGCCTCGCGCGACCTCGTCACCTACCGCCACCTGCACCCGACCCGCGCCGCCGACGGTACCTGGAGCACCCCCGTCGACCTGCCCCGCGCGGGCGGCTACCGCGTCTTCGCCGACTTCACCCCGGCGAAGAAGGGCGCCGCGAACCTGACCCTCGGCGCCGACCTCGCCGCCTCCGGCCCGTACCGGCCCCAGCACCTCCCGGCCCCGAAGGCCACCGCCGAGGTCGACGGCTACCAGGTCCGCCTGGACGGCACCCTGCGCCCCGGCGCGGCGAGCGAGCTGAAGCTGAGCGTGTCACGCGACGGCAAGCCCGTCACCGACCTCCAGCCCTACCTCGGCGCCTACGGCCACCTGGTCGCCCTGCGCTCCGGTGACCTCGCCTACCTGCACGTCCACCCGAACGGCGAACCCGGCGACGGCAGGACGAAGCCCGGCCCCGGCGTCTCCTTCAGCGCGACCGCGCCGAGCAGCGGCACCTACCGCCTCTTCCTCGACTTCAAGCACGACGGCAAGGTCCGCACCGCAGCGTTCACCGTGCGCACCGGAGCGGCGCCGGCCCCGTCACCGGAGGGGACCGCCTCGCACGAGGAGGCCCCCGGCCACGGCCACTGACCTCAGCCGAGCGCCCGGTCGAGGTTGAAGGCCGCGCTGATCAGCGCCAGGTGGGTGAACGCCTGCGGGAAGTTGCCCTGTTGCTCCCCGGTGTGGCTGATCTCCTCGGCGTACAGGCCCAGATGGTTGGCGTAGGTGAGCATCTTCTCGAACGCCAGCCGGGCCTCGTCGACGCGGCCGGCGTGCACCATGGCCTCGACGTACCAGAAGGAGCAGATCGAGAACGTGCCCTCGTCGCCGCGCAGTCCGTCGGGGCTGGCCACCGGGTCGTAGCGGTAGACCAGGGAGTCGGAGACCAGATCCTGGGTCAGGGCGTCCAGGGTGGACAGCCACTTCGGGTCGGTCGGCGCGATGAACTTCGTCAGCGGCATCATCAGGACGGCCGCGTCCAGCACGTCGTCGTCCTCGTGCTGGACGAAGGCCTGGCGCGTCTCCGACCAGCCCTTGCTCATGATGCGGCGGTAGATGGTGTCCCGGCAGTTGCGCCAGTGGACGATGTCGGCGGGCAGCCCGCGCCGGTTGGCCATCCGGATCGCCCGCTCGATCGCCACCCAGCACATCAGCCGCGAATACAGGAACTTCTTGCGCCCGCCCCGGGTCTCCCAGATCCCCTCGTCCGGCTGGTCCCAGTGCTCGCACACCCAGTCCACCAGCGCGCACACGTCGTCCCACTGGTCGCTGGAGATCGGCTTGGCCCACTTGTCGTAGAGGTAGATCGAGTCGATCAGGGCGCCGTAGATGTCGAGTTGGAGCTGTTCGGCGGCGGCGTTGCCGATGCGGACCGGCGCGGACCTGCGGTGGCCCTCCAGATGGCCGAGCTCCCGCTCGGTGAGATCGGTGCGGCCGTCGACGCCGTACATGATCTGCAACGGGCCCGAGGGCTTGCCGTCGCCCGGACTGACGTGCCGGGTCACGAAGTTCATGAACGCCTCGGCCTCGCCGGTGAAGCCGAGACGCAGCAGCGCGTACACGCAGAAGGCGGCGTCGCGCACCCACACATAGCGGTAGTCCCAGTTGCGTTCGCCGCCGATCTGCTCGGGCAGGCTGGTCGTCGGCGCGGCGACGATCGCTCCGGTGGGCGCGTAGGTGAGCAGCTTGAGGGTGAGCGCCGAGCGGTGCACCATCTCCCGCCAGCGGCCCCGGTACTTGGAGGCGGACAGCCAGTGCCGCCAGTACGCGACGGTGGTGCTGAACTGCTCCTCCGCCTCGGTCCGGGCACACCTGCGCGGCGGCACCTCGCCGCCGACCTGGTCGAGCGCGAACACCGCCGACTCGCCCTCGGAGAGCTTGAAGTCGGCCCGCACATCGAGGCCGTCGGGCTCCAGCGGCACCGTGGCGGTCAGGCCGAGCGACAGCTTGGGGGACTCGAAGACCGCCACGTCGCCGGCCATCCGGACGGTGTGCGGCTGAGTGCCGTAGTCGAAGCGGGGGGCCACCCGGGTGCGGAACGGGATGGTGCCGCGCACGCACAGCACGCGCCGGATCAGCCGGTGCCGCTCGGTCTCCACCGCGTCGCCGTCGACCGGCATGAAGTCCTGCACCTCACCGACGCCGTCCTCGGTGAAGAAGCGCGTGATCAGGACGTTGGTGTCCGGGAAGTAGAACTGCTTGGTCTGCGCCGGTACGGCCGCCGCCAGCTCGAAGGACCCGCCGCGCTCGGCGTCGAGGATGGCGGCGAAGACGCTCGGCGCGTCGAACGCCGGGCAGCAGTACCAGTCGATCGTGCCGTCGGTCCCCACCAGGGCCACGCTGCGCAGATCGCCGATCAGGCCGTGCTCGGCGATCGGCAGATAACGCGAAGCCCCGGGGGCGTCGTCCTGGTCGCTCGGTGCTGTTCCGCTCATCGCAGCCTCCCTGGCCCCCGACACCGCCACGTCACCAGCCTAGGCGGAAAGGGGTACCCCGTGGGCGCGTAACGGCGTCAGACCGTGACGACCTCGATACCCGCCTCCGTGAACCGCCGGACCGTGTCGGCGCCGGCCGCCGTGTCGGTGACGAGGGTGTCCACCGCGTCGGGCGCGCAGATCCGGGCGAACGCGCGGCGGCCCAGCTTGCTGGAGTCGGCGGCGACGACCACCCGTCCCGCCCGCTCGCACAGCAGCCGGTTGATCGCGGCCTCCGCCTCGTCGTTGGCCGCCGCCCCGTGCGCCACGTCGAAGGCGACGACACCGAGCACCGCCACATCGAGGGTGATCTGCCCGAGCACCCCGTCCGCGAGCGGCCCGATGAGTTCGTACGACTGCGGACGCGCGACCCCGCCGGTCACGACGATCTTGAACTGGGGCCGTACGGCAAGCTCGTTGGCGATGTTCAGGGCATTGGTGACCACGGTCAGCGCCGGGGAGCCGGTGGCCAGGTCGCCGCGCACGGCCAGCGCGCGGGCCACCTCGGTCGTCGTCGTGCCGCCGGTCAGGCCCACCGCCTCACCGGGGGCGACCAGTGCGGCCACCGCCTTGGCGATGCGCTCCTTCTCCGAGGCGTGCCGGGCGGTCTTGTAGCGCAGGGGCAGCTCGTAGGAGACACCGTGGACGACGGCGCCGCCGCGGGTGCGCACCAGCATCTGCTGCTCGGCCAGCTGATCGAAGTCGCGGCGGATCGTGGCGGCCGAGACCGCCAGCTCGGCGGCGGCCTCCTCCACGTCGAGACGGCCGCGCTCGACGAGCAGTTCCAGCAGTGACTTCCAGCGGGCGTCGCGCGACATCCGCACCTCCGTTCCTCGATCTCCCGGCGACCCTAACGCACCCCCACTTCACCGGAATGCTTGATTCTGCTCGAAAGCTGGCTATATCTTGCAGGAAAAATCACACCAGGGGAGGGGTGGGCATGACCCACGTCGAGGAGGAGCTGGCCGGCCAGCCCGAATGCTGGGCCCGGGCCGCGACGCAGGCGACCACGGAGGGCGGGGCGCTGCCCGCGCCGGGGGAACGGGTCGCGATCGTCGGCTGCGGCACCTCGTACTTCATGGCGCAGTCGGCCGCAGCCCTGCGCGAGGGCGCGGGCCAGGGGGAGACGGACGCCTTCGCCGCCTCGGAGTTCCCGCGCGGACGTACCTACGACCGGATCGTCGCCCTCACCCGCTCCGGCACCACCACCGAAGTGCTGGACCTGCTCGGCCAGGTGCGGGGCCGCACCCGCACCACCGCGATCACCGCCGACCCGCACACCCCCGTCATGACGGCCGCCGACGACGTCGTCGTCCTCGACTACGCCGACGAACGCTCCGTCGTGCAGACCCGCTTCGCGACCACCGCGCTCACCCTGCTCCGCGCCCACCTGGGCCTGCACACCGACGCTGTCGTCGCCGACGCCCGCGCCGCGCTGGCCGCCCCGCTGCCCGAAGGGCTCGTCGACAGCGCGCAGTTCACCTTCCTCGGCCGCGGCTGGACCGTCGGGCTCGCCCACGAGGCCGCACTGAAGATGCGCGAGGCAGCCCAGGCGTGGACCGAGTCCTACCCGGCGATGGAGTACCGGCACGGCCCGATCAGCATCTCCGCGGACGGCACCGCGACCTGGATGCTCGGCGAGCCGCCCGAGGGCCTCGAAGCACAGGTCCGCGCCACCGGCGCCGCCTGGGTGACCGCCGGCCTCGACCCGCTCGCCGACCTGATCCGCGCCCAGCGCCTCGCGGTCGCCGTCGCCCGGGCCCACGGCCTCGACCCGGACCGCCCGCGCCACCTCACCCGCTCGGTGATCCTCGCCCCCTGACGCCGCCGACCTCCCCGACGTCCACGGAAGGACCCAGCCGTGCCCCTCGTCACCACCGGCGAGCTCGTCACCCGGGCCGCACAACAGCGCTCCGCCGTCGCCGCCTTCAACATCATCACCCTGGAGCACATCGAGGCCGTCATCGCCGGAGCCGAGGCCGCGCAGGCCCCCGTCGTCCTCCAAGTCAGCGAGAACGCCGTCAAGTTCCGCTACGGCCGGCTGCTCCCGCTCGCCCGGGCCGCCGTCGCCGCCGCCGAACGCGCCGCCGTCCCCGTCGCGCTGCACCTCGACCACGTCCAGAGCGACGACCTGCTGCGCCAGGCACCCGGCGCCGGCTTCAGCTCCGTGATGTACGACGCGGCCCGGCTGCCCTACGCCCAGAACCTCACCGCGACCCGGGCCGCCGCCGACTGGGCGCACGCCCAAGGGCTCTGGATCGAGGCCGAGTTGGGCCAGGTCGGCGGCAAGCAGGGACAGCCCGCCCTCGACGCCCACGCCCCCGGCGCCCGCACCGACCCCGCCCAGGCCCGCGCCTTCGTCGCCGACTCGGGAGTGGACGCGCTCGCCGTCGCCATCGGCAGCACCCACGCCATGACGACCCGCACGGCCACCCTCGACCACGACCGCCTCGAGCGGCTCGCCGCCACCGTGGACGTCCCCCTCGTCCTGCACGGCTCCTCCGGCCTGCCGGACGCCGAACTCACCGCGGCGGTGACCGGAGGCATCGCCAAGGTCAACATCGGCACCGCCCTCAACATCGCCATGACCGGCGCCATCCGCACCCACCTCGCGGCGCACCCCGAGGCGGTCGACTCGCGCACCTACCTGAGCGCCGGGAGGGAGGCGATGGCGCGGGCCGTGACCGGGATCGTCCGCACCCTGGCAGGCGCTATCGCCTGACCGCCTTCAGCACCACGAACTTCGGGTCACCGGAGACCAGTTGGCAGTTCCCGAACAGGCGGCGCAGCTTGGCGTGATAGCCCAGATGGCGGTTGCCGACGACCCAGAGCTCGCCGCCCGGCCGCAGCGCGCGCTGCGCCCCGGTGAACATCCGCCACGCCGTCGCGTCGGTGGTCGTCTGGTGCGAGTGGAAGGGCGGGTTGTTCAGCACCAGGTCGACACTTCCGGCCGGCACCCCGGCCAGACCGTCGCCCACCCGGAACTCGGCGTGCCCCGGCACCCCGTTCGCCCGGTACGTCGCCTCCGCCGACGCGACCGCCTGGAAGGACTCGTCCACGAACAGCACCTCGGCCTCGGGGTTGCCCAGCGCCACCGCCGTACCGACGACGCCGTTGCCGCAGCCGAGGTCCACCACCCGCAGGCTGCCCCGGCTGTCCGGCAGATGCGCCAGGAAGAACCGGGTGCCGATGTCGAGCCGGTCCGCGCAGAAGACACCCGCGTGGTTGACGACCGTACGACCGGAGACCGCGCCGACGCCGTCGGGCAGCTCATAGCTGTACGGCCACGGGGTCGCGCCCCGCTTCAGCGCCGGGTCCGGCGTGCAGAAGATCAGCCGCGCCTTCTTCTCGGCGAGGGAGGTCCGGGTCGGGCCGAGGATCCGCTCGAACAGTTTCAGCGTCGAGGTGTGGATCTCCTTCACCATGCCGGTGCCGACCACGACCGTGTCCGCGTGCACGGCGGGCGCCAGCCTGAGCAGCTGGTCCTCCAGCAGCGCCAGGCTCTTCGGGACCCGCACCAGCAGCACGTCGATCCGCTCCGGCGGCGGGTCCTGCGTGGTGAGCAGCCGCACGGCACCGGGCTCGACCCCGGCCCGCGCCAGGTTCGCCCGGGTCGCCTCCTGGGCGAGGTGGGAATCGGTGATCTGCGTCGGCCGGTGCGGCGCCAGCGCCGTGACCAGCGCGCCCCAGCGGTCACCGACCACCACGACCGTCCCGGACAGCGGCATCTCCCGGTCCGCGAGATGCCGCAGGAGGTACTCGTCGGAGGCGTCCCAGGCGCGCAGCCGGTCGCGCGGGTCCTCCGGGAAGCGGGACAGCAGGGTCTCGCCCCACGGCGTCTTCATACAGTCGTCCATCGTCCGTCCAGGCTAGCGGAACCCCAGCTCAGGGCAGGATGGAGGGATGGACGCCGAGCTGTTCCCGAGGCCCCGCGCGCAGCTCGCGCCGGGCGCGGTGCACATACCGGACTGGCTGGACCCGGACCGGCAGCGCGAGCTGCTGGCGGCCTGCCGGGAGTGGGCCCGGCCGCCGGCGGGGCTGCGCACGGTGCACACCCCGGGCGGCGGCACGATGACCGCGCGGCAGGTGTGCCTGGGCTGGCACTGGTATCCGTACGGCTACGCCCGCACCGTCGTCGACGGCGACGGCGCCCCGGTCAAGCCCTTCCCGGCCTGGCTCGGCGAGCTGGGCCGGCGGGCGGTGCGGGACGCGCTCGGGGACGGGGCGGCGGCGCCGTACGACATCGCGCTGATCAACTTCTACGACGCCGACGCCCGCATGGGCATGCACCGCGACAGCGACGAGGAGGCGGACGCCCCGGTGGTGTCGCTGAGCCTCGGGGACGCCTGCGTCTTCCGCTTCGGCAACACCGAGGGCCGGACCCGGCCGTACACGGACGTGGAGCTGCGCAGCGGGGACCTCTTCGTGTTCGGGGGACCGTCCCGGCTCGCCTATCACGGGGTGCCCAAGGTGTATCCGGGCACCGCGCCGCCCGAGTTGGGGCTGACCGGGAGGCTGAACGTCACGCTCAGAGTCAGTGGCCGGTAGACCGGCGCACCTGCGGATCATGGGAGACTCGCCCTCATGAGCGGCAAGGCTGACCCCCGGCCGGCGGGGGAAGGGACCACCTCGAGGACGCGGTTGGACCGGGGGCGCGGTGCGCTCGGGCCCGCGCTGGAGCTCGTGCACACCGGACGCGCCCCCACCCGTGCCGTGCTCACCGCCGAACTCGGGGTGACCCGGGCCACGGCCGGCGCGGTCGCCGCCGAACTGGAGGCGCTCGGCCTGATCCGGGTCGACGCCCGGCCCGGCGCGGCGGCCGGCTCCCAGGGCCGCCCCTCGCACCGGCTCGAACTCGCCGAGGACGGCCCCGTCGTCCTCGCCGCCCAGGTGCACGCCGACGGCTTCCGGGCCGCGCTGGTGGGCCTCGGCGGGCGGATCGTCGCCACCGCGCCGGGCTGCGAGACCGTCGACGCCGACCCGGCGAAGGTCCTCGGCTCGGTCGTCGAGGCGGGCGCGGACCTGCTGCGCACGACCGGCCGGCGCTGCGTGGGCGCGGGCCTCGCCGTGCCGTCCGCCGTCGCCGAACCCGACGGTCTCGCCCTGAACCCGCTGCACCTGGCGTGGGCCGTGGGTGCCCCGGTGCGCAGGATCTTCGCCGAGTGCGTACGGGCGGCCGGGATCGGCGGACCGGCGTTCGCGGGCAACGACGTCAACCTCGCCGCGCTCGCCGAGCACCGGCACGGCGCCGGGCGCGGTGCCCGGGACCTGCTGTGCGTGGCCACCGGGCACCGGGGCGTGGGCGGCGCGCTGGTGCTCGACGGGCGGCTGCACACCGGAAGTTCGGGGCTCGCCCTGGAGGTCGGCCACCTCACCGTGAACCCCGAGGGCCGCCCCTGCCACTGCGGCAGCCGCGGCTGTTTGGACGTCGAGGCGGACCCGCTGGCCCTGCTCACCGCCGCGGGCCGGGAAACCGGCCCCGAGGTGTCGCTGCTGCAGCAGGCCAACGACCTGATCCGGCACCACTACGACGACCCGGACGTCCGCACCGCCACCGAGGCGCTGATCGACCGGCTCGGCCTCGGCCTCGCGGGCCTGGTGAACATCCTCAACCCGGACCGCATCATCCTCGGCGGCCTGCACCGCACCCTGCTGGCCGCCGACCCGGACCGGCTGCGCGCGGTGGTCGCCGACCGCAGCCTGTGGGGGCAGAGCGGCGGCGTGCCGATCCTGGCGTGCACGCTCGACCACAACAGCCTGGTGGGCGCGGCCGAACTGGCCTGGCAGCCGGTGCTGGACGATCCCCTGGGCGCGCTGACCCCCCGGTGAACCACCGGGCCGCTCCTAGGCCGCGGACGCCACCCGGCGCGGCCTCGGCACCAGTTCGCCGCCGCAGTTGGGGCACACCTGACGCATCGTCTCGCCGCACGGCACACAGAAGCTGCACTCGTAGGAGCAGATGAGGGCGGGCCCGTCGGCCGGCAGGGCCGCCGTCCCGCAACGCTCGCAGCGGTCACGCATCTCCAGGGCCATCTCCGCGCCTTTCCTCGGCATCGTCCGTGTCGGCTTCCATCCTCCGCGCGCCGGGCGTGGCCGAAAGGGGCCGTCGGGACAGAGATCAACAGGATCGGGCCAGCCGCAGGGCCGGGCGACGGATCATCCGCCGCGCGGGCCCCTCCGACTCAGCCGGTCCCGCTCGGGTGCCGACAGATGCAGCACCTGGAACACGTCACCTTCGGTCTCGGGCGCCTCCTGCTGCCACAGCGAGAAGTGCACGGACTCCCAGGCCCCGGTGTCCACTCCGGCCGCCGCCAGCACCGCCCCCTCCCGCGCCGCGAGCCGCCGCGCCTCGCTCAGCGCGCCCTCGGCGACGTCGGCCAGGCGGGCCCCCTCCGGCACCGGTCGTCGCCGCCGTACCGCCGTGCGCGCCCGAGAACCGCTGCCCTCCGCATACGCCAGCCCGGTCCACCCTCGCACCGAGGGCCTTCCGAAGTCGTCGCAGATCCCCTGGAAACCGCCGCCCCACAGAAAGGAGTTCATGCCCTCCGCGGTGTTCCAGAGGTAGAACGGCGCGTACTGGCTGACCGGCGAACCGTGCACCCCGCGCTCGCGCATCAGATAGGCCTTCAGCCCGAGCCCCTCCCAGCGGTCGAGCAGATGCCCCCGCTCGGCGACCCGCCGCCTGATGATGCCCATGTCGTAGTCGGCGGGCAGGCTGATCTCGTACTGCATCGCGTGCACAGAAACCCCCTAGACGGTCGGACGGAGCAGGGCGAGCAGCCCCCGGACCCCGGTGTCGAACGCGGCCGGGGAACTCGACGCGCGGGCCAGCACATAGCCGCCCTGGACGGTCGCGACGATCGTCGCCGCGATCTCCTCGCCGTCCAGGCCGGGAGCGAACTGCCCCTGCTCCTTGCCCTCCTCGACGATCCCGGCGAGCCGTTCGCGCAGCCAGTCCAGGGTCTCGTCGACCGGCGCGCGCAGCTGTTCGCTCGCGACGATCTCCGGGTCCATGGTCAGCCGCCCGACCGGACAGCCGCGCAGCACCTCACGCTCACGCCGCAGATAGCCCTCGATGCGCTCGTACGGCGTCCCCGGCGCGCTCAGGACCGCCTCCGCGGTGGCCCGCAGTTCCTCGGCGGTCCGCCGGATCGCGGCCAGGGCGAGGTCGGGCTTGCCCTTGAAGTGGTGGTACATGCTGCCCTGCCCGGCCCCGGACCGCTCCAGGATCGCCTTGGGACTGGTACCGACGTAACCGCGCTCCCACAGCAACGCGCGCGTGGACTCGATCAGCCGCTCGGGGGTGCTCATACCCTCACTGTACATACTAGTAGTTACAGAAGCCAGTGACGGCTGAGCCGGGGGCCACGATGCCGATCGCGCGCAACCCCGGAGGGCTGAGCGCGATCGGCGTCACCGCAGAAATCTCACCGCCCGGTCAGCCGACAGCGGCTGACCGGGCGGGAGCATGTTCGGGCCTGCGCAGATCGACACGCGGTCCGATGTCCGTGTACCGGTGCGTGTCCAGCACCGTCCGCCGTGGCGGACGCGCCGCCGCTGCCCTGGCCGACGCCGGGGTCGGCAGCGTGAACCACACGACCTTGCCCGACTCGCCGTCCGGCCGCACACCCCAGCTCTCGCTGACGGCGGCCACCATCGCGAGGCCCCGGCCGCACGTGGCGAGGGTCGCGACCTCGTCGATGTCCTCCACGACCGGCAGACGCGGGTCGTGGTCGTGCACGGAGACCATGAGCCGGTCGAGCAGCAGCTCGATCTCCACCGTGCACATCTTGTCGGGCTGTGCGTGCTGGTGGACGTTGGTCAACAGCTCCGTCACACCGAGCGCCGCCCGGTCTATCAAGGGATCCAGATGCCAGTAGCGCAACTGCGCAGATACGATTCTGCGGACCTGGCCGATCCGCGACGGCAGGGCTTGGAGCTCCACCGTGCAGTGCCTGCTTGGGTGACTGATCACGGCTGCGACTCCCCGACTTGAGGTCCGGAAGAACACGGGATTCGGATCGATCCAGCAGAGTGCCTGGTACAACGGCCGCCTGCTGTCGTGGCCGGCGGCTGGTTCGCAGCGTTATCGCCGGTAAACCCATAGTGACGTGAGACCAGCGTGACGCAGCGGGTGAGGTACCGCAACTCGCCGTACATCAGCGGTTACGTCCCGCAGCCTTCCGTACCGCCTCGATGAACCGGCGCGCCGCGGGCGGCCCCGCCTCTCCGGGCGCCGGGTCGTGGTCGCCCAGGGTCAGCAGGTACCGGTTGCCGTTGAGGTCCGCGAGCGCCCGGTCGTCCGGTACGAACCAGGGCTTGGACGCCCGCACCGCCTGCACCGGCGCGCTGTCGATCTCGCTGCCGTAGCTGGTGAGCAGTTCGAGCCGACCGCCGCTGATCCGGACCTGCCCGGCCCGGGTGAGCGAGCGCAGCCGCTTCCCGATCCGCACGCCCGTCGCCGTGAACTCCGGCTCCGCCATGCCGTCCCGCCCCCTTGCGCGTGTCGTTCGGCCGGACCGAAGGGTCTGAGCGGGCGAGGTCCGGCTCGGGTGCGTGATCCCGTGTGTGCCCTCGGTGAAGTCTGCCCCCGTCCGGCGTCGAGCACCAGTACGTGACGTGGGTCGCCCGTGCGGGGCCGGAGCACTCGCCCGAGTGCGCCCCCCACCGGTCGCGCGGCGCTGCCCCCAGGGTGGCCTTTGAGCTGCCCAAAGGTGTGTTTATGCAGGTGAGAAGGGTGCTGAAGGTGTCTATGATCGGGGCGTCGGCCGCGCGAGTCGCCGTCGGCGCGAAGCGTAAGGAGCCCGTCGTGAGCACCCCTCAGCAGACCCGGACCGGCGCGACCCTCGACGTCGATCACACCGATGTCGGGTATCGGCACTGGCTGAAAGAGGCCGTCCGCAAGGTCCAGGCCGACGCGAACCGCTCGGCCGACACGCATCTGCTCCGCTTCCCGCTGCCGGAGAAGTGGGGCATCGACCTGTACCTGAAGGACGAGTCGACCCACCCGACGGGCAGCCTCAAGCACCGCCTGGCCCGCTCGCTCTTCCTGTACGGCCTGTGCAATGGCTGGATCAGGCCGGGGTGCCCGGTGATCGAGGCGTCCAGTGGCTCGACGGCGGTGTCCGAGGCGTACTTCGCGAAACTGATCGGAGTGCCGTTCATCGCGGTCATGCCGCGCACGACCAGTGCCGAGAAAATCCGCCTCATCGAGTTCCACGGCGGGCAGTGCCACTTCGTGGACGACCCGCGCACCATGTACGAGGAGTCCGCCCGCCTCGCGGTGGAGACCGGCGGCCACTACATGGACCAGTTCACCTACGCGGAACGCGCCACGGACTGGCGCGGCAACAACAACATCGCCGAATCCGTCTTCCGCCAGCTGGAGTTGGAGCGGTATCCGGAGCCCGCGTGGATCGTGGCGACGGCGGGCACCGGCGGCACGTCGGCGACCATCGCCCGGTACGTCCACTACATGCAGCACGACACCCGAATCTGTGTCGCCGATCCGGAGAACTCCTGCTTTTTCGAGGGCTGGACCACCGGCGATCCGGACGTCACCTGCGACTGCGGCTCGCGCATCGAGGGCATCGGCAGACCGCGGATGGAACCGAGCTTCGTGCCCGGCGCGATCGACCGCATGATGAAGGTCCCGGACGCGGCGAGCGTGGCCGCCGTACGGGCGCTGGAGAAGGTCATCGGCCGCAAGGCGGGCGGCTCGACCGGCACCGGGCTGTGGAGCGCGCTGAAGATCGTCGCCGAGATGGTGGCCGAGGGCCGGCAGGGCAGCGTGGTGACGCTGCTGTGCGACCCGGGCGACCGCTACCTCGACAAGTACTACTCGGACGCCTGGCTCGCCGAACAGGGCCTGGACATCCAGCCGTACACCGAGGCGATCGAGTCGCTGCTGGAGACGGGCGTCTGGCCGTCCTGACTCAGCGGTCCGCCAGCCGCCGGTCCAGCGCGGTGACGGCGTCCCGGAACGCCCGCCCGAGTCCGGGCCGCGCGGCCCGGAGCATCATCCGCAAGGGCGCCGGGCCGTCCGCCGCGAACGTCCACCGCACGCGCGTGCCCGTCCCGGCCGGGGCCAACCGCCACTCCTCGACCAGGGCGCGCAGGCCGGGTGCGTTGGTGGAGGCGACGGCGTAGGCGTACACCTCGGGGTTGCGCGCCGCAAGGACGTGCTCCACGAAGCGGATGCCGCCGCGCAGGGTGATGTCGCGGCCGGCTTCGGTGCCCTCGACGGGGCGGGCCCGGGTCACCGACGGGAACCACTGCGCCCAGCCGGGCACGTCGTCGGCCAGGGCGCTGAAGACCACCTCGGGCGGTGCGGAGATGTCGCGGGCGAAGACGAGCCGTACCGGAGCGCTCTCGACGAAGTCGAGCCCCTCCGGCCGCAGTTGGCGCAGCATGGACGCAACCCCCTTGGCGATGGCCTCGAGCGCCACCCTAGCTGTCTGCGGGGTCCTCCGGCTCTCCGGCGACGACCAGCCGCCGCAGTTGCTCCGACACCTCGGTCCGCGCCTCGACGGGCAGACCCCGGTCCGTCACCAGCGTGTCCACCTGGTGCAGCGCCGCGAACGAACTCAGCCCCACCACACCCCACTTGGTGTGGTCGGCGACCACCACGACCCGGCGCGCCGACTGCACCAGACGGCGGTTGGTCTCGGCCTCGGCGAGGTTCGGCGTCGACAGGCCGGCCTCCACCGATATGCCGTGCACCCCGAGGAAGAGCACATCGAAGTGGAGCGCCGCGATGGCCTGGTCGGCCACCGGCCCCACCAGCGAGTCGGACGGGGTGCGCACCCCGCCGGTCAGCACCACCGTGGCCGCGCCCTGCCGGGGGCCCGCGGTGCGCTGCGCGACATGGAAGACATCGGCCACCCGCACCGAGTTGGTGACGACGGTGAGGTCGGGCACGTCCACCAGCTGATGGGCCAGCGCGTACGTCGTCGTCCCCCCGGACAGCGCGATCGCCGCGCCCGGGGCGACCAGCTCGGCCGCGGCCCGCGCGATGTCCTCCTTGGCCGTCAGCTCCAGACCCGACTTGGCCTCGAAGCCCGGCTCGTGGGTGCTCGCCTCGACCACCGGCACCGCGCCGCCGTGCACCTTCTCCAGCACGCCCTGCCGGGCCAGCGCGTCGAGATCGCGGCGCACGGTCATGTCCGACACGCCGAGCTTGCGGGTGAGCTCATTGACCCGGACCCCGCCGCGGCGCCGGACCTCGTCCAGGATCAGGGCGCGCCGCTGCTCCGCGAGGAGGTTCTGATTCTCACTCACGTACGCTCCGGTTCCTTTCGCCAAAAGCCGTCTCACCCGCCGCGCCGCACCCGCTCCGACAAGCACATTCTCACCATTGGGGGGCCGCGGACGTCCCATCCTCGCACGCCGGGGCACGGCCCGCGCCACCGGCTGCCCGACGCGCGCATGTCACCCGCGCATCATCCGTTCCCCGTCTGGCACCCGGATCGGGGAGATTCCGTGACGAGGGGTGTGAGCCGCCCGCCGAGCGGCGATCCTGGTGCCCGCGGACACCGGCCGACGGCTCGTCACGGGGGAAGGGCGAACAGTGGAGCGTGCGCCAGACCATGCCTCGGCCGCCGCGGCGCGGCCCGAGCAAGCCGACATCGCCCTGGAACTCCTGGTCCACGGCGTCGGCGGCACCACACCCGCGGACATGCTCGGCGATCCCCGCACCCAGCGGATCACCGGCGACGACACCGCGGCCGTCTTCCGGCGCGCCGACGACGCCGACGCCGAGTCCCGCCCCGCCGACTACCGCGACCGGCCGGTCCCCGAGGCCTACGTCTGGTGCAACCTCACCTCCGGCCACGGCGCCCGCGCCCTGTGGCTGCTGCTGCTGCCCTTCATGGTGGTCAATCTCGCCCACTGGATGCGCCCCAGCGCCCGCGGCCGCATCCGCACGGTCCGCCTCTACGGCCTGCTCGTCCGCCTCGCCGCGCTGTCCCTGACGGTGCTGCTCGTCGCGGCTGCCTGCGAGGTGGCCCTCGATCTCACCGCCTGGCAGTGCGCGGGCACCCGCGCGTGCGCGCAGCGCCACTCCTGGCTGGACTTCCTGTCGCCCGAAGCCACCGACGCCGGCTGGTGGAGCCTGCCCGGCCGCCGCCTCGCCCTCGCCGCCCTGGTGCCGCTCGCCCTCACCGGCCTGCTCTGGTACCTCTCCCACCGCACCTGGAGCGCGTACGAGTCCCAGGAGCCGCCGGTCCGCGCGGGCGAACCCGACGAGGACACCGACCGCACCGCGCTGGGCCGCCCCGGCTTCTGGTACGGCCGCCGCCTGGTCGCCCGGCTGCGCGCCGCGCACACCGCGGCGGGCCTGCTCACGGTCGCCGCCGCGGCCGGTCTGCCGGCGGCCCGCTTCGACCACCGGCCCGGCGGCCCCGCCGCCCTGGACGCCCTCGGCCGCCTCATGGAAGCGTCCCTGCTGAGCGCGGCGGTCGTCGTGGTCTGGGTGGTGTGCCGCCGCGGCCGCAGCGAGCACCGCCTGGACCAGCGGCGCGACAACGCTCTGGTACGGCGCCTGCCGCTCGTCTCCCTCGCCCTGCTGGCCCTCACCCTGGTCTACGCCGCCTGGCAGCGTCCGCAGTGGACGTCCAGCGGCCGGCTCCCCGGCGACGCCACCTTCGGCGCCCTCGCCTTCGTCCAGGGACTGCTCGTCATCGCCCTCGCCGTCATCGCCTCCGTCCTGCACCGCACCCACCCCGACCCGAGGGCCGCACTGCGGGGCCTCGGCGGCCCGGCCGTCACCATGCTGGCCTGCGCCCTCGGCGGGGTGATGTCGGGCGGCGTCGCCCAGCGCGTGGCCGACTGGCTGGACGGCACGCGCGCCTCGATCCCCGGCCCGCCGGTCCTGCTGACCTGGCAGGCCTCCGTCATCCCGCCGCTGCTGATCCTGGTGCTCCTGCTGTGCGGCTGGCTCGCCCGGCACACCGTTCGGCTCGCGCGCGCCGAACTCGCCGCCGTGCGGCGCGACTACGGCGGCGAACCGCAGGACAGCACGCGCAGCCGCCGTATCGCCCGCACCCGCGCGCTGGCCTCCCTCACCGACCGGGGCCCGCTCCTGGTCGCCGTCGTCTCCACCGCGACCCTGCTGCTCGGCGCGGCAGCCCTGGTGGGCGCCCTCACCACCGACGAGACCCCGGCCGAGGCCACCGAACCCGCGCACCCCTTCGTGCAGGGCGCCGCCGAGACCGCCCAGGCCCTCGGATCCTGGCTGATCGGCCTCGGCTTCATACTGTTCGTCACCTGGGGCCGGCGTGCCTACAAGGACGCCTCCGCGCGGCGCACCATCGGCATCCTCTGGGACGTGGGCACCTTCTGGCCGCGCGCCGCCCACCCCTTCGCCCCGCCCTGCTACGCCGAGCGCGCGGTGCCCGATCTGACCTGGCGGATGGCCACCTGGACCCGGGCCACGGGCGGCCGCCTCGTGCTGTCCGGCCACTCCCAGGGCAGCGTCCTCGCCGCGTCCGCCGCCTGGCAGCTGCCCCCGGCCGTCCGCAAGCGCGTCGCCCTGCTGACCTACGGCTCGCCCCTGGAGCGCCTCTACGGCCGCTGGTTCCCCGCCCACTTCGGCCCGGCCGCGCTCAGCGCCCTGCACCAGGACGTCGACTGCTGGCGCAACCTCCACCGGCCCACCGACCCCATCGGCGGTCCCGTCCTGCTGTCCGGCGCCTGCGGCCCCGAGGTGGACCGCGACGCCCTGAAGGACCCCCTCGCCTTCGGCCGCACCGAACTGCACCCCCTGCCCGCGCCGGTCCTCGGCCACTCCGACTACCAGGCGGACCCGGCCTTCGCCGAGGAACGCGAACGGCTGCTGGCCCGGCTGCGCCCCCAGCTGCCCGCGCCCCGGGCTCAGGACGACTCGGGCAGGTCCTGCGGATAGAGCAGCGTCAGATCCTCCGTGCTGGGCTCCGCCACCTGGGCAACCCGCCCCGCGTGCCGCTCCACCATGGCCTCGAAGGTCTGCCGCGCGGTACGGCCGTTGCCGAACGCGGGCCCCTTGGGCAGCGCCGTGAAGTACGCCAGCAGCGCCTCGGCGGCGCCCGGCGCCAGCCGGTACTCGTGCTCCTCGGCCTGCTGCTCCACGATCCGCAGCAGTTCCCCGGGGCTGTAGTCGCAGAAGGTGATGGTCCGCGAGAAGCGGGAGGCCACCCCCGGGTTGACCGAAAGGAAGCGTTCCATCTCCGCCGTATAGCCCGCGACGATCACCACCACCGCGTCCCGGTGGTCCTCCATCAGCTTCACCAGGGTGTCGATGGCCTCCTTGCCGAAGTCCCGGCCGGAGTCCTCCGGCGACAGCGCGTAGGCCTCGTCGACGAACAGCACACCCCCGCGCGCCTTGTCGAAGGCCTCCTGGGTGCGGATCGCCGTGGAACCGATGTGCTCCCCGACCAGGTCGACCCGGGACACCTCGACGAGATGGCCCTTCTCCAGGACACCGAGGGAGGCCAGGATCTCGCCGTACAGCCGGGCGACCGTCGTCTTGCCGGTGCCGGGGGACCCCGTGAAGACCAGGTGCCGCTTGACGGAGGCGGCCTTCAGGCCCGCCTCCCGGCGGCGCCGGCCCACCTCGATCATGTCGGTGAGCGCCCGCACCTCGCGCTTGACGCTGTCCAGGCCGACCAGCGCGTCGAGTTCACCGAGGACGTCCTGAGAGGTCCGCGCGGGCCGCTCCGGCGCGGCCGGGGCGGCCGACGGGTCCTGGCCGGTGGCGCGCTGGCCGGGGATGGTGCCGAGCAGGCCCGGTGACTGGCTCGCGGTCTGCACGGCCGGCTCGCGGGGCGCGGCCGGGGAGCGCAGTCCCGCGCTCTCGTCGCTCGTGCAGTCCTCCACCACGGGCCCGGTCCCGGAGCCCGTGTCCGGGCCGGCGTCCGCGAACTCGTAGCCGCCGCGGGCGCAGCGCTCCGTACGGCACTTCCTGAGCGTCGTACGGCAGCCGTCGATCACATGGAAGCCGTACCCCGCGCTGTTGGTGACGCGGCAGTTCAGGAAGCTGCCCCGGCCGCCCGCCGACACATAGAAGCCTGCCTCGGCGGGGGAGTCGACCGTGCACCGCTCGATGGTGGGGTCGGCGCCCTTGGTGACGATGACGCCGGTCTGCACGCCGTCCAGCGCGCAGTTGGCGAGGGTGCCGCCGCTGCCGTGGTCGCGGAACCAGGCGCCCGTCGCCGCGTCCCGGATGCGGCAGTCGTCGAGCTGGGCGGTGGCGCCGTCGCTCACCGACACGGCGGTATTGCGCACCTGCGACAGGTCGCTGTCGACGACGTCCGCGCGGGAGCCGCGGTCGAGGACGAACAGGGCGTCCGGCACGTCGTGCACCCGGCACGAGTCCAGGACGGCGGTGGCGCCGTCACTGACCCAGACGGCCGGGTAGTCGCCGGTGCTGTCGAAGATCTCGCACTGGTTGGCGTCCACGCGGGTGCCCGGGTCCCACACCGACAGGCCGTTGCGCCCGAACTTCCGCACCGTCGTACGGGTCAGGGTGAGCACGGAACGGGAGCGCAGATCGACCGCGTTCTCCGGGATGTCGTGGATCCGGCAGTCGGCGAGGGTCAGCACGGCGTCGGTGTCGAGCGTGACCCCGTCGGCCGCGGTGCGGTGCACATCGCAGTCGGTGAGGTGCGCGGTGGCCCGGCCGGTGATCTGGACACCGCTGCCCCGCACCTCGTAGACCTCGCAACCGACCGCCTCCAGCGCGGAGTTCTCACCGGTCGCCGTCAGGCCCGCGCCGGCGTGGTGCACCCGGCAGCGCTCCAGCCGGGGGTGGCCGCCGCCGCGTACGGCGACACCGGACTGGCCGGCCGCGACGACCTCGCACTCCTCGAACACCCCGCCCCCGCCGTCGAGGACGGCGATGCCGATGCCCGCGGGGTTGTCGACGGTGCAGCGCCGCACGGTCGGCCGGGCACCGCCGCGCACCTCGATGCCGGCGGCGGAACGGGTGACGATCCGGATGTCGGCCAGCGCCGGCGCGCCCTCCTCGATCAGCAGGGCGGGCGCCGCCGAGTCCTGGCCCTCCACGTGCAGGTCCTGGATCACCGCCGAGGCCCGCACGGTCAGCGGCACACCGTCCGGCGGGGCGATCCGCACCGAGCCGGGGGAGCCCTCGGGGCCGCGCAGGGTCACCGGGCGCTGGACGACGAGGTTCTCCCGGTAGGTACCGGGCGCGATGGTGAGGACGTCACCGTCGGCCGCGGCCTGGAGCGCTGCGGCGAGCGATGCGTACTCACCCGTGCGGCGCCGCCACCGCGACGTGCCGGTGTGCGTCACCTGGACCGTGCCCTGTGCCATGGCGTTGTTGTGCCCCCACCTCGGTCGTACTGACGGCTCGTCGCCTTCGGGACGCGTCGGCGCGCCGGTGACCGGCCCGCGCGGATCTTCACCGAAGACTCGGCCGGTCCACCGTAGCGTGCGCGCAGTCCTCGGGTTGACCAGAGGCGGAACGCGGTCAGCTGCCGGCGCCGGTCCGGCCCCAGTCCGGTCCCGCCCGGTCCCAGGCCTGGTCCCAACGGGCGTACCGGCGGCGGACCATGCGCCGGACGATCAGCCGTCTGGAACTCTCGACGGCGCCTATGACCAGCAGAGCCGCGCCGAACCCGGCCAGCACGGCATGCGTGGTCGCCGTCGCGGAGTCCAGTGGGCGCGCGGCCACGCGGCCCTGACGGTCCGTCCACAGCGGGAAGCGGTCGCCCGGCCGCGGGTCGTCGATCCGCGTCGTGGCCGCGCCGTGCCGCTCGGTGCCGTCCGGCGCGGTCCAGTCGGCCAGCACCCGGGTGCGCACCTCCCGGCCCGAGGCGGCGGTCTCCGGGTCGGCGTCCAGCGGGGAGCCGCCCAGGGTGCCGGTGACGGTGGCCGTCACCTGGTGCCGGGAGGCCCGCTGTTCGCGTACCGACTCCCGCAGCGCCTCCTGCGCGAGGGCGCCGACCAGAACGCCGGCCACGGGGGCGAGGACGAGGAGGAGCAGCAGGGCGCACAGCGCGACCCAGGCCTCGGCAAGATCGGTCGCCCGGCGCAGCGGGTTGTGCCGCCAGCGCCAGAGCCCACTGATGGCCCGCACCGTCCCGCGCCCCCTTCCCGCTCCGTGACCACCCCCCGGCGGAGCCGCCCACGCGCGATCCCGGCCGAAGGGAGAGCGACATCGCCCGCGCCCGAACCTCTCATGAACTGCTCGCGAAAGGCTCAACGCGCAGGCTGCCGGGCATGGTTCCCGCCACCGCGGGTCAGGCGAGGATCTCCACCCGGTCCCCGGCCCGGATCGTGCCGCCGGTCAGCGGCACCAGGTTCTGCCCGAAGACGAGCTTGCCGCCGATGCGGCGATGGCGTCCGAGGGTGGGCAGCGGCTCCTTGCCGCGTCCCGCGGTGCCCTGGTCGGTGGTGGTGACGACGCACCGCCCGCACATCTTGGCGACCCGGAAGGTGACGTCGCCGATGGCGAGACGGGACCACTCGTCCTCGGCCCAGGCGGCGGTGCCGGACACGACGACGTTCGGCCGGAACCGGTTCATGGGCAGCGGGCCCTCGTCCGCGTGATCGCCCGCGGCGATCAGGGTGTTGAGGGCGTCGAGGGAGGAGGTCGAGGTGAGCAGCAGCGGGTAGCCGTCGGCGAAGCTGACGGTCTCACCGGGCAGCGCGTACTCCGGGTCGACGGGCCTGCGCGTCGCCGGGTCGTCCAGGTGCACCAGGCGCACGGCGACGCCGAGATAGGTGCTGCACCAGGCGTGCACGGCGTCGTCCTCGGCGGGCACCGCCTGGACCTTGTCGCGGAAGATCTCCACCGGGACGGTGGCGGCGGGCTTCGGCACCCGGACGGCCAGCGGCTCCATGCCGGGCGCGGACAGCCGAAGGCCGCCGCCGGGCAGAAGCTCGGCGGCGGCCAACGCGAGACGCGCTTGCTGGCGTTGTGTGACGACCTTTCCCCCGTCGTCGATCAGCATCCAGCGACGGTCACCGGCCAGCCCCCAGGGCTCCACCACGGCCTCCCGGGGCGCGGTGCCCCGGAACGCCTTGACCGGATGAACGTGTATCGACTCAAGTCGTGCATTCCCCATGGGGTCATCGTGCCAGGTGGCACGGACCGGCCGGGGAACGGCTCAGTAGCCGCGGTACTGCTGGTTGTTGTACGGGTCCTGGTACACCGGGGCCGCGGGCCGGGGTGCCGCCGGACGCATCGCCTCGTAACCCGTCGGGGCCGCTGGGCGCGGCTGCTGGGGCTGCGGACCCGGATAGCCGCGGGGCGCGGCCGCCTGCTGCGGGATGTACGCGGCGGGGGCCTGCTGGAGCGGCGCGGGCTGCTGGGCCTGCGGGTAGCCGTAGCCGTTGCCGTAGGACGGCTGGGAGGGTGCCGCCGGCAGGGCGGGCAGGGCCGAGGGGAGCGCGGGCAGATGGCTGCTGCTCGTGTCGTACGCGGCGGGGACCCGGATCGGGGCGATCTGCGGGGTGCCCCGCTCGGCCACGAGCGAGTCGTAGATCGGGGTGTCCGGGAAGGAGGCGGAGTAGTAGCCGCCACCATAAGTGGAGCGGGGGGAGGTCATGGCACATAAGTTAAGCCCACGATGTGCTGGTTGGGGAGACCGATAAGAGGGTTGATTTCCGTGTTGGCGGTGACGCGGGATCCCCAATGCGAGCGAACTTGCCAAAAAGGGACGCCATGCGGCACTCCGATCCGGTAAAGGCCAAGTTCCGAGGGGGTTACCGACGGTTGGCCGGCGATCTTCCCGGGTCCCTCCGGTGCCGCTTCCCCGCGCGCGGGGAATAGGTTGACCCTGTACGGAACCGAAGGAAACCGGCCGGGGCACGACCTGGCGCGCTGACACGTGATGGGGGCGGACATGTCAATGCCGAAGGGATCGAACGTTCCGGTGCCGACGACGGCGCTGCGCGTCGAACTGGGCTGGCGTTCCGGGCCCGGGGTGCCCGACGCCGACGCCTCGGCGCTGCTGCTGGTCGGCGGGAAGGTCCGCTCCGACGCGGACTTCGTCTTCTACAACCAGCCCGCGCACGCCTCGGGCGCGGTCCGGCACGAGGGCAAGCGGGACGCCGGGGGCCGGGTGACCGACACCCTCCTCGTCGACCTCGCGCGCGTGGAGCCCGCGATCGAGACCGTCATCCTCGCCGCCTCCTCCGACGGCGGCTCCTTCGGCCGGGTCCCCGATCTCGCCATCGAGGTCAAGGACGCCGCCCAGGGCACCTCGGTGGCCCGGTTCGACAGCGCCGGGGCCACCGTCGAAACGGCCTTCGTGCTCGGCGAGTTCTACCGCCGGCAGGGCGCGTGGAAGTTCCGCGCCGTCGGCCAGGGCTACGGCAGCGGCCTGGAGGGCCTGGCCGTCGACTACGGCATCACCGTGGACGAGCCGCAGCAGGCGGCACCCGCGACGCCCTCCGCCGCTCCGGCCGCTCCCGCCGCGAGGATGCCCTCCGCGCCCGCCATGCCGCCGACCGCCCCGTCCCCGCCCCAGGCGTCCCCGGTCAGTCTCAGCAAGGTGACGCTCACGAAGTCGGCCCCCTCGGTCTCGCTGACCAAGCAGGGCGGGACCTCGGGCGCCCTGCGGGTGAACCTCAACTGGCAGGTGCGCAAGCAGTTCTCGGGCTGGGCGAGCAAGCTGGGCCGACCGATCGCCATGCACAACGACCTCGACCTCGACCTGTGCGCCCTGTACGAGCTCACCGACGGCAGCAAGGGCGTCGTCCAGGCCCTCGGCAACGCCTACGGCTCGCTGCACCAGCCGCCGTACATCCACCTCGACGGCGACGACCGCACCGGGGCCGTCGCCACCGGTGAGAACCTCACCGTCAACCTGGACCAGCAGCGGGCCTTCCGGCGCATCCTGGTCTTCGTGACCATCTACGAGGGCGCGCGCTCCTTCGCCGACCTGAACGCCACGGTCACCCTCACGCCCCAGTTCGGCGCCCCGGTCGACTTCTCGCTCGACGAGTGCACGGTGCCCTCCACGGTGTGCGCGCTGGCGTTGATCACCAACACCGGCAGCGACCTCGTCGTCCAGCGCGAGGCCCGCTACCTGGTGCCCGAGCGAGGGGTGAGCCCGCAGCGGACCGTGGACTACGCGTACGGCTGGGGCATGAACTGGACGCCCGGCCGCAAGTAGTCACCCCTCCTCGGGCACCGCGTCCGGACGGGCGTAGGTACGGCCCTTCCAGGCCGCGCCGCGCCCCCGGTAGTGCTGCACCGCGGAGTCGACCGTCATCAGCAGGTACAGCAGCGCGGTGAACGGCAGCAGGGGAGCGAGCCACAGCGGCTGCCGGTAGTAGCGGAGCATCGGCACGTACGTCCCGGTCATCACCAGCCAGGCGAGCCCGCCGGCCGTCGCCGTCGCCGTGTCCCCCGCCGCGAGGGCGAGCGGGGGGACCAGGTAGACGAGCGCGAGCCCGGCGACCGTACCGACGAGCAGCAGCGGGCTGTGGCGCAGCTGCGCGTACGCGCTGCGGGAGACCATCCGCCACAGGTCGTGCAGCCGGGGGTACGGCCGCACGCTGTCCACCCCGTCGGCGAGGCCGAGCCAGATGTGCCCGCCGCTCCCCTTCACCGCCCGCGCCAGCGCCACGTCGTCGATCACGGCGTGCCGGATGGCGTCCGGGATCCGGGCCTGCTCGGCCGCGTCCGCGCGCAGCAGCACACACCCCCCGGCCGCGGCCGCCGTGCGGCTCCCCTTCCTCCCGATCCGGCGGAAGGGATACAACTGCGCGAAGAAGTAGACGAAGGCCGGGACCACCAGCCGCTCCCACATGCTCTCCACCCGCAGCCGGGCCATCTGCGAGACCACGTCGAAGCCGCCGGTCTCCGCGGCGGCGACGAGCCGGCGGAGGCTGTCGGGGGCGTGGGCGATGTCGGCGTCCGTCAGCAGCAGGTAGCGGGGGTCACGCGCGCGTGCCAGGCCGATGCCATGGCGCACCGCCCACAGCTTGCCGGTCCAGCCCGCGGGCGGTTCACCGGGGGAGTCCACGGTCAGCGGCAGACCCCCGTGTCGGTCGGCGAGCTCACGCGCCGAGCGCCCGGTGCCGTCGCGGCTGCCGTCGTCGACGAGGAAGATCTCGGCCCGCCCGGGATAGTCCTGGGCCAGCAGCGAAGGGAGGCTGTCGGGCAGGACCGCCGCCTCGTCGCGCGCCGGTACGACGACACACACGGACGGCCACGCGCGCGGTTCCCGCCGGGCCGGCAGCCGTACGTCGGTGCGCCAGAAGAAGCCCTGACACAGCAGCAGCCACAGCCAGACGGCGAGTGATCCGACGGCGATCCACACGAAGGCGCTCACCCGCGCAGTCTGCCCCACGCCACCGGCCCGCAAGGGCCCATCGACTATCGTGGCCGGGTGAAGATCGCGCTGATGGACTCCGGAATCGGCTTGCTCGCGGCCACCGCCGCGGTACGACGGCTGCGGCCCGACGCAGATCTCGTCCTCTCCCTCGACCCGGACGGCATGCCCTGGGGACCGAGGACCCCCGAGGACCTCACCCGGCGCGCCGTCGCCGTCGCCGAGGCCGCGGCAGCGCACCGGCCCGAGGCGCTGATCGTCGGCTGCAACACCGCGAGCGTGCACGCCCTGACCGCCCTGCGCGCCCGTCTCGAACCGGCCATTCCGGTGATCGGCACGGTCCCCGCGATCAAGCCCGCCGCGGCCGGCGGCGGCCCCTTCGCGATCTGGGCGACGCCCGCCACCACCGGCAGCCCCTACCAGCGCAACCTCATCAAGGACTTCGCCGACGGGGTGACGGTCACCGAGGTGCCCTGCTTCGGGCTCGCCGAGGCCGTGGAGCACGCGGACGAGGACGCCATCACCGCCGCCGTCGCCGCGGCCGCCGCCCTGACCCCCGACGACGTGACGACCGTCGTCCTCGGCTGCACCCACTACGAGCTGGTCGCCGAGCGCATCCGGGCCGCCGTCCAGCAGCCCGGCCGCCCGCCGCTCGTCCTGCGCGGCTCCGCCGAAGCGGTCGCCGCCCAGGCGCTGCGCCGGATCGGCGCGCAGCCCGCGCCCGGGGCCGACGCCGGCGGCACCGTCACCGTGCTGCTGAGCGGACGCGAGGGCGCCCTGCCCGAGCCCGCCCTGGCCTACGAGGAGGGCCGGCTGCTGCGGGCGGTCACCCCCACCCGGTGACCGGCGGCCCTCCGAAGGACGCCCACCCGGACCAGTCACCCTGCGCTACGAGGTAGCAGCGCAGCGAAACCTGAGTAACCTCATTGCCATGAGGGAGCACCCCCAGGCCGAGCACGCGCCGTACCCCGACGTCTGGACCGGACGCGCCACCAACCGCGTCCAGTGGCTGCTGGCGCTGATCGGCGCCGCCTGTATGGCGCTCGGCATCGAGCTGGCCGTCGAGTCGGCCTGGACCTCCGGCGTCGCCCCGCTCGCGATGGCCGTCGTCGGCTGCATCGCGGCGGGCCTGCTGGTGCTCTTCGGCACCCTGGCGTTCGTGCATGTCGCCCTGAAGGTCGACATGGAGTCACTCGAGGTGCGCTGCGGCCACATGGGTGTGCCGCGCCGCCGCATCCCGCTGTCGCAGGTCGCGGGCGCCGACTTCGCCCCGCTGGTCACCCCGCGCCACTGGGGCGGCTGGGGCTACCGCTGGCGGCCGGAGAAGGGCACCGCGGTCGTCGTACGGCGCGGTGAGGGCGTGGTGCTGCGGCTGTGGGACGGGCATACGTTCACGATCACCGTGGACGACGCCGAGGCCGCGGTCCGGTTCATCCGGGACCGGCTGCGCACGGGTACGCCCGGCACCGCGCACTGATCTCACGCGGGACCGGCTGCGCGCGGGTACGCCCGGCACCGCGCACTGCTCTCATGCCGCGGGGCGCGGGCGCGTCTCCGGCACGGCCGCGGGCGGCGCCTCGGGCAGCGGGCGGGCCGTGGCCACTCCGGCCAGCAGTCCCGCGCCCACCGACACCGTGGTGAAGCTGAGCGCGTTGCCCACGGCGGCGATCGCCGCGAGGCCGGTCAGCGCCGCGCCGGCGGTGAGGACGACCGGTGTCGGGCGGGGAGCGCGCCAGAGCGCGAACAGCATCCAGCCAAAGGCCGCCGCCAGCAGCACCACTCCGACGACCCCCTGCTCGGCCGCCTGCTGCAGGGGCGCCGAGTGCGGTTTGCCGTCGGACAGGAGGGTGCTGGTGGCGGTCGTGCTCAGCTCGCCGAAGCGGCCGGGCCCCACGCCCAGGGCGGCGTTCTGCCGGGCCAGTTCCAAGGCGTCGTGCCACAGGTCCAGGCGGTGTCCGGTCAGCTGGCCCTCCACCGACGCGGCGAACCCGTCCGGCACCGCCCGCCCGGCGACCGCCCAGGTCAGGCCGGTCACCACGGCCGTGGCCACGGCCAGTCCCGCGACCCCGACACCGCGGTGCCGCATCCGCCCGGCGGCGAGGGAGCACAACAGCACCAGGGAACAGACCACGAAGCCGGTGGTGGAGCCTAGGGCGGCCGCGGTCACCGCGATCCCGGCCGCCAGCAGGCGCAGGGCGAGCCGGGCGGGCGCGGTGGCGGCCCAGGCCGCGCAGCAGGCGGCGCCCGTGGACAGGGTGAGCAGGGCGGCCGTGGCACCGGCCTGGCCGAGCGGGGGCACGATCTCGGGATCCGGGCCCAGGTGCGGGAGGGTGACCGTCAGGGCGACTCCGGCCAGCGCGGCGGCGCCGGGGGCGGCGACGGGCAGCAGCGCTCCGCCGATCCGGCCCGCCGCGTAACCGGCGGCGACCGCCAGGATCGCGAGCAGCACACCTTCGGGCCGGCCGTCCTGGACGGTGGCCGTGACCAGGGACCAGGCGGCGCAGGCGCCGAGCACGACGACGCCCGCCGCGTCCAGAGCGTTGCGTCTTTCGCCGATGTCCCTGGCGCCCTCGGAACCGGCCGTAGACGTCATCCCCGTGGCACCCACCCCGACCCCCGCTACCCGGTCGCCCCCGAACCGTGACGAAACGTTCCGACATGGTGCTGACCGGCTCGAACGACATGTGCTCGGCACACGGTAACGGCTGATGGACGATTTGTGGACGTCTTGGGCAGGAGCGATGTGGCACACCGGGCCGCCGCCCCCAGGGCCGCGCTGTCGGCGGCCGGCCGGCCCGCCGTACACTCCCACAGTGACCGTCACCGCAACCCCCGTGGAGGAGTCGGACCAGGTGAAGCCGCTCGCGCCCGCCCCGTACCGGGTGTGGCTCGACCGCCTGCTCCCGCCTCTCACCGCGGCGCTCTCCGGAGTGCTGCTCTACGTCAGCTTCCCGCCGCGCACCCTGTGGTGGCTGGCCCTGCCGGCCTTCGCCGGCTTCGCCTGGGTGCTGCGCGGCCGCGGCTGGAAGGCGGCCCTCGGTCTCGGTTACCTCTTCGGTCTCGGCTTCCTGCTGCCGCTGCTGGTATGGACGGGCGTGGAGGTGGGCCCCGGCCCCTGGCTCGCGCTGGTCGTCATCGAGGCCGTCTTCGTCGCGCTGGTCGGCGCGGGCATCGCCGCGGTCTCCCGGCTGCCCGGCTCGCCCTTGTGGGCCGCGGCCCTGTGGGTCGCCGGGGAGGCGGCACGCGCGCGTGCGCCGTTCAGCGGATTCCCCTGGGGCAAGATCGCCTTCGGCCAGGCCGACGGCGTCTTCCTGCCGCTCGCCGCGGTGGGCGGCACCCCGGTGCTCGGCTTCGCGGTCGTCCTGTGCGGCTTCGGCCTGTACGACGTGGTCCGGCTCGCCGTGCGGCGGCGCACCGGGGCCGTCCGGCGGTCGGCCGCCGCCGTGGCCCTGCTGAGCGTCACGGTCCCCGTCGCCGGGGCGCTGGCCGCCCGGCCGCTGGTCAGCGACCGGGCCGAGGACGGCACGGTGACCGTGGCGGTCATCCAGGGCAACGTCCCGCGCGCGGGCCTCGACTTCAACTCCCAGCGCCGGGCCGTGCTCGACTACCACGCGCGGGAGACCGAGCGGCTGGCCGCCGAGGTCGAGGCGGGCAAGGCGGCCCAGCCCGACTTCGTGCTGTGGCCGGAGAACTCCTCCGACATCGACCCCTTCGCCAACGCCGACGCGCGCGCGGTCATCGACGCGGCGGCCAAGGCCGTCGGGGTGCCGATCTCGGTCGGCGGCGTGGTGAAGCGGGACGGCAAGCTGCTCAACGAGCAGATCCTGTGGGACCCCGTCGAGGGCCCGCTCCAGACCTACGACAAGCGGCAGATCCAGCCGTTCGGCGAGTACCTTCCGCTGCGGTCGATGATCGGGGCGATCAACTCCGAGTGGACGTCCATGGTCCGTCAGGACTTCAGCCGGGGCAGCGAGCCGGGTGTGTTCAGCATCGGCGGCACCGAGGTGGGCCTGGCCACCTGCTACGAGGCGGCGTTCGACTGGGCGGTGCGCGACACCGTCACCGCCGGCGCCCAGCTGATCTCCGTGCCGAGCAACAACGCCACCTTCGACCGCAGCGAGATGACCTACCAGCAGCTCGCCATGTCCCGGGTGCGGGCCGTCGAGCACAGCCGGACCGTCACCGTCCCGGTGACCAGCGGCGTCAGCGCGATCATCATGCCGGACGGCACCATCACCCAGCGGACCGGCATGTTCGTGGCCGACTCCCTGGTGCAGGAGGTACCGCTGCGCTCCTCCGAGACGCCCGCCACCCGCCTCGGCATCCTGCCGGAGATCGCCCTGGTGCTGGTCGCCGCGGGCGGACTCGGCTGGGCGATCGGCGCCGGAGCGCGCACGAGGCGGACCGCACCGGCCCGTTAGGGTCGAGGGCATGCCGACACCTGACTTCATCCGCACGATCCGGGCCACCGCGGGCCACCAGCTCCTGTGGTTGCCGGGCGTCAGCGCCGTGGTCTTCGACGACGCCGGGCGGGTCCTGCTGGGGCAGCGCGCGGACAACGGCAAGTGGACGGTGATCTCGGGCATCCCGGACCCCGGTGAGCAGCCCGCGACAGCCGCCGTGCGGGAGGTGTACGAGGAGACCGGGGTGCGCTGCGTCGTCGAGCGGGTCGTGCTCGTCCGCGCCGGGAAGGAAGTCGCCTACCCCAACGGCGACCGATGCCAGTTCATGGACATCACCTTCCGCTGCCGGGCGGTCGGCGGCGAGGCGCGCGTGAACGACGACGAGTCCCTGGACGTCGGCTGGTACGAGGTGGACGCGCTGCCCCCGATGGGCGAACGCCAGCTGTTCCGCATCAAACAGGCCCTGTCCGACGAACCCACATGGTTCGAACCCACGACTTCCGAATGAAGTATGGGTTCTGACCACATGGGGCGGGACGGGAGCGCTGCCTAGGGTCGGGGCATGACCGCGTCCCACGCCCGCCCGGCGCCCCCCGCTCCCTCGCTCGACCTCGGCGGCCGCACCGCCCTTGTCACCGGCGCCGCCGGAGGCATCGGCCGCGCCTGCGCCCTGCGGCTCGCGGCCGCCGGGGCCAAGGTCAGAGCGGTCGACCGGGACGCCGCGGGCCTGGAGGCGCTCGCCGAGCAGTGCCGGGGCCTCGCGGGCACCGTCGAACCCCACCTGCTCGACCTGACCGACCTGGACGCCGCCGAACTCGTCGCCGCCGGCACCGACGTCCTCGTCAACAACGCCGGACTGCAACTGGTGCGGCCCCTGGAGGAGTTCCCGCCCGACGTCTTCCACACGGTGCTCACCGTGATGCTGGAGGCGCCCTTCCGGCTCATCCGCGGCGCCCTGCCCCATATGTACGGCCAGGGGTGGGGCCGCATCGTCAACATCTCCTCGGTGCACGGCCTGCGCGCCTCCGCCTACAAGGCGGCCTATGTGTCCGCCAAGCACGGTCTGGAGGGCCTCTCCAAGACCGCCGCCCTGGAGGGCGCGCCCCATGGCGTCACCTCGAACTGTGTGTGCCCCTCCTATGTGCGCACCCCCCTGGTCGAGCAGCAGGTCGCCGACCAGGCCCGGGCGCACGGGATCCCCGAGGAGCGCGTCCTGACCGACGTCATGCTCCAGGACAGTGCGCTCAAGCGGCTCATCGAACCGGACGAGGTCGCCGAGGCGGTGGCGTATCTGTGCAGTCCCCAGGCGTCCTTCGTGACCGGCACGTCCCTCGTCCTGGACGGCGGCTGGACGGCGCACTGAGCGGTCGTGGGACGCGGGTTGTCCACAGGGACTGACCCGGTGGTGGTGCGATGAGGAATCCTGTGAGCATGTCCCGCGATCACGTGCAGTCCGAGGAGCGCGCCGCCGGCCCCGCGCCGGACGGCGGTGCCGAGGCGCCGTTCCTGGAGCTGTTGGCCCGAGGCGCCTCGGCCGACGCCTACGAGCAGCCGGTGCTGCTCGCCCGCGCCGAGGGACAGCCCGCCGAGCGGATCGCCGCGCTGGAGGCGGCCAAGCTGCTCGCGCTGCGCGTCCGCTCGGAGCTGGAGGGGCGGCGCCGCCGCGAGGCCGAGCTGTCCGCGCTGTTCGAGACCGCCCACGACCTCGCGGGACTGCGGGACCTGGACGCCGTGCTCCAGGCGATCGTGCAGCGCGCCCGGTCGCTGCTCGGCACCGATGTCGCCTACCTCAGCCTCAACGACCCCCAGCGCGGCGACACCTACATGCGCGTCACCGAGGGCTCGGTCGCCGCCCGCTTCCAGCAGCTGCGCCTCGGCATGGGGGAGGGGCTCGGCGGCCTCGTCGCCCAGACGGCCCGCCCGTACGTCACCGACGACTACTTGCAGGACGACCGGTTCCGGCACACCCTCAGCATCGACTCCGGGGTCCGGGACGAGGGCCTGGTGGCGATCTGCGGGGTGCCGCTGATGCTGGGGCCGCACGTCATCGGCGTGCTGTTCGCGGCGGACCGGCGGGCCCGGGTCTTCGAGCGGGAGCAGATCGCGCTGCTGGGCTCCTTCGCCGCCCTGGCCGCGGCCGCCATCGACACCGCCAACCTGCTCACCGAGACCCGCTCGGCCCTCGCCGGTCTGGAGCGGGCCAACGAGATCATCCGGGACCGCAGCGCGGTCATCGAGCGCGCCTCCGACGTGCACGACCGGCTCGCCGAACTCGTGCTGCGCGGCGGCGGGGTGCACGACGTGGCCGCGGCGGTCTCCGAAGTCCTCGACGGGACCGTGGAGTTCACCGAGAGCGCGCCCGCCCGCGCGCTGGAGTCCTCCCGCGCGGAAGGACACGCCGTACGGCACCAGGACGACTGGATCGCCGCCGTGTCCGCGGGCGGTGAACTGCTCGGCGCGCTCGTGCTGCGCGGCCATCCCGGGCTCGACCCCGTCGACCAGCGCACCCTGGAGCGCGCCGCCATGGTCACCTCGCTGCTGCTGCTCGCCCGGCGCTCGGCCGCCGAGGCCGAACAGCGGGTGCGCGGCGAGCTGCTGGACGACCTGCTGGACGGCCGCGACCGCGATCCGCGCCTGCTGCGCGAGCGCGCCACCCGGCTCGACGCCGACCTGGACGCCACCCATGTGGTGCTCGCCGCCCGCCTCGACGGCGCCGCCGCCGACGCCGACCAGGAGGCCGCGGCCCGCCGGCGCCTGTGGTCCGCCGCCTCCCACCTCGCCGCGACCCGGCACGGCCTCGCCGCGGCCCGCGACGGCGGCACCGTCCTGCTGCTGCCCCTGGAAACCGGCGACACCGCCACCGGCCTGGCCCGCCGCACCGCCCACCACCTGGGCACCGCCGTCCACGAGCCGGTCACCGTCGGGGCCTCCGCCCCGCTGCGGGACCTCGCCACCAACCCGGACGCCGTGGCCGCCGCCTACGAGGAGGGTCGCCGCTGCCTCGACGCCCTCCGGCTGCTCGGCCGCCGCGGAGACGGCGCCGCCGCCGAGGACTTCGGCTTCGTCGGACTGCTGCTCTCCGGCGACCGGGACATCACCGGCTTCGTCGACCGCACCATCGGCCAGGTCGTGGCCTACGACGCACGGCGCGGCACCGACCTGGTCCGCACCCTCGACGCCTACTTCGCCAGCGGGATGAGCCCCGCCCGCACCAAGGACGACCTGCACGTCCATGTGAACACCGTCGCCCAGCGTCTGGAACGCATCGGGCGCCTCCTCGGCGACGACTGGCAGACCCCGGCCCGCGCGCTGGAGATCCAGATGGCACTGCGGCTGCACCGGCTGACGCGGTAAGCGGCCCGAGGACATGGCCCGGCCCCCGACCGGCATCCCGGTCGGGGGCTGAGAGGTGGGGTCGGCGTCCTCAGCGGACCGAGGCGGTGTCCGAGGCGGTGTCCGGCGCGGCGTCCCGCTCGGAGGACGTGGCGCCGATCTGGGCGAGGTCGCGATGGCGGGTCTCGCGGGCCACCAGGACGGCCACCAGGGTGATGGCCACCGCGGCCAGCAGGTACAGCGAGATCAGGGTCGAGCCGTCGGACTTCACCAGCAGCGCCGTCGCGATGAGCGGTGCCGGAGCACCGGCCACGACGGAGGCGAACTGCGCGCCGATCGAGGCGCCCGAGTAGCGCATCCGCGTCGCGAACATCTCGGAGAAGAACGCCGCCTGCGGCGCGTACATCGCCCCGTGGAAGACCAGACCCACCGTCACCGCGACGATCAGCAGGCCGAAGCTCTCGGTGTCGACGAGGGCGAAGAAGGGGAACGCCCAGCCGCCCATCCCGAGCGCGCCCAGCAGGTACACCGGACGCCGGCCCCACACGTCGGACAGCGCGCCCCAGCCCGGGATCACCGCGAAGTGGATCGCGGAGGCGATCAGGACGGCGTTCAGGGCGGTCTGCTTCTCCAGACCGGTGTGCTCCACGGCGTACACCAGGATGAAGGCCGTGATCACGTAGTAGGAGATGTTCTCCGCCATCCGCGCGCCCATCGCGATGAGCACGTCCTTCCAGTGGTGCCGCAACACGGCGACCAGCGGCGCCTTCTCGACGACCTGCTCGGCCTTGCGGGCCTCGGCCTGCGCCAGCGCCGCCTTGAACACCGGCGACTCGTCCACCGACAGTCGGATCCACATGCCGACGATGACGAGGACGCCGGAGAGCAGGAACGGCACGCGCCAGCCCCAGGACTCGAAGGTGGCGTCGCTCTGCAGGGCGGTCAGCGCGGCCAGCACGCCGGTGGCGAGGAGCTGACCCGCGGGCGCCCCGGTCTGGGGCCACGAGGCCCAGAACCCGCGGCGCCGCGCGTCCCCGTGCTCGGAGACCAGCAGGACGGCGCCGCCCCACTCCCCGCCGAGCGCGAAGCCCTGGACCAGCCGCAGCACGGTCAGCAGCACCGGAGCGGCGGTGCCGATGGTGTCGTGCGTGGGCAGCAGTCCGATGGCGAAGGTGGCGCCGCCCATCAGCATCAGGCTGAGGACCAGCAGCTTCTTGCGTCCCAGCCGGTCGCCGTAGTGCCCGAAGACGAGCGCGCCGATGGGGCGGGCGGCGAAGCCCACGGCGTAGGTGAGGAAGGAGAGCAGGGTGCCGACCAGGGGGTCGGAGTCGGGGAAGAACAGCGTGTTGAAGACCAGGGCGGCGGCGGCACCGTACAGGAAGAAGTCGTACCACTCGATGGTGGTGCCGATGAGGCTCGCGGCGACGATGCGCTTGAGGCTGGCGGGGGTTGGTGGAGCGGTTGCTGCGGAGGCCATGTGCGCCACTTCCTCGTGTGCGGTGGGGACGGGTACGTGTCGGCACACCGTAGAAACCCGCAGGTGGAGCGCACATGTGGTGGGGCTACATAGTTTTGGGTCCGGTTATGCGTGGAGCCACCATGCCACGGTGCGTCCTCGGGATGTGACCTGAGTCACCCCAGGCTTTCCTTGGCGCCGACGCCCCTCCCGTGTCACTATTTCCGCACGCCTTCCCTGCCCGAAAACAGCCCAAGTCGGCTGTCTGCTTCGGGTAGTTGACCGGCACTTCCCCCGCACACTTCCTCCCGTAGCCCGGCCGATCGCGGCCGCGACCGGTGCTGTCCGGCAGCGACCGGGAGTTGCTCCTGCCCGCCTGACGCTTCGGCGGGCCTCCTGCAGTCCGCTGATCCGCCATCAGCGCACCGCTCCACTGCCCTTGCTGTCGAGACTCTGAGGAAGTGGATCCCCGATATGCCGAGGCTATGCAAGCCGGCGATGAACGCGCCCGAACACGTCATCACCCTGGAAGAGACCCTGGAGTTCGCGGAGCGAACGCACGCAGGCAAGCCCCAACTCCCGCTGGCGCTGCGGCTGATCCGCAACACCGGGGTCAAGAAGCGGCACCTCGTCCAGCCCATCGAGCAGACGCTCCACCACCCGGGCTTCGAGGCACGCAACCGCATCTACGAGGTCGAGTCCAAGAAGCGCACCCCCCAGGTCATCGAACAGGCCCTCGCCAACGCCGACCTGAGGACCCGTGACATCGACGCGATCATCTACGTGTCGTGCACCGGCTTTCTCATGCCGTCCCTGACCGCCTGGCTGATCAACAACCTCGGATTCCGCTCCGACACCCGGCAGATACCCATCGCCCAGCTCGGCTGCGCGGCGGGCGGAGCGGCCATCAACCGCGCCCACGACTTCTGCGCCGCCCACCCGGGCAGCAACGTCCTGATCGTCTCCTGCGAACTGTGCTCGCTGTGCTACCAGCCCGACGCGGACGACATCGGCTCGCTGCTCTCCGACGGCCTGTTCGGCGACGCGGTCGCCGCCGCCGTCGTACGGGGCGAGGGCGGTGTCGGCATCGACCTGGAGCGCAACGCCTCCTACCTCATCCCGGACACCGAGGACTGGATCAGTTACGCGGTCAAGGACACCGGATTCCACTTCCAGCTCGACCGCCGGGTGCCCGGCACCATGGAGCCGCTCGCCCCGGTCCTGCGCGAGCTGGCCAAGGACCACAGCTGGGACGCCGGAAAGCTCGACTTCTACATCATCCACGCCGGCGGTCCGCGCATCCTCGACGACCTCGCGAAGTTCCTCGACGTCGACCGCGAGGTGTTCCGGCACAGCTGGTCGACCCTCAACGAGTACGGCAACATCGCCAGCGCCGTCGTACTCGAAGCCGCTCGAAGGCTGTTCGAGGAGGAGCCCCCCGCGCCCGGTGCCACCGGTCTGATCGCGGGGTTCGGCCCCGGCATCACCGCCGAGATGGCGCTCGGCACCTGGGCGGCCGACGGCGTCCCGCAGACCTTCGCCTGAACGCGGCGCACACCTGAACGCAGCGCACACAGGAAGCGGAGTACATGACCGACCTCATCCTCCCGGCGGGCGCCGGGCGACAGCTGGTCACCCCGGCGCAGTCGGTGACCTTCAAGGCCACCCAGGAGATGGGCTCCTCGGTATCGATCTTCGAGGTGGTCGTGCCGCCCGGATTCGACGTCGGGGCCCATGTCCACCAGCGCTCCCAGGAGTTCTTCTACGTCCTGGAGGGCGAGCTCGACCTGCTGTGCTTCGAGCCGGTCGAGCGCACCGGCGACACCTGGCACCACTGGGAGTCCCCCAAGGGCGACCGGGTCGTCCGCGCCGCCGAGGGCAGCTGCATGTTCGTCCCGCCCGGCACCCCGCACGCGTTCCGCAACGCCACGGACAAGCCGGTGAAGATGCTCTTCCAGAGCTACCCCTCGCCCGAACACGAGGCGTACTTCGAGGAGATCGCCGAGATCTGGTCGCGCGGCACCGCCGTGGACCCCGCGGCCGTGGAGGCGATGCGCCGGCGCTACGACGTCGGCCAGATCACCCCGCTGCGCTTCCAGCCCCCGACGGCCGTCGGCATACCCGGCCAGAGCGAGAGGTGACCGCGATGCACCCCATCCCCCTCGTCCACGCCAGCCTCGGCGAGCGTGAACTCGACGCCGTCGCCGAGGTGTTCGCCTCCGGCTGGCCGGCCGGACAGGGTCCGCGCGGCAAGGCGCTGGAGGCCCAGCTGGCCGAGCAGTACGGCGTCGGGGACGCCGTCACGGCGAGCAACTGCGGCGCCGCGCTCCACCTGGCCCTCCTCGCGCTCGGCGTCGAACCGGGCGACGAGGTCATCGTCGCCGACTACACCTTCCCAGCGCCCGCGCAGGCCGTGCGGTACGTCGACGCCGTACCGGTCTTCGCCGACGTACGCGCCGACACCGGCACCGTCGACCCGCAGGCGGTCGCCGACCTGATCACGCCCCGCACCGTCGGGGTGATCGCGGTCGACACGCTCGGCCTGCCCGCCGACTACACGGAACTCCAGGCGATCGCCGACCGGCACGGCCTGTTCGTCGTCGAGGACGCCGCCTGCGCGGTCGGCGCCACCTACCAGGGCCGCCCGGCGGGCGCGCTCGCCGAGGTGGCCTGTCTGTCCTTCCACGGACGCAAGGGAGCCACCAGCGGTGAGGGCGGCGCGCTGCTCGCCCGGGACCCGAGGATCGGGGCGGACGCGCGGCTGCGGTCCTCCTTCGGCATCGGCAGCATCTTCGACCTGGGGAAGGTCGTCGGCCTGCCCATCCCGGAGTTCACCGAGATCGGCTACAACTACAAGCTCTCCGACATCGCCGCGGCGATCCTCCAGGTGCAACTGAGCCGGGTGGAGGAGCTGCTGGACCGCCGCAACGCCGTCGCCGCCCAGTACGGCGAACTCCTCGCCGACGAGGAGCTCCTGACGCTGCCGTACGTGCCCGGCGACCGTACCCATGCCTGGCAGTCGTACATCGTGACGCTGGACGCCGGCGTGGACCGCTCGGCGGTCGCCGCCGCACTGCGCGGGCAGGGCATCGGCTGCGGACAGGGCGCATGGGCGACCCATGTGCAGCCGGTGTTCCGGTCGGACCAGAAGTGCCCGGTCTCGGCGGACCTGTTCGCCCGCAACCTCGCCATCCCCATGCACGCGGAACTCACCCCGGACCAGGTCGAACGGGTCGCCGGCGCGCTGCGCGGCGCGCTGCGACCGGCGTCCGGCCGGACCCTGGGAGGGGCAGCATGACGAACCCGCAGCCGTCGCCCGACACCGTCATGCGACTGATCAACGGCTACTGGGCCACCGGCATCCTCGCCGCGTCGGCGACCCACTCGCTCTTCACCCATCTGGAGAACGGCGCGGACACGGCCGCCGAACTCGCCGACCGGGCCCGGATCTCCGAGCGGGGCGCACAGACCCTGCTCGACGGGCTGGTCAGCGTGGGCCTGGTGGAGCTGTCCGGCGGCCGGTACCGCAACACCGCCGAGGCGTCCGCCTACCTCGTCGACGGCAAGCCCGCCTCGCTGAGCAGCTTCGCCAAGCTGAAGCTGACCCACATGGGCAGCCTGGCCGACCTCGCCGAGGTGGTCCGGATCGGGGGACCGGTGGCCAAGTCGGTGGTGGAGGTGGCCAACAACCCGCACTGGGAAGGGATCGTCACGGCCATCGCCGCCCAGTCGATGCCCGCCGCGACGCTCGCGGCCGAACTGCTCGGGCTGGCCGACGCCGGTGCGGTCTCCGTCCTCGACGTCGGCGGCGGCTCGGGCGTCTACTCGGGCATCTGGCTGGAGACCAACCCCGAGGCCCGCGCCACCCAGCTCGACTGGGAGCCGATCAACGCCATCGCCCGCCGGCTGCTGACCGAGCGCGGCGTGGCCGACCGGTTCACCACCGTCGACGGCGACTTCCACAGCACCGACTTCGGCACCGCCGAGTTCGACGTCGCCGTGTACTCCCACATCGCCCACCAGGAGGGGCCGGAGAGCAACGTCGAGGTCTTCACCCGGCTCCGGCAGGCGCTCAAGCCCGGCGGCACCCTCGTCGTCAACGACTACGTCGTCGACGACGACCGCGGCGGCCCCGCCTTCCCGCTGATCTTCGCCGCCGAAATGCTCCTCAAGAGCAAGCAGGGCAGCACCTGGCGCCGCTGCGACTACCAGGAATGGCTGACCAAGGCCGGATTCACCAGCGTCTCCTTCCACTCGGCGCCGCCCGCCACCTTGGTCCTCGCCCGCTGAGCGACGCCCTCCACCCACGCCCCCCGAAGGAGGCAGCCCCGATGCAAGGCTCCGTGGCCTATCGATCGATCCAGAAGCGCGGTCTGCACATCGGCCTGCTGCCGGCCATGGCCGCGGCCGTCAACGGCTCGACGCCGCTCACGCTCGACCACGATCTGGACGTACTGCCCGAGACCGGCCGTCATCTGACGGCCGCTCAGCTCGCCGACATCGTCGACGACCTGGCCGCGCGGCTGTGGGCCGCCGGGGTGCGGCCCGACGAACACGTGGTGATCCACAAGAGGGCGAACGCCGATGTGTGGGTGCTGGCCTGTGCCACGTCCCGGATCGGCGCGGTGCCTGTGCTGCTGTCGCCCAGCCTGGACGCGGTGACGGTCGGTGCCCTGCTGCAGCGGGTCCACCGGCCGAACCTGCTCACCGACGAGCACAAGCTCGACGCGCTCGCCGAACTGCCCCTGGCCGACCTCACCCGGGAAGTGATCGTCGTCAACGGCGAGCGGGAAGGGGCCGTCTCGCTGTCCCGGCTCGCCGAGGCACCGCGGGTCAAGCCTGTCGTGCGGCCCATCGACGAGGCCGCCGTGATCACCCACACCTCCGGCACCACCGGAGTGCCCAAGCTGGTCGTGCACACGCCCCGCACCCAGGGCATCCGGCTCAAGCCGCAGTGGCGGCTGCTCTCCCTCATGCGGCAGCGGGAGAGCGTGGCCATCGCCATCCCCTTCGTGCACTCCCGGAACGTCGCCGCGATGGCCCTGGCCCTCCTGAAGGAGATGCCGGTGCTGCTGATGAACGAGTCGGACCCGGACACGGTCGCCGAACTGCTCCTGGAGAACCGGCCCGGACTCATCGAGGCGCTGCCCAACTCGCTGATGGCGTGGGAAGGTCTGGCCGAGGACCCGCGCAGGCCGTTCGCCTCGGTGAAGTACTTCAGCAGCACCTTCGACGCGATCCACCCGCGGACGATGAGCCGGCTGCTGAAGGCGTCCGACCGGCCGGGCGCCCTGTTCTTCCAGATCTACGGGCAGAGCGAGGTCGGCCCCGCCGTCGGCCGCGCCTACTTCCGGCACTCCGCCCACAAGGCCAACGGCCGCTGCGTGGGCTGGCAGATGCCGCTCGGCTCGGCGAAGGTCCGCGTCGTCAGCCGCGACGGCACCCGGCCCACCGAACTCAACCCCGGCCGCATCCAGGTCTCCTGGCCCGGCCTCGCCAAGACGTACTTCGGCGAGCAGGACCGCTACGACGGCAACCGCGAGGGCGACTGGTGGCCGACCGGAGACGTCGGCTACTTCACCAGGTTCGGCTGTCTGCACATGCTCGACCGCGAGGTCGACATGATCCCCGGGCTGCGCAGCTCCCTGGAGGTCGAGGACCTGGTCCTCGACAAGATGCCCGAACTGAGCGAGCTGGTGGTGGTCCACGGCCCCGACGCCGAGGCCGTCCCGGTGCTGTGCACCCACGGCGACCGGCCGCTCGACCTCGGCCGGTGGCGCGCGGCCGTCGCCGACTTCCCGCAGCTGGCCGACCCGGTCCAGATCCCTGAGGCCGAACTCCCGCGCACCGGGACCTTGAAGGTGCAGCGCCTCGCGCTGGCGGACCGGCTCAAGAACAGGCGCAAGTGAACAAGGACCACAGGATCCGAGACTGAACTCTTGGGAGCAATGATGTCGGGTGCAGTCGATGTCTCGGTGGAGGGTTTCCTCTCCGCCATCGAGAAGTCAGCCGGCCTGCTGGACGTGACCGCTTCGCGCGAGGTCGTCCGGCCCATTCTGGCCGCGTTCGAAGAACAACTCGCCGAGGCGGTGATCGCCTTCAGGGTGGCCACCAACGCACGGCACGAAGGAGATCTCGACGCGCGTTTCACGCTGCCCAAGGAGACCGACCCCTACGAAGTCGCCCTGGCCAAGGGCCTGATGGAAAAGCCGGAGCACCCCATCGCGGGCCTGCTCCCGGACCTCCGGCAGCTGTGCCCCATCGACAGTTACGGCATCGACTTCGGCGTCACGACCGGGTTCAAGAAGATCTGGGTGTACTTCCCGGCCGGGGAGCACGAGACCCTGGACCGGCTCACCGGTCTGCCGTCGATGCCCCCGAGCCTGGCCGGGAACCTCGACTTCTTCACCCGATACGGCCTGGCCGACAAGGTGGACGTCATCGGCATCGACTACCGCAGCCGCACGATGAACGCCTACCTGAGGGCGCCCGCGGAATGCTACGAGAAGGAAACCGTCCTCGCGATGCACCGGGACCTCGGCCTGCCGAGCCCGAGTGAGCAGATGTTCGCCTTCTGCGAGAAGTCGTTCGGCATCTACACCACCCACAACTGGGACTCCCCGGACATCGAGCGGATTTCCTACGGGGTGAAGACCGACGACCCGATGGCGTATTTCGCACGGCTCGGCACCAGGATCGAGCATTTCGTGAAGAGCGTTCCGTACGGCGTCGACAACCCCAAGATGGTCTACGCCGCCGTGACGTCCTCCGGCGAGGAGTACTACAAGCTCCAGTCCTACTACCGCTGGCGCCCCGTCAGCCGTCTCAACGCCGCTTACATCGCCGCGCGCGACAAGGTGTAGGAGGAATGACGGCGATGAGTGAGCAGAGCGGCCCGGAATTCCGGTTCAGCCGGATGGAAAGCCTCCTCAGAGGCCGCCGGCTGCGCCGCCTGACCGTCGACGGTGTCGACGCCGTATTCGTCCGGGACCCGGTGCTGGTCCGCGGGATCCTGGTGAGCGACAGCAAGAACTACGGCAAGGGCGAACTCTTCCGCAAGGCCAGGAACCTCAGCCGGGTCGGCATGCTCTCCGAGGACGAGGCCATGCACCGGCACTACCGGCGGCTGGCCCATCCCTTCCTGCGGTCGGCGAAGGTCGACGAGTACGTCCCCACGATGCGCGAGATCGTCCGTGACGTCGTCTGCGCCTGGCGCCCGGGCGAAGTCGTGGACGTCCAGGCCGAGATGTGCCGGATCACCTGCACGATCTCGGTCAGCACGCTCATCCCCGGACTCGCTCCGGGGACGACGGCCGCACTCGGCGAGCGGCTGTCCGCCCTGGCCTGGGAAATGATCAGGAAGCCGCTGTACGGGAGTTCGGCGGCCCGGGCGGCGCGGCCGGGGGCGTCCCGACGGCTGTCCCGGGCGCGCACGGAGTTCCGGGACCTGCTCGCCTCCTGCATCGAGGACCTGCCGAACCGGCCCGAAGGCACGGGCGGTTACCTCGCCGCACTCCTCGCGGACCGCGACGAGACGGGGAAGCCCCTCCTCACCCCGGAGCAGGTGTGCGAGGAGGCGGTCATGATGATGACCGCGGCCACGGTCACCACCGCCTCCGTCATGTCCTGGGCGCTGTATGTGCTGTCCAGGAACCCCCTGGCCGAGGAGCGGCTCCTCAAGGACCTGGCGCGCAGCGGCAGTACCGCCCAGGCGCCCGACGCGCCCGGCTACACCCTGCGGTTCCTGATGGAGATCCTGCGGCTCTATCCGCCGGTGTGGATCTCCTGCCGCAAGACCCTCGCGGACGTCACGCTCGGCGACCATGCGCTGCCCGCGGGCACGAACGTGGTGTTCAGCTCGTATCTGCTGCACCGCGACCCGGAGTGCTACGCCGATCCGCACCGGTTCGATCCCGACCGCTGGATCTCCCTCAACCCCGGCAAGGTCGACGCCTCCTACATCCCCTTCGGCATCGGCTCCAAGGGCTGCGTCGGGGAGATGTTCGCCTGGCAGGAACTCCAGGTCATCCTCGACGGCGTGACCCGGGAATGGAAGCTCGCCACCGAGCCCGGCAACCAGATCCGCACCGCGCCGGAGACCACGCTCCATCCCCGCCGCCTGCTCATGGTCCCCCAGCCCCGCTGACCGCGGAAACGACAAGGGAGTTGAGTGCTGTGACTCTGTCCACGTCGGCGGAGGGGGCGCCGACCGACCGCCGGGCCGGTTCCGTCGGCACCGGCCGCGCCCACGCCAAGGCCCTTCTGCTCGGGGAACACGCCGTCGTCTACGGGGCTCCGGCGCTTGCCGTTCCCGTACCGCAGCTGACGGTCACCGCCACCGCCCGGGTCACCGACGGACCGGGCGGGGTGTCCTTCACGATGATCGGCTCCCCGTCCCGGCCGATGGTCACGCAGGCGTCCGACGGGCTGCGCCGGCTGATCACCGAGTTCATGGCGGCCACGGGCGTGGACGGCAGCCCGCACCTGGAGGTGACCGTCGACGGGGCCATCCCGCACGGCCGCGGACTCGGCTCCAGCGCGGCCTGCGCCCGCGCCGTCGTCCACGCCCTCGCCGACCTCCACGACCGCCAGGTCACGGAGAACGAGACGTTCGACCTGGTCCAGACGGCCGAGAACATGGCGCACGGCCGCTCCAGCGGCGTCGACGCCCGCACGGTGGGCGCCGCCGGACCCCTGCTGTTCCAGAAGGGCGAGGCGCAGGAACTGGCCATCGGCTGCTACGGCCTGCTCGTCATCGCCGACAGCGGTGTCGTCGGCCGTACGAAGGACGCGGTCGAGCTGCTGCGGGAGGGATTCGCGCGGCACGCCGGAGCGCGGGAGAGATTCGTGGACCGCGCCTCGCGGCTCACCGAGGAGGCCCGGTACGCCCTCGCGGACGGCAGACCGGAGGAGCTCGGCGCACGGCTGACGGACTATCACGATCTGCTGCGGGCGGCCGGACTCAGCACCAACGGCATCGACGCCCTGGTGGAGGCCGCGCTCACGGCGGGCAGCCTCGGAGCCAAGATCACCGGCGGTGGCCTGGGCGGCTGCGTCCTCGCCCTGACGCGCGGGGAGCAGGCCGGTGACGTCATCCAGGAGCTGTACGCCGCAGGTGCCGTGCAGACCTGGGTCGTACCGCTGAGAGGGCCGGGCGAGTATGCGCGCTGACCTTCCCACCCCCCTCGCCGCCCAGCGGGAGCGGCACACCGCAGGACGGGCCACCGCCGTCGCGCACCCGAACATCGCGCTGATCAAGTACTGGGGCAAGCGGGACGAACACCTGGTCCTGCCCCGCACCGACAGCCTGTCGATGACCCTGGACGTCTTCCCCACGACCACCTCCGTCCGCCTCGACCCCGACGCCGGGCACGACGTGGTGACCCTCAACGGCAGCTCCGCCGGGGGCGAGCCGCTGCGCCGCGTCGTCGGCTTCCTGGACCTGGTGCGGGCCCGGGCCGGGAGCACGCACCGGGCCGTGGTGGACAGCGAGAACACCGTCCCCACCGGCGCCGGCCTCGCCTCGTCCGCCAGCGGGTTCGCCGCCCTCGCCGTCGCCGCGGCGGCCGCGTACGGCCTCGGCCTCGACGCCACCGCCCTGTCCCGGCTCGCCCGGCGCGGCTCCGGATCGGCGTCCCGGTCGGTCTTCGGGGGCTTCGCGGTGTGGCACGCGGGCTCCGGCACCGCGCAGGAGGCCGACCTCGGCTCCTACGCCGAACCCGTGCCCACGGGAGACCTCGACCCGGCCCTGGTGGTCGCCGTCGTCGACGCGGGCCCCAAGCCCGTCTCCAGCCGGACGGCCATGCGGCGCACCGTCGACACCTCCCCGCTCTACGAGCCATGGGCGCTCTCCAGCGAGGCCGACCTGGCCGAGATGCGGACGGCCCTGCTCGCCGGTGACATCGAGGCGGTCGGGGAGATCGCGGAACGCAACGCCCTCGGCATGCACGCCACCATGCTCGCGGCCCGTCCGGCGGTCCGCTATCTGGCGCCGGCCGGCCTGACCGTCCTCGACGCCGTCCTGAGGCTCCGCCAGGACGGCGTCCCGGCCTACGCCACCATGGACGCCGGACCCAACGTCAAGGTGCTGTGCCGCCGCGCGGACGCCGCCCGCGTCGCCGAGGCGGTGCGGGCGGCCGCCCCCGACGGCTCGGTGCACATCGCCGGACCCGGCCCGGGTGCGCGCCTGTCGGGCGAGGACGGCCGGTGATCCGGCGGAGCGCTCCGGGCAAGCTGTTCATCGCGGGGGAGTACGCGGTCGTCGAGCCCGGGAACCCGGCGATCCTCGTCGCGGTCGACCGGTACGTCACCGTCACGGTGACCGACCCGGCCGAGCCGGGCGTCGAGATCACCTCCGACCTCGGCCCGGCCGGCGCGCGCCTGCGGTGGCGGGAGGGCCGGCTCGGCCCGCACACCGGACTCACCCATGTGCTGTCCGCCATCGAGACCGTCGCCGACCTGCTGGCCGAACGCGGCCGTGCGGCACCTGAGTTCGGCCTGTCCGTCGTCAGCGGCCTGCACGACCGCGGCACCAAGTACGGCCTGGGATCCAGCGGCGCGGTGACCGTGGCCAGCGTGGCCGCCGTCGCCGCGTACTGCGGACTCACCCTGTCCGACGAGGAACGGTTCCGGCTCGCCCTGCTCGCCACCGCCCGGCTCGACCCCAAGGGCTCCGGCGGCGACCTCGCCGCCAGCACCTGGGGCGGCTGGATCGTCTACCGGGCGCCCGACCGGGCCGCCGTCCGGGACCTCGCCCGCGACCACGGCGTCGAGGCGGCCCTGCGAGCGCCCTGGCCCGGCTTCGACGTACGGCCGCTGCCGCCGCCCGAAGAGCTCTCCCTGGAGGTCGGCTGGACCGGAGACCCGGCCTCGACGGCGTCCCTGGTGTCCGAGCTGCACCGGCGTCCCTGGCGAGGAACCGCCGCCCACCGGCGGTTCGTCCGCGCCACCACCGACTGCGTGCACGCGGCGGCCGAGGCACTGGAGCGCGGCGACGGACCGGAGCTGATGGCCCGCGTCCGGCAGGCCCGCCGGGAGCTGGCGCTGCTGGACGACGAGGCCGCCCTCGGTGTCTTCACACCCCGGCTCACCGCGCTGTGCGAGGCCGCCGAAGCCGTCGGAGGCGCGGCCAAGCCCTCCGGCGCGGGCGGCGGCGACTGCGGCATCGCGCTGCTGGACGCCGGCGCCCCACGGGACATCGCCCGACTGCGCGAACGGTGGGCCTCGGCCGGGGTGACGCCCCTGCCGATCCGTCCCGCCGCGGAAGGAGACCAGCCATGATCGCTCAACGCAAGGACGACCATGTCCGCCTCGCTGTCGAGCAGCAGCAACAGCACAGCGGACGCAACCAGTTCGACGAGATCTCCTTCGTCCACCACGCCCTGGCCGGCCTCGACCGGCCCGAGGTCTCCCTCGCCACCACCTTCGCCGGCCTGTCCTGGCCGGTGCCGCTGTACATCAACGCCATGACCGGCGGCAGCGAGCGCACCGGCGCCATCAACCGGGACCTGGGCATCGCCGCCCGCGAGACCGGCGTGCCCATCGCGTCCGGCTCCATGAGCGCCTACTTCAAGGACCCCGGCTGCGCGGGAACGTTCAGCGTGCTGCGCGAGGAGAACCCGGACGGGTTCGTCATCGCCAACGTCAACGCCACGGCCTCCGTCGACAGGGCGCGCCGCGCCGTCGACCTGCTGCGCGCCGACGCCCTGCAGATCCACGTCAACACCGTGCAGGAAACCGTGATGCCGGAAGGGGACCGCTCCTTCGCGTCCTGGGTGCCGCAGATCGAGCGGATCGCGGCCGGCGTAGACGTCCCGGTGATCGTCAAGGAGGTCGGCTTCGGGCTGAGCCGCGAGACCGTGCGCCTGCTGGACAGCCTCGGCGTACGGATCGCCGACCTCGGCGGCCGGGGCGGCACCGACTTCGCCCGTATCGAGAACGGCCGCCGAGAACTCGCCGACTACTCCTGGCTCAACGGCTGGGGACAGTCCACCGCCGCCTGTCTGCTGGACGCGCAGGACGCCCCGATCCCCGTCCTCGCCTCCGGCGGGGTGCGCCACCCCCTCGACGTGGCCCGCGCGCTGGCGCTCGGCGCGTCCGGCGTCGGCGTCTCCGGCACCTTCCTGCGCACGCTCCTCGACGACGGAGTGGCGGCGCTGATCGCACGGATCCGGGCCTGGCTCGACCAACTGGCCGCCCTCCAGACCGTGCTGGGCGCCCCCACCCCCGCCGCACTGACCCACTGCGACCTGCTGATCCACGGCGAACTGCGTGACTTCTGCGCCGACCGGGGCATCGACACCCGGCCGCTCGCCCGCCGCTCCGGCAGCCTGACGTCCGCCACCAGATGACGGGAAACACACCATGACCGACAACGCGATCGCCGGGGTCCCGATGCGCTGGGTGGGCCCCCTGCGGATCTCGGGGAACGTGGCCACCACCGAGACCCCGGTCCCGCTCGCCACCTACGAGTCACCGCTGTGGCCCTCCGTGGGCCGCGGCGCGAAGGTCTCCATGCTCTGCGAGCGGGGCATCGTCGCCACCCTCGTCGACGAGCGCATGACCCGCTCGGTGCTCGTGGAGGCGCTGGACGCGCAGACGGCGCTGACGGCCGCGCGGACCATCGACTCCCGCATCGACGAGCTGCGCGAGGTGGTGCGCACCGGCAGCCGCTACGCCGAACTGATCGGCGTACGCCACGAGATCAACGCCAACCTGCTGTTCATCCGGTTCGAGTTCAGCACCGGCGACGCCTCCGGCCACAACATGGCCACCCTCGCCTCCGATGCGCTGCTCGGACACCTGCTGAAGACGATCCCGGGCATCGCCTACGGATCGATCTCCGGGAACTACTGCACCGACAAGAAGGCCACCGCGGTCAACGGCATCCTGGGCCGCGGCAAGAACGTGGTCACCGAACTGCTCGTCCCGCGGGACGTGGTCGAGGGAGTCCTGCGCACCACGGCTGCCGGGATCGTCGAGCTGAACATCCGCAAGAACCTGCTCGGCACCCTGCTCGCCGGCGGCATCCGCTCGGCCAACGCCCACTTCGCGAACATGCTGCTCGGCTTCTACCTGGCCACCGGACAGGACGCGGCGAACATCGTCGAGGGCTCCCAGGGCGTCGTCATGGCCGAGGACCGCGACGGCGACCTCTACTTCGCCTGCACCCTGCCCAACCTCATCGTCGGCTCGGTCGGCAACGGCAAGGGACTCGACTTCGTGGAGACGAACCTCGCCCGCCTCGGCTGCCTGGCCGACCGCGCCCCCGGCGAGAACGCCCGCCGCCTCGCCGTGATCGCGGCGGCCACGGTGCTCTGCGGTGAGCTCTCCCTGCTCGCCGCGCAGACCAACCCGGGCGAACTCATGCGCGCCCACGTGCAGTTGGAACGGGCCCACGAGACAGCGAAGGCAGGTGTCTAGGGACATGGCCGACGACCTCGCCACCGGCATCCACGATCTGTCGTTCGCGACCACCGAGTTCGTCCTCGCGCACACCGTGCTCGCCGAGCACAACGGCACCGACATCGGCAAGTACCACCACGGCATCGGCCAGCGGTCGATGAGCGTGCCCGCCGCCGACGAGGACATCGTCACCATGGCCGCGACCGCCGCCGCGCCGATCCTCCAGCGGCACGGCAGCGACGGGATCCGGACCGTCATCCTCGCCACGGAGTCCGCCATCGACCAGGCGAAGGCCGCCGGGATCTACGTCCACACCCTCCTCGGACTGCCCTCGGCCACCCGCGTCGTCGAACTCAAGCAGGCCTGCTACGGCGCGACGGCCGCCCTCCAGTTCGCCCTCGGCCTGGTGCGCCGCGACCCGGCGCAACGGGTCCTCGTGATCGCCGCGGACGTCTCCAAGTACGAGCTGGACAGCCCCGGCGAGGCCACCCAGGGCGCCGCCGCGGTGGCCATGCTGGTCGGCGCCGACCCCGCGCTGGTGCGCATCGAGGAGCCCTCGGGGGTGTTCACCGCCGACGTCATGGACTTCTGGCGGCCGAACTACCGCGAGGCAGCCCTGGTCGACGGACAGGAGTCCATCGGCGCCTACCTCCTGGCGGTGCAGGGCAGCTGGAAGGACTACACCGAGCAGGGCGGGCGCGCGCTCGACGAGTTCGCCGCGTTCTGCTACCACCAGCCGTTCACGAAGATGGCGTACAAGGCCCACCGCCAGCTCCTCAACTACTGCGGGCACGGCGTCGACGAGGACCGCGTCACCCGCGACCTCGGACTGACCACCGCCTACAACAACGTCATCGGCAACAGCTACACCGCCTCCGTGTACCTCGCCCTGGCCGCCCTGCTCGACCAAGCAGACGACCTGACTGGGCAGGCCGTCGGCTTCCTCAGCTACGGCTCCGGCAGCGTCGCCGAGTTCTTCGCCGGCACCGCCGTACCCGGATACCGGGACCACCTGCGCACCGAGGGGCACCGCGCGGCGATCGACCGGCGCACCGCCGTGGACTACGCCCGCTACCGGGGCCTGCACGAGCACTCCTTCCCGGCCGACGGCGGGGACCACCGCACCCCGGCCGAGACCACGGGACCCTTCCGGCTGGCGGCCGTGCGCGACCACAAGCGGATCTACGAGACGCGCTAGCCGGCCGTGCCGTATCCACACCGATCGAGGGGAAGACGGGCGCATGACCGAAGTCGGGGTGCTCGGTACGGGTGCTCATGTGCCGGACCGGGTCGTCTCCAATGACGAGGCCGGAGCCGCGGCGGGCGTCGACGACGCGTGGGTCGTCCGCAAGACCGCCATCCGCGAACGCCGCTGGGCCGCCCCCGGGCAGGCCACCTCGGACCTGGCCGCGGCCGCCGGACGGGACGCGCTGCGGTCGGCCGGCATCACCGCCGACCGGCTGACGGTGATCGTCGTCGCCACCTCCACACCCGACCGGCCCCAGCCGCCCACCGCCGCCCGGGTGCAGCACCTGCTCGGCGCCGTCGACGCGGCGGCGTTCGACGTCAACGCCGTCTGCTCCGGCGAGGTGTTCGCGCTCGCCGCGGCCGAGGGGATCCTGGCCCGAAGGGGCGGACACGCCCTGGTCATCGGCGCCGACGTGTACTCCCGCATCCTCAACCCGGCCGACCGCAGGACGGTCGTGCTGTTCGGCGACGGCGCCGGCGCGATGGTCCTGGGCCCGGGCCGGGGCGGCCGCGTCCGCGCGCTCGCCACCCACACCTTCGGGGAGCTGTCGGACCTGATCGAGGTGCCCGCCGGCGGCAGCAGGCTGCCCCTGGACGGGGCCGCCCTGGACGCCGGGCTGCAGTACTTCCGGATGGACGGCCGCGCGGTGCGCGGCTTCGTCGAGGACCGACTGCCCCTGCTGACCAAGCAGTTCCTCCACGAGAGCGGCATCGCCCCCGACGACATCGCCCACTTCGTCCCGCACCAGGCCAACGGTGTCCTGCTCGACACCCTGTTCGCCTCCCTGGCCCTGCCCAGGGCGACCATGCACCGCACCCTGACGCACTACGGCAACACCGGAGCCGCCTCCATCCCGATCACCCTCGCGGAAGCCGCCCGCGCCGAGGCCTTCCGAACCGGCGACCTGATCCTCCTCGCCGGTTTCGGCGGAGGCATGGCCGCGGGGTTCGCGCTGGTCGAGTGGTGAAGACACCGGCGGAAGCAGGAACCATGACAGCGAGACACTGCACGGTGGGCCTGATCGGCAGCGGCCCGCGCGGCCTCTCGGTGGTCGAACGGCTCTGCGCCAACGCCCGCGCGATGCCCGAGGGCAGCACGGTCCACGTCCATGTCGTCGACCCCTACCCGCCGGGCGCGGGGAAGGTGTGGCGCACCGACCAGTCCCGCCATCTGCTCATGAACACCGTGGCCGGACAGATATCGGTGTTCACCGACGCCTCCGTCGACCTGCGCGGCCCGCTGGAACCCGGCCCCAGCCTCCACGAGTGGGCCGAGGCGCTCCTCGCGGGCCGCCTCCGCCACGACTGCCCGCCCCATGTCCTGGACGAGGCCCGGCAGTTGGGCCCCGACACCTATCCGACCCGCGCCTTCTACGGCCGGTACCTGCGCTGGGCGTACCGGCACGTCGTCGACAACGCGCCCCCGGGGCTGCGCGTCACCTCGCACACCGCCCTCGCGGTCTCCCTCGACGACGACCCGGACGCCGAGAACCCCGCCCTCCAGCGGATCGTCCTCGACAACGGCACCGTCCTCACGGACCTGCACGCCGTGATCCTCTGCCTAGGGCATCTGCCCGCTCGCGCCGACACCGCCGAGCGGGAGTTCGGCGCCCGCTCGCGCCGGGCGGGACTGATTCACCTCGCCCCCGCCAACCCGGCCGACGTCGACCTCGACGTGCTGGCCCCCGGCACCAGGGTGCTGCTGCGCGGGCTCGGGCTGAACTTCTTCGACCACCTGGCCGAGCTCACCGCCGGCCGCGGCGGTTCCTTCTCACGGGCCGGAGGACGGCTCGTCTACCACCCCAGCGGCCGGGAGCCGCACCTGTACGCCGGGTCCCGGCGCGGCATCCCGTACCAGGCCCGGGGCGACAACGAGAAGGGCCCGCACGGCCGGCACGAGCCGCTGCTGCTCACCGCCGACCGCGTCGCGGAGCTGCGCCGCACCCACGCCCGCTCCGGACTCGACTTCCGCAAGGATCTGTGGCCCCTGATCTCCCGCGAGGTCGAGGCCGTCTACTACCGCACGGTGTTCACCTCTCGCGGGCACATCGCCCGGGCGCGGCAGCTCCAGGACGACTTCCTGGCGGCCGGACCGGGGGAGCGGGAGAAGGACGCCGTGCTGTCGGCGTACGGCATCAGCGAGAAGTACCGCTGGGACTGGGAACTGCTTGCCCGGCCCTACCGGGACCGGGAGTTCACCGGCCGCCGCGACTTCACCGACTGGCTCCTCGACCACCTGCGCAAGGACGTCGCCGAAGCCAGGTGCGGCAATGTCAGCGGTCCCCTCAAGGCCGCCCTGGACGTCCTGCGCGACCTGCGCAACGAGGTCCGGCTCGCCGTCGACCACGGGGGCCTGCACGGCGAGTCGTACCGCGCCGACCTGGACGCCTGGTACACCCCGCTCAACGCGTTCCTCTCCATCGGACCGCCCGCCCGGCGCGTCGAGGAGATGATCGCCCTGATCGAGGCCGGTGTGCTGCACGTGATCGGGCCCGGCCTGCGCGTGGCCGTCGACGGCACCGGGTACACAGCCGCCTCGCCGCTCGTGCCCGGCTCCGAGGTCCGGGCGGACGCCCTGGTCGAGGCCCGTCTGCCCGACATCACCCTGCGCCGCACCGGCGATCGGCTGCTGCGCGGGCTGCTCGCCACCGGACAGTGCGCCACCTACCGCATCCGCACCCGCTCCGGCGGCGCGTACGAGAGCGACGGACTCGCCGTCACCGGGCGGCCGTTCCACCTGATCGACGCGGCCGGACGGGCCCATCCCCGGCGCTTCGCCTTCGGCGTGCCCACGGAGTCGGTGCACTGGGTGACGGCCGCGGGCATCCGTCCCGGCGTGAACTCCGTGACCCTCACCGACTCCGACGCCATCGCCCGCGCGGCCCTCGCCTGCGCCGACCGGAAGACCACGGCATCCGGTGGCGGACGGGAAGCGCCCGCATCCGGCGGCGGCCAGGAAGCACCCACCGACCAAGGACTCACCCATGCCCACTGACACCGGTCCCACCGGCGACGCCGGTCTGCTGTCCCCGGTCTGGGCGGCCACCCCCGTCGTGGACGCGGTGCACGACGGGGCCTGGCTCCAGGCCATGCTGGACGCCGAGGCGGCACTCAGCCGGGCGCAGGCCCGCCTGGGCACCGTGCCCGTGGCCGCCGCACAGGTCATCACGGAGGCCGCGAGGGCCGACCGGCTCGACCTGGCCGCCCTGGCCCGGCAGGCACGCGAGTCCGCCAACCCCGTGGTGGCGCTGGTACGGGAGTTCACCGCGCTGGTCGCGGACCGGGACCCGGAGGCGGCCCGCTACGTGCACCGGGGCTCCACCAGCCAGGACATCCTCGACACCGCGACCGTCCTGGTGGTGAGCCGGGCCGTGCGGCTGATCCGCGCCGACCTCGAACGGGTCGAGCAGGCGCTGGCCGTGCTCGCCAGGGAGCACCGGGACACCCTGATCGCGGGCCGCACCCTGGCCCTGCACGCGGTGCCCACGACCTTCGGGCTCAAGGCGGCGGGCTGGCGCCATCTCGTCCTGGACGCGGTCCACAAGCTCGACGCGCTCAGCGCCGACGTCCAGCTCGGGGGCGCCGCCGGAACCCTCGCCGGCTACCTCGCCCACGCGCCCGGAGCCGACCCCGCCACCTACGTCCGCGACCTGACGGACGCCTTCGCGGCCGAACTGGGCCTGTCCGCACCCCTGTTGCCCTGGCACGTGCTGCGCACGCCCATGGTGGACACGGCCACGGCCGCCGCCTTCCTGTGCGGAGCTCTCGGCAAGATCGCCGTCGATGTGCTGTCGCTGACCCGCACCGAGGTGGGCGAGGTGCACGAGCCGGCGCCCAGCGGCCGGGGCGCGTCCTCGGCGATGCCGCACAAACGCAACCCCGTGCTCGCCACGGCCGTCAGGTCCGCCGCACTGCAGGCACCCCAGCTCGCCGCGACCGTTCTGGGCTGTCTGCCGAGCGAGGACGAACGGTCCGCCGGTGCCTGGCACGCCGAATGGGAGCCCCTGCGGGCCCTGTTGCGGCTGGCCGGGGGCGCCGCGCACCAGACGGTGGAACTCGTCTCCCACCTGTCCGTCGATCCGGAGCGGATGCGCGCCAACACCCGTATGACGGGGGGAGCGATCATCTCCGAGCGGATCGCCGCCGTACTCGCCCCCGCCCTCGGCAAGGGCCGGGCCCGTGATCTGCTGAACGAGGCGTCCGCCCGCTCGGCGAGCACCGGCGAGCCGCTGGCGGAGCTGCTGCGGCAGGACGGCGGGGCCTCGGCCGCCCTCGCCGACGCCCGGCTGTCCGACCTGTTCGAACCGGCGGCCTACACCGGCGCCGCGGGCCCGCTCGTCGACCGCGCCCTGTCCCGCCCCCTGCCCGTCCCGGGCCGGCCGACGAAGGACTAGGCGAAGGTCTGGCCACCACGACACTCAACTCCGGCGGCGCAGGGCGATCTCCGTGAGCTCGTCGATGTCGAACTCGGAGCGGCCGGGGGAGCCGTAGCGGGTGATCTTGCCGCGGCTCACCCACTTGCGGATCGTCGCCTCGGACACCCCCGCGGCGAGCGCGGCCACCTTGGTGGGCACCAGCCGGTGGCGTGGTGGTCTCGTCATGCGCCGACAGCCTTCCGCCGCCGCTCCATGAGCGGGCGCAGGGTGATCCACTCGTGCATCTCCCAGGTGTGCCCCGCTGAGCACCGGATGCTCGTCCGGTCCCCGGCCGGCCGCGGCGACGTCGTGATCCTTCCGGCGCAGTCGGCCACCACGCACTCCCGGGTGACCACCTGGGACTCACCGGGCTCCGGGTCGATCGTGCGCAGCAACTCCCGTCGCAGCGCGTCGATCTCGTCCGCGAAATCGGCCGCGGGCGGCTGTCCGGTCAGCCACGTGAGGTGGCGCAGCAGGAAACGGGACAGGTCCGGCACCGAGCGGGCGGGGGCGGCACCACCGAGTTCGTCGGTGACGTACCGCGCCCACGACTCCAAGATGGCGAGGATGTTGTGCCGGGCGTCCAGCGCGGACATGTTCAAGCGGTCCCGGCTCCGGCTCCCCGAGACCCGGGTGTGGTGCGGCCGCCGGGACGTCGGTAAGACGTGGTGCAGACTCTCCTGGTAGAGACCGGGCAGCGCGCGCAGATCACCTTCCAACTGCCGGACACGCGAGGCGCAGAGACCGGATTCGATCGCCCCGCCTGGTTCCTGGACAGAATTCTTCGGGCAGGCATGAGAATCCATGCGATTCCTTTCGGAGGCGGGTTGTCCGTCGGCCGTCTTGAATGACGTGAACCGTCCCAGTGGATTTGCACAGCCGTGGGCGAGGCGAAGGCTCGTGGGAAGAGCGGAAAGTCGCGGCTGAAGATCTCGAATTCGGCCCCGGGCGCACTGGGAGATTTCCACGGGGCGGTTCGGGGTGTCAACGTTCTGTATCCGCGGTCGATCGGCGCTAAAGGGGAACTCCAGATTCACCCTGCGCGGCCCGCTCCCATGCCCGCCATCCGAACCCCCAGGAGATATCCGTGACTTCGGACATCAGCACCGACACCGCCCAGGAGGCGGTCGCTCTCCGCGCGGACCTGCTCCGCCGCGTCGAGGACAGGCTGCGGTCCCTCCTCGCCGCCGAGCGCGATCTGTGGGCCGGGGTGCACGAGGGGGCGGTCGTCCCCATCGACGCGCTGTCCGCGCTGATCGCGTCGGGCGGCAAGCGCATCCGGCCCGCCTTCTGCGTCACCGGCTATCTCGCCGCCGGCGGCGACCCCGACGACCCCGGGATCGTGGCGGCCGGCGCCGCCCTGGAGATGCTGCACCTGTCCGCCCTCGTCCACGACGACGTCCTGGACGACTCCGGCACCCGGCGCGGCGTGCCCACCGTCCACACCACGTACACACGCCTGCACGGCAGCCGCGGCTGGCAGGGGGAGTCACGCCGGTACGGCGAGGGAGTGGCCCTGCTCGTCGGTGACCTGGCGCTCGTCTACAGCGATGAGCTGATGGCGCGGGCACCGGGCCCGGCGCTCCCGGAGTGGCACCGGCTGCGCTCCGAGGTGATGATCGGCCAGTACATGGACGTCCACGCGGCGGCCGAGTTCTGCGCGGACCCCCGCACCTCCCGTCTGATCGCCCGCATCAAGTCCGGCCGGTACACCATTCACCGGCCCCTCGTGGTGGGCGCGGGCGCGGCGGGCCGCGGCGACCTCGCCGCCGCCTTCGAGGAGTACGGCGAAGCCGTGGGCGAGGCGTTCCAGCTGCGGGACGATCTGCTCGACGCCTTCGGTGACTCCGCGGACACCGGCAAGCCCACCGGCCTGGACTTCACCCAGCACAAGATGACCTTGCTGCTCGGCTGGGCGATGCAGCGCGACGAGCACATCCACACCCTGATCACCGAGCCGGGCCACACCCCCGACGAAGTGCGCCGCCGTCTGGTGGACACGGGTGTGCCGCGCGACGTCGAGCGGCACATCGACGGCCTCGTCGAACGGGGCCGCAAGGCCATCGCGGACGCCCCCCTCGACGAGGTGTGGCGAACGGAACTGGCGGACATGGCCCGCCGCGTGGCCTACCGCACATCCTGAGCCCACCCCCTTCCGCCCCCGCCCAGCGCCGCCTGAACAGCGTCGATGGCTGAAGCTCCCCGACGGGGGATACGGTGGCCCCCATTGGCGGTTGGTGGGGACGAAGGGACATGGCACGTGGCCTTGAGGGCGCTTCGGTCGGCATTGGAAGCCCTGTACGTCAGGCGGCTGGCGCGTAAGCTGGAGGGCAAGCCACGACCACGGCATGTCGCCATCATGCTGGACGGCAACCGGCGTTGGGCCCGCGGCGCCGGGCACGACGACGTCCGTGAGGGCTACCGCGTGGGCGGCGCGAAGGTCGGCGACTTCCTGCGCTGGTGCGACGCCGCCGACATCGAGCACGTCACGCTGTGGATGCTGTCCGACGACAACCTGCACCGGCCGCCGGCCGAACTCGGGCCCCTGCTCGAGATCATCGAGGAGACCGTGGCGAGCATCTGCGCGGCCGACGAGGACTGGCGGATCGACGTCATCGGCGCACTCGACCTGCTGCCGGGGGAGACGGCCCGGTCCCTGAAGGACGCCGTCGCGGGCACCACCGGCCGCGGCGGCCTCAAGGTCGACGTGGCGGTCGGCTACGGCGGGCGCCGCGAGATCATCGACGCGGTGCGCTCCGCCTTCGACAAACACCTCTCCGCCGGCGGCGACCCGCGCGAACTGGCCGAGAACTTCGACCTCCAGCACATCTCCGACAACCTCTACTCCCCGGCGGGCCCCGACACGGACTTCATCATCCGCACCTCGGGCGAACAGCGGCTGTCCGGCTTCCTGTTGTGGCAGTCCGCCTACGCCGAGGTGCACTTCGTCGAGGTCCTGTGGCCGGCCTTCCGCGAGATAGACCTGCTGCGCGCGCTGCGTTCGTACGCCGTCCGGGACCGCCGCTACGGCAGGTGACCCGGACCCGGGCCGCACCACAGCACCGCTCTACCGGCGCTCCAGATCCGCTCCCGATACTCGGTAGCAGCACTGGAGCGGGGCCTGGCCCCACAGGTCGATCCGAGGGGATTGCTGTGTCCAACCCTGAAGCGGTACTGGCCCGGATGCGCGAGTACATGGTGGGACCGACCCGGTTCATGACCCTGTACGCCTGCTTCGAGCTCGGCATCGTCGACGCCCTGCGCAAGGAGGGCGCCCTGACCGCGGCCGAGCTCGGCGCGGTCGTGGGCGCGAAGCCCGACGCCGTGGAGCAGGTGCTGCAACTGCCGCTGAAGGAGGGCTTCGTCGCCCTGGACGAGACCACCGGCGGCTACACCCTCGCCGCGCTCGCGGACGTCCCGGAGGCCGACCTCCAGCGCGTCCTGACCTTCATGGGCATGATCAAGACGGGCATGATGCGGCAGCTGTACTACCTGCCCGAGTCCATCTCGACCGGCAGTGCGGTCGGGCTCAAGGAGCTCTACGGCTTCGAGGGCACGATGTTCGAGGCGGCGGCCGTGGTCCCGGAGGTGCGCTCCGCGTGGGGGCCGCTGGCGCAGAACGAGACGGCCAGTGTCTATCCCTGGTTCTTTCGCAGCTTCGACGTCCCGGCCGGGGCGCGGGTGCTCGACGCGCGCGGCGGCAACGGCCTCGGGGCCGTGATGACCTGCCAGTTGAAGGGCTCGCCCGGCCTGCGGGTGACCACCTTCGACCAGCCCGCCCTGGAGGCCGCGTGCCTGCGGACCTTCGAGGAGCACGGGCTGACGGAGCAGTGCTCGTTCGTGGCCGGTGACGTCCTCGAGTCCCTCCCGGGCGGCTACGACGTGGTGCTGCTCAAGCACTTCGTGGACATGTACGACAAGGACGAGGTCCTCACCATCCTCAGGAACGCCCACCGGGCGCTGGAGCCGGGCGGGCAGGTCGTGGTCCTCGCGCCCGTGTACCCCGAGGACATCACGGACCCCGACGACCTCCAGGCGGACTTCTTCCCGGCCTACATCCTCGGCTGTGTGGTGGGGCGCGGCGGGCTGCAGAAGCTGTCCACGTACCGGAGCTGGCTGGAGGAGTGCGGGTTCGAGGTCACGAAGGTGACCGCCAAGGATCCCGCCGACATCCCGGCGGACGCCATCATCAACCGTGTGGTCATCTGCGCCGTGAAGCGGGACTGAGCAGGCCGGACGCCTGCCGCGGCCGGTGCCCCGGGCACCGGCCGCGGCCTTGGCCTTCAGGCGGTGTAGAGGTCGAACGTGGAACTGCGGCGCGGTCCGGCGACGACGTCCAGCTGGGGGTCGACCACCAGCATCGCCTGGTGCAGCCGCTGCACCCGCGGGGACGGCTCCACGCCCAGGCCCTCGATCAGCCGGATGCGCAACGTCCGGTAGACCTCCAGGGCCGACGCCTGCCGGCCCGAGCGGTACAGCGCCACCATGGCCTGCGAGTGCAGGCCCTCGTGCTGCGGGTAGCGTGCCGTCAACTCGGTGAGTTCAGGGATGAGTTCGGTGTGCCGGCCGAGCCTCAGATCGGCGTCGATCCGCCGCTCGACGGTCCCGAGGCGGCTCTCCTCCAGCCGCATGACCTCGATCCGCAGCACCGGCCCCACCCGTACGTCGACCAGCGCCGGTCCCCGCCACAGCGTGAGCGCCTGCCGGAAGCGGTCGGCCGCGACGGTGTCGTCGCCCGCCTCGAACGCCGACCGGCCCTCCGCGACCCGCCGTTCGTAGGCGTGCACATCGACGCAGTCGGGGGGAATCGCCAGCACATAGCCGCCGTGCCGGGTGGCGAGGACCTCCTTGGCGGGCGTGTCGGGCCCCATGGCGCTGCCCAGGCGCCGGCGCAGCTGAAGGATGTACGTCTGTAAGGTCGCCAGCGCGCTCTGGGGTGGTGTGCTCCCCCACAGTTCTTCCATGAGCGTGGAGACGGGTACCACGCGTCCCGGATACAGGGCGAGCAGGGACAGCATCTGCCGGGGCTTGCCGGCCGTGGGAACGATCGAGTTCCCGTTGATCTCGGCGCACAACGTGCCCAGGACCTGGAACTTCATGTTCTCCCCCGTACGTCGTCGAGTCCTTCTCCAGTGGGTCGTCCCGTGACCGGAACGCGAGGCTCCTTCGACCCCGGCCCGGTGGAATGCCGACGCGAGGTGATGTGCGTCGAGGGGGAGGGCAACCCCGGGCAGGGGAGTGGTCGCTCGGCAGCGGTCGACGGGGCAGTGCCCACACGGTGTCTGGCGTGGCCGGATCATTCCGGTGCGTACGCCGACCAGTGTTGTCCATGCGACTTGGGCCGGACTGTCGACCGGCTTGGCGCTGACTTGGCGTGGACTGGGCGCGGACCGGCGCGCGGCACCGGCCCGGGACCGTTCGGGCGGCGGGGACGAGCGGCCGACTAGGCACTTTCCCGGCGTTCGGGCGATCGGGGGCGCGAGCGGGCATATGCCGGGTCCGAGCGGAGTCCGCGCATCCGCCAAGTCGGCCTCAAGGCGCGCCGGACTCCCGCTCGACTTTCCCGGACCGGGTGCGAGGGGTGCGGGCAGGCCGAATCATGTCGGCGTGCGCGGCGGTACGGCCGCGGCGCGGATCCGGCGCAGGAGATGGGCCCGGCGCAGCCGCCCGATGCTCTGGTACAGCACCTCGGCGGTCAGCGCATGGGTGAAGGAGTACCAGCCCAGCCGTTGCGGGTCCTCGCCGATCAGTCCGGCCGCCACGAGCGCGTCGACGGCCTTCAGGGCCGCCTCGATCTCCAGCGAGGCGGCCTCCGCGACGACGTCGACGGCGAAGGCGCGGCCGGCGACGGAGGCGACCGACAGCAACTCCGCGGCGACAGGGCCCAGATGGGCCACCCGCCCGAGCACCACCTCACGGACCGGCCCCGGCACCGTTGGTGCCCGGCCCCGGCCCTCCTCGCCGTCACTGACCTTGAGCAGCTCGCGCAGGTAGAACGGATTGCCCCCGCTGCGGTACCGCAGCTCCTCGGCGGCGGCCCCGCTCACCTCCCGCCGGAGCATCGCGTGCACCAGGGTCCGGGTCTCCGCGCCGGTCAGGCCGTTCAGCTCCACCTGCGTCATCTCCGCCCGGGCCAGCGCGGCCGAGGTCCCGGCCAGGGCCGCCGCCTCGTCGGATCGGTAGGCCACCGCCACCAGCAGACGGCTCGTCCGCACCGACTCGGCGAGGTGGGCCAAAAGCCGCAGTGAGCCGGGGTCGGCCCGGTGGAGGTGATCGAGCACGATCACCAGGGGCCGGGCGTGCGACGCCCCGGTCAGGTACTGCACGATCGCCTCGAACCGCCGCAAGGTGGCCGCGTCCGCGTCGGCGCCGTCCAGCGGCTGCCGTGTCTGTCCGTCGAGCACCTCGGCCACGGGACCCGGGACCGGGCGGCGCGGAAGGTGCGTGCCCGCCGTCCCCAGCACCTGCTGCCAGGGCCACAGCGGCGGAGTGGGCACATGCCCGGGACAGGCACCCCACAACACCGGCGCTGTAAGGCCCAGTTGGGCGAAGCGCCGCAGCAGGGCGGTCTTGCCGACGCCCGGTTCACCGGAGACCGTCACCACCTGGCCCCGCCCGCGTGCCGCCTCGGCGCACACCGCGGCCAGGTGCCGCAGCGCCTCCTCACGGCCGACGAAGATCTCCTCGTCCGTCTCCGGCACGGGCGCGGGGACCCGGGGGGTGGCCGGGGGCCTGCGCGGGGCCGTCGGGGCCGGGGCGGGTGGCGGACGCCAGTCCAGCGCCGGGGCGTGGCTCAGGATCTCGCGTTCGAGATGCTGCAGCGCCGGCCGCGGATCGATGCCCAACTCGTCGCCCAGCCGGCGCTGGTTGGTCCGCAGCACCGCCAGGGCGTCCGCCTGCCGGCCGGCTCGGTACAACGCCAGGCTCAGCAGCTCGCAGCCGTACTCGCGCAGCGGGTGGGCCTGCATGAAGGCCTCCAGCTCGGCGACCGCCACCTCGTGGGCCCCGACCGCCAGCAGCGCGGCACAGCGGCCCTCGACGGCCGACAGCCGCAACTCCCCGAGCCGTGCCACCTCCGCCGCCACATGGACGGAGTGCGACACCTCCGAGTAGGCCTCGCCCCGCCACAACGCCAGCGCGGCCTCGAACTCGCTGAGCGCCTCCTGCGGGTCACCCCGGTTCCAGGCCTGCCAGCCCGCCTTGGCGCGCCGTTCGAAGAGGTGGACGTCCACCTCGACGACGTGGCCGTCCAGCAGATAGCCGCGGTCGTTGGTGTGCAGGACCCGCGTCGGGGTGCGCGGCGCCCGGCCCGGTTCCAGCACCCGGCGCAGATTGGCGACGTAGGACTGCAGGGACGTCATCGCGGACGGCGGCGGGCTGCCGGCCCACAGGGCCTCCAGCATCACGTCCACCGGTACCGGCTGGCCGAGGCGGCTGACGAGTAACGCGACCAACTTGCGCTGTTTCGGCGCCCCGAGATCCACCGGCCGGCCGGCGACGGTCGCTTCCAATGGGCCCAGCGCTCGGAATTCCGCCAAAGGGGGTGCAATGCCATGCATTTTGGTTGGTTGCGCTTCGGTCCATCGGATGAATTCCGACGGGGCGTCGAATGATGTCGCGAATAATTCCACGTCGGCCATGTCAAGTTTGAGTATGTTTATCGAATAGACCGATGTCAAGGTCGGGTTACGAAGTGGTGCCGGGCGTGCACCCATTTCCGGGGCCGATAATCTCGCCGTGCGCCATCCGGTACCCGAGTTGAAAGCGGTGCTGGGCGCCGTACTGCTCGCGCAGGGACGCGATGTGTCCTTGCACGGACCGCAGGCTCATGCCGAGGCGGCGCGCGATCGCCTTGTCGGAACGGCCCTCCACCAGCAGCGCCTTGATGGCCTGGCGGACGTCGGGTACGACCTCGCGGGCCGCGTCCGCCGCCCGCACCGGGCGGAACGGGAACCGCTCGGCCCGTACCCAGGCCTTCTCGAACACCCCCCGCAGGAACGCGACGACGGCGCCGTCCCGGATCAGTGCCGCGCTGTGCGGGTGTTCACCGCCGGGGATGAAGGCGATCTCGCCGTCGATCAGGATCAGCCGGTCGAAGAACTCCGGGAGCGTGCGCACGGCCACGTCACCCTGGGCCATGACCTGCTGCACGTATTTCTTCGTGGGCTCGGAGAAGCGGGCGCTGTGCTGGAAGAGCGTGCGCAGCGCGACTCCGCGCGCCAGCGGGTCGCGGACGGCCGCGTGCAGCAGGTCCAGTGCGGCTCCGGGGCCGGGTTCGTCCGGCTGGGCCGTGAGGATCTCCCGCTTCGCCCGCCACAGGGCGTCGCCGATCGTGTCCTGGACGGTCTCCGGGCCGTCGATGTACCGGATCCGGCCGGGGGCCCCGTTGTCGGCGCCTTCCACCAGCAGCAGGTGGCCCGCGGTCTCGGTGGCGTACCGTTCGAGGCTGCCGAGCGTGTCGGCGATCCGCAGCAGGGATTCCAGCGGTGTGTCGGCGGGGGACAGGCTGTCCCGGGTCTGCCCGCTGCCCGCGCTCATGACGTCATCCTTTCCCCCGTTTCCCCGCACCCCGGCGGTTGCCGTCCCCTCAGATCCTTGGTGAACGCCCCCGGCAGGCGCAACCGAGAAGGCGGTCACCCCAGTGATCCTGGCTCGAAACTCTAGAACCGGCGCCGTGGCTCAGTAGCCCGGCTCCTTCGCCAACTCCTCGCGGTGGCCCGCGATTTCGGGCTGGTAGACCCGGGCGTCCCAGTCCTGCGGCGGGACCGGGACCAGGGCGATGGAGACCACCCGCTCCTCGACCCCGAACGCCTCCTGCACGGCGGCCGTCACCTGCTCCACGAGGTGGAGCCGCTGCTCGGCGGTGAGGGTCGCCGGAAAGTGCTGAATGGTCACGTGAGGCATCAGGCCGTCCTTGTCCAGGGGGTCGCGGGTCGAGGGATGGCGCGCCGGAGCGCCTTGACCAGTTCGTCGACGCCCGGCTCGCGCAGCGCCCCGTAGTGGTCGGTCTCCAGTTGCACGATCGTGGGCGGGGTTGCCGTGCGCCCCGGTGAGCGTTCCAGGAAGGAGGGTTCGTCCCCGGCGGCCCGGAACACCGTGACGGGCGCGGCCACTTGGCGTGCGGCCGGGTCATGGGTGAAGCCGTACGTACGCCGTACCACGGCGATGACACGGCGGATCAATCCGCTGTCCAGCTGCGGGAAGCGTCGCTCGACGAACCGCGCGAAGCTCTCCTCGTCCGCGCACTCGCGCAGGCACTCCTCGACGGCCGGGCCGCGGGCGGTGCCGGCGAAGACGGAGAAGAGGAGGGTGGTGAAGACGGGATCGGTGAAGTCGGCCACCGGCGAGGGCCGTGGGGCGCCGGCCGGCCGCGGCGATCCCGGGGCCAGCAGCAGCACCTGCTCCACCCGGTGCCCGGCCTGCTCCAGCTGCCCTGCCGCCTCGAACGCGACCCGCGCGCCGAAGGAGTAGCCCCACAGCGTGTAGGGACCCCGCGGCTGGACGCGCCGCAGGGCCGCGACGTCGGCGGCGGCCATCTCCTCGACGGACGCCAGCGGCGACTCGCCCTCATTGACGCCGTGCGCCTGGATCCCGTGGACCGGCCGCCCGCCGGGCGCGCGGGCCGCGAGCAGCCGCAGGTTCATCGTCACCCCGCCGAGTCCCGGCCAGCAGAACACCGGCGGCCCGCTGCCCTCGGAGCGCAGCGGTGTGATCCGCGAGGGGGGCGCCGCGGCGCGCGCGCTCACCGCCTCGGCCAGCTTCGCCACCGTGGGTGCCTCGAACAGCACCTGGAGCGGCAGGGCGCAGCCGAAGCTCTCATTGATCCGCTTGACCAGGCCCACCGCGATCAGCGAGTTCCCGCCGAGCGCGAAGAAGTCGTCGTGCACGGAGACGAACTCCCGCCGCAGGGCCGTCCGCCACAGAGCGCCGAGCCGTGCCTCGACGCCGTTGCGCGGCTCCACCACGGGACGAGCCCGGGCCGCCGTCCGGTCGACCACCCCTTCGAGGGCCTTGGTGTCGAGCTTGCCGTTCGGGGTGTGCGGCAGGGCGGGCAGCACCAGGATCCGGCTGGGGAGCATGTACTCGGGCAGGGAGGCGACGAGATCGTCCCGGATCAGCTCCTCCGGCCCCTTCATGTGCACCTGGTCCTCGTGCATGCCCTCGTGGCGGACCTGTTCCTCGCTGATCGTGCCGCCGACGCAGAAGTACGAGGGCCCGGTGGGCCGTCGGGCCGTCCGCAGGATCGCCGTCATGCGGCGGGCGGCGGGCAGGTCGTCACCGGTGCGGGAGCTGTACCCGGCGGGCATGAAGCCCAGGTGGACGGTATTCGACATCAGGCGCTGCAGTTCACGGCCGAGGTCCAGGTAGCCCAGCCGCTCCCGGCCCTGCTCGGCGGCCCGGCTGACCAGGGTGATGCCGAAGCCGGAACGGTCGTAGGCGGCCTGGTTGATGGCGATCACATGCCGCTTGAGCACCAACGCGTCGCTGACCCGGTGCAGTTCGCCGTCCCGGTACAGGTACTGGCCGCTCGGCCGTCCCGCCTCGCTGCCCGGAGGGAACTGCACGTAGATGTCGAGCGCGCGGTGCTCGGGTTCCGGCGTCCAGGGCACCAGGTCGAACGAGCCCAGGCCGAAGTCGTCCTCGGCGCAGCCCAGCAGGCGCGGCAGGCCGGTGTCGTGCGGCGTCTCGGCGAGGGCCAGGCCATGGGCGGGCAGCACCTCGTCGAACAGGCCGGCCATGTGCCCGGCCTCCATCTCCAGGACCTCCTGGATGTTCTTCTTGTACACCGGCTCGATCGCCGCTCTGCGACCGACGAAGTGCACCCGGTGCCGGGCCCGATCCACCGCGGCAGGGCGGATCAGCACCAGTTCGTGCCGGACCGGGTGGTAGTAGTAGTGGCCCGGCGCCACACCCTCGATGCCGCTGAGCTCCAGGTAGAGCTGTACCGCGTACAGGGATCCGGGGGAGGCGTACGCGTACTTCGGCAGCAGCCGCTCCGCGCTGAGGTGCTGCCCGAAGTTGCGCAGGACCGCGCCGAGTTCGGGCAGCGCCAGCTCCTCCGGGCGGCGCGATCCGGCTCCCCGGGCGCGCCGGCCGAGCGCCGACAGAACGTCCGTGACCTTCAGCGGGCCGCCCTCGTAGAAGCGGTACGTCTTGCGGGCGAAGGCCCGGCGCCGTGCCTCGGGGTCGGCAGTGGCGCCGGGCAGGGGTAAGGCGGGACGGCCCCGCAGATCGGCTTCGTCGCGGACGCCCGGGTCGGACAGCTGGGTCCGGACCTGGAGCCTGGACGCCTTCGACACATGGTGTTCGCCGAACTCGCCCTGGTCCATCAACGCCGCCTCGCGGGCGCTGAGTTCGACGCACGCGACCAGGTGCTGGGCCCGGGTGCGCGGGTCTGTGCGCAGCAGGACGGCGGCGTTGCGCACCCAGTCGTGCGCCTCGACGGCCAGGCGTATCTCGTCCAGCTCGATACGGAAGCCGCGCAGTTTGACCTGGTTGTCGACGCGGCCCGCGAACTGGGCGGTGCCGTCCGGGTTCCAGCGGGCCAGATCGCCGGTGCGGTACAGCCGTTCCCGGCCGTCGGGCGTCGTGAAGCGCTCGGCGGTGAGCTCCGGCCGGTGCAGATAGCCGCGCGCCAACTGCACGCCGCTGATGTGCAGTTCACCCGTCTCACCCGGCGCCACGGGGCAGCCGTCGGCGTCCAGGATGTGATAGCGCAGACCGGTCACGGGCCGGCCGATCGGCACGGTCTCGGGGCCCTCGTCGAGGGCGGCGGGGTCGACGAGATGGGCCGAGGTGTTGATGGTGCACTCGGTCGGGCCGTACAGGTTGACCAGTGCGGTGTCCGGCAGGGCCCGCGTCAGCCGCCTCGCGAGCGCCCGGGACAGTGCCTCGCCGCCGCTGAAGAGGTGGGTGAGCGACGTGCAGCGGTCGAGTTCGTCGGTGTCGACGAGGGCCTGCAGGAGGGTGGGCACGCACTGCAGGGCCGTCACCTCGTGCCGGGTGACGGCCTCGACGATGCGCTGCGGATCCCGGTGGATGCCGCCGGACCCGACCACGACCCGGCTGCCGCAGGCGGCGGCCAGCAGCTCCCACTGCGCGGCGTCGAAACTGATCGGCGTCTTGTGCAGCACGGTGGTGTCGGCGCCGAGCGAGAACGTGCCGGCGAGCCAGCGCATCTGATGCGCCAGCGCGCGGTGCTCGATCGCCACACCCTTGGGCTTGCCGGTGCTGCCCGAGGTGTAGATGACGTACGCCAGGTCCCCGGGCCGCGGCCCCTCCGGCAACCCGGCCGGGTCCGAGCCGGAGCGGCGCTTCCTGAACTCCACGACGTCGTCCGGACAGATGACGACGGCGTCGGAGGCGAGCACGTCCGCCAGCCGGCCGCGCAGGTCGTCCTGGGTGAGCACGACGCTCATCCGGGCGTCCCGCGTGACATGGCGGATGCGCTCCTCGGGATAGCCGGGCGAGAGCGGGAGGTAGGCCCCGCCGGACCGCAGCACCCCCCAGGCACCGATCACCAGGTCCAGCGACGGTTCGACGAAGAGCCCCACGCAGTCGTCCGCGCCGACGCCGAGATGGTGCAGATATCGCGCCACGTCATCGGCCTGGTCGGCCAGCTCGCGGAAGGTGAGCGACTCGCCCTCGTGCACCACGGCGATATCGCCCGGACGGGCCCGGGCCTGAGCGGTCAGCAGGTCAGGCAGGCATGCGCCGACGTCTTCCTGGCTCTTCATCTACGTACCCCCGTGCTCGGACGGCTCTTCGACCTCCGGCACGAACGTACGTATCCGCGCCAGGAGCGACGGCGCGAGCGACCCCCGCAGTCGATGCAGTGCGGCAACCCGAACCATGGGTCGCGTGGCCGCGCGGACCCGGAGCGCCGGATTCTGGGCCAGCATGTGCTCGCGGAGGGGGCCGCACCGAGCCCCCGGCAGGTGTATCGAGCAGAGCCGATCCGGAGGGGCCCCGTGACCGACTTGTCGACCGGCAGTGTCGTCAGCTCACTCGAGGAACTGGTGGGCAACACCCCGATGCTGCGGCTGAGACTCGCCGGGCTGCCCGACGACGCCCATGTGCTGGCCAAGCTGGAGGCGGCGAATCCGCTGTCCAGCATCAAGGACCGGGCCGCCCTGTTCATGCTGCGCGCCGCCGAGCGGGCGGGCACCCTGCGCCCCGGCGGGACCGTCATCGAGTCCACCTCCGGCAACACCGGCATCGCCCTGGCCGCCCTGGCCGCGGCCCGCGGCTACGGCTGCCGCATCGTGCTCCCCGACAACGCCTCCCGCGAGCGCCTGCTGACCCTGCGCATGCTGGGCGCCGGCATCGAACTCACCGACCACACCCTCGGCTTCGCCGGCTGCGTGGAGCGCGCCGAGGAACTGCACGCCGAGACCCCGGGCTCCTGGTACGCGGCGCAGCACGTGAACGCCGACAACGTCCGGGCCCACTACGAGACGACGGGCCCGGAGATCTGGCGGGACAGCGGCGGCCGCGTCGACCACCTGGTGTGCGCCGTCGGGACCGGCGGCACCCTGACCGGAGTCGCCCGCCGGCTGCGCGAGCACAATCCGCGGCTGAACGTCGTGGCCGTCGAACCCGCGGGCTCGCCCCTGCTGTCCGGCGGAGCACCGGGCCCCCACCGCATCCCCGGCCTGAACGGCGGATTCACCAGCCCGGTCACCGACGTCACGCTGATCGACGAGGTGATCGCCGTCGAGGACGAGGACGCCGCGGCCACCACCCGCGCCCTCGCGGCCGCCACCGGAGTGCTGGTCGGCGTCTCCTCCGGCGCCGCCGCGTACGGCTGCCTGGAACTCGCGCGCCGGTACGACCTCTCGGGCGCCACCGTCGTCACCGTCTTCCCGGACAGCGGAGAGCGCTACCTCAGCTGGTGGCCCGAGGCACAGGATGTGCCCGGCACGCCGGACGCCCCGACGTCCTGAGCGGTGCCCGCCGAGCCCGCACCTCACAGTTCGCCGCGCTGTCTCGTCGGACTGACAGGCGCACGGACGCCCAGCCCCGCCCACCGGAACGGAGCCCCACCGACCCATGACTCCCGAGCGTTGCCTGCTCCTCGTCGGCGCCACGGACGAAACCGTCGCCGCGGCAAAGGAGTTGGGCCTGCACGTCCTGCTGCTGCAGCACCCCACCAAGGTCAACGCCGAGCAACGGCGCCTCGCCGACCACGTGGAGGTCCTCGACTACACCCGCTGGGACCTGGTGGAACCCGTCGCCAAGCGGCTGTGGGACACCCCCGGCTTCACCGCCGCCGTATCGATCACCGAGCCGGGCCTGGAGAACGCGGCCCGCGTCAACGACCTCTTCGCTCTGGGCGGCACCGGCTACGAGGTCACCCGGCGCTTCCGCGACAAGGCCGCCATGCGCGCCCACCTGGCCGGCACCCCGGACGCCGTACACGCCCAACTCCTGCGCGATCGAGCCGACTTGGACTCCTTCGGCGAGCGCCACGGCTACCCCTTCATCGTCAAGCCGACCGACGCCACCGCGAGCATCGGCGTTCACCGCCTCGACGGCCCCGCCGACGCCGACCACGTCTGGGCCGGGGTGCGCCGGCTGGCGGGCACCAGGACGGACCGGGTCTCGACCCTGATGCTGCTCCAGGACTTCCTGATGGAGGAGTACCTCGACGGCCCCGAGTACAGCGTGGAGTCCTTCAGCTCCGCGGGCCGTCACGTGGTCATCGCCGTCACCGAGAAGTTCACCGACCCCGCGCACTTCGCCGAACTGGGGCACGCGGTCCCCGCCCGGCTCGGCGCGGCGGCCGAGGAGCAAGTACGGGCAGCCGTCGTCGCCTTCCTGGACCGGCTCGGCATCAAGGACGGCGTCTGCCACACCGAGCTGCGGATCGGCGCCCGCGGCCCCCGGGTCGTCGAGAGCCACAACCGGATCGCCGGCGACGCCATCACCGACCTGGTCCACAGCGTCTACGGCATCGACACCGTCAAGCTCGCCCTCGGCGCCCCCTTCGGCCTCGCCGACGCGCTTCCCGACCGGCCCGAGGCGCACGGCGGAGCCGCCGTACGGTCGGTGATCGGACGGCCCGGCGACCTCGTGGAGTCCGTCGACGGCGTGGCCGAGGCGCAGGCCCTCGCCGATGTGCTCGCGGTGCGCGTCAGCGCCCGGCCGGGGCAGACGGTACGGCCGCTGCGGGACAACTGGGACCGCCTCGGCCTGGTCGCCGTCACCGGCGAGGACACCACCGCGGCGATCCGGCGCGGCGCCGAACTCATCGGGACCGTGCTGAAGGTACGGCTGAAGGACCCCGACGGGCGGCCCCGCCTGGCCCAGGCGGCCCCGGTGAACGACGGGACGGTGACCACGGCATGAGCGTGCTCGTCCTGCACCGCAACCCCCTCGCCGCCTTCCCCTACCGCCGCTGGCTGAGCGGCGACGCCCCCGGCCTCGACGACCGCACGCCCTACCCCGGCGACATCGTCGTCCTCGCCGCCCGCGACAAGATCGAGTCGGCCGGGGAACAACTCCCCGGCGACCTCGACCACGACTTCACCCACCTCGAACTCTTCGACACCCTCGACGACGAAGCCGTGCCCGCCCGCGCGCTCGCCCTCGCCGAGCGGCACCGGATCACCCACGTCATCGCCCACCACGAGGCGGACCTCGCCCTGGCCGCCCGGCTGCGTGAGCGCCTCGGGCTCGACGGGGCCCGCGGCGCGGACATCCGGCCCTTCCGCGACAAGGCCCTGATGAAGAGACTGGCCGGGCAGGCCGGCATCGAGGTCGCCCCGCACACCGTGCCGGGCAGCGCCCAGGAGGCCCGCGACTTCGCCGCCCGGCACGGCTTCCCGGTGGTCCTCAAGCACCGCGAGGGCTACAACTCCATCGGTCTCAGCATCGTCGCCGGCCGGGACGAGCTGGAAGCGCGGCTCGCGCCGGCCTACCGGGGCGGGCCGCGGGACGACCTGCTGATCGAGGCGTACGTGCCCGGGCGGATGTGCCATGTCGACGGACTGGTGGTGGACGGCCGTACGGTGGCCGCCTGGCCCTCGCAGTACCAGTACGACCTGGCCTCCTTCGGCGTCGACCCCGGCCCCCGCGTCGACCTGACCCTGGACGCGGCCGACCCGCTCACCCCCCGGCTGCTCACGCTGGTCGAGCGGACCCTGGCGGCGCTGAAGCCCGAGGGCTCCCGGCTGCGCACCCACGCCTTCCACGCCGAGGTCTTCCACACGCCCGACGACCGGCTGGTGCTGTGCGAGATCGCGGGGCGGTCCGGCGGCGCCAAGATCCGGGAGGTCTTCGAGATCCTCTTCGGGATCCAGCTCGCCGTACAGGTGACCCGTGCCGAGGCGGGGCTCTCGCTGCCCGCGGTCGAGGGCGCCGTGGACGAGCGGGGACTGCTGCGGCCGCGGTGCATGTCGGGACAGGTGCTCACGATGAAGCGGCCCGGGCTGGTGCGCTCGCTGCCCTCCGTGCCGGACGAGGAGTGGGTGCGCGGCTTCTGGCTCTTCGCCGAGGAAGGGCAGGTGATCCCCCCGGCCGCCGGATCCGCGGACTTCCTCACGGCGGCGGTGGGTTCGGCACCGACCCGCGCCGAGTGCGAGCGCAGACTGCGGGCGCTCGGTGCCCGGATCGTCGCCGAGACGAAGATCGTGCCGGCGGCCGGGGACGGGGAGGCGTGATGCGGCGGTACCTGTCGTCCGTCCGCTTCAAGTACATGGCGGGCATGGTCGTCGACGCGACCGGCAGCGGCATGTACCTGCCGCTGTCGCTGCTGTACTTCCACCATGTCACCGGGCTGCCGCTCACCGAGGTCGGGGCCATCGTCACGGCCGCCTCGGTGATCGGCCTGATCAGCAATCCGGTCGCCGGCGTGCTCATCGACCGCTTCAGCGCCCGGACCGTCCTGGTCGGCGGATACGTGCTGCGCGCCTCGGCGTTCTGCGCCTATCCCTTCGTCGACAACGGCCTGGCCATGTTCGCGGTCGTGCTGCCGGTCGCCCTCGGCGACACCTCCTACCCGCCGGCCATCCAGTCCTTCGTCGCGGAGATCGTGCGGGGCACCGAGCGGGACAAGCTGCTCGCCCTGCAACGCAGCCTGCGCAACGCCGGGATGGGCCTGGGCGGCCTCCTCGCGGGCGCGGCCCTCGCCCTCGACGACTCCGGGTTCTACGTCGTCGTCCTCGGCGCCGCCGCCGGCTATCTCCTCGCGGCCGGGCTGATGAGCACGATCCGCCCCCAGGCACCGGCCCGGCCGGCGGGCGGCCGCGTCTCCCGCAAGGGCGGCTACCGGATGGTGGCCCGCAACCGGCCCTTCCTGAGCCTGACCCTGCTGAACATCCCGACGGCCTTCGCCTACATGGTGCTGGCCGTGGCGCTGCCGGTGTACCTCACCAGTGAACTCGACGCGCCCGTCTCACTGGTGGGCATCGTGTACGCCGTCAACACGGTCGGCATCGCCGTGCTCCAGATCCCGGTCACCCGGCTCCTGCTCAGGTACCGCAGAACCCGCGCGGTGGCGCTCGGCGCGGGCATCTTCGGCCTGTCCTTCGTCACCTTCGCCGTGCTCGGCGGGCTGTCGACCGGGGCGGCCCTGATCGCCGGAGTGTTCGCCGCGACCGCCCTGTTCACGGCGGGCGAACTGCTGCACGGCGCCACGGCCTCCGCGCTGGTCGCCCAGGCCGCGCCGGAGGAGACCCGGGGCCGTCATCTCGCCGTCTACCAGCTGTCCTGGGCGGTGCCCATCGCGCTGGCGCCGACCGTGCTCACCGCCCTGCTCTCCCTGTCGGCCACCGGTATGTGGCTCCTGCTCACGGCGGGCGTGGCGGGCTCCGCGCTGGGCGTACTGCGCCTCGAACGCCGGCTGCCGCAGGCCGCGGTGCACCCGCTGCCGCCCGAGCCCGGACCGGCCGTACCCGAAACCCGCCCCACCGGAAAGGTTGCGTGACCCCATGGGGATGTCCAGTTGGCGCCTGCTCGGCGCGGAGGACCCGGAGTTCGCCCGGGAGGAGGTCGCCGGACAGAGCGGGCTGGTCAGCCAACTGCGCCCGCTGATCACCGAGTTGACCGCACCCGGCGACCTGGTCCTCGACCCCTTCGCCGGATGGGGCACCACCCTCGTGGCCTGCGCCGCGGAGGGGCGGCTCGGGGTCGGCCTGGAGATCAACCCGGCCCGCGCCGAGGAGGCACGGCGACGCGTCGCCCGCTACCCCGACCAGCGCATGCTCTGCGGCGACGCCCGCAAGCCGCCGCTCGACCCCGGCAGCGTGGACCTCGTCCTGTGCGACCTGCCGTACTTCGGCACCGCACTGGACCTCGACGACCCCGACCCGGGCCAGATGTACGCGCTGCGCGACTACGACACCTATCTGACGGCACTCGACGAGGCCTTCGCGGCCGTCGCGGCGGTGATGCGGCCGGACGCCTACGCCGTCATCGCCGTCCAGAACCGGCGGATCGGTGACCGGTTCGTCCCGCTGGCCTGGGACGCCGCACGCGTGCTCGGCCGCCATCTCACCCTCGGGGACGAGCGCGTCCATCTCTACGACTGGCCGGTCAAGGACGACGACGACCCGATGCGCACCAACCGCTCGCACGAGTACCTGCTGATGGCCCAGAAGTGCGGCGACCCGGCGCGGTAGGCGTCAACTTTCGCGCCACAAGCGGAGCTTGTCGGGGTTGAGCACCGACCAGATCTGCCTGATCCGGTCGCCCGCGACATCGAACGCCAGCACCGACACCGGCACGCCGTCCACCTCGGCGACCAGGCCCGGCTGGCCGTTGACCGTGCTCTCCGCCAGCCTCAGATCCGGCACCACGTCCATCCGCCCGGCGAAGAACCGCGCGATCTGCTCGGCGCCCTCGATGGGGCGCAGCACCGCCTGGACGAGGCCGCCGCCGTCGCCGGTCGCGGTGGCGTCGGGGGCCAGCAGCCCGATCAGGGCGTCGATGTCCTTGGCCTCCCAGGCCGCCTTGAAGGCCCGCACCATGTCGGCGCTCCGGGCCGCCGGGGCCGCGGCGGTCTGCGAGGCGCGGATCCGGCGGCGCGCCGACGAGGCCAGCTGCCGGCACGCGGGCTCGCTGCGGCCGACGATCGCGGCCACCTCGGCGAAGGAGTACCGGAAGACGTCGTGCAGGATGAACGCCACGCGCTCGGCCGGGGTCATCAACTCAAGGACGACGAGGAAGGCCATGTTGATCGACTCGTCGAGGGTGACCCGGTCGGCCGGGTCGACCGCCGTACCGCCGCCCCACCGCCCGCTGATCCACTGCGTGTCCGCGGGCAGCGGCTCCGGCACCCACTCACCGACGTAACGCTCCCGCCTGGCCCGGGCCGAGCCGAGCAGGTCCAGGCAGATACGGCTGGCGACGGTGGTCAGCCAGGCACCGGGCGACTCGACGGCCTCCCGCTCCGGCGCGGACATGGCGTACCAGCGGGTGTACGTCTCCTGGACGACGTCCTCGGCCTCGGTGAGCGAGCCGAGCAGCCGGTAGGTGAGATTGAGCAGCTGGCGCCGCTCGCTCATGATCGCGCTCAGGCCCGGATCGTCGGGCCGGATGTCCTCGGCCCCGGATGCGTCTGTCATGGTGTCGCCGACTCCCTCGGTCGCTCCGCCCCCGTTCGGTCCGACGACACAGGGCCCCGGAGTGTGAGGCGGGCGCCCGCCTCACATTTCGCGGGGCTGCGTCGTCGTACCCGGTGAACAGAACACTAGCCAGGTGACCAAGGAAGGCAACCGATGTCGGAATCCGTGAATGTCTCGATCATCTACTACAGCGCCACGGGCAACGTACACGCGCTGGCTCAGGCGGCGGTCGAGGGTGCGGAGAAGGCCGGCGCGCAGGTGCGCCTGCGCAAGGTCGCGGAGACGACTCCGCAGGAGGTCATCAACCTCAGGCAGGAATGGGTCCAGCACCTCCAGGACACCGCCGACGTCCCCCAGGCCGGTCACGACGACCTGGAGTGGGCCGACGCGGTGCTCTTCGGCACGCCCACCCGCTTCGGCAACCCGGCCAGCCAGCTCCGGGCGTTCATGGAGACGACCGGGCCCCTGTGGTTCCAGGGCAAGCTCGCGGGCAAGGTGTACTCGGCCTTCACCGCCTCCAACACCGCCCACGGTGGCCAGGAGTCCACCCTCCTCGCCCTGGGCAACACCTTCTACCACTGGGGCGGCATCATCGTGCCCCCCGGCTACACCGACCCGATCCAGTTCCAGTCCGGCAACCCCTACGGCACCTCCCACGTGGCCGGTGCGGGCGCGCCGGGCGACGTCCAGTTGCAGGCGGCCCGGCACCAGGCCCGCCGTACCGTGGAGATCGCGGCGGCGCTGAAGGCGGGGCGCGCGGCGGCCTGACCCCCGGCTGCGCCGCATGAGACCGGGCAGGCAACCGCGGAGCCTGCCCGGCCTCATTCGCTTCGCTCGTGGGGAGTCACGCGAGGAGCGAGCGGCCCGTGGGCGCCAGCCTCAGTTCCTGGGGGGCCGCGGACTGCTCCCGATCGAGGGCGGGGAGGATCTCGTCCCGCACCCGGGCGTGCGCCCGTACCCCGGCCCGGTGCTTGTGGTGCGCGCCCTCGTCGGGGTACGAGGTGAAGAGCGCGGCGGTGTTCTCGCCGGTGCGGACCGGCAGCCGGGGGAACGTGTTCGGCGCGTCCTCGGTGGTCAGGAAGGCGAAGGGCGCGGGACCCGTTTCCGCGAGCGCGGGCAGCATGCCGTCCCGGACCAGCGCCACGCCGTCCTGCCGGCCGGACGGGAAGGACCACACGGTGGCGGACACGAACCGGTCCGGCGCGGGCGCTCCCACCGGCGGCCGCCCGGAAGGGTCGTAGGAGAACCCGGCCTTCTCGGGGCGCAGCAGCAGGACGTCGTCGGAGTCGAGCATGGTGTCGTTGGCCCGCGGGCCGTGCTCGGCCCAGACGGGGCCGCCGTAGAAGTCGGTGAGCCCTCGGTGGCGGGCCGTCATGTCGGAGAAGCCGCGCAGCCAGACGAAGCGGTCCGGGTCGTCGAGGTCCCGGAACTGTCCGAGCACCATCATCCCCACCTCCTCCTGGGACTCCACGAACTCCCGGTCGAACAGCTCGATGAGCTCCTCGCGCCGCCCGGGACGCAGCGTGTACTGGCGAAGTTCGATCACGGCAGGCAGGCCGGCGAGGTCGGTCGAGGGCACGGCGGGGCTCCTGTTCGGTGCGCTGCGGGATACGCGATGCCGGCCACGGGTGCGCTGAGCCGGGCCGCGGACCGACGGTAGGGCAGCACTGTGACAGAACCTGTCAGGGTTTCCGGGGGAGAATGGCGCCATGTCCGCCGGCCGACTGCTGTCGGTGCTGCTGATGCTCCAGTCCCGGGGCCGCCTGACCGCACAGGCGATCGCCGAGGAGCTGGGGGTGTCCGTGCGCACCGCATACCGTGATCTGACCCGTCTGCAGGCCGCCGGGGTGCCGGTCTACGCGGAGCCGGGCCGCCGGGGCGGCTACCAGCTCCTCGACGGCTACCGCACCCGGCTGACCGGGCTGAGCGAGGGCGAGGCGCGGGCCCTGTTCCTCGCCGGACTGCCCGGCCCCGCCGCCGACTTGGGCCTCGCGGGCGAGGTCACGGCGGCCCGGCTGAAGCTGCTGGCCGCGCTGCCCGCCGGACTGCGCGAGGAGGCGGCACGGACCGCGGCGGTCTTCCATCTGGACGCCCCCGGCTGGTACCGGGAACCCGAAGGGGCACCGCAGCTGCCCCTCCTCGTAGAGGCGGTGCTCACCCGGCGCGCGGTGGACGTGCGCTACCACCGCTGGCGCGCCCCGCAGGAGGTGAACCGCCGTCTGCACCCGTACGGGCTGGTCCTCAAATCGGGCACCTGGTACCTCGTGGCCGCCTCCCCGAAGGGCGTCGCGACCTACCGTGCCGCCCAGATCCTGGACGCGGCCCTGAGCGACGAACTGTTCGACCGGCCCGGCGACTTCGACCTGGGCGCCTACTGGAGCGCGTACCTCGACGACTTCCAGGCCCGCCGTCACACCGGTACCGCCACCGTCCGGCTGTCCCCCCGGGGCCGTGAACGCCTGCCCGACAACATGCCCCCGGAGGTGGTGCGGGCGGTCGACGCCACCGCCAGGGCCGTGGGCGACGACGGCTGGTGCGAGGCGGTCATCCCGACGGAGAGCGTCCCGCATGCCTGCGGTGAGCTGCTGCGGCTCGGCGCCGACGTCGAGGTGGTCGCGCCCGCGGAACTGCGGCAGGCCATGGCGTCCACCGTGGAGGTCCTCGCCCGGGCCTACGGCGTGATGTCCCGTGAGGCCGGCCGCTCGGAACAGCCGAAACCGACTGCACGACCCAGTTGACCAAGGCAATCGAGGTGCCCGATCCGGCCATTGGACCGGGCACCGAAACCGCCCCCCGCGCTCACCCCGTGATCTCCGGTCCTCGATGTCGGCCCCGGTCGAGAAGGCACGGACCACCTGCCCCTTCGCGACGCGTGGCCGTGATCGGAATTCCCGCCGGGGATCCCACGGAGAACGAGCGCGGACGCCAGTGACCGGGTGGCGTGAATTTGGCGGCCCTCCTGACCGGAGCGCCGCCAATGGGTTGACTCCCGAGTTGGCGCGAACCTAGGGTCAAAAACTCGGAGCACTCCCGAAATCGACGCCTTTCACGATGATATTGCGCGCAGCGAGTTATTCGAAGCGAAGGGGACGCAATGAAGAAAGTGCTCCTGGCGACAGCTCCGAAAGAAGCACTGGTCGAATCCGATGGCGTCGGCGGAAACTGGTACGACCGCACCGACACCTATATGGCCTGGACCTGCGCGGTCGACCTGGAGGACCGATTATCCGTCTCTTGTCCGCCGACCGGCCTGCGTTTCATCAAGCACAATGTGCCGGACGTCGAGATCCTGGAGTACCCGACCTGGCAGGAATACCTCGACGCGCTGCACGCCGAGGACTGGGACATGGTCGGCCTGAGCTTCTACACCTGGTCCACGCCGGTCGCGATCGAGATGGCCAAGTGCGCCCGGGAAGCCGGGGTGCCGGAGATCTGGGCGGGCAACTACGGGGTGCTCTCACCCGGCATCGACCAGTACTTCACCCGGCTGGTGAAGGGCGCCGGTGAGGCCCCGATCCACGAGTACGTCTACGGCACGCCGCTGCCGCGGGTGCGGCACCCCGCGATGCTGGGGGAGAGCGGCTTTCGCGGTATGAGTTCCCCGGTCGGTTATCTGTACTCCAAGCGCGGCTGCAACATCGGCTGTACCTTCTGCTCGACGCCGATCTTCAATCCCAAAGAAGAAGCCATCTTCATGGAGGACACGTACGCGGCGCTCGACGCGTACCGGGATGCCAAGGTCGCCCACGTCATCATCTACGACGAGAGCTTCTTCCTCACCAACCAGCTGGCCGAACAGGTCGTGGACGCCCTCGCGGAACGCGAGTTGCCCTGGATCTGCCTCACCCGCGCCGATCTGATCCGCGGACGGATACCCGAACTCACCGACCGCTGCATGGACGGCGCCATCGTCGGCATCGAGTCCTACCGGGACAAGAACGTCGCCGACGTGAAGAAGCGCGACGACGTCTACAACGTACGGCAGACCGTGCGCGAACTCATCGACAACGGCCGCCGGGCCCTCGGCACCTTCATGGTGGGCTTCGCCGAGGACACCATCGAGGACATGCGGTACGACATCGAGCAGCTCAGCCAAGAGGGCCTGTTCGCCTGCCAGTTGACGCTGCTCACCCCCTTCCACGGCACCCGGCTCTACCGCCGGATGGAGCACCTGATCGACGAGCCGGACCTCAGCAAGCACGATCTGTACAACCTGGTGTGGAAGCACCCGCACATGAACCGCACCGAAGCGCGCGACCTGCTCGCCTGGGCGCAGCGCCGGGTCAACGACCCGGACCGCATCGCCGCCCGGCTGAAGCAGGAGATGAAGACGAAGCTCCGCACCGAACTCGCGCGCCGGCACGCCGACCGGCAGGTCAGCCACTCCGGATCGCCGTCATGAGGACGCTGAACATCCTCTGCGTCCAGCTCGGCTTCCACGAGGCCTATCCCGACGCCTCCACGCTGGCGACGACGTACAACGACGGCATCTACTACGTCGCCTCCTTCGTCCAGCAGGAGTTCCCGGACGCCCGCGTCGAGATGTGCCAGATGTTCTGGGGCGAGCAGCCCGGCGACTTCCCGCTCGCCGAGTACGACTACATCCTCATCTCGGCGCTGGCCACCCACTTCTGGTCCAACCTCGAGGCGCTGGAGCTGATCAAGCGGCACAAGCGCGCCGACTGCGTGGTGATCATGGGCGGTCCGCACGCCGCGTTCGCGCCCTACGAGGCACTGCGCTACGCCGACTACGCGGTGATCGCCGAGGGCGAGATCCCGTCCGTCCAGCTGATCAGGGCGCTGGAGGCCGGCGACCCGGTCACCGGGGTCGACAACCTCGCCTACATCGGCGCGGAGGGCCGGTTGGTCCTCAGCCAGGTCGCCCGGTACGGCAACATCGCCAACGCCATCAACCCCCAACTCCTCGCCCGGGCGCCGAAACTGCACTGGGCGACGGTCTCCATGTCCCGGGGCTGCCCCTTCGACTGCTCGTTCTGCTACGCGATCCGCCTGCTCGGACGGAAGTTCCGCACCAAGACCGCCGAGGACGTCCGCAGCGAACTGGACGCCATCTACCAACAGACCGGCTGCAACCGCTTCTACGTCACCGACCTCAACTTCACCACCCGCAAGAAATACTGCCGGGAGATCGCCGAGACCTTCCGGGACCGGGGCTACAAGTTCATCGCCATGAGCCGGGTCAACCACGCCGACGACATGGACCTCGTCCTCGACCTCAAGCGCTCCGGGTTCGACGAGTACTGCCTGGGCGTGGAGTCGGAGGACCCGAGCGTCCTCAAGGCGTTCAACAAGCGCGTCGACCCCTCGGAACAGACCCGCCGGCTGCTGCGCTTCGCCGAGAACGACATCGCCATCCACTCGGCCATCATCTTCGGCCTCGACGTCCAGGACCGGTCGGCGATCGAGGCCACCGCCCGGTGGTGCGCGGAGGCCCGCATCATGCACCCGGTCTTCGTGTGCCTGGCCGAATACCCCTTCCAGGACCTGCTGTACGGGGCCCGGCAGGACGTCGAGGACCACCGGATCATCATGGAGGTGCCGACCTACCAGCACTACTCGTTCGTCGGCATCTTCCCTCGCGAGATGCGCCCCAGCGAACTCCAGCGGGGCATCCTCGACAGCTACGACATCTTCTTCGAGCGGGCCTTCGAGATCGAGCAACGCCCGCAACGGCGGGCCCGCCTGAAGTCCTACGCCCGCAGTGTCGACCGCGGACGGGCCGGCATGGAGCAGCACATCCGCTTCCTGGCGGACCTGGAGAAGCCGTACTACACCTCGTCCGGGACGCTGAAGGAGGAGCGCCTGAAAGCCGACTTCGACTCCCGGTACGGTGAACTCCGCCACTGGCTGGCGAAGTCGTCCAAGCGCACCGACGTCGAATTCGTGAAGCGATACGCGCGATGACCGGCACCGTCGTCCACGCCCTGCTCGACAGCGCCCGGCGCACCCCGGACCGGCTCGCCTTCCGGGTGATCGAGCGCACCGAGGAGGAGTTCGCCCTCAGTTGCGCGGACGTGGCCCGCCTGCTCCGCGGGACCGCGGCCGGACTGAGCGCCCAGGGCCTCGGCGAGGGCGACCGGGTCATCCTCGTCCTGCCCACCTCCCGCGACTTCCTGGCCGCGTACCTCGGCTGTCTGTACGCCGGAATCGTGCCGGTCGTCGCCGCGGAACCGACGGGGGCCCCTAGCGAGCGCTACACCGAGAACCTGCGCAGACTCGCGGAGCACGCGCGGGCCCGCCGGATCATCGCGCCCCCGGAACTGGCACCGGCCCTCCAGATCCCGGTCACCACCCCCGACGCCGTCCGGGGCGCGGCTTCCGGACCCGACGCGCCACGCGCCCGGCCGGACACACTGGCGCATCTCCAGGCCACCTCCGGTTCGACCGGAGCCCCCAAACTCGCCATGGTCCGGCACGGCAACATCGTCGCCAACGTCCGCGCCATCGCCGAGGCGATCCGGGCCAGAGCGGACGACTCCCTGGTGAGCTGGCTGCCCCTGTTCCACGACATGGGCCTCATCGGGATCTCCTACGCGCTTCAGGCCCGTATCCCGATGGTGCTCGCGGACCCCGTCACCTTCCTGCGCAACCCCCTGTCCTGGCTGCGCTGGATCAGCCGGTACGGCGGAACCCTGTCGCCCGCGCCGAGCTCCGCGTTCCACATCTGCGCGCGGGTCGCGCGGCGCCGCCCGCCGGACGATCTCGACCTGTCGCGCTGGCGGGTCGCCCTGTGCGGCGCCGAACCGGTGCACGCCTCCACCCTGCGCGAGTTCCAGGACACCTTCGGCCCGTTCGGACTGCCCGAGACGACGCTGCTGCCCGTGTACGGACTCGCGGAGGCGACACTCGCGGTGACCATCCCCGACGTGGACCGCGCCTACACGGTGGACCGGGTGGACGCCGAGGCCGTCGCGGCCAAGGGCCATGCCGAGCCCCGGCCCGCCGACGACCCGCGCAGCGTCGCCATGACGTGCGTCGGCCCGGTGCTGCCCGGGCACCGCCTGCGGATCGTCGGCGAGGACGGCGCACCGGTGCCCGAACGGGCGATCGGGGAGATCGAGGTGGCCGGGCCCAGTGTGATCGACGCATACCTGCCGGAGCCGGGCCCGCAGGGGCAGGCCGACGACGCGTTGCGGACGCCGGACGGCTATCTCCGTACCGGAGACCTCGGTTACCAGGCCGACGGCGAGGTCTATGTCACCGGCCGCCGCAAGGACATCGTGATCATCGCCGGCCGCAACTACGTACCGGACCAGCTGGAGCGGTTCGTGGAAGCCGTCACCGAGTCCCCGCGCACCCCGGCCGTCGTGGCCGTCGGCGTCCCCGACCGGAGTCTGCCCACCGAGCAGCTCCATCTGCTGCTCGACGAGCGCCTCGCCGAGGAGGGCGAACGGCAGTCCGTCACGGACCGGGTGACCCGCGCCCTCGCGGAGGCGTTCGGGATCGCCGGCGTCACCTTCCACTGGATCGCCCGCTCGCAGCTTCCGCGCACCACCAGCGGCAAGATCCAGCGCCATCTGTGCCGAAAGATGATCGAGGAACAGCTCACCGCGCCCAGCCGACACGCATGACGATGGGGGAGGCCCACACGATGCAGGACGAGAAGCACGATCCGGAGCTGTTCGACAAACTCGTCATCCACATCGGCGAGTTCGTCGAGCGGGACGTCTCCCATCTGACTCCGCAGTCGCACGTCAACAACTCCATCGAGGGCATGAGCTCGCTGAAGATGATCGAGCTGCTGCTGTATCTGGAGGACTGCTTCGGCGTCGACTTCGAGGAGTCCGCCATGGACAAGCTGGAGACGATGCAGGACCTGGAGGACTACATCCGGCAGACCCTGGACGCCTCCCGGCAGCAGGCGTGACCCATTCGGAGACGTCGTGCCGCGCCACGTAGTGGTCACGGGCATGGGGGTGGTCTGCTCGCTCGGCGCGGACGCCGACGAACTGTGGAAGGGCCTGATCACCGCACGCTCCGGGATCGGCCCGGTGACCCGCTTCGACCCGGACCGGTTCCGCTCCCGCCATGCCGCCGAGATCGACGACACCCGGGTGGTCTTCGAGCCGGGTCCGCTCCGGTTCGAGATCACCCGGATGAGCGGGTTCGTGCGCTACGCGCTGTTCGCCGCCGACCGTGCGCTCAAGGACAGCTCGATCGCCGAACCGCGCGACGGCGGGGTCTACCTCGGTGTCGCCATGGGCGGACTGCCCAGCATCGAGGCGGGCGTGCTCCAGCAGGAGCGGCAGGGGACACGCAAGACCAGCCCCTTCCTGATCCCCTCCCTGATCCCCAACATGGCGGCGAGCATGATCGCTCTGCGGCACGGCATCGAGGGGGAGCAGGTGACGGTCGCCGGGGCCTGCGCGAGCGGCTGCCAGGCGCTGGGGCAGGCGATGCGCGCCATCCGCTCCGGGGCCCGGACCTGGGCGGTGGCGGGCGGGGCCGAGGCGGTGACGACGCCGATCACCTACTCCGGCTTCGAGGCGATGCGGGCGCTCAGCAGGCACCCGGACCCGGAGCTGACACCCCGTCCGTTCGACCGGCAGCGGGACGGCATGGTCGTCGGTGAGGCGGCCGCCGTCTTCGTCCTGGAGGAGCGGGCGCACGCCGAGGCGCGCGGCGCGGTGATCCACGGCGAGCTGAGCGGGTTCGCCTCCAACAGCGGTGGCGACGGGATCACGGGCCTGTCCAGCCACCACATCACCCGGTGCATGGCGGACGCGCTCGCCGACGCCGAGCTGGCACCGGAGGAGATCGACTGCGTCTTCGCGCAGGCGTCCGGCATGGTCCAGGGCGACGCGGCCGAACTGGCGGCGGTACGGGCCGCGACCGCGGGCGGGCGCAGGATGCCCGTGGTCACCTCGATCAAGGGACACACGGGCTACGCGTTCGCCGCGAACGGTCCCATGAACCTGGCCGCGGCGCTGCTGGCGCTGCGCCATCGGACCGTGCCGCCCACCGTGAAACTGGACCGCACCGAGCCGTCGTTCGCCGACGTCGACATCGCCCGCGAGCCACGTGCGGCAGACCTCCGACGTTGTCTGATCAACGCGTTCGGATTCGGTGGGATCAATGCCAGCCTGGTGGTGTCCCGCGCCTAGCCGTGCCACCGCACTCACAAGGAGCACCGTCTTGAGTTCCGCGTCCCCGAGCCCCGCCGCCACGCACTTCGAGAAGCTGACCCGCTGCTGCATGCGCTGCAAGATCTCCCGGTTCCTCGACAAGACCATCGAGATCGAGAAGGCCGGCGTCGCCCGGGTGGCGATTCCGTTCCAGCCGGAGCTGACGCAGAACGCGGACTTCCTGCACGCGGCCATGCTCTTCGAGGTCGCGGACACCGCCGGGTTCATGGCCGCCAACTCGATGGAGGAGACGTACAGCGTCCTGACGGTCGACTACCACATCAACCTGATCCGGCCGGTCCGCAAGGAGGGCGTGCACGCCGTCGGCGAGGTGGTGACCGCGGGCAGAACGATCTACGTCGCCCGCAGCGACGTCTACTCCGACAGCGGCAAACTCGTGGCGGCGGGACAGGGCACCTACACCGTCTCCCAGATCCTGCTGACCGACCTCGACGGCTACGACGAGGCCTGACCGACTTCCCCCGCGCGACGGCCCGTTCGATCATGATGGCGGTAACGCGCCGCACCCACGCCTCGCTCACCTCCTTTCCTTCGTGAACGAGGGCGCGGCGGGCGCCGACCTGACCGTGCTGAACTGCGGGACGGCGGATCCGGGGCAAGGCGGTGCTGGAGGTGGGCCGGGACCGAACGCTAGGGGTGGGTCATGCACACCACGCGGGTCTCCCGGCATGTGAACGCACCACGCGCCGCCGTGTACCGGGCGCTCCTGGACGCGGACGCGGTCGGCCGATGGCGGGTGCCGGACGGGATGACGGCGCGCGTCCATGTCTTCGAGGCCCGGGTGGGCGGCGCGTTCCGGGTATCGCTCACCTACGACGTGCCGACCGGGGCCGGGAAGACGGCGGCGGACACCGACACCTACCACGGGCACTTCGCGGAGCTGGTGCCCGACGAGCGGGTGGTGGAGGTGCTCGAGTTCGAGGCCCCGGATCCGGCGCTGCGCGGCACGATGACGCTGACCACCATGCTCACCGACGCGGACGGCGGTGGCACGGAGGTCCTCGTGGTGCACGAGGGTCTGCCCGACGCGGTGCCCGCCGCGGACAACGAGACGGGCACGCGGATGGCCCTGGCCAGACTGGCCGGGCTCGTGGAGGGCGGTCAGGGCTTCCGCTGAGGGCCCGTCCCGCTCATCAGCGGGCGCCGGTCCAGTTGTGGGCGACGTCCAGGACGATCCGGTCGGTGAGCACCTGCACCCGGAACGGCAGCCGCGCGCGGACCCCGAGCCCGACGAGCGTCTCCCCTTCGAAGCTGCCGGCGAACCGGGTGTCCCGGAAGGTGCGGTACCCGGCGAGGTCGACCCCCGGCAGGGGCCTGCTCACCCGGCCCGGATAGGTGGGGGCGCCGGTCTCGGGGTCGTAGGCGGGCGCGGCCACCCTGACCTCCAGGACGGCACCTCCGGCGACGGGTATCTCACGGCCCGAGCCGTCCTGGTACAGCCGGTTCACGTACCGGACCGAGTAGCCGAGGCCGGCCTTGCCCGCGCCCGGCACGTCGACGACCATGCGGTCGTAGCAGGCGTGACGGCCGGTGCGGATGTTGTCGAGCGGTGTCGCGGTGGAGGTGGAGCGGACCTTGGCGGTGCTGCCCCAGCCGGTCGGGCAGACCGTGGTCTGCGCGGTGGCGGCCGAGGCGGTGGCGGCGGGCAGTGCCGGCACTCCCAGGGCGGCGACGGCGGCGAGTGTGACCCAGGTTGTTCTGCTTCTTCGCATTACGTCCCCCGACGGGTGCGTAGGTGTGTTATTAGGGGAGACACCCGAGTTGCGGGAATGGTTGCGGTACATCATGAAGAAAGCCGAGGGCACTCCGGGGCGCTCCGCCCACCTGAGTCCCCGTCCGTGAATGCTCTCCTCCGGATCGGGTACGCGGCCCCCACGACCACCGCCGCTACCAGGGGATTCGTCATGGAGACACCCGCCGACCGCCACACCGCCACCCCGGCCCGTCAGGCGCTGGACGCGCTGACCGCCGACCACGAGGACATCGCGGCGCTGAACATGCTCGCCGGGAGCGAGGTGCTGGTGCCCGTGCCGGACGACGCCGGTGAGGAGGACGCCACCGACCCGGGGGCCGTCGCGCTGCCCGTACTGGAGCAGCCGGACGGCGCTCCCGTGGTGCCGGTGTTCACCTCGGAGCCCGCGATGGCCGAGCTGCTGCCGTTCGTCGGCCGCTACCGGCTGGTGCCGCTGGGCGCGCTCGCCGCGCAGTGGCCCGCGGACGACCTGTCCCTGACGATCGACGCCGGCTCCCCGCATCCCCTCACGCTGACCTCCGAGGGCGTCCGGACGCTGCTGGCCAGGCCCTGAGTCACACGCCGGGGAGAGCCCGGCCACCAAAGTCGGTGGGGGAGCGGCCGGGCCCTCCCGGCGATGCGCTCGCGCAGGACCGAGTGGCACCGACTCCGCTCGGTCCGCGCGTCACGATCGCCGAACCCCCGACGATAGGGCCGTCCCGGGGCCGCGTCGCTCCTTCTTGCGCGGCGTCTGTCCGCAAAACGCGGGGGAACGGCGCGGCCCGGCTCAGTGCGGGGCACGCAGGGTCTGCGAGGGGCTTTCCCCGAACCGCTCCCGGTAGCGCCGCGCGAACCGGCCGAGATGCGCGAACCCCCACTGGTAGGCCACGGCCGCCACGGTCGTCGAGCCGGGCGCGCACACCCTGAGCTGGCCGTGCGCCCGGTCCAGCCGCACCTCACTGACGTACGTCATCGGCGACACCCCGACATGCTTGCGGAACGCCTCCTGCAGCGTGCGCACGCTCACCTGGGCGATGGCCGCGAGCCGCGCCACGTCGTACGGCTCCGCGGGCCGTTCCTGTACGGCGTCCATCACCCGTTTCACCGTGGCCGGCCGCATCGGTGGCGGCGGGCCCTCCAGCTCGGCCCGGTAGGAGTGGTCGGCGGCCAGCAACAGCCCTTCGAGCAGGGCGTGTTCCAGGCGTCCGCGGATCAGCGGGCGGCGCAGCAGGCCGTGCGAGACCTCCTTGTCCAGCAGGAACCACCGCACCAGCCGGGCCCAGCTCAGGCCGGCTCCCCGGGTCACGTCGATGTACGGCTCGAACCGCGGCGGCCGGCGCACCGGTCTGCCGAGCAGGGCCTCCAGGCCGTGCAGCACGGACACCTGGTCGAGTTTCACGGTCAGCGCGTGACAGTCGGGCGACCAGTCGTCGATGCGGATGCCGTACCCGGGGTCGAAGAAGAGGGCCCGCCGCGGGTGGGTGAACAGGGCGGCGCCGCCGCCCTGCCGGAGGCCGAAGCCGCCCTCCAGGGGTACGGCCACGTGGTAGACGCCCGGTTCGCCGAAGCTCATGCGCATCCCGGTACCGAACGAGACATCGCCCACGACCACCCGGCCCAGGTCGACTACGCCGAGCGTGGTACGGAACTGGGCGACAGGACCGGCCACTTCCAGACGAAGGTCGTAGTAGTGGGTCGCTATCGCGTCGTGGCTCTCCTCCACCGAGCGCGTCGAGTAGGTGACGAACTCGGCGGTACGGTCATCGTCCACGGACAAGTCGGTGTCTCCCCGTCCCCTCACAGGGTTGTGGGAGTCATGATGCCCACGGGACCGGGAGGTCGAACGGTCTGCCGGACACCGGGTCAGCCGTGGAGCATCCGGGCCAGCACGCCCCGCTGGAGCGGCAGCACCTCGGCGTGCACCTCACGGCCCCTGGCGGTGAGGGTGACCCAGACGCCGCGCCGGTCCTCGGCGCAGATGGAGCGCTGCACCAGGCCGTCCTTCTCCAGTCTGCCGATCAGCCGGGACAGGGCGCTCTGACTCAGATGCACCCGCCCGACCAGGTTCTGCACCCGGCAGTGGTCACCCTCCTCGGGCGCGGCGGTGGCGAGGATGTCGAGCACTTCGAAATCGCTCGCGCCCAGCCCGTGGGGGTGCAGCACGCGGTCGATCTCGCACATCGTGCGCGCGTGCACCGACAGGATGTCCCGCCACCGTTCCTCAAGTCCGTTCCCGGCCGTCTTGGCTGCCATATCTGCACGGTAGCACCGACCCGGCCAGTTGTTTATCTTGCAACTATTGCGCGTGCAAGCTTACCGGCGGTTACTCGCCCGGGTCCTGCAGCAGCCCGATCAGATTCCCGTCCGCGTCCTTGACAAAGGCGATCTGGCGGCCCGCACCGACCTCCTGGACGTCCTGGAGCACCTCCGCCCCTGCCTCCAGGAGTCCCGCGAGCGTGGTCCGGATGTCGTCGACGTGCCAGTACGGCACCGGTCCCGTCATGCCCTTGGCGTGGCCGTTGGGGTCGAGGCCGACATCCTGGCCGGCGTCCTTGTATCCGACGTAGTACGGGTCGTCCGCGTACGGCTCCACCCCGAGCAGGGCGCCGAACACGGCCTTCGCCCGGGCGAGGTCCTTCACGGGGTAGATGATGGTCCGAACACCGGCGGTCATGGCGTACTCCTAGCGTGAGACGGGTTCCGACGGGGTGCGTCGGTGGTTTCACGCTAGGGCGGTGGAGCCGTCCGGGGCTTCTTCGATCCTGACCGAGTGGGCCGGGTGGGCGCCGGGCGCGACGGCGTCACGTCGACTCGCGTTTGACCAGCTCGGTCGGGAGGATCACCGCCGCCGGGTCCTCGCCGCTTATCTGGGCCAGCAGCACCCGGACCATCTCCGAGCTGATGCGGTCCCACGGCTGCCGTATGGTCGTCAGCTCCGGGCGGGCCGCGAGCGCGGCGGGGGAGTCGTCGAAACCGCCGACCGCGACGTCCTGCGGGACCCGGCGCCCGGCCCGCTCCAGGGCCGTCAGCACGCCCTGGGCCATCAGGTCGGAGGCGACGAACACCGCGTCCATGTCCGGCGCCTGCGCGAGCAGCCGGTCGGCGCCCGCCTCGCCGCTGGCCCGGCTGTAGTCGCCGGAGACGATCAGCCGCTCGTCGATCCCGACGCCCGCCTCGGTGAGCACCTCCCGGTAGCCGGCCAGCCGCTCCACACCGCCCGGGGTGTCCGGCGGACCGGTCACCACACCGATCCGGCGCCGGCCCAGCGAGAGCAGATGGCGCACCATGTCGCGGGCGCCGTCCCGGTCGTCCGCCGCCACATAGCTCACCTTGGAAGCGAGCCCGAGCGGCTTGCCGCAGGCCACCAGCGGCACCCCGGCCTTGCGCAGCTGCTCGGCGACCGGGTCGCCGGAGTGGCTGGAGACCAGCAGCACTCCGTCGACATGGCCCGCGGTGATGTAGCGCGTGATGCGCCGCCGTTCGTCCTCGGTGCCGGCCAGCATCAGCAGCAGCGGAATGTCGTGCGCGGCCAGCGCCTGGGTGCAACCACGCAGCAGGACATTGAAGTTGGGGTCCTCGAAGAACCGCTCCTGCGGCTCGGTCAGCAGGAAGCCGACCGAGTCCGACCGCCCGGTGATCAGGGAACGGGCGTGCCGGTTCACGACGTAACCCGTCTTGCGGATCGCGGCGTTGACCGCTTCCTGGGCCGCGGGGCTGACGTAGTGCCCGCCGTTGAGGACGCGCGAGACGGTGCCCCGTGAGACACCGGCCTCGCGCGCCACGTCGTGGATCGTCGGCGGTCTGCGCCGCGCCCCCGTGTTGCTCATGGTCATGACTTTACGGCTCCGGAGAGCAGATCGAGGCTCCAGAAGCGCTGGATGACCAGGAAGAGCACGATGAGCGGCAGCACCGCGAGCAGCGCTCCGGTGATCACCAGGGTGTAGAGCGCGGGGGTGTTGGCGCCCTGTTCGAGCAGCGTGTACAGACCGAGCGTGATCGGGAACTTCTCGTCGTCGCTCAGCATGATGTACGGCAGCAGGAAGTTGTTCCACACGACCACGAACTGGAACAGGAAGACCGTCACCAGACCCGGCACCATCATCGGCAGCGCGACCCGGGTGAAGATGTGCCACTCGCTCGCGCCGTCCATGCGCCCGGCCTCGATCACGTCGGCGGGCACGGCGGCGGCCGCGTAGATGCGCGCGAGGTACACGCCGTATGGCGAGAGGACCAGCGGCAGCAGCACCGACAGATAGGAGTCGGTGAGGTCGACCTCCGCCAGCAGCAGGTACTGCGGGACGGCGAGGATCACCGGCGGCATCAGCACGCCCGCGAGCAGGACGTTGAAGAGGGTCTCGCGGCCGCGGAAGCGGTAGACGGCCAGCGCGTAACCGCTGAACGCCGACACGACCGTGGAGAGCAGGGCGCCGAGACCGGCGTAGAGGGCGGAGTTGCCCATCCACGTCCAGTACACGCCGTCGCGGTAGGCGTTGAGATCGCTGAGGTTCTCGGTGAAGCCGGTGCCCGGCAGGAAGGTGAAGGTGGAGAACAGTTCGCTGCCGGACTTGGTGGCCGCGACGACCACCCAGGCGACGGGCAGCAGACAGTACAGCGCGCCGATCAGCAGCGTGACGGTGGGCAGCAGGGCGATCCGGCGGCGCAGCGGCGGGCCCTGGGCGGTGCCGGGCGTGGTCCCGGCCGCCGGCGCGGCCTTGCGGACGGCAAGAGAACTCATCGTGCTGCCTCCTGCTTCTGACGACGGTTCGCGGCCCGCAGGAAGCCGAAGGAGAGCACCAGCGTGGCGAGGGCGATGATCACGGCCTGGGCGGCGGCCGCGTAGATGTCCCCCTTGCCGAAGGCGTCCTGGTACACCTTCATCAGCGGACTCCAGGTGGTGGACACGGAGTTGGTGAGCGGCTTGAGGGTGGTCGGCTCGTTGAACACCTGCAGCGTGGCGATGATCGAGAAGAAGAATGTCAGCACCAGCGAGGGCGCCACCATCGGGATCTTGATCCGCAGCGCGATCTGCGTCGGGGTGGCGCCGTCCAGCTTGGCCGCCTCGTACACCTCGGCCGGAATCGACTGGAGCGAGGTGTAGATGACGATCATGTTGAAGCCGGTGCCGCCCCAGACCGCGATGTTCGACAGGGCGAGATAGAGCGGACCGCCGTCCAGCAGGTCCGGCTGCGGCAGCCCCAGCCGGTCGAGCACGAAGTAGAACGGGCTGACGTCCGGCAGGTACAGAAAGCCCCACAGCAGGGCGGCCACCACGCCGGGGATGGCGTACGGCAGGAAGATCGCGAGCCGGGTGAAGGGGGCGAGCCGCACCTTGTCGGAGTCGAGCATCAGCGCGAACAGCAGGGCCAGGCCCAGCATCACCGGCACCACGATGCAGCCGTAGCCGAGCACGCGCAGCGCGCCGTCGACCAGTTCGCTGTCGGTGAGGGCGTCCGTGTAGTTCTGCAGGCCGGCCCACACCTCCGAGCGGGCGCCGGCGCCGAGACCGAGCCCGGAGACCTGCACCTTGCGGAAGCTGAGCCAGACCGCGTAGCCGATCGGCAGCGCGAAGAAGAGCAGGAACAGAATCGTCGCTGGGAGGAGGAAGGCGTACGGGGCCCCCTTGACCCCGTACGACGTCCGGCGGGCGCTGGTCACTCGGAGACCTCGAAGCCCTGCTTCTTCATGTCGGCGACGGTGTCGTCCTGCATGGTGTTCAGGGCGGCGACGAAGTCCGACTTGTTCTTGGCGGCGGCGCCGAACGCGTCCTTGAAGGTCGTGTAGGCGACGTTCACGTTCGGGCCCCAGGCGGAGGGGGCGGTGCTCTTGGCGATCTCGGCGGCCTGCGTGTAGAAGTCGGCCTGGTTCGAGAAGTACTCCGGCGGGCTGGTGAACGCGCCGGACGTCTGGGCGTTGGTGGCGGCGGGGTAGATGCCGCTCTCCTTGGCCAGCGCCTGCAGCGCGGCGTCGTCGGTGTTCAGCCAGGCGGCGAACTTGGCGGCGGCGGCCCGGTGGTCGGAGTCCGTGGTGACGGCGGTGGAGGAGCCGCCCCAGCTGCCGGTGACGTTCTCGCCCTCGGACCACTGGGGGAGCGGGGCCATGGCCCACTTGCCCTTGGTGTCGGGCGCGGCGGTGGTCAGCGTGCCGGGCGCCCACACGGCGGAGACCCAGGCGATCTGCTTGCCGGTGTTGAGCGCCTTGTTCCAGGCCGGGGTGTACATCGGCTGGTTGTCGACGGCGCCCTCCTTGACGAGGTCGCCCCAGAACGTGGCGACCTTCTGGGTCGCCGCGTCATTGATGCCGACCTTCCAGGTCTCGCCCTCGGTGGTCCACCAGCGGGCGCCGGCCTGCTGGGCCAGGCCCGCGAAGAGACCGGAGTCGTTGGCGGAGAAGGTGGTGAGGTCGGTTTCGGGAGACGCCTTCTTCAGCTTGCGGGCGGTCTCGGCGAACTCGTCCCAGGTCTTGGGGACCGTCAGCTCGTACTTCTTGAACAGGTCCTCGCGGTAGTAGAACATCATCGGGCCGATGTCCTGGGGTATCGCGTAGACCGCGTCCGTGCCCAGGGTGGTCTGCTGCCAGACGCCTTCGGCGAACTTGGTCTTCGCCTCGCCGGTGTCCCCCGAGATGTCCGCGAGCGCGTCATTGCTGACCAGGGTGGGAAGCGCCTGGTACTCGGCCTGGACCAGGTCGGGCGCCTTGCCGGCCTTGTGCGCGGTGAGAATCTTGGTGACCAGCGTGTCGCCGGACGCCTGCTTCTTCACCGTGACCTTGATCTGGTCCTTCTTGCCCGGGCCGCTGTTCCACAGGTCGACGACCTTGTCCATGCCGGGCGTCCAGGTCCAGTACGTCAGCGACACCGGACCGGACGCGGCCTCGGTGTCGTCGTCGGACGAGCCGCACGCGGCGAGGGCGGTGGCTCCGAGGACGACAGCGACGCTGGAGGCGGTGATTCGGCTGAGCCCGCTGCGCTTTGTGATGGGCATGGATCTCTCCCCTGACCTGGGGTTCCCGCCTGCTGCGAGAACCTGCCATGCTTCTGTGAGCGTTCACAGTAGAGAAACATCCCGGACACTTGTCAATGGTTGTTGCTGTGCGGTTATGTTGGGCTCGCACCACCGAGGATGTGTGTGCACGTTCCCAAATGATCGATTACCCGGGAGAGATTCCATGCCGGAGACCACCCCCAAGGGCCTCGCCAGGCTCGCCTTCGGTGGGGACTACAACCCCGAGCAGTGGCCGGAGAGCGTCTGGCAGGAGGACGTCCGGCTGATGCGGGAGGCCGGCGTCACCATGGTGAGCGCCGGGATCTTCTCCTGGGCGCTGCTGGAACCCGCGCGCGGGCAGTACGACTTCGGCTGGCTGGACCGCCTGCTCGACCTGCTGCACGCGAACGGCATCCGCGTGGACCTCGGCACCCCCACCGTCGTCCCGCCCGTCTGGTTCTACCGGGAGCACCCCGAGGCCCTGCCGGTGACCGCCGACGGCGTGCGCTACGAGTTCGGCTCCCGCGGCGCCATCTGCCCCAGTAACACCGACTACCGCGCCGCCGCCGCGAACATCACCACCCGGCTCGCCGAGCGCTACGCCGACCACCCCGCCCTGGCGATGTGGCACGTGCACAACGAGTACGGCGTCCCCGTCTCGGCCTGCTACTGCGACTCCTGCGCCGCCCACTTCCGCCGCTGGCTGGAGACGACGTACGGCACCCTGGAGGCGGTGAACGAGGCCTGGGGCACCGCCTTCTGGGGCCAGCGCTACACCGGCTTCGCGCAGATCAATCCGCCGCGCGCCACCCCGACCGTCGGCAACCCGGCCCAGGCGCTGGACTACCGCCGCTTCGCCGACGCCACCCTGCGCGAGAACTTCCTGATGGAGCGGGACATCCTGCACCGCCTCAGCCCCGGCGTCCCGGTGACCACCAACTTCATGACCGCCCTCAGCCAGTGCGACTCGATCGACTACTGGGCCTGGGGCCGCGAGGTCGACATCGTCACCAACGACCACTACCTGATCACCGACGGCCGCCGCACCCACGTCAACCTCGCCATGGCCGCCGACCTGACCCGCTCGGTGGCCGGGGGAGCGCCCTGGATCCTGCTGGAGCATTCCACCTCGGGCGTCAACTGGCAGCCCCGCAACCCCGCCAAGGCCCCCGGCCAGATGGCCCGCAACTCCCTCGCCCATGTGGCACGCGGCTCCGAGGGCGCCATGTTCTTCCAGTGGCGCCAGTCCCGGCGCGGCGCCGAGAAGTTCCACTCGGCGATGGTCCCGCACGGCGGCACCGACACCCGCATCTGGCGGGAGGTCGTCGAACTCGGCGCGTCCCTCGACGCGTTGAACCCGATCCGGGGCACCCGGACGCAGGCCGACGTGGCCGTCCTGTGGGACTGGCACTCCTGGTGGGCGCAGGGCCTCGACTGGCGCCCCAGCGAGGACCACGACGCACGCGAACGCGCCGACGCCTTCTACGAGGCCCTCTACGACCGCCACCTCACGGTCGACTTCGCCCACCCGGAGGCCGACCTGTCGGCCTACCCCCTGGTCGTCGTCCCCGCCCTCTACCTGCTGACGGAGGCGGCCGGGCGCAACCTCACGCAGTACGTCGACAACGGCGGCACCCTCGTCGTGTCGTACTTCTCCGGCATCGTCGACGAGCACGACGCCGTGCACGACGGCGCCTACCCCGGACCGCTGCGTGACGTCCTGGGCCTGACCGTCGAGGAGTTCTCGCCGCTGCTCCAGGGCGACACGGTCCGGGTCACCGGCCCGGACGGCGCCGAGCTCACCGGCGACGTGTGGAGCGAGGTCGTGGTGCCCCGCGAGGCCGAGACGGTGTGGACGTACGCCGACGGACTCGCCGCGGGCCGCCCGGCGGTCACCCGGCACCGGCGCGGCGAGGGCACCGCCTGGTACGTGTCCACCCGCCTCGACGCGCACGGCCTGGACGCCCTGCTCGGCCGGGCCGCCGAGGACGCGCGGATCGCCCCGCGCGCCGACCTCCCGCACGACGTCGAGGTGGTGCGCCGCACCGGCGAGTCGGGCAGCTACCTGTTCGCGATCAACCACAGCCCGTCGGACGCGAAGGTGCCGCTGGAGACGCACGGCACCGAACTGCTCACCGGCGAACGGGCCGCGGGACGCCTCGACGTGCCCGCCGGAGCCGTCCGGGTCGTCCGGCTCGACGGCTGAACCGACTCCCCTCCGCCCGCGCGTGCCACGAGAGCCGCGGGCGGAGGGGCGCCCCCGCCCGCTGATCCCGGGCGAGGGAACCCCCATCCCCATCCACGTCGAAGGGACGACGGACGAAGATGTTCCATCCCAGACGCACCCTAAAGGCCCTGCTGCTGCCGCTCGCGGCCGGGCTCGCCCTCACCGCACTTCCCGCGCAGAGCGCCCAGGCGGCGAGCACCCTCACCAACGGCGGTTTCGAGTCCGACGCCGCGGGCGCCGCCACCCCGTCCGGCTGGTCCGAGTACGGTTCGACCGCGGCCTCCTTCGTGGAGTCCGGCGGCCACGGCGGGAGTTACCGGCTGAGCCACTGGTCGTCCTCCGCCTACAAGGTGGAGACCTACCAGTACCTGTCCGGGCTCACCAACGGCAATTACAAGCTCACCGCCTGGGTCCGCTCCGGCGGCGGGCAGAACTCCGCCTACCTGGCCCTCAAGAACTGCGGCAGCGCGGAGCAGCGCACGAACCTGCCGGTGTCCGCCAGTGGGTGGATCCGGATCGTCGTGCCGGTCAAGGTGACGAGCAACCAGTGCACCATCAGCGTCAACAGTGACGCGAACGCGGGCAACTGGATCAATGTTGACGACCTGACCTTCACCTCCGGTACGTCCAGTACCTCGATCAAGGGTTCCGACGTCTCCTCGATCCCCAAGAGCGAAGCGCTGGGCGGCACTTACCGCACCAGCTCCGGCACGCTCGCCGATCCGCTCGCCGTCCTGAAGTCCGCCGGACAGAACTACGCCCGCGTGAAGGTCTGGGTGAACCCGGCCGACGGCTACAACAACAAGGCCCGGGTCCTCGCCCTGGCCAAGCGCGTCAAGGCGCAGGGCATGAAACTGCTGGTGGACTTCCACTACTCGGACACCTGGGCCGACCCGGGCGCCCAGAGCAAGCCGGCCGCCTGGGCGGGACACTCCTACAGTCAGCTCAAGACGGACGTCTACCACCACACGTACGACGTCCTCAACGCCCTCAAGGCGCAGGGCACCACCGCCGACATGGTCCAGGTCGGCAACGAGATCAACGGCGGCATGCTCTGGTCCGAGGGCTCCACCAGCAACTGGTCGCAGCTCGCCGGTCTGCTCAACTCCGGCTACGACGCGGTCAAGGCGGTCAACTCCGCCACCCAGGTGGCGCTGCACCTCGCCAAGGGCGGTGACCTCTCCGGCACCCGCTGGTGGTTCGACAGCGCGGTCGCGAACGGCGTCAAGTTCGACGTCATCGGCCTGTCCTACTACGGCTACTGGCACGGCACGCTGCACGACTTCCAGACCACCCTGGACGACGCGGCCGGGCGCTACGGCAAGCCCGTCTTCGTCGCTGAGACGGCCTACCCCTTCCGGCTGGACAGCGAGGACACGCACGAGAACATCATCGACCTCGACAGCGAACTGGTCCCCGGCTACCCGGCCACCCCGGCCGGCCAGACCCGCTGGATGAACGACATCGCGAGCATCGTGGAGGCCGTCCCGAACGGCCGCGGACTCGGCGTCTTCTACTGGGAGTCGACCTGGACCGCGGTCACCGGCAACGGCTGGGACCCCACCGACCCCGCCTCCGGCAACGGCTGGGAGAACCAGGCACTGTTCGGCTACGACGACAGGGCCCTCCCGGCGATGGCCTGGTTCAGCCACCGCTGACCCCACCGCAGAGAAACGGGGCCCGGCCGCGGGAACGCGCGGCCGGGCCTTGCTCGTACCAGCTCGCACGCCTCGGGATCGCACGACAGTTCGCTACCGGCCATTGCGCGGGGAGTGCCGGACATGTCGGCATCGACTGCGGAACAGTGGGGAACACGCGCTACGAGGAGGACCGGACGGAGGGGGCATGATGTTGAGGACACCGGTGAGCACGAAGCGCCTGGACATCCTGGAGTGGCTGAAGGATCCGGCCGCGCACTTCCCGCCCCAGCCGCACGGCGACCTCGTCGAGGACGGCGTCACCTCCGACGCCGTCGCCCGCAAACTCGGGGTGGCCCCGCCGGTCGCCGACACCCATCTGAGCCTGCTCGCCTGCGTCGGCCTGCTGCGCACCCGGCGGATCCGGCGGCGCACGTACTACCGGCGCGACGAGGTGCGCATCGCCGAGGTCGCGCGCATCTTCGAGAAGGGCTGGTAGAGGGAGCGCATGAACCGTCCCCGCACCCTCGTCCCGCACCGGTACATCGCGATCGGCGGCCGTGGCCCCGAGGACGTGGTCGCCGACTCCCGCGGCCGGGTCCTCACCGGCGTCGAGGACGGCCGCATCCTCGGGCTCGACGGACTGGCGGACCCCGGCCACGTCCGCGTCCGCGTGCTCGCCGAGACCGGCGGCCGCCCGCTCGGCCTGGAACTCCTCACCGACGACACGCTGCTGGTGTGCGACGCCGAACAGGGACTGCTCCGCGTCGACCTCACCGACGGCACCGTCCGCATCCTCGCCGACTCGGTGGCGGGGGAGCGGCTGCGCTTCGCCAGCAACGCCGTGGCGCTCGCCGACGGCAGCGTCTGCTTCACCGTCTCCAGCCGCCGCTACCCCCTGGAACACTGGATCGGCGACCTGACCGAAGACACCGGAACCGGCCGCCTCCTGCGCCTGGCACCCGGCGCGGACACCCCCGAAGTCCTCCTGGACGGACTGCGGTTCGCCAACGGCCTCGCCCCGAGCGCCGATGAGTCCTTCCTGGTCGTCGCCGAGACCGGCGCCTGCCGCCTGACCCGCTACTGGCTCACCGGACCGAAGGCGGGCCGCGCCGAACCCTTCGTCGAGCACCTCCCCGGCATGCCCGACAACCTCTGGCGCGGCACCTCGGACGGCCCCCTCTGGGTCGCCCTCGCCGGCCCGCGCGTGCCACCCCTCGATCTGCTGCACCGCGCCACCCCCGCCGTCCGCCGCGCCGCCGCCCGGGTCGCCGTCCGCGCCCCCTTCCGTCCCACCGGCACGATCGGCGTCCTCGCCGTCGACGACACCGGCGCGATCCGCCACCACCTGGCCCGCCGCCACTCCCGCTTCCGCATGGTGACCAGCGTCTGCGAGGCCGGGGGCCACCTCGTCCTGGGCAGCTTGTGGGAGCGCGGAGTCGCCCTGTGCGAGCCGCCCGCCGCGACCTGAGCCCGGCGTTACCCTGTTGACCGGCCCCTACCGGGCCGTCCCGGCAGGAGACGTACGACCATGTCAGCCTCGGACACCGAGCCGCGGGCCGCCCGCACCCCGAGACCGCCCGTTCTGCGCGGCCAGGCACCCGTCCTCGCCGTGATCGCGCTCGGCGGCGCCCTCGGGGCCACCGGCCGGTACGCCCTCTCCCTGTGGTGGCCCCTGAGCCCCGGCGGATTCCCCTGGGCGACCTTCTGGACCAACGTCATCGGCTGCGCCGTGATCGGCGCGTTCATGGTGATCATCACCAAGGCGTGGAGCGCCCCTCGCCTGGTACGCCCCTTCGTCGCCACCGGCGTCCTGGGCGGCTTCACCACCTTCTCGACGTACGCCGTCGACATCCGGAAGCTGCTCGACTCCGGCCACCCCGGCACGGGCCTGGCCTACCTCGCCGCGACCCTCCTCGCGGCCCTGACGGCGGTCTGGCTCGGCGCGGCGACGACCCGCCGGATCGTGCGGCGGCACAGCGGCCGCGAGGGGTCGACCAGGGAGGACGAGGCCGGCCGCACCGAAGGGGGGAACCCCTCGTGAACTGGCTGCTCGTCGTCGCGGGCGCCATGGTCGGCGCCCCGCTGCGCTACCTCACCGACCGCGCGGTGCGGTCCCGGCACGACTCGGTGTTCCCCTGGGGCACCTTCGCGGTCAACATCACCGGCTGCCTGGCCCTCGGCCTGCTCACCGGCGCCGCGAGCCCTCACCTCCAGCTGCTGCTCGGCACCGGTCTGTGCGGGGCGCTGACCACGTACTCGACCTTCTCCTACGACACCCTGCGGCTGGCCGAGACGGGGGCCGGGCTGTACGCGCTGGGCAACGTCGCCGGGAGCCTGGTCCTCGGCCTCGGCGCCGCCTTCACGGGCGTATGGCTCGCCGGGGCGCTGTGGGGTTGACCCGCAGTGGGGGCGGGGGCGCCTTGACAGCACCCTCCGCCATCCGGACCATCACACCCGTGAACCTGTCAGACAGCCGGACAGCCGGACAGCCTCCCCGGCGCGTCAGTGCCATGGAGGCGGTGCTCGCGCATCTGCGCGCCGCCATCGAACGCGGCGAGTACGCCGTGGGCGACAAGCTCCCCTCCGAGGTGGAGCTGTGCCGCACCCTGGAGATCAGCCGACCCGTGCTGCGCGAGGCCCTCCGGGCACTGCAGACCATGGGCCTGACCGTCTCCAAGACCGGCAAGGGCACCTTCGTCGTCGCCTCCGCCGTCGAGGACCCGACCTTCGGCGACTACGCGGCCAGCGATCTGCTGGAGGTGCGCCGGCACGTCGAGATCCCGGTCGCCGGATACGCGGCCCGGCGCCGCACCCCGGACAACCTCGACCACCTGGCCCATCTGCTCGACCGTATGGAACGCGAGACGGACACCACCGCGTGGGTCGCGATGGACACCCTCTTCCACCTCGCCGTGGCCGAGGCCGCCCAGAACCCGGTCTTCCGCCGGGTCATCGAGGAGATCCGGGACGCCCTGGCACGCCAGTCGGCCTTCCTCAACGAACTCGGCGGCCGTCGCGAGCAGTCCAACCGCGAGCACCGGGCGATCGTCGAGGCACTGATCGCCGGTTCGGAGCAGGACGCCACCGAGGCGATGGCGCATCACCTCGACCGCGTCGCGACCACCCTCACGGACATCGTGCGCCCGGCGCGCACGGCATCCCGGCAGGCCGACGCGTGACCCGCGCCCCGGCCGCCGCCCACCACCCCAGGAAACAGGCAGTGATGTACAGCACCTCCCTCCCGGACGCACCCCTTCTCCGTGAGCCCCTGCACGCCCCCGTCGCCCACCTCATACGCGGCGGAGTCGTGGAAGGCATCCACTACGGCTCGGTCGTCGTGCTCGGCACCGGGGGCGAGGTCCGCTTCCAGGTCGGCGACATCGAGGCCGCGTTCTACCCCCGCTCGGCGCTCAAGCCCGTGCAGGCCGTCGCCATGGTCCGCGCCGGGCTGCCGCTCGACGGCGAGCTGCTCTCGCTCGCCGCGGCCAGCCACTCGGGCGAGGAGCGGCACCTCGCCGGTACCCGGCGGATCCTCGAGCTGGCCGGTGTCTCCGAGAGCGCCCTGCGCAACGTGCCGGACATGCCGTTCGGCCCGGTGGTCCGCGACGCCTGGGTACGGGAGGGGCGGCTGCCCTCGCGCCTGGCCCAGAACTGCTCCGGCAAGCACGCGGCGATGCTGTACACCTGCCGGTTGAACGGGTGGCCGCTGGAGGGATACCTCGACCCTGGGCACCCGCTTCAGCAGGCGATCGCCGAGATCGTCGAGGACCTCACCGGCCAGCGCATCGCGCAGGTGACGGTGGACGGCTGCGGGGCTCCGCTGTTCTCCGTCTCGCTGCACGGGCTGGCCCGGGCCGCGGCCCGGATCACGGCCGCCGCGCCGGGTACGCCCGAGGCACGGGTCGCCGACGCCATGCGGGAGCACGCGGAGATGGCCTCCGGCAGCGGGCGGGACGTGGCGGCGCTGATGCGGGCCGTGCCGGGGCTGCTGGCGAAGGACGGCTTCGAGGGCGTGCAGGTCGCCGCACTGCCCGACGGGCGGGCGGTCGCCGTGAAGATCTCCGACGGGGCGAACCGGGCGCGGGTCCCGGTCGCGGCGGCGGCGCTCGCGCGGGCCGGGGTCGATCCGTCGCTCCTCACCGAGTTCCAGGGCGAGGCGCTTCTCGGGGGCGGCCGGGCGGTGGGGTGTGTGCGGCCGGTGCGGTCCCTGGAGCCGGTCGCTGTCGCGCCGTGCGCCTAGGGACGCGGCTCGCTTCTGGGGCGTGCGGGTGAGGGTGCGGGCCGTGTGTGGCCGTCGCCTCTGGGGGCGTGTGGGTGCGGGCCGTGTGCGGCCGGTCGGGCGGCTCCCCGAGCCGGTGTCGCAGGAGACCGCGGCCGGCCTGCCCGGGCCGCGAGCTTCGGCGTCAGTCCGAACTCGCTGCGCCCCCCGGCCGGCGCCCCCTGCCCGCCGCGGCCGGCTGACTGACGTCCGGTACGGCCGCCCCGGCCTCGTCGACCGGCCCGGAGGCACAATGGTGATCATGAGCGTTGCACCCTCGTCCCAGACCTTCCAGCCGGTCCTGGAGCGCATCGCCGACGAGATCGGGCGCACCCCGGGCCGCGGCCGCGCCGCCGACTACATCCCGGCGCTCGCGGCCTGCGACCCGCGCAGTTTCGGCATGGCCGTCGCCGAACTCGACGGCACGGTGTACGGGGTGGGGGAGTGGCGCCGACCCTTCTCCACCCAGTCCATCACCAAGGTCTTCACCCTCGCCCTGGACCTGGCCCGCGAGGGTGACGAACTGTGGGAGCACGTGGGCCGAGAGCCCTCCGGCAACCCCTTCAACTCGCTGGTGCAGCTGGAGTACGAGAACGGCATCCCGCGCAACCCGTTCATCAACGCCGGCGCCCTCGTCGTCACCGATCGCCTCCAGACCCGTACCGGCGACGCGGCGGGCGAACTCCTGTCCTTCCTGCGCGCGGAGAGCGGCGACCCGACGCTGGACTTCGACACGGATGTCGCCGCCTCCGAGGCCGCGCACGGCGACCGCAACGCCGCCCTGGCCCACTTCATGGCCTCCTACGGCAACATCGACAACCCCGTACCGGCCCTGCTCGACCAGTACTTCCGCCAGTGCTCGATCCGCGCCTCCTGCGCCGACCTCGCCCTGGCCACCGGCTTCCTCGCCCGGCACGGCGTCCGCGCCGACGGCTCCCGGCTGCTGACCCGCAGCCAGGCCAAGCAGGTCAACGCCGTGATGCTGACCTGCGGGACGTACGACGCGGCGGGCGACTTCGCCTACCGCGTGGGCCTGCCCGGCAAGAGCGGGGTGGGCGGCGGCATCATCGCCGTCGTGCCCGGGCGCTGCACGCTGTGCGTATGGAGCCCGGGCCTCGACGAGCGCGGCAACTCGGTGGCGGGCGTCGCGGCGCTGGACCGCTTCACGACGCTGACGGGGCTGTCGGTGTTCTGACCGGCGCGGTCCGCTGTGCCGCCAGGTCGGCCAGGTCTTCCTCGGTGAGGACGATCGATCCGGCCGCGGTGTTCTCCTCCAGGTGGGCGAGGGAGCCGGTGCCGGGGATGGCCAGGGTGACGGGGGAGCGGGCGAGCAGCCAGGCCAGGGCGATCTGCGGAACCGTGGCCCCGTGCCGGCCGGCGACCCTGGCCATGCGCTCCCCGTTGAGGTCGCTCACGCCACCACCCAGGGGGAAGAACGGCACATAGGCGATGCCCGCCCGCTCGCAGGCGGCCAGCACCTCGGTGTCGTCGCGCCGGGCGGCGTGGAAGTGGTTCTGCACCGCGGCGACGGGTGCGATGGCTCGGGCCTCGGCGAGATGGGCGGCATCCACATGGCTCAGGCCGAGGTGGCGGATCAGCCCTTCCTCCCGCAGCGCGGCCAGCGCGGTGAAGCGCGCGGCGACCGACTCACCGCGCGGTGGGAGTGCGAGGCCGCCGATGCGCAGATAGACCAAGTCGAGGCGGTCCAGGCCGAGTCCGGTGAGATTCTCCTCGACCAGTGCGCGCAGGGCACCAGGGTCGGACGTGGCGGCCAGGCCCCCGTCGGCGGTGAAGACGGGGCCGACCTTGGTCGCGATGACCAGGCCGCCGGGGTAGGGGTGAAGGGCTTCACGGATCAGGGTGTTGGCCCGGACCGTGCCGTCGCCGCTGGTGTAGAAGGCGGCGGTGTCGATGTGGTCGACGCCGAGTTCGACTGCTCGGCGCAGGACGGCCCGGCCGGCTTCGGGATCGCGGGCCGGGCCGTGGAAGGAGTTCGTGGGCAGGCGCATGGCTCCGAAGCCCATCCGGTTGATCAACAGGTCGCCGCCGAGGCGGAAGTCATCGCTCATGAACCCAGCTTGGGAGGCGGGGCGTCGGTGCCGCGAGCCCGTGGCAGCTTGCTGCCATCGGGCAGAATGAGCGCGTGGCAGAGATCGTGACGATCCACGGCGACCTGGAGCTGCTCGCCCGCACCGCGCACCTGTTCTCCGCGGTTCGCGAGGAGTTCGTCTGCGCCGCCCGCGACCTCGGCACCTGGCCGCACCACGGCGCCCGGCAGGCGGCCCGGGACCGGGTCCGACGCAGCGGCACCCTGCGGGTGCGCAAGCTGTACAGCCCCGCCGCGCTGGCCGACGAGCACAGCCGCGCGCACCTGGGCGACATCGTCGCCGAGGGCGGCCAGGTACGGATCGCCGCCGCCGCTCTGCCGCACGAGACGATCATCATCGACCGGCAGTACGCGATCCTCGCCGGGGCCGGCACTCCCGGCGGCCGTGAGTACACCGTGACCAGCGCGCCCACGCTGGTCGGCGGCGTCCACGCGCTGTACGAGGCCGCCTGGGAGGCCGCCACCGGTCTTGAGGAGTTCCTGCGCGCGGAGCGGCCCCGGCTCGACGCGGGGAGCCGGACGGTCCTGCGCGCGCTGGGCTCGGGCGTCACCGACGTGACCGCGGCGCGCGAACTCGGTATGTCCCTGCGCACCTACCGACGCCGGGTCGCCGAACTGCTCGACACCCTCGACGCCGGGTCCCGCTTCCAGGCCGGGATGCGCGCGGGCGAACTCGGCTTGAACCGCTGAGCGGGCGGGTGCGTGGGTGGGCGGGGTGGGAATCGCTGTAGCGGGCGGGCGCGTGGGTGAGCCGGGCTCGTATCGCGGAGCACGCGGTCGCACGGGGGAGCAGGGTCTGAACCGCTGAGCGGGCGCGCGGCGCCTAATCCGGTTGAGACCCTGCCCCGCCCCGGGCGAAGATCGCCCTCATGTTCTCGCGCAAGTCTCGTCGCCCGAAGTCCCCCGAACTCCTCAAGGCCTGGGAGTCCCTGGACGCCGGGGACGTCCCCGGCGCCCTGCGCCACCTGCGGTCCGGCACGGACGAACTGCCCCTCGGCGAGCTGGCCCTCGTCATCGCCCGGGCGGCCGGTTCCGCCGGGTTCGACGACCTCCGGCAAGCGGCCGAGGCCCTCGCCTCCCGTCCCGACCGGCCGCAGGAGCTCTACGACTTCGGGTACGCGTGCGTGGAGCGCGGCGTCGCCCATCTGGCGATACCCGCCCTGCGCGAGGCCCTGCGCCTGGTGCCGGACTCCAAGGCGGCGCTGCGCGAGCTGGTCTCCGCCTACGAGGGCGAGGAGCGGCACGGCGAGGCCGTACAGGTACTGGCCGCGCACGAAAGCACCCTCGACGCCTGGCCGGACCGCTATCTCCTGGTCCACAACGCCCTCATGTCCGGCGACCTCGCCCTGGCCCGCCGTCAGCACGCGCTGCTCACGGACCCGGAGGACGAGCAGTGGCTGTCCGCGCAGGCCCGTCAGCGCCGCATGCTGGAGCGCGCGGCGAGCGTGGAGACGGGCGGCGCGCTGGACCGCTCGGATCTGCGGGGCTGGCAGTACGTCCTGGGCGGCACCGTCCTCGGCACGCTGTCCCCCTACGGTTTCGACGCGGGCATGACGGGGCGGTACGCCTGGCTCCAGGACACCTGCGACCAGTGCCTGCACGGCCTGCTCCGGCTGAGGACGGTGCTGGCCGCCGCCGGCGCACGGCCCACGTCCGTGTCCCTGCTGCCCGACCGCGGCAGCCGGATCCTGGGCCTGGCCGCGGCCGAGGTGCTCGGACTTCCGGCACTGCCCTTCGCCCCCGAGCGGGCGGACACCGTGGTCGTGGCGTACGACCTGAACGAGGTGAGCCCCGAGATCATCGACCATCTCTTCGAGCGGACGCCCGGCCAGATCCTGCACGAGCACGCCAGTTGCTGGACCGACCCGCCGGCCGTCACCGCCGACAGCGTCACCCTGCTCCACCAGTCGGCCACGGCACCCTGGGACGGAGTGCTCCAGCAGGCGCAGGACGGCGGAGTGGAGCGCACCGCCGCCGACGCCCGCCCCGAGTCCGAGATCGCCGCGGACATCGTCGCCGCCGACCCGGCCCCGGACGAGGGGGACGGCGAGTCGCCCGCGGACCCGGACGAACGGCTCACGCGGTTCGTGACGGCCGTACGCGACACCTGGCTCCAGGGCGACCGCGCCCACCTGCCGTCCTCGGGCCCGGTACCCAGCTCCCGCTTCCGGTGAGCGGGGCCTACCGTTCGGCGTCGCCCCACTCCTGGACGACCACCTCGTCGCCGACGGACAGCTTTCCCGGCCGCAGCACGGAGAACTTGGCGCCGAACACCACTCCTCCGCTCGCCGCGCGCCGGTAGGCCGCGAGCGTGCGCAGCGGTTCCTTGCCCTGCCGGGCGCCGGTCTCCTGGTCGACGAGGGTGACCGCGCAGCGCACCGCGAGCTTGGCGTAACCGAGTTCGGTCCCGCCGATCGTGATGCGGCGCGCGCGGTCCTCGGCATGAGGATCGGCCGCCCAACCGTCGCCGCCGACGACGATGTTCGGCCGGAAGCGGTTCATCGGCAGCGGCTCGGGCAGCCGCTGGTCGAGCAGGGCGAGGGAGGACCGGGTCAGCAGGTGCACGGCGCTGCTGTCGGCGTAACCCGACGGGCCCGGCGTCCAGCCGTCGGCGATCCGGTCATGTTCCGGAGGCACCCGGACCAGACGGCTGGGGGTGCCCAGCACCTCCGAGAGCCAGTCGGCGGCTTCGTCGCCCTGGTCGATCCCTTGGAAAGCCTCGCCGAACAGGTCGACGTCGCGTCGCGGCGCGGAGGTGGTCACGTCGATGTGCACGGTCGAGCCGCGCGCGTCGAGGGTGAGCCGGCTGCCGTCGGCGCTGACGGCGGGCCGGATCAGAGCGAGGCGGGGATGACGGCGCTGGGTGCGGTGGACACCGTCCTCGCCGATGACCATGAAGCTGCGGTCGTGCGCCGGCCCCGCCGGGGTGAGGAGCGCGTCACTCACCGACGTACCCGCGCAGCCCTTGACGGGGTAGCAGAAGAGTTCCAGGACATCGGCCATGCGCCGCCTCCTCCGGTCGGTGGCCAGGCTGCCACGCGCCGGACACACGTCGGCTTCCCACCGGAGGGAACCGCGTCGATTTCCGGCCACCCGACGTTGACACGCTGACCGCGTGTTGGCCACGGCTTTTCCCGTCGATCTCCGCCGCTGCCAGGTGCTCGGACTGGCCGGTACCGCCTCCCTCGCGGCAGGCGGCGGCACCGCCGGAGCACTGCCCGTCCGGGACCTCCTCGCCCCTTCCTCCGCCGAGGCCGCCCTCGGCCTGATCGGTGTGTACTTCGGCGTCGTCCTGCTGATAGCGGCATGGGCACTGCTGGGCCGTCTCCTGCTCGGCGACGGACCGCCGGCACCCCGCGCCCTGCTGGTCACCCTCGCCGTGTGGGCGGCCCCGCTGCTGCTCGCCCCGCCGCTGTTCAGCCGGGACGTGTACAGCTATCTCGCGCAGGGCGCCATGGTGGACGCCCACCTCGACGTCTACACCCACGGGCCGTCCCGGCTCGGCGGTCCGCTTGCCGACGAGGTCGCCCCGCTGTGGCAGCACACGGGAGCGCCGTACGGCCCGGTCTTCCTCGCCCTGGCCTCCGCGCTGTCGGCGCTGACCAGCGGTGAACTCCCCGCGGGGCTCTTCGGGATGCGGCTCGTCGCCCTCCTCGGGGTGGCCCTGATGGCGGCCGCCCTGCCCCCTCTGGCCCGGCACAGCGGCGCCGATCCGGCCGCCGCCCTGTGGCTCGGCGCGCTCAACCCGCTGGTCCTGCTGCACCTGATCGCCGGGGCCCACAACGACGCCGTCATGCTCGGCCTGCTCGGGCTCGGCCTGGTCGCCGCGCTCGGCCGGTGGCCGGTCCTGGGCGCCGTACTCGTCACCCTCGCCGCCCTGGTCAAGGCGCCCGCGGTGCTCGGCCTGGCCGCCGTCGTCGTCCTCCAGGTGCGGGCGGGCCGCCCGCCGGCCCGGGCCGTGCGGACGACCGCGGCGGCCACCGCCGCCACGACGGTCGCAGCGACCGCCGTCGCCGGTACCGGATACGGCTGGATCGGCGCCCTCGACACCCCGGTCTCGCCGCACAACTGGGCGCTCACCAGCCTCCTCGGCCGCGCCACCCGCGCTCTCCTGGAAGGGCTCGGCAGCGACCTGGCACCCCTGGCCGTGCCCGCGTGGCACGCGCTCGGGGTCGCCGCGGCCGTGGTCGCCGTCGCGGTCATCTGGCTGCGGCTGAGACCGCGCCCGGTGTACGCGCTCGGCCTGAGCCTCGCCGCCGTGGCCGCCCTCGGTCCCGCGATCCGCCCCTGGTACGCCCTGTGGGGCCTGTTCCTCATCGCCGCCGCGGCGCCCAGCGCCTCGGTGCGGCACCGGGTGGCGGCCGTGACGGGCGTACTGGCGCTCGCCACCCTGCCCAGCGGGGGCCCGGCGGACACCGGCCAGTTGGTGCTGGCCGTCTCCGGCGGGGTGCTCGCGGTGGTCGTGCTGTTCCAGGCCCACCAGGCGGAACTCGCGCCGGGCCGGGGGCGTACCGCATGAGACTGCCCCGCTCCGACCGCGGACGGCTGCCGCTCGCGCTGCTCCTCGTCGCCGCCGTGACGGTGTTCACCGCGACCGTGCCGCTGTTGCGCGACTGGTTCGACCTGCGCGTCTACCACGGCACCGTGGACAGCTGGATCCACCACGGCGGACGCATCTACGACTACCTGGTCCCCGGCACGACGTACGGCTTCACCTACCCGCCGTTCGCCGCCGTCGTCATGCTGCCCATGGCCCTGCTGGACCTGCCCGCCGCCGTCGTCGTCACTCTGCTGCTCAACCTTGCGGCGCTGGCCGTGGTGGTGCGCATCCTGGCCGGACGGGACTGGCGGCGGCACGGCTGGTTCGGCTGCGTGCTCGGCGTCTGCGCGCTCGCCCTGTTCGAGCCGCTGCGCGATACGTTCAGCTTCGGCCAGGTCAACGTGGTGCTGCTCGCCCTGGTGTTGACGGACGCCTGGCTCCTGGCCACCGGACGGGGGCGCCGGGCGGGCTACGGCATCGGGCTGGCCGCCGCGATCAAACTCACGCCCGCCGTCTTCATCGGCCTGCTCCTGCTGGCCCGCCGGTGGCGGGCGGCCGCGGTCGCCACGGCCGTGGCCCTCGGAGCGACGGCCCTGGCGGCCTGGGTGGCCCCGGACGCCTCGCGCTTCTACTGGACCCGGGCCCTGTGGGACACCACCCGTATCGGCCGCCTGGAGTACGTCTCCAACCAGTCCCTGCAAGGTGTCCTGGCCCGGCTCGGCGCACCGGACCGCGCGCTGTGGGCGGTCGCCGTGCTGCTGGTGTTGTGCGTGTGGGCGTGGCGGGCGAGCCGGGCGGTCGCCGCGGGGGAGTGGATCGCGGCCTTCGCCCTGACGGGCCTGACGGCGTGTCTGGTCAGCCCCATCACCTGGGTGCACCATCTGGTGTGGCTGCTGCCCTCGTTCGCCGTGCTGATCCGCGCCGGGCACCCGCGCATCGCGGGCACCCTGTACGCGGTGCTGTGCACGAGCGTGGTGTGGCTGTGGTTCGACGACGCCTCCGGCATCGACGGTTTCCTCGGCTCCAACGCCTACGTCTGGATCACGCTGGGGCTGCTGCTGTGGCTGCCGGTGGGTCAACTCCCCGCAGTTCGGCCCTTCCTTAGCCGCAGGGCGACCGCGACGGCCCCGGCGCCGAGCACGGTGGCGGCCGCCACCAGTCCGGCCTCGGCCCAGCCCGGGCCCGCCTCCGCCGGCGCCGCGACGGCCCCTGCGGACACCGGCTCGGACACCGGCTCGGGCCCCGGCCGGGGCCTGGCCCGCAGCGCGTCCAGCGAGCCCACCGGTTCCACCCGGCCAGCCGCGGCGAAACCCCAGTCCAGCAGCTCCCGGGCCTCCTCGTAGACGGCCAGTCCGCCGCCGTACTGAGGGTTCATCACCGTGACGACGAGGGTCCGGTTCCCCTTACGGGCGGCCGACACCAGCGTGTGGCCGGCCCGGCTGGTGTAGCCGTTCTTGACGCCGATCAGGCCGGGGTAGGGGGCGACGCCGTCGGCGCCGGTCAGCAGCCGGTTGGTGTTGCGGATGGGGTACGACCATCCGCCGCGGCCCGGGAACCTGGCCTCGACGGTGGCGCAGTACCGCGCGAAGTCCTTGTTGCGCAGCCCCGCCCGGCCGAACACCGCGAGGTCGTACGCCGAGGACACCTGGCCCGGTGTGTCGTAGCCGTCCGGCGACAGCACCTGGGTGTCGAGGGCGCCGAGCGCCCGGGCCTTGGCCTGCATCCGGGCGGCCGTGGCGCGCCAGCCGCCGGTCAGCCGCGCAAGGACGTGCACGGCGTCGTTCCCGGAGTTGAGGAACACCCCGTTCCACAGATCGGTGACCCGGTAGGTGCGCCCCTCGGCGACCCCGACCAGGCTGCTGCCCGCACCGACGCCCGCCAGCTCCTCCTCGTCGACCGTGTGCCGGATCCCGCCGGGCAGGGCGGGCAGCAGGGTGAGGGCGAAGAGCGCCTTGAGGGTGCTGGCGGGCGGCAGTCTGCGGTGCGCGTCGTGCGCGGCGAGCACCTCACCGGTACCGGCGTCGGCGACCACCCACGACAGCGCCGAGACCCGGGGCACCCGGGGCGCCCCCGCGCGCAGCCGCACCTGCGTACCGGGACGGTGCAGCAACGACGCCGGCGGAACCGCCGCCCCCCGACCCCGCTCCGTCCCACCGGGGCCGGCGTCGCCCCGGTCGGCCGCCGCGGCGGGGCCCGTGTCGCCCCGGTCGGCCGCCGCGGTGGGCGTGAGCCCCCACAGGCCCGCCACACAGAGCACGCAGGCCGAGACGGTCACCCGGTAAGAGAATCCGATCTTCATATGATCAACGTAGAAAGCGCTCGGCGACACACCGCGCTGCCCGGACGGAGCGTCGCCCGCGAGCACCCGGATGCCGCACGCGGTCCGGGTCGGTCAGGCGGGATCCGCGGGCAGCGTCGGCTGGATCCGGCGCAGGAAGGTCGCGTTGTCCGGGGTCTCGCGCATCCGCTGCAGGAGGGTGTCCAGGGCGTCCTTGCCCTGGAGGACCCGGCGCAGACCGCGCACGGCGGTCAACTCGGCCGGGCTCAGGAGCAGTTCCTCGCGGCGGGTGCCGGAGGGGTTGAGGTCGACGGCCGGGAAGACGCGGCGGAAGGCGAGGTCGCGGCTGAGCCGCAGCTCCATGTTGCCGGTGCCCTTGAGCTCCTCGAAGAAGTAGTCGTCGGCGCGTGAGCCGGTCTCGACCAGGGCGGTGGCGAGGATGGTGAGCGAGCCGCCCTCCTCGGCCGCGCGGGCGGCGCCGAAGAAGCGCTTGGGGCCGATCAGCGCGGAAGCGTCGACGCCGCCGCTGAGGGTGCGGCCACCGGCGGCGGCCGCGTTGTTGTGCGCCCGGCACAGCCGGGTCAGCGAGTCGAGCAGGATCACCACGTCCTCGCCCGCCTCGACGAGCCGCTTGGCCCGCTCGATGACGAGGTCGGCGAGCGCGATGTGGTCCTTGGGCGCCCGGTCGAACGTCGAGGCGTACACCTCGCCGCGCACGGAGCGCCGCATGTCGGTGACTTCCTCGGGGCGTTCGTCGAGCAGCACCACCATCAGGCGGGCCTCGGGGTGGTTGCCGGCGACCGCGGCGGCGATCTGCTGGAGCAGGACCGTCTTGCCGGTCTTGGGCGGGGCGACGATCAGCCCGCGCTGGCCCTTGCCGACGGGGGCGATCAGGTCGGCGACGCGCCCGGTGAGCCCGGCCGCCGGGTGTTCGAGCCGGAGCCGCTCGCTCGGGTGCAGCGGCGTCAGGTCGCCGAAGTTCCGGCGGTCGCGTTCGGGGGCGCGGCCGTTGACGCGGGCGACCTCGGTGAGGGTCCGCCGGTCGCCCCGTACGCCTTCGACGAGGTCGCCCTTGCGCAGGCCGTGACGGCGGATCAGGGCGGGGGAGACCTGGAGGTCGGAGGAGGCGGCGAGCAGGCTTCCGGCGCGCAGAAACCCCTTCCCGCCTGCGTCGATGTCGAGCACACCGGTGACGGTCTGCGGGGCGGTCTGCTGTACGGGGGGTTCGAGTGTGGTGGTCATGATGGGTGTCCTTTCACGGACGTACGGCATGGGACATGCGAGGAAGGGGGAGCCGCGAGAACGGGGCGGACGAAGCGCCTCCGGGCGGCGGGAAACAGCACCTCGGGTACGACGGAACCGCTGGTCACGAGGTGGCGAGGAGGCCGGTACGACACCGGCCGGCTGAAGGAGAACTGGCACCGGCGCCCTGGACAGGGCGTGCACAAGTGCTGACGGGACGGTACCACGCCGGTTCAGCGCCTGGCGAGGGTTGCGTGGAGCAGGGGGAGGCGCGGCCGCACCGGCAAGCCGCGGGGCGGCCACTCCTGCCTGCGTCAACGCGGCGCCGCCCTCGCCTGTTCCGCGCGTGGCGGACGGCGAGGGCGGCGGAAAAACCGGTCGGCCCCAGGGCTGAGGCTCAGACGGAACGTGCCTCCGCGTCCTTGGCGATCTGCTCGAACTGCGCGGCCATGGCGGCCTGGAGCGCCTGGGCGGCCGACAGGGGGCGGACCATGACGGTGAACTCGTCGATCAGGCCGTCCTCGTTGACGTGGAGGAAGTCGCAGCCCTGGATCTCGCGGTCGCCCACGCGCGCGGTGAAGACCAGCGCGTGGTCCCGGCCGCCCGCGTCGTCGATCTCCCGGATGTAGCGGAAGTCCTCGAAGACCCGCGCCACCCCGCGCAGGATCGCGGCCGTGAGCGCCTTGCCGGGGTACGGCTTGAACACCACCGGGCTGGTGAAGACGACGTCCTCGGCCAGCAGTGCCTCGGCGGCGTCGAGGTCCCATGCCTCGATCGCCTCGCGGAACGCCTTCATCGCGGCCTCCATAGTCAATTTTTTGAGTAGGTGCAGAAGAGATTAGTCACCCCCTGCTAGCGTTGTCCATATGTCGCTGAAGTACGCCGTCCTCGCCGCCCTCCTGGAGGGGGAGGCGTCGGGATACGAGCTGTCCAAGGTGTTCGACGTGTCCTTCGCGAACTTCTGGGCCTCGACCCCCCAGCAGCTCTACCGGGAGCTGGAGCGCCTGACACAGGACGGCCTGATCGAGGCCCGGGTGGTGCAGCAGGAACGGCGGCCCAACAAACGGATGTTCACCCTCACCGAGGCGGGCCGGGAGGAGCTGGACTCCTTCGCCGCCGAGCCGGTGCGCCGCCCGGCGGCCCTGCGCGACGAACTCATGATCAAGATCCAGGCCCTGGACGACGCGGACCCCGGCCCCGCCCGCGCGCTGATCGAGGAGCGGATGAGCTGGTCCCGGGGCAAACTCGCCCGCTACGAGCGGGTGCGCGAGCGGCTGCTGGCCGGGCGGTCCGAGGAGGAGTACCTGCGCGTGAGCGACCGCGTCGGGCCCTATCTCACCCTGCTCGCCGGCATCGACTACGAGCGCGGCAACGTGGGCTGGTGCGAGCGCGTTCTCGCCGTACTGAAGCAGCGGAGTCCTCTAGGCTGACGCGGATGTTCAGCCCCGAAGGCCCCTCCCTGCGCGAACTCGCCGTCCAGGCGCTGTCGTCCGTCGAACGCGGCTACGACCTGCTCGCCCCGAAGTTCGACCACACCCCCTTCCGCACCCCGGACTCGGTGCTCGACGCCGTCGCCGCGGCACTGGAGCGCAAAGGGCCCTTCGGCACCGGGCTCGACCTGTGCTGCGGCACCGGCGCCGGGACCGACGTCCTCACGCGCGTGTGCCGCCGCGCAGTCGTCGGCCTCGACTTCAGCGCGGGCATGCTCACCGTCGCCCGCGAGCGCCCCCGCCCCGCCGCCGCGCCGCCGGTGTCCTACGTCCGCGCCGACGCCCGCGCCCTGCCGTTCGCGCCCGCCTTCGACCTCGCGGTGAGCTTCGGCGCGTTCGGGCACTTCCTGCCCCGCGAACTGCCGGGCCTGTTCGCCCAGGTGCGCTCCGTCCTGCGGCACGGCGGGGCGTTCGTCTTCCCGGTCGTCGCCCCGCCCGGCCCCGGATCGCGGGCGTACTGGACGCTGCTCGGCTTCGACGCGGTGATGCGGATCCGCAACGCCGTGTGGCGCCCGCCGTTCGTCATGTACTACCGGGCGTTCCGGCTGGGCGAGGTGGTCCCGGAGCTGGAGCGCGCCGGATTCTCCGTCACCCTGGAGCCCCTGCCCGAGTTCGGCCGGCGGCGGGACGGGAGCCCGAGGGTCCGGGTGATCGTGGCGCGCCGGCCGACGTGAGGGACGATCCTGCTCAGACGGCCGCCGGCAGCGTGAACTCGTAGACCAGCGCGTCCTGTCGGGCGTCCACGACCAGTTCGGTGATCTCCAGCGGACGGGCGTACTGGTCGTGCACGCGCCGCGTGACCCGTACCGACGCCGCGCCCGCGAGCGGGGTGATGGAGTCCCGGTGGTGAAGGTCCAGGCCCGCCTTGCGCATCCAGTCGTAGGCGCGGTGCAGTTGGGCCGAGGTGGAGCCGTCGGCGCGGTCCCGGTAGCGGGCCAGTTCCGCCACCTCGGCCACGGCCACGTCGGAGAAGGACGTGACGGCCATGCGGCGGCCGCCCCCGTCGGCGCCCGCGGACTCGTAGCGGTGCACGAGGGTCCGGCGGTGCGGGGCCAGGCCCAGGGCCTCGGCGTGGCCCGGCGGGGGCGTCTCCCACGCCACCGTCGCCCGGTCGACGGCGCCCGGATCGGCCGCCCGGGCGCCGACCGGGAAGGTGAGCGCCGCGGGATTCTCGACCGGCAGACCGGGCAGTGTGGCGTGGCTGCCGCGCCGGTCGGTGGCGACCAGGCCGTCGTGCCGCAGCACCTCCAGCGCCTGCCGTACGGTCTCCCTGCTGACCCCGAAGTGCCGGGCCAAGTGCCGCTCGCCCGGCAGCCGTTCGCCGGGCGGGATCGTGCCGTCGCGCAGCTCGCCGAGCAACTGCGTCGCGATCCGCCAGTAGAGGGGCTGTGCCTCGGTGAGCGAGTGGTCGTGCGGGGTGGTGCGGGCCATGCCGCGCCCTCCTGTTGGTGACGTGCCGTAGCCATGCCGACTCATTGCGCCACCAGATCTACCATTGGTCTAAACCAGCAGGGAAGGCCGTCGGGCCGGTTCGGCCGAAACCGGCCCACGGATCACCGCACGCGTCAGACGTACGACCCCAGCCAGCGCATCTTGGCCGCCTCGTGATACGGCCCGCCGCCCTCGTGGTCGTTGAACTCGTACACCTCGATCGCCTTGGCGTCGTGCGCCCAGGCGTTGTAGGCCGCGAAGACGGTCGAGGGCGGGCAGGTCTGGTCCTCCAGGGCGGCCGAGAACAGGGCGGGGGCCGTGCCGCGGGCGGCGAAGTGGACGCCGTCGAAGTAGGAGAGCGTGCGCAGCACGTCCTCGCCGCGGCCGCGGTGCGTCTTGAGGTAGAGGCCGATCTCGCGGTACGGGTGCCGGTCGGTCAGCGTCGCGGCGCGCGGGTAGTCGCACAGGAACGGCACGTCCGGGGCGACGGCCGTCAGGTCCGGCACCAGACCGCCCACGGCGATCGTGATCCCGCCACCCTGGCTGGCGCCCACCGCCACGGTCCGCGAGGCATCCGTCAGCGGATGCGAACGGGCCGCCTCCACCGCGCGCACCGCGTCCGTGAACACCCGCCGGTAGTAGTAGTTCTCGGGTGCGTCGACACCGCGCGTCATGAAGCCGGGGTAGGCGGGCGCCCCGCCCACCGGGTCCGCCGTACCGCCGCCACCGCCCCAGGCGCTGCCCTGGCCGCGGGTGTCCATCACGAAGTGCGCGCGCCCGGTGGACGCCCACAGCAGGTGCTCGTGCGGCAGCCCGCGCCCGCCCCCGTACCCGACGAACTCCACCACCAGCGGCACCGGTTCCTCAGCAGCCGCGGGCAGCGTCAGCCAGCCCTTCACCGGATGACCGCCGAACCCCGCGAACGTCACGTCGTACACCGTCACCGTGGCCAGCCCCGTGTCGACCGGCTCGAAGCGGGCGTCCAGATCGTGTGCGCGGGCCTCCTGGAGTGTCTTGGACCAGAAGGGGTCGAAGTCCTCGGGCACGACGGAGTCACTGCGGTACTCCCGCAGTTCGTCGAGCGGAAGGTCGAACAGGGCCATGGAAGACCGCCTTTGGGAGGAGGGCCTGCGGATGATCACACGGTACGGGGGTGATCGGACCTTTCGCCAGATCATCCCGGGGTCCGCGTCCCGTGCCGACGCCGTGGCGAGTCCGGTCGGCGGCCCGGCCGCAGGGCAGAAGTGCTGGTCGGGGCGGCCGAGTTGGCAGCCGGGCATGCCGGGCGGGAGATCGCCGGCGACGGGCCCATCCTCCCTGGTGGTCGGGTCACCGCCCGCTCTTCAGGCGTCCCGTCGGCTCCACTGCGGCTCGACGCGGGCCCACTCCCGCTCCCACTCCGTGAGCCGGTGCGCGGTCGTGACGCGGCGGAACAGGGCGTGTCCGAGAAGGACGAGGCCCGCAGTACCGGCCGTCGCGCAGACGCCGATCGTCACGGTGTGCTGCCAGATCGTCGCCCCGGTCGTCGGTGGGGAGACGCTGCGGCCAGCGGAGTCGAGCCACACGTCGACCCGCTCACCGCGGAGGGCGCCGGCCGGGACCAGGGCCGTGTCCGTGCGGCGCGTGCCGTCCGGGTCCGTCCAGCGCACCGTCACCCGTTGCTTGCGCTCGGTGCTCTGCACGGTGGGGAGGGATCCCGAGGCCGCCGCGCCGGTCACCTGCGCGCGGATCCGGTGGCGGTCGGCGCGCTGGGCCGCCGCCGTGGCCCGGGCGTCGTCATGGGCCCACCAGCCCGCCACCACCCCGGCCAGCGGCGCGGCCAGGAACAGCAGGACGGCCACCACCACTAGCGCCCACGCCTCCATGACATCGGACCGGCGCCGCAGCGGGTTGTCCCGGCGGCGCCGGCCGGGTGCTCGCGTCCTCGTCACGCCGGCCGCGTACCCGCCGAGGCGCGCGGAAGTCAGCCGAAGCGCTCGATGCGGATCCGGTCGACCGGCTGGCCCGCCTCCACGAGCAGCCGCGAGGCGTGCTCGGCGAACCCGTTGGAGCCGCACACATAGGCCTCCCACCCACCAGGCGGCCGCTCGGCCAGGAGCGGCGCCACATGTGCGGCCGACACACGTCCGACCGGCAGGCCCTCCGGCGCGCTCCGCGTGAACACGGGCGTCGTCTCCGCGCCGTACTCCCGCGCGTAGATCAGCTCCTCGGGGCTGCGCGCCGACACCAGCAGCCGCAGCGGCACGTCCAGGCCGCGCGCCCGGTGGTGGCGGACCATCGACATCAGCGGGACGACCCCGGATCCGGCGCCGATCAGCAGCGCCGGCCGGTCACCGGGCCAGGCGAAGAAGCCGCTGACCGGTCCGCGGACCTCGACCCGGTCGCCGGGCCGGGCGACGGTGTGGAACCAGCCGGAGACCTCGCCGCCCTCGACATGGTCCAGGGTCAGCTCGATGTGCCCGGAGTCGTCGGGCGCGGACGCGATCGAATAGTGGCGCTGGGCCGCGTAGCCGTCCTCGGCGGTCAGCCGCAGCATCAGATGCTGGCCGGGCAGATGCCCCGCCCAGGCGGGCACCGCGAGCCGGACGGTGGCCGCGCGCGGGGTCTCGCGCCGGATCTCGGCGATGGTGGCGGTCTGCCACACCGTCGCCGTCTGCTGACTCACCGCGATACGTCCCGGCACGGCGAAGCGGGTCGGGGGAGTGAAGGTCTCAGTCACCGGAGTACCGCTGCTCCTCCCACGGGTTGCCCCGCTCGTGGTAGCCGTTCTGCTCCCAGAAGCCCGGCTCGTCGTGGTCGAGGATCCGCAGGCCCGCGATCCACTTGGCGCTCTTCCAGAAGTACAGATGCGGCACCAGCAGCCGCGCCGGGCCGCCGTGCTCCGGGGCGAGCGGCCGGCCGTCGTACTCCCAGGCGATCCAGGCGCGCCCGCCGGTGAGGTCCGCGAGCGGGAGGTTCGTGGTGTACCCGGTGTGTGAGTAGGCCACGGCATGGGTGGCGCAGGCATGGGGCCGGACCACACTGAGGAAGGCGTCCAGGGAGACGCCCCCGAACCGCACCCCGAACTTCGACCAGCTCGTCACGCAGTGGATGTCGCCCTCGTAGACCGATCCGGGCAGCGCGTGGGCCTCGTCCCAGGTCCAGGTGCGGGGTTCGTCGACCAGGCCGTCGACGCGGAACGTCCACTCTGCGGGCGCGAGATCGGGCGTGACCTCGGCGGACAGCACGGGCCAGTCGTCGCCGGCGTCGTACTGGCCGGGTGGCAGTCCGGGGTCGGGGACGCGTGGGCGTCCGGTGAAGCCTCGGGTGACGTTCATGCGGGTGGTGCCTCCAGACCGCCGGGACGGCCGTGATCAGTACGTTGCTCATTCAACCGTACTGGTCCGGCCGGGCGGGAATAGCCGCCCGCCGATCTTGCTTGGTTTCTGTGGCGGCGAAGGAGAGAGGGAGCAGATGTCCAAGGCGTACGAGCAGGTCCTCGACAACCCGGCCTGGACCGCGCTGACCGGCCCGCAGGCCCGGCTCGCCGAGCAGCGGGGCCGGGTCCTGCGCTACCCCGCCGAGGTGGCGCCCTGGGTGGCGCTTCCCGAGGACCCGGAGCCCGCCGACTGGGCCGACATCGCCGCTCTCGCCGGTCCCGGCAACGAGGCCCTGCTGATCGGCTTCCGGGGCCCGGCGCCCGAGGGCTGGGAGACCGTCTTCCGCGCCGAGGGCGTGCAGCTCGTCGGCCCGGACGTGGCGGGCGCACCGGACCCCGAGGCGGTCCGCCTCGGCCCGGCCGACGTGCCCGAGATGCTCGACCTGGTCGCCCGCACCCGCCCGGGACCGTTCCGGGCCCGCACCCTCGAACTCGGCACCTACCTCGGCATACGCCGGGACGGTGCCCTGGTCGCCATGGCGGGGGAGCGGCTGCGGCCGCCGGGCTGGACGGAGATCAGCGCGGTGTGCACCGACCCTTCCGTCCGGGGCCAGGGCCTGGCCGGACGGCTGGTGCTCGCCGTCGCCCACGGCATCCAGGAGCGCGGCGAGACGCCCTTCCTGCAGGCGGCCGCGGACAACACCGGCGCGATCCGGCTGTACGAGGCGCTGGGCTTCCGTCTGCACCGCAGCACCGTCTTCCTCGGCACCCACGTCCCGGAGGACCTTCTGGAACCGGCGGCTCAACCGGCGTTGTAGCGCACCAGGTACTCGGCGAACCGCTCCAGATCCTCGTCCGGCCAGTCGGCCGGCCGCTCCCGCACCACCGTCCGCCGCCGCTCGGTGACCTGGGCGAGGAGCCGCCGCCCGGCGTCCGCCAGGTGCAGCACCTGCACCCGGTGGTCGTCCGGGTCGAGGCTGCGCCCGATGAGGCCGTCGCGCTCCAGGGCGGCCACCTGGCGGCTCACGGTGGACTTGTCCAGGGCGTAGCGCGCCGCGAGGTCGGTGGCCCGGCAGCCGCCGTTCATCACAACTCGGCAGACATCGGCGGAGATCACTGGGTAGGCTGACGGCCGTCCGCGGAGCGTCCCGGACGTGTCGCACCGAGGGGGTGAGACCCATTACCGCAGTGTCAGGTCGGGTGCTCTCCCCGCGCGTCGGTGCCGTCGCCGTTCGCCGGTGACCCGAGGAGCGCCCTTCGGATTCCGAGAGGCCCCCTTTGTCTTCCCTGTCTCCCCTTTCCCTCTCCCGTGACGCCGTCGTCGCCACGTTGCGCGCCGCGGGCTGTGTCTTCGCCGAAGACGAGGCACGGTTGCTGCTGACCACCGCCGGCTCCGGGCCCGAGCTCGCCGCCCTGGTGGACCGGCGTGCGGCCGGCCAACCCCTCGAACTGGTCCTCGGCTGGGCCGAGTTCCGCGGACTGCGCATCGCCGTCGAACCCGGCGTCTTCGTCCCCCGCCGCCGTACCGAGTTCCTGGTCGAGCAGGCCCTCGCCCAAGTCCCGGAGGCCCGTGTGGTGGTGGACCTGTGCTGCGGCTCAGGCGCCGTCGGGGCCGCGCTCGCCGCGGCGCTGGGCCCGGTCGCCCTGCACGCCGCCGACATCGACCCGGCCGCGGTGCGCTGCGCCCGCCGTAACGTCGCCGCGTACGGCGGCCAGGTCCACACCGGTGACCTGTTCGGGGCGCTGCCCCCGGCCCTGCGCGGCCGTGTCGACATCCTCGCCGCCAACGTCCCCTACGTGCCCACCGGCGAGGTCGCCCTGCTGCCCGCCGAGGCACGTGACCACGAGCCGCTGACCGCCCTCGACGGCGGCGCCGACGGCCTGGACCTGCTGCGCAGGGTCGCCGGTGAGGCGGCGCGCTGGCTGGCGCCGGGCGGCTGCCTGCTCGTCGAGACGAGCGAGCGGCAGACCGCGGCCGCCGTCGAGGCCTTCACCCGCGGCGGCCTGACAGCCCGCCCGGCGGTGTGCGAGGAGCGGTACGCCCAAGTCGTGCTCGGCACGGTGTCTTTGGCCGTCCCAGGGCCGCCCGGGGCCTAACCCGGCGTCGCCACCCGTGCGATGAGCAGGGCGACGTCGTCGGAGTTGTCGGGCTGGTGCAGTGTGCGCAGCAGGAGGTCGCAGACCTCCTCCAGGGGGCGGTCGGGGCCGTCGAGGAGGCGCAGCAGGGCGTCGAGGCGTTCGTCCAGCGGGTGTTGGCGGGTCTCGACGAGGCCGTCGGTGTAGAACACCAGCCGGTCGCCGGGCTCCAGCGACACGGTGGTGGTGGAGAAGGCCACTCCGCCCACCCCCAGTGGTGCCCCGGTGGGCAGTTCGAGCAGTTCCGGGGCGTGGCCGTCGCGCAGGCGGACCGGTGGCAGGTGCCCGGCGTTGGCGATCCTGCACTGCCGCAGCCGCGGGTCGTGGACCGCGTACACACAGGTGGCGATGGCCTGGTCCAGGCCCTCCGTGGTCCTGTCCAGGTGTTCCAGCAGCCGGGCGGGGTCGAGGTCGAGGGAGGCGAGGGTGTTGGTCGCGGTCCGCAGCCGGCCCATGGTCGCGGCGGCGTTCACCCCGCTGCCCATCACGTCACCGACGACCAGCGCGGTCTTGCCGCCGTCCAGCGGGATCACGTCGAACCAGTCGCCGCCGACCTCCGCCGTGGCGCCCGCGGGCTGGTAGCGGGAGGCGACCTCCAGGCCGCCCGTCATCGGCGGATGGCTCGGCAGCAGACTGCGCTGGAGGGTGAGGGCGGTGTTGCGGGCGTTCTGGTACCAGCGGGCGTTGTCGATCTGTACGGCAGCGCGGGCCGCCAACTCCCGGGCCAGCAGCAGGTCGTCGTCCCCGAAGGGCAGGGGGTTGGTCATCCGCTTCAGGTCGAGGGCGCCCAGCACCTCGCCGCGGGCGATCAGCGGCACGGCCAGATAGGAGTGCACCCCCGCGCGGGCCAGCTGCTCGGCGGCCTCGAGGGAACGGGCGATGCGGGGCAGGTCCGCGGGCTCGACCTCGGCCAGCATCACCGGGCTGCCGGTGCGCACGCACTCGGTGACCAGCCGGTCGGGTGCGTACCGCGCGATCTGGCCGGGCGGATCGGCGGCATCGAGCGCCTCCGACGGATGCTCCGCCTGGACGGCCAGGGCGCGGATCACGGCCGGTTCGGTGGGGCCGAGGATGCTGCGTCTGCCCTCCACCACCGCCTCCAGCAGGTCCACGGCCGCGATGTCGGCGAGCTCGGGGACGGCGACATCGGCCAGTTCGCATGCCGTGCGGTCCAGGTCGAGGGTGGTGCCGATACGGGTGGACGCGTCGGCGATCACCGCGAGGCGCCGGCGTGCCGCCTCGGCCTCGGTCTGCGCCCGGTGCTGCTCGGTGATGTCCACGACCATGCAGGTCACGCCCAGCACGGTGCCGAGCGCGTCCTCGAGCCGGTACAGCGACACCGACCAGGCGTGCTCCTCGTCAGGATCGGCCGGAGTGCGTCCTACGAGGGCCTGGTCGACCAGCGCCGCCCCGCTGTCCAGCACCCGCCGCACCGCGGACTCCAGGGCGTCGGTGTCCAGGTCGGGCAGGACCTCGGGGACGGTACGGCCCAGATGTGCCTCGGCCGGCATGCCGTTGATCCGCTCCAGCGCGGGATTGACGGAGACGAACCGCAGATCGGTGTCGAGGACGGCGAGTCCGGTCGGCGACTGCGCGACCATCCGGGTGGACAGCGCGACGTCCCGCTCCAGTCGCCGCACGGTCGACTGGTCGGCGGCCAGACCGAGCGCGTAGACGTCACCCAGGTCGTCCAGCAGCCGCTGGTTGCGGAACTCCACCAGCCGGGTGCTGCCGTCCTTGTGCCGGATCGGAAAGGCCCCGGCCCAGCTCTCGCCGGTCTCCAGGACATCGGCGAACAGCTTCACCACCAGGTCGTAGTGCTGTTCGTGGATCATCAGCCGGGCGGCGGACCGGCCCAGCGCCTCCTGTGCGGAGTAGCCGAAGAGCTGCTCGGCCTGGGGACTCCACAGCACGATCCGGCCGTCGGTGTCCAGGACGACGGAGGCCACGCCCAGCACATCGAGCAGCCCGGTGGGCCGCACGGGTCCCCGCACGGGTTCATCGCCGGCCGGGGGAGCGGGCAGCGCCCCGGACGCGGCGGCGTGCGCGGGCTGGTCGCCTCCGGCCGGGGGTGGCTCGGCGGCGTGCGCGGGCTGGTCGCCCCGGGCCGGGGGTGGTGTGGGGGTGTGCACGGGCTCGTCACTCCCGGCCGCGGGTGGCGTGGGGGCGCGTACGGGCTTGTCACCCCCCTCCAGGGGCGGCGTGGCGGCATGCACGGGCTGGTCACCCGCTACGGGCCCGTTGCCGCGGTCCACGGGTAGCGCGGCGGCGCGCACCGCCTCGTGATCCGGTACCGGCTCGTCGCTCTCGGCCGCAGGTGGCGTGGGGGCGCTTACGGGCTGGTCGCCTCCGGCCGGGGGCGGCGTGGCGGCATGCACGGGCTGGTCACCCGCTACCGGCTCGCCGCCGCGCCCCATGAGTCGCGCGGCGGCGCGCACGGGCTCGTCATCCGGTACCGGTTCGTCACCCCCGGCCGCGGTTGGCGTGGGCGCGTGCGCGGGCTGGTCGCCTCCGGCCAGGGGCGGCGTGGGCGCGTGCACGGGCTCGTCATCCGGCACTGGCTCGTCGCCGCGGTCCATGGGTCGCCCGGCGCGCACCGGCTCGTCGCTCCCGCCCGCGGGTGGCGCAGGGGCCCGTACCGCCTCGTCACCCCCTGCCAGGGATGGCGTAACGGCCCGCACCGCCTCGTCACCCCCGGCCAGGGGCACCGCGGCGCGCGTGGGCTCCTCGCCCGGTGGCGGTTCGTCGTCCCGGGCCACGGGAGATCCGGCTGCAGTCATCCCACGCACCGCCTTCGCCCTTTCACGCGGCACGCCGTCCCCCGTGCCGACTCCCCCAGTTGTACCGCGCTCAACCGTCTCCGCGACCTCTCGCGTCGCTCACCTCCACCATCCCTCAACACGGGGCCGGGCGTCCGGGCGAGCGCCCCGAAGACGACCACTGCCGTTCCGCTGTTGGTCTGTACATGACCATCTCGGCGCGCCACACTGTCCGCCGAGCACCCGCACCCCACCCCCCCCGATCGAGGAGTCGGCCCATGCCCCTGCATGCCCGGCAACGTTGTCACGCCGTCCTGACCGGACTCGTCGCCCTCGCCAGTGCCGCCGTCCTGTCCGCCGCCCCGCCCGCGTCCGCCGCCGAGACCTGGACCGAGGTCGGCTCCGACCGCGCCGACCCGCTGACCGAGAGCCAGGGTCTGGCCTCCGTGGAGGTCCCGGCCGGCAGTCCCAACCGCTACACCGGTATCGGCACCATCCCCTTGGGCGTGAGCAGCCGGGGCTGGAACCACGTCGGCGACCCGGACGCCACCCACGACGGCTACTACATCGAGCCGTACCAGGCCGACTCCGGCACCGCGAAGATGTTCCGGGTGCAGGCACCGGGCGGCGCCTGGTCGGAGTACGTGCACACGCTCGGCCCCGGAGAGGCGCTGAACAACTCCTGGGTCGCCGTCGCGCCCTCCGGCCAGTGGATGCTGGCCGGCGAGTACGGCACCATGAACCGGCTGCTCGTCTTCCCGACCCCGGGCGCCAACCCGAGCACCTCCCCGTCGGCCAACCTCCCGCAGGTCTCCACCGTCCGCCTGGACCGGCCCGTACGGGACGTGCAGGGCTGCGACTTCTCCGGTCCGACCACCCTGCTGTGCTCCTCGGACGACCCGGCCGGGACCCTGTTCGGCGTGACCAAGCCGCTGCTCCGGATCGACCTGTCCGCCCAGCCGGGCAGTACCGACGTCACCGGCCAGGTCACCGCCCTGCGCCAGCTCCCCCTGCGCAGCCGCTGCTCGGGCACCTTCGAGACGGAGGGCGTCGACTACGACCGCCGTACCGGCACCCTGCGGGTGATCGTCCTGTCGCCGGGCTTCTGCATCCTGACCGACAGCAAGACCTACCGCTTCACCCGCGGCTGAGCCGGGCCTCTCGGGGCTGTGCATCCCGGAATGTGGTGCTTTTCTGGGAGTGCGACACGGTGTCGCGGGGGAACCCGCGCTGTGACGCTGCACGGCCTCGAGAGGAGTGACCACGATGGACACTGAGCGACAGCACCCGGAATCCGTTTCCGTGGAACTGAGCGGATGCAGCAAGGAGGATGCCCGGATCGTGTTCGACGCCCTGTGCGCGCACTTCGACTCGGACCGGTGCTCCGACGACGTACCGCAGGACTGGCACGAGTCCCGGCCGACGGTGTGGCTGGGCACGTTCGACGTCTCCGACCCGCGCCCGGCCGAGCGGCGGCCCGACGGGCGGCTGTCCTCGTCCGTGGAGGCCGATGTGCAGGGCGGCTACTGGGCGATCGAGCGCTTCCGCTCCACCTTGGACGACCTGTTCACGGTGCATGACCTCAGCACCTCCTCCGGTGATCAGGAGCGCGAGCTGCACGTACGGCTGGAAAGTCGGTGACCTGGGTCTCTTCTATTGTGCAACTAGTTGCATAAGCCGTGCGCGGTCCTCTACAACAGGGGTGACGACGCCGCGCACGGAGGGGCCCGATGAGCCGTTACCCGCATCTGCTGAACCCGCTCGACCTGGGCTTCACCACGCTGCCCAACCGTGTCCTCATGGGCTCCATGCACGTCGGCCTGGAAGAGGCCGAGCACGGCTTCGAGCGGATGGCCGCCTTCTACGCGGAGCGGGCGCGCGGCGGCGTCGGCCTGATCGTCACCGGCGGTATCGCGCCCAACGACGAGGGCCGCCCCTACGAGGGCGGCGCGAAGCTCACCACCGAGGCGGAGGCCGAGCAGCACCGGCAGATCACCGACGCCGTGCACCGCGAGGGCGGCCGGATCGCGCTGCAGATCCTGCACTTCGGCCGCTACGCCTACCACCAGGACCTCGTCGCGCCGAGCCCGCTGCAGGCCCCGATCAGCCCCTTCCCGCCGCGCGAGCTCACCGACGCCGACATCGAGCGGACCATCGAGGACTACACCCGCACCGCCCGGCTCGCCCGGCAGGCGGGCTACGACGGCGTCGAGATCATGGGCTCCGAGGGCTACCTCATCAACGAGTTCATCGCCGCCCCGACCAACCGTCGCACCGACCGCTGGGGCGGCTCGTACGAGAACCGCATGCGGTTCCCGGTCGAGATCGTGCGCCGGGTCCGCGAGGCCGTCGGCGAGGACTTCATCATCGTCTACCGGCTCTCCATGCTGGACCTGATCCCGGGCGGCTCCACGCTGGACGAGGTGATCACCCTCGCCCGGGCCGTGGAGGCCGCCGGGGCGACCCTCATCAACACCGGCATCGGCTGGCACGAGGCCCGCATCCCCACCATCGCCACCTCCGTTCCGCGCGGCGCGTACACCTGGGTCACCAAGCGGCTGATGGGCGAGGTGTCGGTCCCGCTGGTGACCACCAACCGCATCAACACCCCCGAACTCGCCGAGGAACTGCTCGCCGGGGGATACGCGGACATGGTCTCCATGGCCCGCCCGATGCTCGCCGACCCGGAGTTCGTGAACAAGGCCGCCGAGGGCCGGCCCGAGGCCATCAACACCTGCATCGGCTGCAACCAGGCCTGCCTCGACCACACCTTCAGCGGCAAGATCACCTCCTGCCTGGTCAACCCGCGTGCCTGCCACGAGACGGAGCTGGTCCTGGCGCCGACCCGGCTGCGCAAGCGGGTCGCGGTCGTGGGCGCGGGCCCGGCCGGTCTGGCCTGCGCGGTCTCGGCCGCCGAGCGCGGCCACGAGGTCACCCTGTACGACGCCGGCGGGGAGATCGGCGGCCAGCTCAACGTCGCCCGCCAGGTCCCCGGCAAGCAGGAGTTCGACGAGACCCTGCGCTACTTCCGCCACCAGCTCGACGCGCGGGGTGTCGACGTACGCCTGAACACGTCCGTCGAGGCCACCGATCTGGAGGGCTACGACGAGGTCGTCGTCGCCACCGGCGTCACCCCGCGCACCCCGGACATCCCCGGCGTCGACCACCCCAGCGTCGTCGGCTACCTCGACGTCCTGCGCGACCGGGTGCCGGTCGGCGAGCGGGTCGCGATCCTCGGCGCGGGCGGCATAGGCTTCGACGTCGCCGAGTTCCTCACCGACGGCGGCGACAAGGCGAGCGAGGACCCCGAGACGTACTTCCGCCACTGGGGCGTCGACATGACGTACGCCGGCCCCGGCGGGCTGGCGGCGCCCGAGCGGCCCGCCCCGCCGCGCACCGTCCACCTGCTCCAGCGCAAGACCACCAAGGTCGGCGCGGGCCTCGGCAAGACCACCGGCTGGATCCACCGCACCGAGCTCAAGCACCGCGGCGTGCGCATGGTCCCGGGCGTGCGCTACGACCGGATCGACGATGCCGGGCTGCATGTCACCGTGGGCGAGGAGAGCACGGTCCTGAAGGTCGACACCATCGTCCTGTGCACCGGCCAGGAGCCGCGCCGCGACCTGTACCGGGAGCTGGTGGCCGCGGGCCGCAGCGCGCACCTGATCGGCGGCGCGGACGTGGCCGCGGAACTCGACGCCAAGCGGGCCATCAAGCAGGGCACGGAGGTCGCGGCGGCCCTGTAGGGCCGTCCCGGGCCGTCCCTAGGATGACGTCATGTCACTCCCGCACGCGATCCTCACCGCCCTGCTCGAAAAGCCGTCCTCGGGGCTGGAGCTGACCCGTCGCTTCGACAAGTCGATCGGCTACTTCTGGTCGGCGACGCATCAGCAGATCTATCGCGAGCTGGGAAAGCTGGAGGCGGACGGGCTGATCCGCGCGCTCGCGTCCGAGCAGCCCGTCCGCGGCCAGAAGAAGAGCTACGAGGTCCTGCCGGCGGGCCGCGCCGAACTGGCCCGCTGGAGCGCCGCCCCCCAGGACCCCAAGCCGCTGCGGGACACGCTGCTGCTGCGGCTGCGCGCGGCGGCCGTGGTCGGCACCGAGGGCATCGCGGCCGATCTGCGCCGCCATCTCGACCTGCACGCCCGGCAGCTGGCCGAGTACCGGGAGATCGAGGAGCGCGACTTCCCGCCCGGAAAGGACGGCCCCGAGGACCGGCTGCGCCATCTGGTGCTGCGGGCGGGCATCGATCTGGAGACCTTCTGGACCCAGTGGCTCACCCACGCGCTGGAGGAGTTCGCCGAGCTGCCCGGCGCCGAGCCTCAGAGGCGGTAGGACTTGGAGCGGCGGCGCAGGAACCAGACGGTCGCCGCGGCGCCGATCGCCAGCAGTCCGCCGCCCGCGGCGAGGGTCAGCGTGCCGTAGTCCTTGGTGCCGCCGCCGACGCCGCCCATGACCCCGCGGGACGGGGAGGCCGTCGCGGAGACGGTGGGCGTGGGGGCCGAGGAGACGACGACGGCCTGGGTGCCCGCGGTCTGGTTGTTGAACGTGCACTGCACCACGACGGTGTACGTGCCCGGGCTGACGCTCGACCAGGCCGCCGACTGCTGGGTGGTCGTGCCCGAGAGCGCCACCTGACGGCCCTGGGCGAAGTCGGCCTGGCTGCTGGTGAGCAGCGAGGCGGTGCCCCAGCTGCCGGTGGAGCTGGTCTGGCTGCACGCGCTGGTGGTGACCGAGACCGTGTTGCCGCTGGTGCTCACGGAGATCCCGGACTGCGCGCCGGCCGTCGGGGTGGTCAGGGCGAGCGGAAGCGCGGCGACGGCCGCCACGGTCAGCCCCGAGCGGACGATTGGCGATGTGTTGCGCATGTGGACTGCCCTCCAGCGGCACGGTTGGCGGTACATCCCTTGCGCCGCCGAGGGTCGGGAAAGGCCCGTGCTGCCTCGGGGTCAGCCAACGTCCTCTGGGCCCGACGCGCATGCGGACGGCACCCGGGCAGGTGACGCGGTCCATCGTCCGGCCCATGGCGGAGCCTTGCTCTCCGTGCCGGGTCCGGCCCATTGCCGGGCCTTGCTCACCGTGCCGCGTCGCCCGTGGTGACCGTGCGCTCGGCCGAGAAGCCGCCCCACGTCCCGTCGGGTAGCCGCGCCCGCAGCCGTACCCGGTGGCGCACGCCCGCCTCCTCGCCCGCGTAGAAGCTGTACGTGGCCTTCTCGAGCGGTTCGTCGCCACCGAACACCACCGAGGTGGCGGGCTTGCCGTCCAGGTGCACCTGGTACTCCGTGATCCGGCCGTCGGCGCGCGGCGGGACCCAGCTCAGGTCGATGTAGTAGGCCCCGTCCTCCTGGTCGCGGTGGCTGGTGGCGCGGAAGCCGGACGGTGCCGTGCCGCGGCCGTCGTCGGTGCCGGGGGTGGTTAGGCGGACGGGCCTGCCCGGCGCGGAGCGGTTGTCGGCGGCGTCCCGGGCACGGACGGTGAAGGTGTAGCGGGTGCCCGGCCGCAGTCCGGTCACGACGGACGCGGTCTGGTTCCCGCCCACACTGTGGATTTTCGTATCGCCCTGATGGATGTCGTACGACACCACCTCCTGGTCGTCCTTCGCCGGGGACCAGGACAGCTGGACGGCCCGGCTGCCCACCGCGCGGCCCCGGAGGCCGCCCGGCGCGCTCGGGGCCGCGCGGTCCGGGGCGGCCGAGGCGGGTGTCGTCGCGCGGACCTTCTCGCTGGGCGGTCCGAGGCGGCCGTCGGCGTCGCGGGCCCGCACGGTGAAGGTGTAGGTGGTGGACGGGCGGAGCCGGGTGACGTCCACCATGTGTGCGTCACCCGGCACGTCCTTGACCTTTGTGGGGCCGCGATACACCTCGTAACCGTCGATGCCCTGGCTCACCGCCACCGCGTTCCACATCACGTGCACGCTGGTCGCGCTGCCCGCCTCGGCCGTGACGCCCCTCGGCGCGCCGGGCAGCGGGACCTGCTCGGCCTGCCCCTGCCCGCCGCAGGAGGCGACCAGGGCGAGGGCGCCGCAGAACAGGGCGCGTCGGTGCGGGCGGGCGGGGACCGGAGCGCGTCGCACGGCTGAGCCTCCTGTGGGGGAACCGGGGCCGCGGCGGCACTCCCGGCGCCGGCACGGCAATGGTCCGGACCAATATGGCGTGGCTGACGCGATCACATCAAGAGGGCGGTGGGGGTGACCGTTCGCGGCGGTTCCGTATGCTGGCCCCTCGACGGCTGAACTCCCCCGGGGAAATCGGGAGTTCACGCCGGGGGCGCGGACCGCTGTCGTCGCTGATGCCGCGCCGGCCGTGCGCGGCCGGGAGGACGGGCCGATCCAGGCTCAGACTCCCGGCCGCTGCCGGAGATTCGGTCCACCCGTCGCCGAAGGGCGCGCCGGGACACCCCGTCTGGCCCTCGAATGGTGGCTCCTTGATCGGCCAGGTACCAGATTGGGCTGAGTGTTCGTCAGTGTCCCCCCGGAGAGGGTCCCTTATCCATGCGTGTCCAGTCGCTGACGCTGGTCGCGGCAAGCGCCGCCCTGCTCGCCCCGACCACCTCGCCCACCACCACCCCGCCGCGCGCCGAGGAGAGGCCGGCGGTGCGGCCCGCGATGGGGCCCCAGGGCGACGTCCGCGCCGCCGAACTGCTGGCCCAGACGCGCCGCTGCGCCCAGATCTCCCGCGGTCGCTACCGCACGGACGACGGCCGCTTCCCGACGGTCCCCGTCTGCGGAACCCCGGACGCCGTCTTCTGGAAGGCCGACCTGGACATCGACTGCGACGGCCGCCCGGGCCCCCGCTGCAACGGCCGCACCGACCCCTGGTTCAGTGACGCCACCGCCTTCACCCAGTCCGACGGCCGCTACCTGGACGCCGAACGCCTCCCGTACGTCGTCGTGCCCACGCCGAGCCGCATCTGGGACTACCGGGACCACGGGATCCGCGGCGGCTCGGTGGTCGCCCTCGTGCACCGGGACCGTGTGCGGTACGCGGTCGTCGGCGACGTGGGTCCGCGGGACATCATCGGCGAGGCGTCCTACGCCGCCGCCGAGGCCCTCGGCATCCCCGCCGACCCGCACGGCGGCGGCACGGACTCCGAGGTCACCTACATCCTCTTCAAGGACACCCGGGTGGACCCGATCGAGGACCGTGAGGCCGCCGTGGCGGTGGGGGAGCGGCTGGCGCGCACGTTCGCGCGCGGCGGCTGACCGCCTGTCAGACCGCCGACCAGCCGTCGTCCACGGGCAGCACCACGCCGTTGATGTTGCTCGCCGCGTCCGAGGCGAGGAACACGATGGCCGCGGCACTGGAGGTGGCCTCCCGGGGCATCGCCTAGACCCCGTCGCCGGTCGCACGGTGCGGGAGGTTCACACCTTGCGGTAGGTGTACGCCTCCTCCGCGGCCGCCTGTACCGCCGCGAGGTCGGCGCCGGTGGCCGCCGTGACGACCGCGGCGATCGCGCCCTCGACGAAGGGCGCGTCCACCAGCCGCGTGCCGTCGGGGAGTTCGTCGCCCTCGGCGAGCAGCGCCTTCACGGTCAGCACCGCGCTGCCGAGGTCGGTGAGGACGGCCACCCCGGCCCCCTGGTCCACGGCCGCGGCCGCCGCCGCGATCAGCTCGGAACTGGTGCCGAGGCCGCCGTCCTCGGTGCCGCCCGCCGGCGCCACCGGCACCGACGTCCCGCCGCCCGCGAGGCTCTTCGCCAGCTCGGCCACCGACGCGGCCACCTCGGCGCTGTGCGACACCAGCACGATCCCGACCCGCCGGTCGTCACTCACCGTTCGCCTCCGCCAGCGCCGCGACGAGCAGGGCCGAGGAGGTGGCACCGGGATCCTGGTGCCCGATGCTGCGCTCGCCGAGATAGCTCGCCCGCCCCTTGCGCGCCTGGAGCGGCGTCGTGGCCCGGGCCCCTTCCTCGGCGGCGGCCCGCGCGGCGGCGAAACCGGAGCCGAGCGCGTCCACGGCCGGCACCAGCGCGTCGATCATCGTCTTGTCGCCCGGCGCGGCACCCCCGAGCGTCATCACCGCGTCCACTCCGGCACGGAACGCCTCCGCGAACTGTGCCTCGTCGACCTCGGCCGCCTCCCCGAGCGCCTTGCCGGTGCGCCGCAGCAGCGTCCCGTACAGCGGCCCCGAGGCGCCGCCCACCGTCGAGATCAGCTGCCGTCCGGCGAGGGTCAGCACCGCGCCGGGCGTGTCCGGGGACTCCTTGTCCAGGATCGCGGTCACGGCGTGGAAGCCACGCACCAGGTTGCTGCCGTGATCGGCGTCCCCGATCGGCGAGTCGAGGGAGGTGAGCCGCTCCGCCTCACGGGCGACGGACGCGGCGGTCGCGGTCATCCAGCGGCGGAAGAAGTCGGCGTCGAGCACGGGATCTCCTTGCGTGGTAGGTACGTTGACACCCGGGGGCCGCCCGCTCACATGCCCCAGCGCAGTCCGGCCGTCCGCACCGGCGCGTCCCACAGGCGCAGCAGTTCCTCGTCGATCTGGCACAGGGTGACCGAGGCGCCGGCCATGTCGAGGGACGTGACGTAGTTGCCGACGAGGGTGCGGGCCACGGCCACCCCGCGGGCGGCGAGCACCCGCTGGACCTCGGCGCTGAAGCCGTACAGCTCCAGCAGCGGGGTCGAGCCCATGCCGTTGACCAGGACCAGGACGGGGTTGCGCGGGGCCATGTCGTCCAGGACCGCGTGCACCGCGAAGTCGGCGATCTCGCCCGAGGTCATCATGGGCCGCCGCTCCCGGCCCGGTTCGCCGTGGATGCCGATGCCGAGCTCCAGCTCACCGGGGGGCAGGTCGAAGGTGGGGCTGCCCTTGGCGGGGGTGGTGCAGGCGCTGAGCGCCACGCCGAAGCTGCGGGCGCTGTCATTGACCTGCCGCGCGATCGCCTCCACCCGCTCCAGCGGCATGCCCTCCTCGGCCGCCGCACCCGCGATCTTCTCCACGAACAGGGTCGCGCCGGTGCCGCGGCGTCCCGCGGTGTAGAGGCTGTCGGTGACCGCCACGTCGTCGTCGACGAGCACCTTCGCCACCTGGATGCCCTCGTCCTCGGCGAGTTCGGCCGCCATGTCGAAGTTGAGGACGTCGCCGGTGTAGTTCTTCACGATGAACAGCACGCCCGCGCCGCTGTCCACGGCCGCCGCGGCGCGCACCATCTGGTCCGGCACCGGAGAGGTGAACACCTCGCCCGGACAGGCCGCCGACAGCATCCCGGGCCCCACGAACCCGCCGTGCAGCGGCTCGTGCCCCGAACCGCCGCCGGAGACGAGGGCGACCTTTCCGGGCACCGGGGCGTCCCGCCGTACGATCACCCGGTTCTCGACATCCACGGTCAGTTCGGGGTGAGCGGCCGCCATACCGCGCAGGGCGTCGGTGACGACGGTCTCCGGGACGTTGATGAGCATCCTCATGGGTGCCTCCTGGTGAGGTGGGCAGACAGCTTCCGGACCGCTGCCGGCAGTATCGACCTTGGGACGAGGAAGGTCACGTGCGGGGGAGGACCCGTCGGCGCCCGGGGCGCCCCGGCTCAGTCGGCCACCCGCAGCACCAGCTTGCCCGTCGACGTACGGCTCCCCATCAGCCGGTGCGCCCCGGCCGCGTCCGACAGCGGGAACTCCGCGGTGACCGGCAGCCGCACGGTGCCGTCGGCGACCGTACGGAAGGCCCGCTCGGCGAGCGAGCGCAGCGCGTCCGGTGCCGACTGGGCCAGGGCGAGTATGGAGAAGCCCGCGACCGAGCGGCCCTGCGCGTACAGCTCGGGCTGGCCCACCTGCCACGGCTCCGATCCGCTCGCGTTGCCGAAGGACACCAGGCGTCCGTAGACCGCCAGCGCGTCCAGGCCGCGGCGCAGGGTGTCCCCGCCGACCGGGTCCAGGACCAGGTCCACGCCCCGGCCGCCGGTGGCACGGCGGACGTCCTCGGGGAAGGTCTCGGCGGTGAACACCGCGTCGTAGCCGTGCCCGCGGGCGTACTCGGCCTTGCCCGCCGAGGAGGCGACGCCGTACACCGCCCCGGCGCCCGCCGCCCGGGCCAGCTGCCCGGCCACGGTGCCGATGCCGCCCGCCGCGCCGTGCACCAGCACGCTCTCCCCGGCGCGCAACCGGCCCACCTCGTGCAGCAGGGCGTACGCCGTCGGCACGACCGTGGGGAGCGTGGCCGCCGTCCGCAGGTCCATGCCCTCGGGGAGCGGGAAGACGGTCGCCGCGTCGGCGACCACCACCTCGGCGTAGGCGCCGCCACCGACCAGCGCGGCGACCTCCTGCCCGGGCCGCAGGCCCTCGACACCCTCGCCGACGGCCCTGACCCGCCCGGAGACCTCCAGACCCGGGCGGTAGGGCAGCGCGTCCACCCGGTACCCCTCGGCCCGCGCCTTGAGGTCCGCGAAGTTCACCCCGGCATAGGCGGTCTCGACGGTCACCCGGCCCGGCCCCGGCTCCGGGACGTCAACCTCCACGACCTTCAGCACCTCGGGATCGCCGTACTCCTCGAACTCCACTGCGCGCATGACGGATGGCCCCTTCTGTGACGTGTCGACCGTGACGTGCCGACCTGGCTGTTCGACGGGAAGCGAACACTCGGACTGTAAGATACAGATCGAACACTCGGCAAGCGGCACGGGAGCGGAACATGGCGAACCAGGTGGCGGGCGGCGGTCATCGCGCCGCGCCGGTGCACACGGATCCCGAGGACGTCTCGGTGCAGACCGCACTGTCCGCGGTCGCCGACCCGGTACGCATGCAGCTCATCCGCGAGCTGGCCGACTCCGCGGACTGGACGCGCAGTTGCGGCAGCTTCGACGTGCCGGTCGGCAAGGCAGCGCTCAGCCACCACTTCTCGGTGCTGCGCGGCGCGGGGCTGGTCGAGCAGCGCGACGAGGGGCCGAAGCGGGTGAACCGGCTGCGGCGCGAGGAGTTCGACGCACGCTTTCCGGGGCTCCTGGCTCTGGTACTGCGGGATTGAACGGCAAGTACCAGGCCGTACCCGAGGACGACACAGGAAGGCGAACGCCATGACCGACAGGCTCACCGTGGCGGTGCTGGGCACCGGGATCATGGGGGCCGCGATGGCCCGCAACCTCGCCCGCGCCGGACACACCGTCCGCGCCTGGAACCGCACCCGCGCCAAGGCCGAGCCGCTCACCTCCGACGGCGCTTCCGTCGCGGACACCCCCGCCGAGGCCGCCCAGGACGCCGATGTCGTCCTGACGGTCCTGCACGACGGCCCCGCCGCCCTGGACGTGATGCGCCAGGCCGCCCCCGCCCTGGGTCCCGGCACCGCCTGGGTGCAGTCCACCACCGTCGGCCTCGACGGCCTCCCCGCCCTGGCGGACCTCGCCGGTGAGCACCGGCTGGCCTTCTACGACGCCCCCGTGCTCGGCACCCGCGGGCCCGCCGAGGCGGGACAGCTGACCGTGCTGGCGGCCGGGCCCGCCGACGGCCGGGACAAGGTCACACCGGTCTTCGAGGCGATCGGCGCCCGCACGGTGTGGACCGGCGAGGACGGCGCGGCGGGGACCGCGACCCGGCTGAAGCTGGTCGCCAACAGCTGGGTCATCGCGGCCACCGCGGCGGCGGGGGAGACGCTCGCCCTGGCACGGGCCCTCGACGTGGACCCGCGCACGTTCTTCGACCTGATCGAGGGTGGCCCGCTGGACATGGGGTACCTGCGCGCCAAGTCCGGGCTGATCATCGAGGAGCGGCTGTCCCCGGCCCAGTTCGCGGTGTCCACCGCCGCCAAGGACGCGCGGCTGATCGTCGAGGCGGGCGAGCGGGGCGGGGTGCGTCTGGACGTGGCCGAGGCGGGCGCCGCCCGTCTGGAGCGGGCCGTCGCCCTCGGCCACGGCGACGAGGACATGGCCGCCGCCTACTTCGCCAGCTTTGACGACACCGTCGGCAAGCAGAGCTGACCGCACCGGACCTTCGACACCGTCGACGACCCGAGCCGACCGCACCGAACCGAGGAGGAACCCCAGATGTCCAAGCCCCCGCTGCCCGACGAGGCGCAGGAACTGCTGCGCCGCCCCAACCCGGCCGTGATGGCCACCCTGCGCTCGGACGGCACGCCCGTCTCCACGCCCACCTGGTACCTGTGGGAGGACGGCCGCGTGCTGATCAGCCTGGACGACGGCCGCGTACGCCTGAAACACCTGGGCCGCGACCCGCGCGTGACGCTCACCGTGCTCGACGGCGAGGACTGGTACACCCACGTCACCCTCATCGGACGCGTCGTCGAGACGTACGGCGACGAAGGGCTCGCCGACATCGACCGGATCGCCTCGCACTACACCGGCAAGCCCTACGCCAACCGCGTCCGCCCCCGCACCAGCGCCTGGATCGAGGTCGAGCGCTGGCACGGCTGGGGCGCGCACAAGGACAGCGATCAGGCCTCCGCCTGAGGCACGCGCGAGGTCAGGATGCTCATCGCGTTCGCGGCCACGATCGCCCCGATGCTCGCCCACTCCGCCCACCCGAGGCCCTGCCCGAGCCCGACCAGGCCGACGAGCGCGGCGAGCACCGGGTTGACGCTCATGAACAGCCCGAACGCCCGGGCCGGGACCCGGCGCAGGGTGAGCAGGTCCGCGAGGTAGGGGACGGCCGACGACAGCACCCCGGCGGCCACGGCGCAGGCCACGGCCGCGGCCGTCGGGGGCTGCCGTACGACGAGGACGACCCCGGCCGGCAGGAACAGCAGAGCGGACAGCGCGGCCGCGGCGGCCGCACCCTGCGCGCCGGGCAGACGCTGTCCCACGGTGCGGTTGAGCAGGATGTACGACGCCCAGCAGACGGCGGCCAGCAGGCCCAGGCCCAGACCGACATAGTCGGCGGACGGGCCCGGACGCAGCAGCGCGATCACCCCCGCCGCCGCGATCACCGCGCACAGCGCGTCCAGCCGCCGCCGGGACGAAGCCAGCGCGATGGCGAGCGGACCCAGGAACTCCAAGGTCACCGCCAGCCCCAGACCGATCCGGTCGATGGCGGTGTACAGCGACAGGTTCATGGTGCCGAAGACCACCGCCAGCAGGGCGACCGGCCACCACTGGTGCCGGGTGAAGGCACGCGGCCGGGGCCTGGCGACGGCCAGCAGGACGAGGGCGGCGACGTACTGACGTACCGCCACCACACCGATCGGACCGAGCACGGGGAAGGCGAGCGAACCGATCGCGGCACCGGTCTGGTTCGACAGCCCGCTGGCGACCATGGTGGCCACACCCGCGAGCCTGCCGGGCGCGGACTCGACGTGGGGGAGGGCGGCTTCGGCGGCTTCGGCGGCGGAGGCGGAGCACATGCGGACAGCGTGGAGCCGACCGTCGTATGCGCAAAATGCGTACGCCGAGCCATCTATACGCTTGAGTCATGGATGTGGAACTCCGCCAGCTGCGCTGCCTGGTCGCCATCGTCGACGAGGGCAGCTTCACCGACGCCGCCCTGACGCTCGGCGTCTCCCAGGCGGCCGTCTCCCGGACCCTCGCCTCCCTCGAACGCAGCCTGGGCGTACGGCTGTTGCGCCGGACCTCCCGGGAGGTGACCCCGACCGGCACGGGGCTGCGGGTACTGGCGCACGCCCGCCGCGTGCTGGGGGAGGTCGACGACCTGGTCCGGGAGGCCACCTCCGGCCACGCGCGGCTGCGGATCGGCTACGCCTGGGCGGCGCTCGGCCGGCACACCCCGCCGTTTCTGCGCCGCTGGGCCGCCGCGCACCCCGGAACCGACCTGCAGCTGGTGCGCGTCAACTCGGCCACCGCCGGTCTCGCGGAGGGCGCCTCGGACCTGGCCGTCGTCCGCAGGGTGCTGGACGACCGCAGGTTCGACTCCGCGATCGTCGGTCTGGAGCGGCGGCTGTGCGCGGTGGCCGCCGACGATCCGCTGGCCCGCCGCCGTTCGGTCCGGCTCGCCGACCTGGGCGGGCGCACCCTGCTCGTCGACCGGCGCACGGGCACGACCACCGCGGACCTGTGGCCCCCGGACGCCCGCCCGGCGACGGAGGAGACCCACGACGTCGACGACTGGCTCACCGTGATCGCCACCGGCCGCTGCGTCGGCGTGACCGCCGAGGCGACCGCCAACCAGTACCCGCGCCCCGGCGTGGTCTACCGCCCGGTGCGGGATGCCGAGCCCATCGCCGTACGGCTCGGCTGGTGGCGGGAGGACCCGCATCCGGCGACCCAGGCGGTGATCGAACTCATGACGGGCCTGTACCGCGACGAGTGAACCGCGATCAGTTGACGCACAGCACCAGCAGGCAGAGTCCCGACGGGGAGGTCGCCGAGGGTGAGGGGGCCGTCGGTGCGGGCGTGCTCTCGGTGGGCGTGGGCGTGGGCGTGGCCGTAGGTTCGGGGGCCGGGTCGGTGGCGGGGAGTGCCTGGGACTGGGCGGCCGGGGGCGCCGTGGCGGGCGGAGCGGCGGGGGTGTGCGGCTGGGCCGTGGCCGGGGCGGTGGCGACGTCCTGCTCGCGCGGGGCGTGGGTGGCCGAGGGCCGCGCGGGCGGGGTGTCGGGCCGGGAACGGGGCGCGTCCGGCGGTGTCGACGCCGCCGGGGCCGGCTCATCGGCCGCACCGGCCTGCTCCTCGCCGGTGCCCATGGCGGTGGTGTCGGGCGCCGTGGCCGCCTGAGCCCGGTCCCCGGACTGCTGGCCCAGCGAGGCGAGGGTCAGCCCGCCGCCGACCAGCGCCACCGCGGTGGCCACCACGGCCTTGCGCTGGTTCTTCTTCCAGCGCGCCCGCCGGCGTCGGCGCGCCGCCCGGCCCGAGGGCGCGTCGGGCAGGGGCTGCGGCTCCTCGTGCGGGTCCTGGTCCTTCGCGGGGGGTTCCACGGCGGGGGTCTCCACGGCGGGCCAGATGGTGTCGGAGCGGGCCGCCGAGGGAGCCTGCGCGATCGGGGGAGCGATGTCCGGGGCGTAGGCGCCGCACCCGGGGCACACCAGGGCACCGTTGAGATGCCGACGGCATGTGGAGCAGTAGTCCATCCGCGGTCTTTCTGACTCGGCGTTCGCACGGGGGATCGATCGGCCAGAACCGTAGCGAGCCTTTCCAGAGGCCGTGTGCAGCCTGTGTGCCGCTCCTGCGCAGAAGTCGTGCACCGGCCGTGGCCGACCCGCCCGCCTGCGGTTTCCCGGGCACCCGTGCGACCGTGGAGACGGAGCAGCGCGGCACGGCGCTGCCCCGCCCCGGCCGCACCGTGCCGCTCGCCCCGTCGCCGTCGTACCCCAGCGGGAGTGACCATGGAGCGCCTCGCCCCCACGCTGACCGGCGTCCGAGCCGTCGTCTTCGACACCGACGGGGTGATCACGGACTCCGCGCGGGTGCACGCGGCGGCCTGGAAGGAGGCGTTCGACGCCTTCCTCGACGCGCATCCGCCCGAGGATCCCGGGCAGCGGCGGCCCTTCGACGTGCAGGACGACTACCTGCGGTTCGTGGACGGCAGGTCCCGCCTCGACGGGGCCGCCGCCTTCCTCGCCTCCCGCGCCGTCGAGGCCTCGGACGACACCGTGCACGCCGTCGCCGCCCACAAGGAGGAACTGTTCACCCGGCGCCTGCGCGAGCACGGCGTGGCGGCCTACCCCGGCACCGTGCGACTGGTGCGCGCCCTGCGCCGGGCAGGGATCCCCGTCGCGGCGGCCTCGGCCTCCCGGCACGCCGGAGAACTGCTCACCGGGGCCGGTGTGCGCGACCTGTTCGACGTCCTGGTGGACGGCGGCGAGGCGGCCCGCCTCGGCCTGCCGGGCAAGCCCGAGCCCGATCTGTTCCGCACCGCCGCCGGCCGGCTCGGCGTCCCCACCGGCCGCTGCGCCGTCGTGGAGGACGCCCTGGCGGGCGTGGAGGCGGGCAGACGGGGCGGGTTCGCCCTGGTGGTGGGCGTGGACCGGACCGCCTCGGGGGACTCGGCGGACAGACTGCGCAGCCACGGTGCCGACATCGTCGTACGAGATCTCGCGGAACTGCTCGGTGAGGAGTCGACGTGACGGGATGGACCTGGGAGTACGAGGGCTACGAGCCCACGGACGAGCGGCTGCGCGAGTCCCTGTGCACCCTGGGCAACGGCTACTTCGCCACCCGGGGCGCGCTGCCGGAGTGCACGGCCGACGACATCCACTACCCGGGCACGTACGTCGCGGGCTGCTACAACCGGCTCACCTCCGGCGTGGCGGGACGCCAGGTCGAGAACGAGGACATGGTCAACGTCCCCAACTGGCTGCCGCTGCGCTTCCGGCTGCGCGGCGGGCCCTGGCTCACCCCCGACACCGCCCCGCTGGTGGAGCACCGCATGGGGCTGCTCCTGGCTTCCGGGATGCTGGAGCGGCGCACCCGCTACGACCTCGGTGCGGGACGCGTCCTGGCGGTCCACCAGCAGCGGATCGTGCACATGGCGGACCCGCATCTGGCCGCGCTGCGCACCGAGTTCACCGCCGAGGGCTTCTCCGGCGAACTGGAGGTGGAGGCGTCCCTCGACGGCGGCGTCACCAACTCCGGCGTACCGCGCTACCGGGACCTGGACGGCCACCACCTCATCCATGCGCAGACGGGCACCGCCACCCCGGAGACCGTGTGGCTGCGCTGCCGCACCCGCACCTCGGACGTCCGCATCGGCATGGCCGCCCGGCTGACCTCCGACGGGCTGGTCGCCGTCCGCAACAAGAACCGCCGCACCACCCAGCACACCGTCCTGGCGCTCACCGACGGCCGCGCCCGCACCGTTGACAAGATCGTCGCCCTGTACACCTCGCGCGACCCGGCCATCAGCGATCCGCTGCACGCCGCCGTCGACCGGGTCGGCCGTGCGCCCGGTTTCGACGACCTGCTCACCTCGCACTTCACGGCCTGGGACCAGCTCTGGCGGCGGGCCGCCCTGGAGGTCGCCGGGGAGTCCGGCCGCATCCTGCGGCTGCACCTGTTCCATGTGCTGCAGACGCTCTCCCCGCACACCGCCGACCTCGACGTGGGCGTGCCCGCGCGGGGACTGCACGGCGAGGCCTACCGGGGGCATGTCTTCTGGGACGAGCTGTTCGTGCTGCCGTTCCTCAATCTGCACTTCCCCGAGGTCTCCCGGGCCCTGCTGCGCTACCGCCACCGCCGCCTGGCGAGAGCCTGCACCTCGGCGCGGGCCGTCGGCCGGCGGGGCGCCCTGTTCCCGTGGCAGAGCGGCAGTGACGGCCGCGAGGAGACCCAGCAGCTGCATCTCAACCCGCGCTCGGGGCGCTGGCTGCCCGACCACTCGCATCTGCAGTACCACGTCGGTTCGGCCATCGCGTACAACGTGTGGCAGTACTGCGAGGCCAGCGGCGACATGGAGTTCCAGCACACCAAGGGCGCCGAGATGATGCTCCAGATCGCCCGCTTCTGGGCGGACGCCGCCGAGTACGACGACGGCCTCGGCCGGTACCGCATCACGGGTGTGGTCGGCCCCGACGAGTACCACGACGCCTACCCCGGCGCGAGCGCCCCCGGCCTCGACGACAACGCCTACACCAACGTCACGGCCGCCTGGGTGCTCATGCGCGCCCTGGAACTGATCGACGCCCTGCCGGAACCGAGGCGCCGCGAGCTCGCCGAGCGCACGGGCCTGGACGGAACCGAACTGGAGCTGTGGCAGGAGGTCTCGCGCACGCTTCACGTGCCCTTTCACGCCGGTGTCATCAGCCAGTTCGACGGCTACGGCGAGCTGGCCGAGCTGCCCTGGAACGACTACCGGCAGCGGTACGGCGACATCCGCCGCCTGGACCGGATCCTGGAGGCGGAGGGCGACAGCGTCAACCGCTACCAGGCCTCCAAGCAGGCGGACGTGCTGATGCTCGGCTACCTCTTCGCCCCGGCCGAACTGCGGGGCCTGTTCCGCCGGCTGGGTCTGCGGCTCGACGACGAGATCTGGCACCGTACCGTCGACTACTACCTGCACCGCACCAGCCACGGGTCCACCCTCAGCGGCCTGGTGCACGGCTGGGTGCTGGCCCGGGCCCGCCGCGCGGAGGCGTGGACGTTCTGCCAGGAGGCCCTGCAGGGTGACATCGCGGACGTCCAGGGCGGGACCACCGGCGAGGGCATCCACCTCGGCGCCATGGCGGGCACCCTCGACCTGGTGCAGCGCGGGCTGACCGGCCTGGAGACGCGTGACGGGGCGCTGTGGCTGGACCCGGTGCCGCTGCCGGAGGTGTCCGCGTACGGCTTCGGCCTGCGCTACCAGGGGCACTGGGGCGTGCGGCTGCATCTGGAGCAGGGCCAGCTGGACATCTCCGTGCCGTTCTCCGACGCGCCCCCGATCGACCTGCGGCTGCCGGACCGCACGGTCGTCCTGGAACCGGGGGAGTCGACGCGGCTGAAGCTGCCGGACTGAGAAGGGAGACCGGAGATGAACGGTCCTGGCGTCGTGAACGGTCCGGTCGTCGTGGGCGTGGACGGCTCGGAGGCGAGCCTGACCGCGGTGCGGGTCGCCGCGCGGGAGGCCGCGCTGCGCGGCGTGGGGCTGCGGCTGGTGCACGCCTTCGGGGGGCCGTCGGTCCATGTGCCGCCCTGGAGTCCGGCCAGTGCCGGGGTGCGCGAACTGGTCGACGGCACCCTCGCCGAGGCGGAACGCCGGGCGCGCACGGCCGCACCGCACCTGGAGATCTCCCGTGACGTCGTCGTCGGCGAGCCGGTGATGGTGCTGGAGCTGGAGACGAGGACCGCGTCCCTGGCGGTCGTCGGCAGCCGGGGCCTGAGCCGCTTCGGCAGCCTGCTGCTCGGGTCCACGGCCGCGCACCTGGCCGCCCACGCGGGCTGTCCGGTTCTGGTCGTGCGCGGCCGGCCGGATCCCGCGGGACCGGTCCTGCTGGCCGTGGACGGCTCGCCCCATGCCGAGCCCGCCGTCGAGTTCGCCTTCGCGCACGCCTCGCGGCACGGCACGGACCTGGTGGCGCTGCACGCCTGGAACACCCACACCGAGCGGGTCTACGACGCCCCGGGCGACCCGCCCTTCGTCACCTACGACGAGGAGCGGCTGCGCCACGAGGAGGAGCGGGTGCTCGCCGAAGCGCTCGTCGGGCCGGGCGAGAAGTACCCGGACGTCGAGGTGCGGCGCCGCCTCGTGCGCGGCCGGGTCCGGCACACGCTGATCGAGGCCAGCGCGGACGCCGGGCTCGTCGTGGTCGGGGCGCGCGGCCGGGGCGGCTTCACCGGGCTGCTGCTCGGCTCGGTGAGCCAGGCCGTGCTGCACCACGCGGACTGCCCGGTCGCCGTCGTACGCGCCGCGGAAAAGTAGCCGGCGCCGTACGTCACCGGGTCACGCGGGGTCCGGTCCCAGGCTCGCCGCGTGGTCCGGCACGTAGTTCTGGAGGTCGCGCGGCGGGCGCTCGTAGCCGGTCGACGGCGGCCGTTCCGGCAGTTCGAGCACCTGGGGCGGTACGTCCTGGTAGGGGACCGAGTCCAGCAGATGGGCGATCATGCTCAGCCGGGCGCGGCGCTTGTCGTCGCTCTCCACCACGAACCAGGGCGCCTCGACGATGTCGGTGTGGACCAGCATGTCGTCCTTGGCCCGGGAGTAGTCCTCCCAGTGGGTGATCGACTCCAGGTCCATCGGCGACAGCTTCCAACGCCGCAGCGGATCCGCCAGTCGGCGCCGGAAGCGGTCCTGCTGCTCGGCGTCGCTGACCGAGAACCAGTACTTGCGCAGCAGGATCCCGTCCTCCACGAGCATCCGCTCGAAAATGGGGCATTGCCTCAGGAAGATCTGGTACTCCGCCTTGGTGCAGAAGCCCATCACATGCTCGACGCCGGCCCGGTTGTACCAGCTGCGGTCGAACAGCACGATCTCCCCGGCGGCGGGGAGCTGTTCCACGTACCGCTGGAAGTACCACTGGGTGCGCTGCCGCTCGGTCGGCCTGGGCAGGGCCGCGATCCGCGCCACGCGGGGATTGAGGTGCTCCGTGACTCGTTTGATGGTGCCGCCCTTGCCCGCCGCGTCCCGTCCCTCGAAGATGACGACAAGACGGGCGCCCTGCGCACGCACCCACTCCTGCATCTGCACCAATTCGGTCTGCAGCCGCAGCAGTTCCTGCTCGTACGCCTTGCGCGGCAGCTTCTTCGCCTTGTCACCGGCCATGCCGCCTCCCACCGCCCGTCACCCTGTCGATGACCCAGGAGTCACCGTATGTCCACGGTCGAACACCAGAACAGCACCGTACTGACCGACGACGAGCTGCGCACCCTGGACGCCCACTGGCGGGCGGCCAACTATCTGGCCGCCGGACAGATCTACCTGCTCGCCAACCCGCTGCTGCGCGAGCCGCTGAGCCCCGAGCACATCAAGCCACGTCTGCTCGGGCACTGGGGCACCTCGCCCGGTCTGAACCTCGTGTACACCCACCTCAACCGGGTGATCAAGGCCCGCGGCCTCGACGCGCTGTGCGTGTGGGGCCCCGGACACGGCGGGCCGTCGGTGGTCGCCAACTCCTGGCTGGAGGGGAGCTACAGCGAGACGTACCCCGACATCGGCCGCGACGCGGAGGGCATGCGCCGGCTGTTCCGGCAGTTCTCCTTCCCCGGCGGGGTGCCCAGCCATGTGGCGCCCGAGACCCCCGGCTCCCTCCACGAGGGCGGCGAGCTGGGCTACGCGCTCTCCCACGCCTACGGCGCCGCCTTCGACAACCCCGGTCTGGTCGTCGCCTGCGTGATCGGCGACGGCGAGGCGGAGACCGGCCCGCTGGCCGCCTCCTGGCACTCCAACAAGTTCCTCGACCCGGTCCACGACGGCGCCGTCCTGCCGATCCTGCACCTCAACGGCTACAAGATCGCCAACCCCGCCGTGCTCGCCCGGCTGCCCGAACCGGAACTCGACGAGCTGCTGCGCGGCTACGGCCACGACCCGCTGTACGTCTCCGGCGACGACCCCGCCGCCGTGCACCGCGCCATGGCCCAGGCCCTCGACACCGCCCTGGACCGCATCGCCGGACTCCAGCGCGGCGCCCGCGAGGAAGGGGCGACCGAGCGCCCGCGGTGGCCCGTCATCGTGCTGCGCACCCCCAAGGGCTGGACCGGGCCCGCCGAGGTCGACGGTCTCCCGGTCGAGGGCACCTGGCGCGCTCACCAGGTCCCGCTCTCCGGCGTCCGCGAGAACCCCGAGCACCTGCGCCGGCTGGAGCAGTGGCTGCGTTCCTACCGGCCCGAGGAACTGTTCGACGACGACGGGCGGCCCGTCCCGGACGTCCTGGCCTGTCTGCCGGAGGGCACCCGCCGGCTGGGCTCCACCCCACGCGCCAACGGCGGCCTGCTGGTGCGGGAGCTGCCGATCGGCTCACCCGACCGGTTCGCCGTGCCCGTCGACAAGCCCGGCACCACCCTGCACGAACCCACCCGGGTCCTCGGCGACCTCCTCGCCCAGATCATGAAGGACACCGCCGAGCGCCGGGACTTCCGGGTCGTCGGCCCGGACGAGACCGCCTCCAACCGGCTGCAGGCCGTCTTCGACAGCAGCGGCAAGGCATGGCAGGCCGGCATCCTGCCCGTCGACGAGCACCTCGACCGGCACGGCCGGGTCCTGGAGATCCTCTCCGAGCACACCTGCCAGGGCTGGCTGGAGGGGTACCTGCTGACCGGCAGGCACGGGCTGTTCTCCTGCTACGAGGCGTTCGTGCACATCGTCGACTCGATGGTCAACCAGCACATCAAGTGGCTGAAGACCTCGCGGGAACTGCCGTGGCGGGCGCCCATCGCCTCCCTCAACTACCTGCTGACCTCCCATGTGTGGCGCCAGGACCACAACGGCTTCTCGCACCAGGACCCCGGCTTCGTCGACCACGTCCTGAACAAGAGCCCCGAGGTCGTCCGGGTCTACCTCCCGCCGGACGCCAACACCCTGCTCTCGGTGGCCGACCACGCGCTGCGCAGCCGCGACTACGTCAACGTCATCGTCGCCGGAAAACAGCCCTGCTTCGACTGGCTCTCGATGGACGAGGCCCGCGCCCACTGCGCCCGGGGCGCCGGCATCTGGGACTGGGCGGGCAGCGAGAACGGCGGCGAGCCGGACGTGGTCCTCGCCTGCGCCGGTGACGTCCCCACCCAGGAGGTCCTGGCCGCCGCCCAGCTGCTGCGCCGCCATCTGCCCCAGCTCGCGGTCCGCGTGGTCAACGTCGTCGACATCGCCCGGCTGATGCCCGAGGAGGAGCACCCGCACGGCATGGGCGACCGCGAGTACGACGGCCTGTTCACCGCCGACAAGCCGGTGATCTTCGCCTACCACGGCTACCCGTGGCTGATCCACCGCCTCGCCTACCGCCGCAACGGCCACCAGCACCTGCACGTGCGCGGCTACAAGGAGTACGGCACCACGACCACACCGTTCGACATGGTCGTCCGCAACGACCTCGACCGCTACCGCCTGGTCATGGACGTCATCGACCGCGTCCCCGGCCTCGCGGTGCGCGCCGCGGCCGTACGCCAGGAGATGGCCGACGCCCGCACCCGCCACCACGCCTGGATCCGCGAGCACGGCAGTGACATGCCGGAGATCGCGGAGTGGAGCTGGAACGCCTGAGAAAACAGAACCTCCCCTCTCAGGGCCGATGGGCCCTGAGAGGGGAGGCGTTCCGCCCAGCCCCGGTCTACGGGCGTCAGGTGCCGCCCGGGCCGCCGCTGCCGAAGGAGCCGCCACTGTCCTGGTTCCAGCGCGGGCGCTCCTTCTCCGGGTTCGAGCGGGAGGGCATGTTGCCGTGCCCGGGCATCTCGTGCGGGGTCAGGCGGTGGTCGCTGCGGGGCATCTCGTTCGGCTCGCGGGTCTCCCGTACCTCGCGCACCGGGCCGTCGGCGGGCATCCGCGGCTGCTCCTCGGGGCTCGGCGGCCCGGGCTCCCGGCGCCTGATCCGGGAGCCCAGCACAAAGGCGCCGAGGAGCAGCGCCACGACGACCACGCCAGCGACGATCAGTCCGATTCCGAGGGCGCCGCTCTCGGCGGCCAAGTCCAGCCAGGTCGTATTCATGAGCTCGCGAGTACCCCTGGCGCTCGAATTCAACCGGGTTTGACCCCCCGAGCGGCGGCTACCCGCACCCTGTGACCTCGACTACTTCGCAGCAGGAGCTCTTCCAGTACCTGGAGGACCGCTTCGCGTGCGCCCAGGCGTGCACCGAGTGTGCGCGGGCCTGCGCGCTGCGCGCGAGCCTGGCGGAACCCGACGGGACGGCGGAAGAAGAACGCGTACGGCGTAAGGGCATCATGTGCGCGGAGGTGTGCGACGCGACCTGCCGCATGCTCTCCGAGCAGGGCCTGACGGACGAGGAGAGCGTCCGCGTCCAGTTGGAGTGGTGCCGCACGGTGTGCCTGGAGACCGCGCAGGTGTTCGACGACTGGCTGGGCGCGGAGGACGGCGCGAAGGCGTGCCGCGAGTGCGCCCAGGCGTGCACGGACTTCTTGGAGACGCTGACGTGAGACACCCCCGCGCGCGGGCGAGACGCAGGTGAGGCGTCCCCGGCATTCCCTATTTCTGTAACACGTTCTACGGTGTGCGCCGTCAGGACCGGCCAAGGGCAACCCTGGAGGCGCCGTGCATCTCGACCACACGCCCGAGCAGCAACGGCTGCGCACCGACCTGCGCGCCTACTTCGCCGAGCTGGTGCCGGACACGGGGCACGCCCGCCACGCGGACCCCGCCGCCCACAAACGCTTCTACCGCGAGACCATCCGGCGCCTCGGCGCCGACGGCTGGCTCGGCGTGGGCTGGCCCGAGGAGTACGGTGGCCGCGGCCTGGGCGCGATGGACCAGTTCATTTTCTTCGACGAGGCCGCCCAGGCGGGCGTACCGCTGCCCCTGATGGCGCTGAACACCGTCGGCCCGACGATCATGCAGTTCGGCACCGACGAGCAGAAGGCGTACTTCCTGCCGCGGATCCTCTCCGGCGAACTCGACTTCGCGATCGGCTACAGCGAGCCCGACGCCGGTACCGACCTCGCCTCGCTGCGCACCCGCGCCGTGCGCGACGGCGACGAGTACGTCGTCAACGGGCAGAAGATCTGGACGACCAACGGCGACACCGCGGACTGGGTGTGGCTCGCCGTGCGCACCGACCCGGCCGCCCCGCCGCACAAGGGCATCACCATGCTCCTGGTACCGACCAGTGACCCCGGCTACTCCTGCACCCTGATCAACACCCTCGCCGGCCACGACACCACCGCCAGTTACTACGAGAACGTCCGCGTCCCCGTCTCCCGGCGCGTCGGCGCCGAGAACCAGGGCTGGCGGCTGATCACCAACCAGCTCAACCACGAGCGCGTCACCCTCGCCGCCCACGGCACCATGGCGATCCGCGCCCTGCACGACGTCCAGCGCTGGGCGACGCAGACCAAGCTCGCCGACGGCAGCCGCGTCGTCGACCTGCCCTGGGTGCGGCGCCTGCTCGCGCGGACCCATGTCCGCCTCGACGCCCTGAAACTCCTCAACTGGCAGATGGTGCAGGCCGTCCAGGACGGCACCCTCACCCCGCAGGACGCCTCCGCCGTCAAGGTCTACGGCTCCGAGGCGCGCCGCGACGCCTACGCCTGGCTGATGGAGATCGTCGCCGCACCCGGCGCCCTGAAGGAGGGCTCGGCGGGCGCGGTCCTCCACGGCGAACTGGAGCGCGGCTACCGCTCCGCCGTCATCTTCACCTTCGGCGGCGGCAACAACGAGATCCAGCGCGAGATCATCTCCTGGATCGGCCTGGGCATGCCACGCGTGCGGCGCTAGCCCGCTCACCCCCCCGCTCGGCACCGTACAAAGTCGGACGACAGCTCGCCATACTGGACGAGCCAGGGGTCGGCGGGGGACCACAGCGACGGGGGCGGGCGCGGGAGATGGGGGACAGCAGGCTGATCCAGGGCCGGTACCGGCTCCTGGACCTGATCGGACGCGGCGGCATGGGCGAGGTGTGGCGGGCGCGCGACGAGTCGCTCGGCCGTCAGGTCGCCGTGAAGTGCCTCAAACCGCTGGGCCCGCACCACGACCAGCAGTTCACCCGCGTGCTCAGGGAACGGTTCCGCCGGGAGGCCCGGGTGGCCGCGGCCCTCCAGCACCGCGGCGTCACCGTCGTCCACGACTTCGGGGAGTCCGACGGCGTCCTCTACCTCGTCATGGAACTGCTGGAGGGCCGCAACCTCAGTCAGCTCCTGGAGGACAACGACCACCGTCCGCTGCCGGTGCCCGCCGTCGTGGACATCGCCGACCAGGTCACCGCCGCTCTCGCCTACACCCACCAGCAGGGCATCGTGCACCGCGACCTGAAGCCCGCGAACATCGTGCGCCTGACCGAAGGCACCGTGAAGATCTGCGACTTCGGCATCGCCCGCCTCGGCGCCGACATCGGCTTCACCTCCCGGCTCACCGGCACCGGCATCGCCATGGGCACCCCGCACTACATGTCCCCCGAGCAGATCGGCGGCGCGGAGGTCGACCGGCGCAGCGACCTGTACTCGCTGGGCTGTGTCCTCTACGAGATCGCCACCGGCGCACCGCCCTTCGACCTCGACGACGCCTGGGCGGTCCTCGTCGGGCACCGCGACACCCCGCCGCGCCCGCCCCGCGAACACCGCCCCGACCTCCCCGAGTTCATGGAGCGGATCGTCCTGGACCTGCTGGCCAAAGGCCCCGAGGACCGGCCGCGCGACGCACGCGAGGTGGGCCGCCGCATCGTCCTGGGCCGCGGCACGCCGACGTACGTGCCGACCGTCCTCAGCCCGCGCCCGGCGCTCCGGCCACCCGAGCACACCGGCCGCGAGGTCCGGCTGCCGTCCTGGACCCGGGGCATGACCACCGGCCACAAGGCCACCGGCGCCGGACTGCGCACCACGCCCCCGGACGCCGGAGCCGGACTCACCGGCGAGTGGATCCCGCGCCCCGCCCCGGGCCGGCCCGACCCCGCCCCCGAGGACCCGCCCGTCCCCGACCCGGCGGTGCTCACCGCACTGGCCGGACGGCACAACGCCGGGCTCAGCCTCGGCCGGCTCGGCCGCTGGGCGGAGGCCGGGGAGGTGCACCGGGCGGTCGCCGCCGAACGGGAGCACCTGCTCGGACCCGAGCACCCCGACACCCTCGCCAGCCGCTACGAGGTCGCCTTCACCCTCAGCCGCACCGGCCGCGCGGCCGACGCCCTGCGCGCGTACAAGCACGTCGCCCGCGCCAGAAGCCTCGCCCTCGGCCCGGACCACCCCGAGACGCTCGCCGCCCGCCAGGAAATGGCGTACGTACTGGGCCAGTTGGGCCGCCACTTCGACGCCCACGAGGTCTACAACTCGGTGCTCGCCGCCCGCGAGCGGACCATGGGCGCCGAGCACCCCGACACCCTGCGCTGCCGCCACAACCTCGCCTTCAACCTCAGCCGCCTCGGCCGCCTGGAGGACTCGTACCGCATGGCCCGCGAGGTGGCCGAGGCCCGCGCCCGGGTGCTGGGCCCCGACCATCCGGAAACCCTGGTCACCCGCTACGAAGTCGCCTACGCGCTCGGCCGGTCGGGCCGCTGGGCGGAGGCCCTGCACACCTACCGGGAGGTCGCCGAGGCCCGCGCCCGGGCGCTCGGCCCCGACCACGCCGACACCCTCGCCGCCCGCTACGAGGTCGGCATCAGCCTCGGCCGGCTCGGCCGCAGCGAAGAGGCCCGCCGGCTGTACCGCGAACTGATCACCGACCGCACCCGGGTGCACGGCCCCACCCACCCCGAGACCCTGCGCGCCCGCCACGGCCTCGGCGTCAACCTCGGCCGCCTGGGCCGCTGGGAGGAGGCCCTTGCCGAGTCCCGTGACGTGTGCGCGATCCGCGAGCGGGTCCTCGGCCCCGACCATCCGGACACCCTCGTCAGCCGCCGCGAGGTCGCCGTCGGCCTCGGCTGGCTGGGCCGCTGGTCCGACGCGCTCACCGAGTACCGCAAGGTGGCCGCGGCCCGCGAACGCGTCCTGGGCCCCGCCCACCCCGACACCCTGGCCGGCCGCGACGACGAGGCCCACTGCCTGGAACAGCTCGGCCGAATGGCCGAGGCGGTCGAGCTGTACCGTCAGGTCGCGGCGCTGCGGCAGCGGGGAGCGACCGGCGGCCCCTGACCGGTCCGGAGCGCTGCCCAGCCCTGGCCGACCTGGATCAGCCCGTGTTACCAAGAACCATGCCTGCACACGAGGGACACCCGGGACATCGCGCGTACGACGCCGTCATCGTCGGAGGCGGGCACAACGGCCTGGTCGCCGCCGCTTATCTGGCCCGGGCCGGCCGGTCCGTGCTGGTGCTGGAGCGGCTGGACCGCACCGGCGGCGCCGCCGTCTCCAGCCGTCCCTTCGCGGGCATCGACGCCCGGCTGTCCCGCTACTCGTACCTGGTCAGCCTGCTGCCCAAGAAGATCGTGCGGGACCTCAACCTGACCTTCCGGGTCCGCGCCCGCACGATCTCCTCGTACACCCCGGCCGAACGCGCCGGACAGGCCACCGGTCTGCTGGTCGGCGGTGGCGAGCGGCGCACCCGGGAGGCGTTCGCGAAGCTCACCGGCGACGAGCGCGAGTACGCCGCCTGGCAGCGCTTCTACGGCCTGACCGGCGAGGTCGCCAAGCGGGTCTTCCCCACGCTCACCGAACCGCTGCCCACCCGCGAGGAGCTGCGCCGCCGGGTGGACGACGAGGAGGCCTGGCGGATCCTGTTCGAGGAGCCCATCGGCGCCGCGATCGAGGACCGCTTCTCGGACGACCTGGTGCGCGGCGTCGTCCTCACCGACGCCCTGATCGGCACCTTCGCCGACGCCCACGACACGTCCCTGAAGCAGAACCGCTGCTTCCTCTACCACGTCATCGGCGGCGGCACCGGCGCCTGGGACGTGCCCGTCGGCGGCATGGGCGCCCTCACCGACGCCATCGCGGCGGCGGCGCGGGCGGCCGGCGCCGTCCTCGCCACCGGCCACGAGGCCGTACGCATCGACACGGACGGCGCAACCGCCGAGGTCAGGTACCGCACCGCCGGAGGGGAGGGCGTCGTCGCCGCCCGGCATGTCCTGGTGAACGCCTCCCCGCGGGACCTGGCCGAGCTGACCGGCGGCACCTCACCGGAGCCCGCCGAGGGCGCCCAGCTCAAGGTGAACATGCTGCTCAAGCGGCTGCCCAGGCTCCGGGACAGCTCCGTCGACCCCCGCGAGGCGTTCTCCGGGACCTTCCACATCGCCGAGGGCTACGAGCAGTTGGCCGCCGCCCACGCGCAGGCCGCCGCGGGTGAACTGCCCGCCGCCCCGCCCTCGGAGATCTACTGCCACTCCCTCACCGACCCCACGATCCTCGGCCCGGGTCTCGTCGACCGCGGCTACCACACGCTCACCCTCTTCGGCCTGCACACCCCGGCCCGGCTCTTCGCGCGGGACAACGACGCCGTACGCGAGGAACTGCTCAAGTCGACGCTGGCGCAGCTCGACGCGCACCTGGCCGAACCGCTCGCCGAGCTGCTGGCGACGGATGCCGAGGGACGGCCCTGTATCGAGGCGAAGACCCCGCTCGACCTGGAGCGCGACCTGCGCCTGCCGGGCGGCAACATCTTCCACCGCGACCTGTCCTGGCCCCACACCCAGGACGGCACCGGCCGCTGGGGCGTGGCGACGGAGCATCCGAACGTCCTGCTCTGCGGAGCGGGCGCGGTGCGCGGCGGGGGAGTGAGCGGGGTGCCCGGACACAACGCGGCGATGGCGGTGCTGGAACAGGGCGGCGCCTGAGCGTCAGGCCGCCCTGCCCCAGGACCTGAGGTGGTCGATGACGCCGGGCGCCCGCGCGTCCCGCTGAACCGGCGATCGGAGCAGCACCTCGTGCGCCCCGGCCGCCCTACCGGCACGCTGGCCTCATGGCCACCGATCACCCCGTCGCAGTCCTCCCGCCCACCGCGGACGGTGGTCGGCGCGTCCGCATCGACGGCCGGTACGTCGGCATCGCCTACCGGCTGCTCGACGTCACGGCGTTCCTCCAGGAGGCCGGGTTGCAGGACTGGGACGAGATGGACGTCGTGCAGTCCTCGCTGATCGACTGGCAGGGCGGCGGTCCCGAGGTGTGGGAGGGCTGACACGGCGTTCACCGGCCCGTCAGTCCCCTGACGCCGTCCAGCCGGATGCCGTGATGCGGGCCGCGTCCGCCGGGCGGGCCTCGTCGAACAGGACGCCGTCCGGGTCCGCGACCCGCAGGCCGTCCACATAGGCGCCCCGGCCCACGTACAGCCGGTCCGTGGCGTACCGCCAGCGCAGGGCCAGTTGCCGTGCGGCCGGGAGGTCCGCGGTCAGGCGGTGCCAGACGCGGCCGGACCAGCCGGTGACCGTTCCCGCCGGGCGCTCCTGGAGTTCCCCGCCGGGGAGTGCGGTGGTGAAGGGCACCGGCTGCCAGGTCGCCCCGCCGTCCGCGCTGGCCTCCAGGACGAGGGCGTCCGCCTGCGGCTCGGTGTCCCACCACAGGGCGCAGCGCAGCCGGGCCCCGCCCGCCGAGGTGTCCAGCGCGGGCAGCGCGAGGGTGGCGGTGGCGGAGGCGGTCATGCCGGAGAACCAGGCGGTACGGCCATGGCGTGGGCGGACCGGGACGGCCCGCGCCAGGTTGTTGGCGGCGGCCACCCGGGGCGCCGACCCGGACCGCCAACTGCGCACCGGGTGCACCGAGTTGCCGAGCACCACCAGGAACGAGTCGGTCGTCGGGTCGAGGACCAGCGAGGTGCCGGTGAACCCGGTGTGGCCCGCGGTGCGCGGCGTGGCCATCGCGCCCATGTACCAGTGCTGGTAGAGCTCGAAGCCGAGACCGTGCTCGTCGCCGGGGAAGGCGGTGTTGAAGTCGGTGAACATCAGCTCCACCGACTCCGGGTCGAGGATCCGCGTCCGGCCGTAGGTGCCGCCGTTGAGCAGCGTCCGGCCGAGCACCGCCAGGTCCCAGGCGCAGGAGAAGACGCCCGCGTGCCCGGCGACCCCGCCGAGGCCGAAGGCGTTCTCGTCGTGCACCTCTCCCCACACCAGGCCCCGGTCCAGCCCCGACCAGGGCTTGCGGGCGTCCTCCGTGGCGGCGATCCCGGGTTTCCAGGAGGCGGGTGGGTTGTAGCGGGTGCGGTCCATGCCGAGCGGACCGGTGACGTCGTCGTGGAGCAGGACGTCCAGCGGGCGGCCGGTGATCTCCTCCAGGACGAGCTGGAGCGAGATCAGGTTCAGGTCGGAGTACAGGTATCGGGTGCCCGGCGGATTCAGCGGGGCCTCGTTCCAGATGAGCCGGAGCTTGTCCTCGTAGGTGGGCGCGTTGTAGAGGGGAATCCAGGCGCGGAAGCCCGAGGTGTGCGTCAGGAGTTGACGGATCGTCATCTCGCTCTTGCCCGCCGAGCCGAACTCCGGCAGGTAGGAGGCCACCTTCGCCTCCAGCTCCAGCGCGCCCCGCTCGATCTGCTGCACGGCGAGCATCGAGGTGAACAGCTTGGACACCGAGGCGAGATCGAAGACGGTGTCCTCGGCCATCGGGATCTGCCGGTCGGCGGGGAACTCGACGCCGGTGTCGGTCTTCTCGTCGTACGCGGAGTAGCGCACCGCCATCCCGATCGGCTCGTGCAGCGCCACGGTGCCGCCCCGCCCGGCGAGCAGCACGGCGCCCGCGTACCAGGGGTGCTTGGGGGAGGGGCCGAGGAAGGCGCGGGCGTCGGTGACGAGTTGGCGGAGGTGGGCGGGGAGGAGTCCGGCCCGCTCGGGTGAGCCGTACCGCAGGGTGCTGCGGCCGGTGGACGCGGCCGCCGGTCCCGCCGGGAAGGGGACGAGGGCCAGGGCGCCGCCCAGGGCCAGGGCTCTTCGGGCCAGTTGACGCCGGGTCAGGCCGTGTCGGTCGTCGGTCATCGGGTTCCTCCCGCGAGTCCGCCTGAAAGTATCTTTCCGGGATCACCGTGCGCGCTGAAACTTTCCTGTCAGACGGGGGTCGTGTCAACCAGGCGTTCGGCGCAACAAATCTGACAGTCCATCAGGAAAACTCTTCCGTCCTCCGGAGGACTCCGGCATCCTGCGCCCATGCAGACGGAGCTGAGCAAGCAACTGGGAGTCGAGCACGCCGTCTTCGGGTTCACGCCGTTCCCCGCCGTCGCCGCGGCCATCAGCCGGGCCGGCGGCTTCGGGGTGCTCGGCGCGGTCCGCTACACCGCCCCCGACGAGCTCAAACGCGACCTCGACTGGATCGAGCAGCACATCGACGGCAAGCCCTACGGGCTGGACGTCGTCATGCCCGCGAAGAAGGTGGAAGGGGTCACGGAGGCCGACGTCGAGGCGATGATCCCCGACGAGCACCGCGCGTTCGTCCAGGACACCCTCGCCAAGCACGGCGTGCCCGAGCTGGCCGAGGGCGAGGCGTCCGGCTGGCGGATCACCGGCTGGATGGAGCAGGTCGCCCGCACCCAGCTCGACGTCGCCTTCGACTACCCGATCGCCCTGCTCGCCAACGCCCTCGGCTCACCGCCCGCGGACGTCGTGGACCGGGCCCACGACCAGGACGTCCTGGTCGCCGCCCTCGCGGGCAGCGCCCGGCACGCCCGCAAGCACCAGGAGGCCGGCATCGACATCGTGGTCGCCCAGGGCTACGAGGCCGGCGGCCACACCGGCGAGATCGCCTCCATGGTGCTCACCCCCGAGGTCGTCGAGGCCGTCACCCCGCTGCCCGTGCTGGCCGCCGGCGGCATCGGCAGCGGGGAGCAGGCCGCCGCGGCACTCGCCCTCGGCGCCCAGGGCGTATGGCTGGGCTCCCTGTGGCTGACCACCACGGAGGCCGACCTGCACTCGCGGGCGCTGACCCGCAAGCTCCTCGCCGCGGGCTCCGGTGACACCGTCCGCTCCCGCGCGCTGACCGGCAAACCGGCCCGCCAGTTGCGCACCGAGTGGACCGACGCCTGGGACGACCCGGCCGGACCCGGCACCCTCCCCATGCCCCTCCAGGGGCTCCTCGTGGCCGACGCGGTCTCCCGCATCCAGCGGTACGAGGTCGAACCGCTGCTCGGCACGCCCGTCGGCCAGATCGTCGGCCGGATGAACAGCGAACGCAGCGTCCAGGCCGTCTTCGACGACCTCACCCGGGGTTTCGAGCGGGCGGTGAACCGCATCAACCGCATCGCCGGAAGGAGCGTCCAGTGACCGGCACCCCGCCCGTGGGCTTCTGGGCCCAGGCGACCCAGGATCCCGACCGCACGGTTCTCGTCGCCCCGGACGGCGAGGAGTGGACCGCGGGGCGACTGCACTCCGCCGCCAACCGCTTGGTCCACGGCCTGCGGGCCGCGGGGCTCGAGCGCGGGGACGCCTTCGCGGTCGTCCTCCCCAACGGCGTCGAGTTCCTCACCGCGTATCTCGCCGCCAGCCAGGCCGGGTTCTACCTAGTGCCGGTCAACCACCACTTCGTGGGCCCGGAGATCGCCTGGATCGTCGCCGACTCCGGCGCCAAGGTGCTGATCGCCCACGAACGGTTCACCGAACCGGTCCGCCGAGCGGCCGACGAGGCCGGGCTCCCGGCCACCCACCGGTACGCCGTCGGCACGGTCGCGGGATTCCGGTCGTATGCCGAACTCCTCGCCGGGCAACCGGAGTCACCGCCCGCCGACCGCACCCTCGGCTGGGTCATGAACTACACCTCGGGCACCACGGGACGCCCGCGCGGCATCCGCCGCCCGCTGCCCGGCAAGCTCCCCGAGGAGGCCTACCTCGGCGGTTTCCTCGGCATCTTCGGCATCAAGCCCTACGACGGCAATGTGCACCTCGTCTGCTCCCCGCTGTACCACACGGCGGTCCTGCAGTTCGCGGGCGCGTCCCTGCACATCGGGCACCGACTGGTGCTGATGGACAAGTGGACCCCGGAGGAGATGCTCCGCCTGATGGACACCCACCGGTGCACCCACACCCACATGGTCCCCACCCAGTTCCACCGCCTGCTGGCCCTGCCCGACCCGGTGAAGTCCCGCTACGACGTCTCCGCGATGCGGCACGCCATCCACGGCGCCGCACCCTGCCCCGACCATGTGAAGCGGGCGATGATCGACTGGTGGGGCCACTGCGTGGAGGAGTACTACGCGGCCAGCGAGGGCGGCGGCGCCTTCGCCACGGCGGAGGACTGGCTGAAGAAGCCCGGGACCGTCGGCAAGGCCTGGCCCATCAGCGAACTGGCCGTCTTCGACGACGACGGCAACCGCCTCCCACCGGGCCAACTGGGCACCGTCTACATGAAGATGACCACCGGCGGCTTCGCCTACCACAAGGACGAACACAAGACGAAGAAGAACCGCATAGGCGACTTCTTCACGGTAGGAGACCTCGGCTATCTGGACGAGGACGGCTACCTCTTCCTCCGCGACCGCAAGATCGACATGATCATCTCCGGCGGGGTCAACATCTACCCGGCCGAAATCGAGTCAGCCCTCCTCGCCCACCCCGCGGTCGCCGACGCGGCCGTCTTCGGCGTACCGCACGAGGACTGGGGCGAGGAGGTGAAGGCGGTGATCGAACCGGCCCCAGGCCACGAGCCGGGACCCGACCTCGCCACGACTCTCCTCACCCACTGCGCCGACCACCTGGCCCCCTACAAACGCCCCAAGTCCATCGACTTCACCCCAGAAATGCCCCGCGACCCGAACGGCAAGCTGTACAAGCGGAAGCTGAGGGACCCGTACTGGGAGGGGCGGACGCGGGGGGTGTGATGCCCCAGCCGCGCTGCCGGACAGTCACTCCCCCCGGCTCAAAGGGCGTTGATCCGCCAAGCGACCACGCCGATAGCCCCTTTGGCGCCGTCCACGTCGATCCGCACGAAGTCACCCCCGGTGATGCGCTGCTGCACCACTGACTCATCACAGGGCACTGCCGCCTCCGCACCCGCCTTCGAGGGCACGAACGCCAGTCGCGCGGTCCCGCTGCCGACACACACCAGGTTGAGCCGGTAATCCTTCCCCTCGCTCAGCCCGGGCTCGGTATGGATCCCCTCTCCCACACGCTCCACACCGGCTTCGACCAACGTCCCGCCGCCCTCACCACAGCACACCCGGCGAGCCGGGAACGGTACGTAGGGCAGGTGCGTGGCAACGAGATGATCATTCTCCGCGGGGAACCAGAAAGTCCGAGTGGCTGACGGTCGGGGGCATTCAGGAGACACGAACCGCCGCGACCCAAGCGGGGCCACGGCGGTCCATGTCACCGCCGTACGCGATCAGGCGCCCTCACCGGCGCTCCCGTGCCACCACCCACCGGAGGGACGGTGATGTCAGGATGTCCTTCTCGCAGAAGCGGGACGTCACCCACTTCTCGGCTGAGAACAGCTTCGTCTGGTCGCTGTAGTGGGGCGAGTCGGGGTTCGAGGACTGGGAGTAGGACAGCAGCGTGCGGGCCACCGGGCAGCGGGTGCCGTTCCAGCCGACCGCCTGGATGTAGCTGGAGCCCGTCGTCACCTCCGGGTAGCCGCCCTTCGCCGCGTCCCACACCGGCTCGATCTTGTTCCAGATGCCCAGCGACTCGGTACCGCCCGGGACGGGGATGCGCTTGCCGTCCCGTACGACGAACTGGTGCTCACCGAGGGGGGAGTCGAGCGGGATGCCCGCCGCCCGGAGTTCGGCGACCGCGTCCGCCAGGGCGGTGGTGAAGCCCGGCGCCGCGGTGTTCAGGGTGTTCGGGGTGCCCACCGGGTCGGACGCCGAGAACGGCACCTTCCACAGCTGGGCCGACGGGACCGTGGCCGTCAGCTTGCGCCAGAAGCGGTCGAAGAGCAGGGCGCCCCGGCTGCCGGTGTCGGTCGTGCGGTCCCAGGCGGCCAGGACCGCGCAGGCGGCCGAGACGTCAACCGCCTTGCCGTCACCGGCCGTTGCCGTGCCACCGGGCAGAGCCGCACAGGCCGCCGCCGCGTCCTTCGCCGCCAGATCACCCGCCGGTGCCCGGTTGGCGAACTGCTGCCGCTGAAGATCCCGTACGGTCAGCTCACCGCGGTTCGCCAGCGCCGCGACGTCCTCGATCGCGCCGCGCGTCCGCAACGAGCGCTGCGTGCCGATCGTGCCGAAGACCCGCTCGTACCCCGTCAGCGGCCGGTCCGCGTTGGACAGCCAGGCGCTGTCGTTGGAGTTCTCCGCGTACGGGGCGTCCGTGAGCGTCGGCAGCTTCGCGGGCCCGAAGATCCCCGGCTGCACGGCGTCGGGGTCGGCGCCGAGCGCGCAGGCGCCGCGCGAGCCGTCGAGGATCGCAAGACCCGCGGAGGGGTAGGTGACCTTGCCGAGCGGGGTGGAGCAGGTCTGCGCCAGCTCGTCGGTGATCCGGGGCAGCACCTGCGACTGCGTGAACAGGGTGTGCCCGGAGGAGTCCGCGGCGATGGTGTTCACCCAGGGCAGACCCTGGCTGCGCCGCAGCGAGCCGAGGACGTCCGCGGTGCCGCGGGCCTTGCTGAAGCCGAGCGCGGTGTCGGAGCCGCGCAGATTGACGGCGTTGGGGTCGTGGACGGCGTACGCCGTGGTGGCCGTCCACGGCAGCGGCAGCGCGGCGCCGAGCGAGGTGACGACCGGCCCGTACCGCGTCCACCACTGCGTCCGCGTCACCGGCGCGCCGTCCTTCACCGCCACCGTGACCGTGCGCTGCGTCATGCGCTCCGGCTTCCCGTCGACGAGGTACACCGTCGGATCCGCCGGATCGAGCGTCAACTGGTGGAGGTTGAGCGGGACGCCCGTCGCGACGGTGTGGCTCCAGGCCACATGGGCGTTGTGTCCTATCGAGATCGTCGCGCTGCCGAGCAGCGAACCGCCCGCCACGTTCAGCTCGCCCGGGATGGTCTGCTGCGACTGCCAGAAGCGGCGGCCGCCCTGCCACGGGTAGTGCGGGTTGCCCAGCAGCAGCCCGCGGCCGTTCGCCGTCGTGGCGCCGCTGAAGGCGACGGCGTTGGAGCCCATGTCGGCGGTGTCGGCGGCGAGGAGTTCGCGCGCGGCGCGGGCGGTGTCCTGGGCGTCGGGCGCCGATGCCGCCGCGCCCGTCGGCGGCTGCGCGGCCGTGATGCCGTCCACCGCCCGGCCCTGACCGCCCAGCACCGACAGGGCGAAGCCGCGCGTGGCCACGTCGAGCGTGGTGACCGGGCGCACCCAGGCGGCGCCCTTGCACGCCGGATCGGTGATCTCGTTCTGGCGCAGCCAGGCGTTGTACCCGGCCGCGAAGCCCCGCATCAGCTCCTCCACCTGGCGGCTGGGACCGCGTGGCGCCGGTTCGGCGAGCAGCTTCTCGACCGTCTTCGCCTCCCGCACGCCACGGAAGTACAGATCGCTGGAGAGGTTCCGGGTCGCCGAGGACAGCGAGGAGTCGCTCGCCGCGTCGGGGCCGAAGAAGCGGGAGCGCTCGCCGCGCACGGTCACGAAACCGTCGGCCAGTATGCACACCTGGTCGGCGGCCTGCGCCCATCCGGTGCCGAAGCCGAGGTTCGCGTAATCCTTCGCGAGAATGTGCGGAATGCCGTACTCGGTGTAGCGGATCACGGCCGACAGGCCGCCGTGCGAAGGGTGGTCACGACGGTCCTGGCGGTCGGCCGCGGCCGCCGGCAGTGTGGCCGTGGCGGTGAGCAGGGCCAGGGCCGCGACGGCGAGCCGTCTCGGGCGGATGCGCATCAAGCCTCCCAACGTCTGTGGGCGGGAAGGGGCGGTTGAGCGTACCAACCGGTATGTGTCCAGGGGGGCGTGTCGTCGTCGGCTGTCTTGACCTCCTTTCGGCGGGGGCCGAGGATCACCTGTCATGACGCCCGGACACGGCAGCACGGTCGACGGGGTGCTGCGGCGCAGCGCCCGCCGCACCCCGGCACGCGTCGCGGTGGAGTACCGCGACCGGACATGGACGTACGACGAGTTCGACACGGCCGTCTCCCGCGCGGCGAGCGTCCTGCTCGACCAGGGCCTCGCACCCGGCGACCGGGTCGGCGCCTACGGCCACAACTCCGACGCCTACCTCATCGGCTTCCTCGCCTGCGCCCGCGCCGGGCTCGTCCACGTGCCGGTCAACCAGAACCTCACCGGTGACGACCTGGCCTATCTGGTCGGCCAGTCCGGCAGCACGCTCGTCCTCACCGACCCGGACCTGGCGGACCGACTGCCCGACGGCGTACGGACGTTGCCGCTGCGCGACGCCGAAGGGTCCCTGCTGGGCCTGCTGGACTCGGCCCCCGCGTACGACGGCCCCGAGCCGCGCGGCGAGGACCTGGTGCAGCTGCTGTACACCTCGGGGACGACCGCCCTGCCGAAGGGCGCGATGATGACGCACCGCGCCCTGGTGCACGAGTACCTGAGCGCCATCACCGCGCTCGACCTGGGCGCGGGGGACCGGCCCGCGCACTCCCTGCCGCTGTACCACTCGGCGCAGACGCACGTCTTCCTGCTGCCCTATCTGGCGGTCGGCGCCCGCAACATCATCCTGGACGCGCCCGACGGCGACCGGCTCTTCGACCTGATCGAAGCCGGCCGCGTGGACAGCCTGTTCGCGCCGCCCACGGTCTGGATCGGCCTGGCCAACCGCCCCGACTTCACCACCCGCGACCTCGGCGGTCTGCGCAAGGCGTACTACGGCGCCTCGATCATGCCGGTGCCCGTACTGGAGCGGCTGCGCGAACGGCTGCCGGACCTGGCCTTCTACAACTGCTTCGGCCAGAGCGAGATCGGCCCCCTGGCGACCGTCCTCGCCCCCGACGAGCACGCGGGGCGGATGGACTCCTGCGGCCGGCCGGTGCTCTTCGTCGACGCGCGCGTGGTCGACGAGGACGGCAAGGACGTGCCCGACGGCACGCCCGGCGAGATCGTCTACCGCTCACCGCAGTTGTGCGAGGGGTACTGGGACAAGCCCGAGGAGACCGCCGAGGCCTTCCGCGACGGCTGGTTCCACTCCGGGGACCTGGCCGTGAAGGACCCCGAGGGCTATTTCACGATCGTCGACCGGGTGAAGGACGTCATCAACTCCGGTGGGGTGCTGGTCGCTTCGCGCCAGGTCGAGGACGCGCTCTACACGCATCAGGCGGTGGCCGAGGTGGCGGTGGTGGGGCTGCCCGACGAGCGGTGGATCGAGGCGGTCACCGCCGTCGTCGTCCCGCGCGGGGAGGTCACCGAGGCCGAACTGATCGACCACGCCCGTGAGAAGCTCGCGCACTTCAAGGCGCCCAAGCGGGTGGTCTTCGTGGACGCGCTGCCCCGCAACGCCAGCGGCAAGATTCTGAAGAGGGAGCTGCGGGACCGGTTCGCCGGCTCCTAGGATCGACGCCGTGCCGACCTTCACCGCCTTCGACGGAACCCGCCTCGCGTATCACCGGCAGGGCGAGGGCGAGCCGCTCCTGGTCCTGCCCGGCGGGCCGATGCGCGCCTCCTCCTACCTCGGTGACCTGGGCGGACCGGCCGCCGGGCGCAGCCTGATCCGGCTCGATCTGCGCGGCACCGGGGACTCGGACGTCCCGGCGGATCCGGCGACGTACCGCTGCGACCGGCTCGTGGACGACGTGGAGGCGCTCCGGGCCCACCTGGGCCTGGACCGGATCGACCTGCTGGGCCACTCCGCGGGCGGCAGTCTCGCCATGCTCCACGCCGCCCGCCACCCGGAGCGGGTCCGGCGGCTGGTGCTGGTGACCCCCAACCCGTGGGCCCTCGGCACCCCGGCGACGCCGGAGGACCGCCTCGCGGCGGCGCGGCTGCGCAAGTCGGAGCCCTGGTTCGGGGAGGCGTTCCCGGCCCTGGAGGCCTGGCTGAGGGGCACCGGGGACTTCGTGCCGGAACTCTCGCCCTTCTTCTACGGCCGCTGGGACCGGGCCGCCCAGGAGCACGACGCCCGCGCGGACGAGGAGTACAACGACGAGGCCGCCGGGGTGTACGGCTCCGAGGGCGCCTACGACCCTCCCGCCACCCGGGCGGCCCTCTCCCGGCTGCCCGCGCCCGTCCTCGTCCTGGCCGGTGAACTCGACGGCGCCCCCAACCCCGCCCTGGCCCACCGCACCGGGGACGTCTTCCCGCACGCCGAAGTGGCGGTGCAGCCCGGCGCCGGCCATTTCCCGTGGCTGGACGACCCGGAGTGGTTCGCGCAGCGCGTCGGAAGGTTCCTGGACGGGGCGGGTCGCTCGTAGGACGCCGCCCCGGCCGCGGAACCACCGTCAGCGCCGGGGAGCCGTTTCCGGCCCGTACGCCGTCATGAAGCGGTCCCGGAACTCGTGCATGCCCCACTGGGGGGCGTCCTCGGCCGGCTTGAGGCCGTCCGTCCAGTTCCAGTCGGAGATGCGGTCCAGGACCTTCGGGTCGCGGGCGACGATGGTGATGGGGACGTCCTTGCTGCGGCTGCCCGCGGTGACCGTCGGTACCGGCTGGTGGTCGCCGAGGAAGACCAGGACCGTGTCGTCGTCGCCGTAGCGCTCGACGTACTCGACGAGGCTGCGCAGCGAGTACTCGATGGCGTTGGCGTACTCGGCGCGGACGCTGTCGGGGTCCTTCCAGACCTCCTTGGGGTCCTTGCCCTCCTCCTTGATCCGGTGGAAGACCGAGCCGTCGCCGAGGTCCTCCCAGTCGATCATGCGGGCGACCGGTGCCCAGGGGTTGTGGCTGGAGGCCAGGATGATCTCGGCCATGATCGGCTCACGGTCCTTCTTGCCGCGCTCCAGGCGCTCGAACGCCTCCAGGCTGAACTGGTCCGGCACGGGTGTCCAGCTGAAGTACGGGCCGTGGTAGCCGAGGTGCTCGGAGTCGTAGATGTGGTCCAGGGCGAAGAACTTCCCCTCCGGCCAGGCCCTGCGCACCCCCGGCACGATGCCCACCGTGCGCCACGCACCCGTCTTGCGGAAGTAGCTGCCCAGCGTCGCGCGGTCGCTGGTGGTCAGACTCCGGTACCGCTGCTGGTTCTTGATCCACAGTCCGGACAGGAACGTGGAGTGCGCGAGCCAGCTGCCCGCCCCCGTCACCGGGGACCGGAGCCAGGCGCTGCGCGAGGCGAATCCAGCGGCCTGCAGCCGCTCGGTGCCCTCGTCGAGCACCGTGTCGATCTGCCCTGCCATCGCCGGATCGTCGATCGCGACCCGGCCGTAGCTCTCGACGAAGGTGAACAGCACGTCCTTGCCCCGCAGTCCGGTCAGCAACCGGTCCGGCGGAGTGTCGGCGAAGGCGTCGACGGCCGCCTGCTTCTCGAACACCTCCGCGTCCCGCAGTCCCGCCCGGACCTGCTCGACGCGGTTCTCGACGTAGTCGGCGTTGATCTTCGAGGCGACGGGCACCTCGGTGAACTGCACGCCCAGCGTGACGCAGGTGATCCACGCGGTGCCGAGGATCAGCGTGGTACGGGCGGCGACGGGCCGGTGGCGCACCATCATCGAGGTCAGCCGCAGCAGAGCCAGCGTCATCAGCACCAGCACGGCGATGACTCCCACGATCACCGCCACGATCGCCAGCAGCTCACCGGTGCGGCCGACCGACGTGCGCAGGAACTCGGCGGCGTCGTCGAACAGGATCCAGTCCAGGACCAGGTCGAAGGGGCGGGCCAGCACCGAGTAGAAGCCCATGTCGACGAACTTCAGCACGGTCAGCACACCTAGGAGCGCCCCCGCGGCTCCCGCGCAGATCCGCCGGGCCCGGGGCGGAAGCTGGAGCAGCAGCCCGGCGAGCAGGACGCCCTCGGCGGGGATGCGCACGAACATGTCGACCGACATGCGCTCCAGGCGGTTCGGCAGCAGCAGGGCGAACAGGACCAGGGCGGCGGCCAGCACGGTCGTAGCGACGGACACGCCCCGAGCCACCCGCGGGTACCGCTGCCGCAGACGGAACCGGCCCGGCGCCCCAGGCGGACCGTCCGCGTCCGCGACCTCGGGGACGATCTGCTGACGAGGACGCGTGAACAGCGACACGAAGGACCTTCCTGCGAACCGTGCGCAAACCGGGCGACGGCATGGCGAACCCGCCCCCCACCATCAGTACGCTCGCACGTCCCCTACGGTTCAATCCGCACCGCCCCGGGATTCACCGAATCGGCCCAGCCGGGTCACCGGTCCGCGGCGACCGCCACCGCCCGCGCCCACCGGTAGTCCGCCTTCCCGCTCGGCGAGCGGCGGATGGCGTCCGTGACCACCAGCCGGCGCGGGATCTTGTACCCGGCGAGATGGGACCGGCAGTGGTTCTGGATGTCCTCCAGGGAGGGCCGGCCCGCGCCCGCGCGGAGCTGGACGACGGCCGCCACCCGGTGGCCCCACTTCGCGTCCGGGACCCCGGCGACCAGCGCGTCGTACACGTCCGGATGGGACTTGAGCGCCTGCTCCACCTCTTCCGGGTACACCTTCTCGCCGCCGGTGTTGATGCACTGCGAACCCCGGCCGAGGACGGTCACCACGCCTTCCTCGTCGACGGTCGCCATGTCCCCGAGCAGCACCCACCGCCGCCCGTCCTTCTCGAAGAAGGTCTCCGCGGTCTTCGCCGGGTCGTTGTAGTAGCCGAGCGGTACGTTCCCGCACTGCGCGACCCGGCCCACCTCGCCGACCCCGACCGGCTCGCGCGTGGCCGGATCGACCACCCGGGTACGGGAGTTGACGCGGATGCGGAAGCCGCGCCCGGGACCCGAGTCCTCGGTGGCCGTGCCGTTGAAACCGGACTCCGAGGAGCCGAAGTTGTCCAGCAGCATCACGTTCGGCACCAGTTCCAGGAACTGCCGCCGTACGGTCTCCGACATGATCGCCCCGGACGACGACACGCTGAACAGCGACGAGCAGTCGGTGCCCCGCAGCGGCCCGCCGAGCGCGTCGATGAGCGGCCGCAGCATCGCGTCGCCGACCAGTGACACGCTGGTGACCTTCTCCTTCTCGATCGTGCGCAGTGCCTCCTCGGGCACGAACCGGCGGTGCAGCACGACGCGTTGACCGAAGTTGAAGCCGATGAACGCGGTGAGCGTGGAGGTGCCGTGCATCAGCGGGGGAGCGGGGAAGAAGGTGATCCCGGACCCGCCGGCCGCGACCCGCTCGGCGAGCTCCCCGGGTGTCTTCACCGGCTCACCGGTCGGCGCCCCGCCGCCGAGCCCCGCGAAGAACAGGTCCTCCTGGCGCCACATGACACCCTTGGGCATCCCGGTGGTGCCGCCGGTGTAGATGATGAACTGGTCGTCGCCCGACCGCGCCGGGAACCCCCGCTCCGGTGAACCATCGGCCTCCGCCTGCGTGAAGGAGATGCCGGTGGTGCCGTCCCCCACCCGCACCAGGTGCCGCAGTCGCTCCGCCCGCGGCCGGGCCGCCGCCACCCGGTCCTCGAACTCGGCGTCGAAGACGACCGCCACCAGATCGGCGTCCCGGTAGAGATAGACCAACTCCTCGGCGATGTAGCGGTAGTTGACGTTCACCGGCACGATCCGGGCCTTCAGGCAGCCCAGTACCGTCTGGAGGTACTCGACGCCGTTGTACAGGTGCAGTCCGAGGTGCTCGCCGGGGCGGATCCCGCTGTCCAGCAGATGGTGCCCGATCCGGTTGGCCGCCGCGTCCAGCTCGGCATACGTCAGCCGGCGCTCCGCACCGGTGCCCGGATGGTCGAGGTACACCAGCGCCTCGCGGTCCGGCACCACGTCCACGACCGACTCGAACAGGTCGGCAAGGTTGTACTCCACCGCTCCTCCTGACCTCGCTGTCCCTCGGTTGCCGGTCATCAGAGCAAAGGGCGGCATGACTGGGAAGACTCCGCGCACAACAAATCTGACTGTCTGTCAGAAAACTCTTGAAGTGCTCCGCCGGCTCCTGCAACCTGTTCTCGTTCTCATGAGGGGAGACGGTCGATGAGCGGAACCGAACACCTCACCGTGCGGCGCGAGGGCGCCACACTCGTGCTCACGCTGAACCGGCCCGAGGCCAGGAACGCGCTCTCGCTGCCCATGCTCGTCGGTCTGTACGACGGCTGGATCGAGGCCGACGAGGACGACACCGTCCGCTCCATCGTGCTGACCGGCGCGGGCGGCGCGTTCTGCGCGGGCATGGACCTCAAGGCCCTGGCGGGCAGCGGGATGGCGGGCGAGCGGTACCGGGACCGGCTCACCGCCGACCCCGACCTGCACTGGAAGGCCATGCTGCGCCACCACCGCCCCCGCAAACCGGTGATCGCCGCCGTCGAGGGGCACTGCGTGGCCGGCGGCACCGAGATCCTCCAGGGCACCGACATCCGCGTCGCCGGCGACTCCGCGACCTTCGGCCTCTTCGAGGTCAGGCGGGGCCTGTTCCCGATCGGCGGCTCGACGGTCCGGCTGCCACGCCAGATCCCGCGCACCCACGCCCTGGAAATGCTGCTCACCGGCCGCCCCTACAGCGCCCAGGAGGCCGCCGGCATCGGCCTGATCGGCCATGTCGTCCCCGACGGCACCGCCCTCGCCAAGGCCCTGGAGATCGCCGAACAGATCAACGCCTGCGGCCCGCTCGCCGTCGAGGCCGTCAAGGCGTCGGTGTACGAGACCGCCGAGCTGACCGAGACCGAGGGCCTCGCCGCCGAACTCGAGCGCGGTTGGCCCCTCTTCGACACCGCCGACGCCAAGGAGGGCGCCCGCGCCTTCGCGGAGAAGCGACCGCCCCACTACAAGCGCGCCTGAGGAGCCCCCGTGCCCGAAGTCCTCAAAGCCCCCCTCGTCGTCGAGTTCCCCTTCACCCGCTCCCTCGGCCCCGTGCAGAGCGCCTTCCTCACCGGCCTGCGCGAACGCGTCGTCCTGGGCGTGCGCACCACCGACGGCCGCACCCTCGTCCCGCCCGTCGAGTACGACCCGGTCACCGCCGAGGAGATCCGCGACCTCGTCGAGGTGGCCCCCACCGGCACCGTCACCACCTGGGCCTGGAACCACCAACCCCGCCGCGGCCAGCCCCTGGACACCCCCTTCGCCTGGGTCCTGGTCCGCCTCGACGGCGCCGACACCGCCCTGCTGCACGCCCTCGACGCCCCCGGACCCGACGCCGTCCGCACCGGCCTGCGCGTCCGCGTCCGCTGGGCCGAGGACCGCACCGGCGCCATCACCGACATCGCCTGCTTCGAGCCGTACGACGGAGAAACCGCCCGACCCGGCGGCCACCCGGGCGAGTTCGCGAACATGGTCACCGGCATCGTCGCCCCCGCCCGGCTCGACTACACCTACTCACCCGGCCGCGCGCAGACCGCCTACATCAACGCCCTCGCCGACCGCCGCAACGTCGGCGAACGCTGCCCGTCCTGCCGCAAGGTGTACGTCCCGCCCCGGGGCGCCTGCCCCACCTGCGGGGTCGCCACCACGGAACAGGTCGAGGTCGGCCCGCACGGCACCGTCACCACCTTCTGCATCGTCAACATCAAGGCCAAGAACCTCGACATCGACGTCCCCTACGTCTACGCCCACATCGCCCTCGACGGCGCCGGGCTCGCCCTGCACGGCCGGATCGCCGGCATCCCCTACGACCAGGTCCGCATGGGACTGCGGGTGGAACCGGTATGGACCGAGGGCTCCCGCTACCCCGACCACTACCGGCCCACCGGCGAACCCGACGCGGACTACGACACCTACCGGGAGCTGCTGTGACCCGCGAGATCGCCGTCGTCGCCTTCGCCCAGACCGACCACCGGCGCACCAGCGACGACCTCTCCGAGGTCGAGATGCTGATGCCCGTCCTGCACCGGGTCCTGGACCGGACCGGCCTCAAGACCGCCGACATCGGCTTCACCTGCTCGGGCTCCAGCGACTACCTGGCGGGCCGCGCCTTCTCCTTCACCCTCGCCCTCGACGGCGTCGGCGCCTGGCCGCCGATCTCCGAGTCGCACGTCGAGATGGACGGCGCCTGGGCCCTGTACGAGGCCTGGACCAAACTCCTGACCGGCGACGCGGACACCGCCCTCGTCTACTCCTACGGCAAGTCCTCCCCGGGCCCGCTGCGCGACGTCCTCACCCGCCAGCTCGACCCGTACTACCTGGCCCCCCTGTGGCCGGACTCCGTCGCCCTGGCCGCCCTCCAGGCACAGGCCCTCATCGACGCGGGCGAGACGGACGAACCGCGCCTCGCGGCCATCGCCGCCCGCAGCCGCGCCACCGGCAACCCGCACGCACAGCTCCGGGGCCCGGTGCCGCACGGCGACTATCTCGTACGCCCGCTGCGCACCGGAGACTGCCCGCCCATCGGCGACGGCGCCGCCGCCGTGATCCTCGCCGCCGGGGACCGTGCCCGGGACCTGTGCGCCCGGCCCGCCTGGATCCGCGGGATCGACCACCGCATCGAGGCCCACTCCCTCGGCGTCCGCGACCTCACCGACTCGCCCTCCACCCGCCGCGCCGCCGAGCGGGCCGGCGCCTTCGCCCGGCCCGTCGACACCGCCGAACTGCACGCGCCCTTCACCGCCCAGGAGGTCGTCCTGCGCAAGGCCCTCCGGCTCGACGACAGTGTGCGCGTCAACCCCTCCGGCGGTGCCCTCGCCGCCAACCCGGTCATGGCCGCCGGACTGATCCGCATCGGAGAGGCCGCCGCCGGCATCCACCGGGGCGAGTCCGACCGCGCCCTCGGCCACGCCACCTCCGGCCCCTGCCTGCAACAGAACCTGGTCGCCGTACTGGAAGGGGATCCGCGATGAGCAAGGAACCCGTGGCCGTCGTCGGGATCGGCCAGACCAAGCACGTGGCGGCCCGCCGGGACGTGTCCATCGCCGGGCTGGTGCGCGAGGCGTCCCGAAGGGCCCTGGACGACGCCGAGCTGACCTGGGCCGACATCGACGCCGTGGTCATCGGCAAGGCCCCCGACTTCTTCGAGGGCGTCATGATGCCCGAGCTCTACCTCGCCGACGCGCTCGGCGCCGTGGGCAAACCCATGCTGCGCGTGCACACGGCCGGCTCGGTCGGCGGCTCCACCGCGCTCGTCGCGGCGAACCTCGTCGCCTCCCGCGTCCACGGCACGGTCCTGACCTGCGCCTTCGAGAAGCAGTCCGAGTCCAACGCGATGTGGGGCCTGTCCCTGCCGATCCCCTTCCAGCAGCCCCTGCTCGCCGGCGCCGGCGGCTTCTTCGCCCCGCACGTGCGCGCCTACATGCGCCGCAGCGGCGCCCCCGACACCGTCGGCTCCCTCGTCGCCTACAAGGACCGGCGCAACGCCCTGAAGAACCCCTACGCCCACCTCCACGAGCACGACATCACCCTGGAGAAGGTCCAGGCCTCGCCCATGCTCTGGGACCCCATCCGCTACTCGGAGACCTGCCCCTCCTCCGACGGCGCCTGCGCCATGGTCCTCACCGACCGCGCCGGAGCCGCCCGCGCACCCCGGCCGCCCGCCTGGATGCACGGCGGCGCGATGCGCAGCGAACCCACCCTGTTCGTGGGCAAGGACGCCGTGTCCCCGCAGGCCGGCAAGGACTGCGCCGCCGACGTCTACCGGCAGGCCGGCATCGCCGATCCGCGCCGGGACATCGACGCCGTCGAGATGTACGTGCCGTTCTCCTGGTACGAGCCGATGTGGCTGGAGAACCTCGGCTTCGCCGCCGAGGGCGAGGGCTGGAAGCTCACCGAGTCCGGGGTGACCGAGCTGGACGGCGACCTGCCCGTCAACATGTCGGGCGGCGTCCTGTCGTCCAACCCCATCGGCGCCTCCGGCATGATCCGGTTCGCCGAGGCCGCCCTCCAGGTGCGCGGACAGGCCGGGGAGCACCAGGTGGCGGGCGCCCGCCGGGCACTGGGACACGCCTACGGCGGCGGCTCGCAGTTCTTCGCCATGTGGCTCGTGGGAGCCCGGCCCCCCGACTCCTGAGCGGGCTGCGTGAAGGGTCCCCCTCACGTGGCCTGTTGGCACCCCCGACCGATCGCTAGGCTGGCCGCGGACGACGAACCGGGAGGAGCACGGACGTGGCCGAGAGCACCATCCAGCAGCAGCCGCTCACGGGCTGGGACAAGCCGGAGCTGGACCTCAGCAGCGCCGAATGGCACTCGAGCAGTCGCGGTCTGGGGGACGTCCAGATCGCCTTTGTCGAGGGTTTCATCGCGATGCGCAACAGCGGCCGCCCACAGAGCCCTTCGCTGATCTTCACCCCCGCCGAGTGGGGGGCCTTCGTGTCGGGCGCACGGGAGGGAGAGTTCGACCTCACCTGAGCCACCCCCGCCGGAGCCGGTCCGGCGGGCCGATCCGGGGGTGTTCCGCCCGTTTTTCCGGACACGCGACCTCCACCACCCTCCCGGGACCGGGCCCTGAGCCAGGCTGACCCGGGAGGGGGACGGTCGTACTCGGGAAGCGAGGAACCCATGAGCACCCTGCCGGTCATCGCCGCGGTCGACGGCTCGGACGACAGCCTGCGGGCCCTGGACTGGGCCCTCGACACCGCCCGCCGCCGCGAGGCGCCGCTGCGCGTGGTCCATGTGCGGCAGTACGCGGCCTGGATGCAGGCCGACGTCCTCGTCGCGGGACCGCCCGCGGCGGAGGAGGACCCGGTCCTCGGCCAGGTACGCGCCCGCCTGGCCACCGTGCCGGAGCAGCCGGACACGGAGTACGTCGCCCTGGAGGGCGCCCCCAGCGCCGTACTGTCCGAACTGGGCGCCACCGCCCAGCTGCTGGTGCTGGGCTCCCGCGGCCGGGGCGGCTTCGCCAGTCTGATCCTCGGCTCCAACGGCATGGCCGCCGCCCGGGACGCCGAGTGCCCCGTCGTGGTGGTGCCCCGGCCCGGGCGCGAGGTCCACGAGGGCGTGCCGGCCGCACCCGGACCCAGAGTCGTGGTCGGCCTCCAGGTCGACAGCTCCGACGAGGCCGTCCTCGGCTTCGCCTTCGCCGAGGCCGCCCGGCGCGGGGCCCTGCTCCAGGTGGTGGCCGCCTACCCGTCCCCGGTCCAGATCTGGACCGCCGCCCCCGCCCAGATCGTGCCCCCGCCCGTCGACGACCGGGCCGTCGAGAACGAGACCCGCGCCCTGGTGGAGGGCTTCCTCGCCCCGCACACCGCCCGGTTCCCCGACGTCCCCGCCGAGCCGTACGTGGCCCCGGGCGACGCGGCCGGCCATCTCGTCGCCGCCTCCAAGGACGCGGACCTGGTCGTCGTCGGCCGCCACCGGCGCCGCCTGCTGGCCCCGGCCCGGCTGCTCGGTTCCGTCACCCAGGCCGTCCTGCTGCACGCGGCGAGCCCGGTCGCGGTCATTCCCCCTTCTCCGCCGGAGGAGTGACGGTGGCGTGCCGGTCAGAAACGCGGCGAACCGCGATCGTGCCGCACCCGCCGGACGGCACAGGGCCGCAACCCGGCAGCGCCCACGGCCAAGTAGCATGGGCGCATGTCGTTCCTCCGCCGCCGCAGCGCCACGCCCGCCGGGCCCGACTTCGACGTCCTGGCCATGGATCCGGGCGACTGGCCCGGCAATCTGGGCGCCGGGCTGCTGCCCGCCCCCGACGGCAGCTGCCAGGGCGTCTTCCTGCGCTACGACCTGTTCGGCGGCCGCGGCCCCGCGATGATCATCGGCAATCTGCCGGAGGGCTCCCCGGCCCGTGACATCGCCGAGGGAGAGATCCCCTTCGAGGTCGCGCAGCTGCTGCTGGCGCTGGAGAACGACGAGGAGATCACCGTCGTCGGCACCGAGGACGTGCCGGTGATGCAGGGCGACAACCTCCTGATCGTGCGCCGCCTCAAGCTCTCCGAGAGCCGGATCTCCTGCGTGCAGTTCGACCGCAGCGACAACGTCCTCGTCACCATCGCCGCCTGGGACCGCCCCATCACCGACGACCTCTACGCCCTGCTGAAGCCGCTCCCCGCGGAGCTGTTCCAGCAGGGCTGAGGGGCGGCTCGCTACCCGGCCGCGGAGCCGACCTCGACGTCCGCGGCCCGGACGAAGGCCACCCGGTGGCCGAACTGGATCTCGTAGTACAGCTCCTTGCCGGTCACCACCCGGTGCGCGGCCTCGTCGAAGGTGACGGCGTAGTAGTACTGGCCGGGCACCTTGTCCCCGACCACGTACTTCTGGCCCTTCGGCAGCCGGTACGGCAGCGGCGACACCGGCTGGGCGGGCACCCCCTCCGGATAGGCGGACGCCTCCGGATAGGCCCGCCCGTACACCGGGACCTCCTCCAGACCGTCCTTCGGTGTCACCACCAGGCCCGTCGCGTGCACGGCCGTCGGCTGCTTCGCCGGATTGTGGAACCAGGCCTTCTGGCCCAGGTACCAGATCGCCGTCCAGTCCCCGTCCCGCCCGGCGACCGCGTACTGCTGCCCGGTGGAGACCCGCGAGGACAGATCGTTGACCCCGGTGGACGGGGTCCTCCCCAGGCCGATGTCCTTGATCAAGGGGTACGACGTCCCCGGCCCGGAGTACAGCCGGACCGCGCTCGAACCATGGGGCGCGCAGGGCTCGCCCGCCGTCGTGCAGCCCGTGTACGCGGGCCGGTGCTCGGCGTAGTCCGGGCGGATCGTCACCATGCCGCCCTTCTTCCCGGCGGTCGGTGCGAACGGCCGGCCGAGCAGCTCGAAGTAGTGCTGCCAGTCCCAGTACGGGCCCGGGTCGGTGTGCATGGTCCTGATCGTCGCGGCGGTCGGTCCCGGCACCGTGTCATGGCCGAGGATGTGCTGCCGGTCCAGCGGGATGTCGTACTTCTTGGCGAGGTACTTCACCAGCCGGGCCGAGGAGCGGTACATCGCCTCCGTGTACCAGGCGTCCGGGTTCGCCAGGAAACCCTCGTGCTCCAGGCCGATCGACTTGGCGTTGACGTACCAGTTGCCCGCGTGCCAGCCGACGTCCTTCGCCTTCAGATGCTGGGCGATATGGCCGTCGGTGGAGCGCAGGGAGTAGTTCCAGGAGACGTAGGTCGGGTCCTGGACGAGCCGGAGGACACCCTCCCAGGCGCCTTCGGTGTCGTGCACGACGATGTAGTCGATGCTCTGGGACTCCGGCCGGTTCCCCAGGTCGTGGTTGCCGTAGTCGCCGTCCCCGAACTCCTCGTACGGTGCCGGGATCCACTCGCAGGACACCGACGCCGGGCACTCCGTGTCACCGGCGGCCGGGGCGCGCAGCGCGGCGTCCTCCAGGGTCGCGGTGTCGGGCGCCAGGTCCGGCCGGGCCGCCACGGAGACCTGCTGACCGGCGTCCGTGCGGCGGGCGCCGCCGGTGCGGATCACGTCGTAGACGTCGTTCGCGTACGCCGCCGCCGTGGCGCGGTCGTCGGCGCCGGAGAACAGGGCCACCGCGCCGTACCAGTCCGCCGGGTCCGCGCTCGCCGGTTCGCCCAGGCTCCGCTGAGCGGCGGCGAGCAGCGCGGCACCGCCCGCCACATTGGCGGCGGGGTCGGTGCGCAGCCGCTCCGGGCTCAGGCCGGTCAGCTCCGCCGCTCGCGGCAGCGTCCGCAGCCGCGCCGGGATCTCACCGTCCTCGGGGATCCGCTCCTCGGGGACGAGGGGGGCACGGGCCTCGTCACCGCGGGCGTCCTCCGCGCCCTCGCTGTGATGGGCCGCGCCGGCGAGCGCGGTCCGGGCGTCGGTCAGATGCATCGGGCCGTAGCCGCCGGTCACACTCGGCGCTCCGGCATGCGTGTCCCAACGGGACTGGAGATAGGAGACGCCGAGGAGCACGCTCCGCGGCACGTCGTACTGGGCGGCTGCGGAGGTGAACGCCGACTGCAGGAGCAGCGCGGGCGACGGGGCCGGGGCGGGGGCCGCGCCGAGCAGCGGGAGGACCAGGGCGGCGCAGGCCACCGGAGCGGCGGCTCTCTTCAGGGCGGTGACGGATCGTCGCAATGCAGCCTCCTGGGACGGTGTGGCGCGATGAGCCGTGCGGGGCCGGGCAATGCGTCCGTGGTACCGGCCTGCCGACGATCCGTCAATCATGCCCAGGGGCAGGGGAAGAGGCGGGCATACGAAGGTCCGCGGTGCGCCGCCGCTCAGGGCGCACCGCGGACCGCCGTCCCCCTCAGCGAGTGCCGACCGCGGCCCGTACGGCCCGTCGGGCCATCTGGCAGTCGTCGTGCAGCCGCCTGAGCAGCAGACGCTGTTCCTCGCCGGACGGCGCGGCACCCGGGTGGGCCGTGCCCGGTGCCGCCGGGGCCGGGTCGTGCATCGACCGCTGCACGGCCGTCTCGTAGGTACGGATCTCGCGGGTCAGTACCAGCATCAGATTCACCAGGAACGCGTCCCGTGAGGCCGGACCCGCCGACTGGGCGATCTGGCTGATCTGCCGGCGCGCGACCGGTGCGTCCCCGAGGACCGACCAGAGGGTGGCCAGGTCGTATCCCGGGAGGTACCAGCCCGCGTGCTCCCAGTCCACCAGAACGGGACCGGCCGGGGAGAGCAGGATGTTCGACAGCAGTGCCTCGCCGTGGCAGAACTGGCCCATGCCCTGCCGGCCCGCCGAGTGCGCGATGCCGTGCAGCAGCTTCTGCAGGTCTCCCATGTCCCGGTCGGTGAGCAGCCCCAGCTCGTGGTAGCGGGAGATGCGTGCGGCGTAGTCCAGCGGGGCGTCGAAGGTGCCCGCCGGCGGACGCCAGGCGTTCAGGCGGCAGATCGCGCCCAGGGCCGCCCTGACATCCGTGCGGGGCGGGGCCTCGGCGGGGTGCCGCTGCAGGGCCGCCACGCGCCCCGGCATCCGCTCGATGACCAGCGTGCAGTTGTCCGGGTCCGCCGCGATCAGCCGGGGCGCCCGCACCGGGGGGCGGTGCCGGACGAACGAGCGGTAGGCAGCTATTTCGTGCCTGATCCGCTCGGCCCAGACCGGCGAGTGGTCCAGTAAACATTTGGCGACGGCCGTGCTGCGTCCTGTCGTCCCCACGAGGAGCACGGACCGCCCGCTCCGGCGCAGGACCTGGACCGGAGCGAACTCCGGGCAGATCCGGTGCACCGACGCGATGGCCGTACGCAGCTGGGCGCCCTGAGGGCCGGACAAGTCGAGTCTCCCGCTGAGCGGTTGGGTGCCGAGCCCCGTGGCGCGGCGGGTACGGCCCGTACCGATGACGGGGGCCGCCGCCGAGCGGGCGGGGTCGAGGTAGGGGCCGCTGCCCGCCGGGCGGGGGTACAGCGTCCGGGGCGGGGCGGACACGGAGGACGATGCTGTGTACATGGGCGAAACAGATCCCTTCGTGTGCCTTCACTGCCTGTTCTGCGCAAGCGCGCTACCCGGCCCGGCCGCAGGAGTGCACCCTGGGGAGTGCGCCCTTTGCAGAGCGGCGACCGGGTCGGGGTGGCGCGTTCCTACCTGACACCCGATGCCCAGTGGCACACCATCTGGCGCACCCTGGCGAACCCTGGCGAATAGTCGCCCGGCAACTCTCCCCGGGCTACTGTCAACTCAGCCGAGAACCTGGGGGCTTGACGTGAACGGACAACCCAACTCCCGCCTAGCGGACCTGTTCGGCCTGGCCGGCTGGTCCAAGGGTGAGCTCGCGAGGCTGGTCAACCGGCAGGCGGCGGCCATGGGCCACCCCCAGCTGTCGACCGACACCTCGCGGGTGCGGCGTTGGATCGACATGGGAGAGATCCCGCGCGATCCGGTGCCGCGGGTGCTGGCGGCTCTGTTCACCGAGCGACTCGGCCGTGTCGTGACCATCGAGGACCTCGGTCTGGTCCGGCACGGGCGTGCGGGGAAACGGCAGGGCGGCGGGAGTGTGGAACATCCCGACGGCGTGCCGTGGGCGCCCGAACGGACAGCTGCGGTCCTCACCGAATTCACGGGAATGGACCTCATGCTCAACCGACGCGGCTTGGTGGGCGCGGGTGCCGCGCTCGCCGCGGGATCCGTACTCAGCAGCGCCATGCACGACTGGCTGCTCTCCGATCCGACTCTCAAGGCCGACGCTCCCCGATTCGACGATCCCCTGCACGCCGACCCCGCTGGGTTCGACCGCTACGAGGCCGCCCCCATCGGGTCGCAGGAGATCGAGGAACTGGAGCGTTCCGTAGAGGTGTTCCGTGCCTGGGACGCCGCCCGCGGTGGCGGGCTGCAACGCAAGGCGGTCGTGGGACAGCTCAACGAAGTGGGCGGCATGCTCGCCTACCGGCATCCGGACCACCTCCAGCGGCGCCTGTGGGGCGTCGCCGCCAATCTCGCCGTCCTCGCGGGCTGGATGTCGCACGACGTCGGTCTGGAGCCCACGGCGCAGAAGTACTTCGTCATCGCCGCCCACGCGGCCCGTGAGGGCGGCGACCGGCCCCGCGCCGGGGAGGCGCTCTCGCGAGCGGCTCGCCAGATGGTGCACCTGGGCCGGCCCGACGACGCACTGGACCTGATGAAGCTCGCCCAGTCCGGCTCCGGCGCCGAGGTGCTGCCGCGGACCCGGGCGATGCTCTACACCATCGAGGCCTGGGCCCAGGCATCGATGGGCAAGGGCCAGGCGATGCGCCGCACCCTCGGACAGGCGGAGGACCTGTTCGTCTCGGACAAGGGCGATGTGCCGCCCCCGAGCTGGATGCAGACCTTCAAGGAGGCGGACCTGTACGGCATGCAGGCCCTGGCCTACCGCACGCTGGCGGAGTTCGAGCCGCAAGCGGCCGTGCACGCCCAGCACTACGCGGACAAGGCGCTGTCCCTGCGGGTCGACGGGCGGCAGCGGTCGAAGATCTTCGACTTCCTGTCCATGGCCTCCGCCTGCTTCATCGCCGACGACCCCGAACAGGCCGACCGTTACGCGCGCCTCGCGCTGGTGTCGATGGGATCCAACTCCTCCCACCGCACCTGGGACCGGCTGCGTCAGATGTACCGGCTGACCGCCGAGTACTCCAGCTATCCGAAGATCCACGAGCTGCGGGAGGAGATCAGAGTGGCCCTGCCCAAGCCGGCGAAGGGCGGTAGCAGCGCACGGGCATAAGAGGACGGCACGGGTACAGGGTCCCGTGCGCTCGATCCCTTCTCACATGTTCCGGCTCACATGACCTTGGCGACCAGCACACAGGCGTCGTCCGCGCGCTGGGTCGCGCCGAACTCCTCCATCACCATCCGCACGCAGTCCTGCGCGGAGTGCGCCGCGTCGAAGCGCGGAGCCAGGTCGAGGAGACGGTCCGACGCGTCGGCTCCGTCCTGCCCGGGCACCAGTCCATCGGTGTGCAGGAGCAGCAGGTCGCCGTCGGCCAGGGTCACTTCGGCCTGGTCGTAGGAGGCGCCGGGGGTGGCGCCCAGCAGGACGCCCTCCGGTGCGGCCAGTCTGCGCCCCGTCCCGCCGCGGAACAGCAGCGGGGCGGGGTGTCCCGCCTGTGCCCAGACCAGGGTGCGGGTGGCGGGCCGGTAGCGGCAGCAGACGGCGCTGCCGAGGGCGGGCTGGACGGTGGCGTCGAGTAACTGGTTGAGCCAGGACATCAGCTGGCCCGGCGCGGTGCCGGCCATCGCCATGCCGCGCACGGCACCCAGCAGGGTCGCCATGCCCGAGGCCGCGGCCACGCCTTGGCCGGTGAGGCCGCCGACGCTCAGCAGCGTCTCGCCGCTGGGCAGTTCGAGGGCGTCGTACCAGTCGCCGCCGATCGGCGAGCCGTTGGTGGAGGGCAGGTGGCGGGCGGCGAGGTCCAGGGTTTCCGGGCCCTGGTGCGGGAGTCGCAGGGAGCCGCGCCACGGCGGCAGCACAGCCTCCTGCAACTCGACCGCCAGCCGGTGCTCGGTCTGCGCGCGGTGCCGCTGGCGCTGGAGCGAGTCACGGGTCTCGCTCACCTCGCGCTGGCTGCGGCGCAGTTCGCTGACGTCCCGCAGCACGGCCCACATCGAGGCGGTGCTGCCGTCGGCATCGAGCACGGGTTCGCCCATCATGTGGACGGTCCGAACCTCGCCGCCCGGGCGGACGACGCGGAACTCCCCGTCGATCGGCTTGGCGTCGACGAGGCAGTCGGTGACCATCGAGGTCAACCGCGGCCGGTCCTCGTCGAGGACCAGGGAGGGCAGTTCGTCCAGGGTGAGCGGGGGAGCGGAGGCGTCCCGGCCCAGGATCTGGTACAGCTCGCCGGACCAACTGGCCTCGTCCGTCAAAAGGTTCCACTCGGCGCTGCCGACGCGGCTGAGCAGCGATGCGCCGGGCGGGGCGGGAGGCGCGGACTCGGGGGCCGCGGGCGTCGCCGATGCGGTGGGCACCGGCGGCGGCCCCTCCCGGAGCTGGGCCAAGTGGGCGTCGAGGTCGTCGAGTTGAGTGAGGGCCAGGTCGTACAGCGCGCGCTGCCAGCGTTCCTCCGGGTCCGAACCGTCACCGGGCGTGTCCCGGCGTACCGCGTCCACGTCGCCCTTGAGGCGTCGCGCCTGCGTTATCAGCGCGTCGACCGAGCCGCGTCCGGGCGGCTGGGCGGCTGGGCGGTCCGCAGAGAGATGGGACGGCATGACGCACTCCGGTGGAGGGGACGGTACGACCAGATTGACGGAGGGGACCGTTACGACTGTTGCACAGCCCGAGACGCGCTGTAAGGGATTCGGCAACACCCGATCCGGTGGTGCTTCTGGCATATGCCAGTGTCTTCACGGGCCGGTCACGCCATGCCGATGGTGTACTGCTCGGACGGGTCAAGTCGTAGACACAGTACGTGGTTTGACGGGGCGTCGGGCCGACGATGAGGCGCCCACCCTCGTGTTCGACGGCAGTCTGTTCGAGGGGTCCCGCATCTCTCGCGGGGGCTTCGGGTGGCTTCGTACGGGTAAGGCGAAAATGCTCCGCCTGAGCGTGACGCAGGTCACTCGAGGGGATCCGGCTCAGGGGTAATGCGAACGGCGTCTGCGAGGTCTTAAAGACATCCCGGCTTTCGCCGGTCCGACCTCATCGATCACCACGGGGGAGATCGTTATGGACGTCACCTTGGAGCAGCCTGTCCGCGCTCGTCTCATCACCGCCGACGAGGAGACGCTGCCCGCTCCCGCCACGCTCCGGTACAGCTCGGCCGACCCGCTGGCCGTGCACATCGACTTCCCGTCCGAGGTGTCCCTCGACGGCGAGGGCGTCACCTGGACCTTCGCCCGCTCGCTGCTGGCGGAGGGGCTGCACGGGCCGGCCGGAGCCGGGGACGTGCACATCTGGCCGTGCGGTCCGGCCCGTACGGTGCTGGAGTTCCACTCGCCGTACGGGCTGGCCCTGTTGCAGTTCGACACCTCGGCGCTGCGCCGCTTCCTGGCGCGCAGCTGCGCGGTCGTCGCCGTCGGCCAGGAGGACGTCGGGTCGGCCGTGGACGAGGGGCTCAGCGCGCTCTTCGGGAGCGTCTGACCCGGCTCAGTAGCGCAGGATGCCCGCGATGCCGGGGGCGTCGTCCAGGGTGCCGTCCGGTACGAAGCGGACGTCGGCGCCGGTCTCCAGGCACTGTTCGACGATCTCGTCCACGATGTCCTCGCGGGCGTCGAGGTCGCCGCTGTCGGCCGGGACCAGGTGGTCGCCGGCGTCGTCGCGGACGGTCGCGCGGTAGTTCTCCTCGACCGCCAGCAGCCGGACCCGGCCTTCGCGGGCGCTCTGCCAGACCTCGTCGAGACCGGCCGCGTACGCCTTGCGGCCTCGGGCCGTCTCCAGTTCCCGGGCCACCTCGTCGTCGGTTTTACGGCCGTCGGCCGCGACCATGGGCCGTACTGCCTGCCACACCGCGTCCGGGGTCGCGTGCGAGAGGCCGCCGTGCCGGACGTGGACGGCGTCCTTGGTGACGCTGCCGACCTCGTCGAGCAGGGACAGCGCGGCGGTCTCGCCCGTGACGTACAGCGGGCGCGGATCGTCGCGCAGCAGCCTGCCGATCGCGGTGTCGGTCTCCCGCAGGAAGTGCCGGGTGCCCTCGTCGCGGAAGGTGCTCGGCAGATCGCCGATCCGCTCCTGGCGCTCGGCGTCGAAGTTGTCCGTGCTCCGGGTGAGCGGGAAGCCGCCGACGTGTTCCTCCACCACCCGGTCGGTTCCGCCGCTCCACAGCGCGACCCGGTCGGCGGAGACCGAGAGCACCCAGAACGGCCGCTCGGCGGCCTGCGCCGAGACGAGGTTGCGGGTCAGGAAGGTGTCGGAGAGGACCACGCGCTCGGGCACCGGGCGCGCCAGCGACCACACCTGGTGCTCACCCGGCGCGGCGAAGATCGCCAGGCCGTCCTCGGCGTGCGTCAGGTCGACCTCGGTGAGCGCCTCCTCCAGCTGCCGGACGACGTCGATCCGCCGTTCCCGGCTGACCGCGGGATCCGCTTCCAGCCGCTTCTTGGCGTCGGCCACGACATTGCGCAGCCGGACCGCGTCCTGGGCGTTGTCGGGTTCCCTGCGGTGCGTCGGGGTCAGCACGGACACCGCGGGGTAGGGGCGCGGGCGGCGCAGCTCGGCGAGTGTGGCGGGACTCAGTGCATGCTCCATGACAGCACGATAGGACTGATTCGCGAAGAGGGCATGGGGGGGCAAACTGGACGGGTGTTCCGGGCATTTCACCGCTAACCTCGCTCAGGTCACCGCGACGGCGCCCTGGGACACCGCGCACAGCGTTTCCGTGCCCTGGCTGTCGACGGTGATCAGATCGCAGCGGCACACGACCCGGGTACGGCCCGCGCGGACCACCTCCGCGTGCGCCCGCAGGAGTTCGCCCTTGGCCGGGCGCAGGAAGTCGAGCGTGAGCCCGGAGGTGGTCAGCCGGGGCCCGGCCACGGTTCCGGCGGCGAAGGCCGTCGCGTTGTCCGCGGCATAGCCGAGCACTCCGCCGTGGACGTACCCGAACTGCTGCAGGAGCTCGTCGCGGATGTCCAGTTCCAGGGTGGCCGCGCCCTTGCCGAACGCCGTCAGGCGGGCCCCGAGCAGGGTGCTGAAAGGCTGGGCGGCCAGTACTTTCCTGGCCGATGCCAGGTCCAGGGACTCGGTCATGAGAACCTCACTTCAGTAGTGAAGTGAGGGTGGCGCGGGGATGTCGCCTCTGTCAAGATCGGACCATGTCCGAGCCCGATCAGCGCCTCTACTTCCTTCTGCAGCGAGCGGCGCACCGGCTGCGCACCACCGCCGACCGGCGCTGTGTGGCGGCCGCCGGGATCACCACCGCCCAGCTCGGCGCGCTGTTCGCCGTCGAGGACCGGCCGGGCATCACCCAGCAGCAGCTGGCGCGCTCGCTCGGCCTGCGGGAGTCGGCCGTCACGGGCCTGGTGGCCCGGCTGACCACGGCCGGGCTCCTCGGCAAGCGGGCGCACCCCAGCGAACACCGGGCCGTGGTGCTGGAGTTGACCGACGCCGGGACCGCCGCCCTGGGCGCGGCCCGCCCCGAGATCGACCGCTTCAACGCCGAGCTGCGGGAACTGCTCGGCGACGACGGCTTCGGCCGGACCGCGGCCGCCCTGCACCGGATCGCGTACCAGGAGGACTGAGCGGGCCGCCTCACTCCTCCCGCGCCGGCCCGCAGGAACTGCCGTTCGCCGGCAGGGAGCCGTACAGCAGGAACGCGTCCACCTTCTCGTGCACGCACTTGGACGAGGCGTACCCGGTGTGGCCGCCGTCGCGGTTGTCGAGCACCACGGCCGAGGGACCGAGGCGACGTGCCGTCTGCGTGGTCCAGCGGTACGGCGTCGCCGGGTCGCCCCGGGTGCCGATCAGGAGCATCTTCGGGCCGTCCAGGTCCTTGACCTCCTCGCGGATGAAGTCGGTGCCCTTGGGGCGGCCGTAGCACATCAGGACCTCGGTGAGCCGGTAGCGGCCGAACACGGGGGAGGCCCGCTCGTACGCGGCGCGCAGCCGGTCGAGGTCGCGGGTGATGTCCTCGGCGCTGGGCCGGTCGGGATCGTCCGCGCAGTTGATCGCCATCAGCGCCGCGGGGAGGTTGTCCAGGGGGACGTCCTCCGTGTCCACGAGACCGCTGTGGCCGTCGTCGTCGCCGTTGCGGCCGGGCACGGTCATACCGCCGGAGGCGAAGCCCAGTACGCCCCGCGTGTCGCCGTCCTCGACCAGGGAGGTCAGGGCGCGCTGCAGCGACGGCCACAGGTCCTCGCTGTACAGGGCCTGCCCGATGGCGCCCACCAGGTCCTGGCCGGTGAACTCGTCCCCGAAGTCCGTCGGCACGGGATCCTCGTCCAGCGACTCCACGAGCCGCTCGACCTCCTCGCGCGCGGTGCGGACGTCCTGTCCGAAGGGGCAGCCGATGTCCCCGGCGCACCAGTCGACGAACTCCTCCAGCGCCTTGTGCTGCCCCTGGGCGCCCGCCACGCCCTGTTCGGTGAGCGGCTCGGTGAGGGTGTCCACGCCGTCGAGCACCATGCGGCCCACCTTGTCGGGGAACTGTTTCGCGTAGACCGCGCCGAGCCGGGTGCCGTAGGAGAAGCCGAGGTAGTTGAGCTTCTTGTCGCCGACTGCCTGGCGCATCACGTCGAGGTCCCGGGAGGCGTTCACGGTGCCTATGTGGGGTAGTACGGGCCCGGAGTGCTTGGCGCACGAGGCGGCCGTGGCGCGTATCTCCTCCAGGACCGCCTGCGGATCGGCGTCGAGTTCGGTGCTGTCGTCCGTCGAGTCGGCGGTCGCCTCGGCGCCGTCGCCGCAGCTGACCGGCGAGGACCGGCCGACGCCGCGCGGGTCGAAGGTCACCACGTCGTAGTCGTCGGTCAGGCCCATGAAGTCCTTGCCGCCGTAGGCGAGCTGGTCGACGCCCGCACCACCGGGACCGCCGAAGTTCAGCAGCACCGAGCCGCGCGCCTCGCCCGTGGCCCGGTAGCGGGCCAGTGCCAGGTCGAGCGTCCCGGCCTTCGGGTCCGCGTAGTCGAGGGGGACCGTGACCTTGCCGCACTGGAGGTCCTTGGGCGCCTCCATGCCCTGGCACTTCCCCCACGCCACCTTCTGACGGTAGAACCGCGTCAGATCCGGCTCGTCACCGTCGGCCGCGGGCAGTCCCAGGCCGAGCACGGTCAGCCCTACGGCCGAGATGACGGCGAAGTGCCGCAGGGCGGGCCGTTTCGACAGCTTGCCCAGCATCGATGCCTCCACGGGCGCCCGTCGGCGGACCGGGATCCGGCGCCCTCGATCACGATAAGCGGCCCTCCGGGGCTCCGCCTCCGGGGCTCCGCCTGCGGGCGAGCGGGAACGCCCGGGCAGGCTGCTGTCCGTGCTCCTCGACGCCCGTTGCATGCGCATACGCAGCAGTGAATCCACATACAGCAGCTTTGCCGCTAGTTCGATAACCCTGCCACTCGATGGGGTGAAAGGCCGATTAGCCATAACTCCGATGGTTCGCCTGCGTTTAATCCGGTGCGGGTGAGCGCCCGCGTCCATCTCTGGAAGGCAGGGAACCTATGAAACGGGTTACCCGAAACGGTGTGATCGCCGTCGCCGCCGTGTCCGGTGCGATGGCTGTGACGATGCCCGCGCAGGCCGACTCCGGGGCCGACGGCGCCGCGGTCGGCTCGCCCGGAGTGATCTCCGGCAACACCATCCAGCTCCCGGTGCACGCCCCGGTCAACGTCTGCGGGAACACCGTGAACGTGGTGGGGCTGCTCAACCCGGCCGCGGGCAACACCTGCGCCAACACGAGCGCGGGCGACGAGCGCGGCGCACCGGGCGGAGCGTCGGCGCGGGACGGAGCGTCCGCTGGAGGCGGAGCGTCCGCGCGGGGCGGCGGAAAGGATTCGCCGGGTGTGGTCTCCGGCAACGGCGTGCAACTGCCGGTCCAGCTCCCAGTGAACGTCAGCGGCAACAGCGTGAACGTCGTCGGCCTCGGCAACGCGGCCGTCGGCAACGAGTCGGAGAACTCCTCCGGCGGTCGCCCCGTACGACCCGACCGCCCCGCGGAACCGGCACCCGGGCCGCCCGCGCCGCCCCGCGCGCAGCCGGGCCCGAAGCCCGCGGCGGAGGTCGCCGACCGTCCCGGGGCCTCGCTCGCCCACACCGGGGCGGACCACACCGTCCCCGCGATGGCGGGCAGCGCCGCCCTCGTCCTCGGCGGCGCCGTCCTCTACCGGCGCTCCCGCGTCCGGACGACGCGCTGACGCCGAGCGCGCCAGGCCCCACCGGGCGCGCGACCGGTGGGGCCTTCGCCGTGCTCAGCGCGCGACGCCCGTCAGCAGCACCATTCCGGAGCCGCCGTAGTCCGGCAGCGTCGGGTCCGAGTCGATGCGGGTGACGGTGAGCTCCCGGGTCAGGGGCGCGAACACCTCGGTGACCCGGTCCGGGTCGATCGGGCAGCCGGGCCAGCGCGAGGCGGGTCCGATCCGGTACGTCGGCATGTTCTCCATGAACGCCGCCACCAGATACCCGCCCGGTGCGACACAGCGCACGAAGGTCCGGCAGAAGGCGGTGAACTCCGCGAAGTCCTCGGTGGCGCCCTCGGCGACGAAGTGCATGGACGCCAGACCGTAGGTGTCCGGCGGCAGGTCACGGACGTCCGCGTGCACCACGTACACCTGGGCCAGTGCCTGCGCCGGGGTGGGCGGCACCGCCGGGTTGAGCCGGCGGCACAGGGCGTGGAAGGGCAGCCAGCTCGCCTCCGGGCCGCACAGGATCTGCCGTTCCAGATAGGCGATGTTCCCGGCCCCGGCCTCCACGGCCTCGATCCGGCGGCTCACGGCGGCGGCGAGCATCAGCGGATACAGGTTCGGTCCCGCCCCGAACTCCACCGAGCGGGGCACCGATCCGGGGGGCAGCCGCCGGTAGAACGCCGAGTGGTGGGCGATGACCGCCGCATCCGAGGGGTGCACCTCCCGGTAGTTCTCGGCGAGGTAGTCCGCGACCGGCCAGCGGTTCCAGTCCACGTCGTCGTTGTGTGTCGTCATGGCCGCACCGGTCCCTGTGCCGCCGCGCCGCGCGGCGCGGGAGGGGCCCGGCCGTCCATCCGGCCGAGGCCTTTCCCGATCGTAGGCAGCGTCGATCCGGCCCTGCATCTCGGCGGGAACGCGCCCCTGCTCAGCCCTGTCGGCGGTGGAAGCGGACGTGCAGGGCGCGCACCTCGTCCACCAGCTCCGCCACCGGGCCCTCGACGGTCACGTCGGGCGCGACCTCATGGACCGGCAGCGTGCGCACCGGCGGGGCGGGCACGCCCAGCTCGTTCAGCCAGGAGCCGAGCTGCTCGCTGGAGGCGACGTAGACGATGCGGCCGAGGCCTACCCAGGCGTGGGCGGCCGCGCACATGGGGCAGTGCTCACCGGAGGTGTAGACGGTCGCCGCCGCCCGCTCCTCGGGGGTGAGGTGCGCAGCCGACCAGCGGGCCAGTTCGAACTCGGGGTGCCGGGTGCGGTCGCCGGAGGCCACCCGGTTGTGGTCCTCGGCGAGCACCGAGCCGTCCGCCCCGACGAGCACCGAACCGAACGGCTCGTCCCCGGCGTCAAGCGCCTCGGCCGCCAGCTCCACGCAGCGGCGCAGGTACGGCAGTTCGGCTTCCTTCACGGCCATGGCGTACGACCCTTCTCGCGCAGGTGATCTTCCTGCGCACCCTACGCCCGGCCGTCCGTTGCCAGACCCTGTCGTGAGAGTTATAGTCTCTAACGAAAGCGACAGCAACTAACTCACCTCTCGAAGGGGTCAGCCATGACCGCCACCGCACGCTCTCTGCACGTCGTCCTAGGCTCCGGGCCCGCCGGAACCGCGCTCGCCCGGGAACTGGTCCGCCGCGGTCACCCGGTGCGGCTCGTCGACCGCAAGGGGGAGGGGCCCGCCCTCGACGGGGTCGAGCGGTTCGCCGCCGATGTGTCCACGGCCGAGGGCGCGCGGTCCGCCGTGACCGGAGCCGCCGTGGCCTACCACTGCGTCAACGTCGGCTATCACCTCCAGGTCGAGGTGATGCCCCGGATCCAGGAGGCCGTCCTGGCCGCCGTCGAGACCGCCGGTGCCCGCCTGGTGGTGCTGGACACGCTGTATCCGTACGGCGAGACCGGCGGAGCGGTGATGACCGAGGACTCGCCGTGGCAGGCCACCACCCGCAAGGGGCGGATGCGGGCCGAACTCGACGAGAAGTACCTCGCCGCCCACCGGCAGGGCCGCGCCCGCGTCGTCCTCGGCCGGTCAGCCGACTTCGTCGGCCCCGGCGTACTCAACTCCACCCTCGGCGGTGCCGTGTTCCCGGCCGCGCTGACCGGCGGTGAGGTGCCCGGTCTCGGTGACATCGACCTGCCGCACAGCTACACGAACATCGAGGACGTGGCCGCCGGGCTCGCGACCCTCGGCGAGCGGCCCGAGGGCGACGGCCGTGTCTGGCACCTGCCCACGGCGCCCGCCGTCAGCACCCGCGAGATCCTCACCATGATCGAGAAGCGGGCGGGCAGGCCGCTGAACATCGTGCCCGTGCCCGAGGCCCGCCCCTTCGGCCCCTTCGACGAGGAGTTCATGGCCGAGTACGCGGAGATGTTCTACCAGCACACCGAGCCGCAGATCATGGACTCCTCGGCCTTCGAGCGGGCCTTCGGCACGGCCCCGACCCCCCTGGCCGAGACCATCGACGCCACGGTGGCCTGGTACGCCGAATGGCTCGGCCGGCTCTGATCGGCGGGGTCGAACCGGGCAGGGCGGCCGCGATGCCGTTCCCTTCCGGGCGCTGGCGATACTCGGGCGTATGAAGGAACATGCGCTGGACGGCGGGGCCGTCAACAGGGTCGTACGGGTGGGAGCGACGGTCCGGCGCGAGCCGTCAGCGGGATCGGCGTACGTGCGCGGCCTGCTGGCCCTCTTCGAACGCCACCGGTGGCCGGGCGCCCCGCGCTTCCTCGGCACCGACGAGCGGGGGCGGGAGGTCTTCGACTTCATCGAGGGACGCGCGGCGGTGGGCCCCGAGGAGCGGGCCGCGGCCCGCACGGACGCCGCCCTGGTGCGGACCGTCCGGCTGGTCCGGGAGTTCCACGACCTCACTCACGGCACGCCCCTGGCCGGCGACCGGGACGTGGTCTGCCACAACGACCTCGCCCCGAAGAACACCGTCTACGACGGCGACGGCAGGCCCAGGGCCTTCATCGACTGGGACCTCGCCGCGCCGGGGGAGCGGGTGCACGACGTCGCCCATGTCTGCTGGCAGTACCTCGACCTCGGCCCGGCCGTGACCGACGTGCCCGAGGCGGCCCGGCGGATCGGGCTTGTGCGGGAGACGTACGGCGAGGGTGACCTCGACGGCCTGATCGACACCGTGCTGTGGTGGCAGGACCGGTGCCGACGGGGCATTGAGGCCGGTGCCGAGCGGGGGGAGGAGGCTATGGTCGCCCTGCGGGACCAGGGTGTGGTGGAGCAGGTGCGGGCGGCTCATGACTGGGTGGCGGACCATCGCCGGGAACTCGGTTGAGCGCTCCGGGGCGGACGGGGGGGGGGGTCAGCGACCCGGCGGGGTGACTGACCGCGGACACAGGGCGCCGGCCGGCCCGTGTCGTCACGGACCGGCCGGCGCGTCCTCCTTCTGACTCTCGTTCCTCACTTCGTGGCTCTACGGCCTTCGTGCCTCTACGGCCGGGGGACGCTCTTCGCCGCCGTACCGGCGCACACCAGGCCGAGGGTCAATGCCAGGGCGCCGATGATGATGTTGTTCCACACCACGCCCGCGTCAGGGCCGTCCCCGACGATCCACGGCGAGACGATCATCCAGACGCCCAGCGCGCACATGGCCCAGCTCAGGCCGTACATGCGCTCCGGGGCGCGGGTGAACCCGAGGGCCAGGAGGCCGATCGCGATGCCCATGACCAGATTGTGCGGGACGAGGTCCGGCTGGCTGGTCGTGTAGTGGACGACCCAGGGGGATACGGCGCAGTACAGACCGAGCAGGAACACCGGTCCGTCCACGAGCGCCACATCACGACCGCCGAGCATGCGGGCGTACCGATCCCGCATCTCGGGTGCATCCGGGTGGCTGGTCATGTCACCTCTGGTGGGCGAGACATTGGCCATCACTCGTCTCCTTCGACTAGGCCTGACCGCGTCCGGTGCGGTGTACGGACAGTGCCGCTTTTCTGCAGTCTGCGCTTATTCTTCCCTTATATGTAGAGGTGGGAGGGGGGAAGGTCGAACACGGGAATGATCTGCGGACCGAGATGGTTGGCCTATGCATCAATACGTCGATCCTCAGCGAGGCACCGTGAACCACCCCGCCGACACCGTGGCGCGACTGCGCGCCGCCTTCCGCACCGGCCGCACCAAGCCCGTCGAGTGGCGCGTCACGCAACTGCGCCGACTGCGCGCGATGCTCACCGAGAACGCCCCGGAGCTGGCCGCGGCCCTCCGTGCCGACCTGGGTAAGAGCGCCACCGAGGCCCAGCGCACCGAGATCGGCTTCACCGTCCGAGAGATCGACCACACCCTTGATCACCTCGACGGCTGGCTGCGCCCCGAGCCCGCCCCCGTCCCGGACCACCTCGGAGCCGACGCGCGCGCCTGGACGCAGTACGACCCGCTCGGCGTCGTCCTCGTCATCGCCCCCTGGAACTACCCGGCGCAACTCCTGCTGACCCCGCTCCTCGGCGCCCTCGCCGCGGGCAACGCGGTCGTGGCCAAGCCCAGCGAGCTGGCCCCGGCGACCTCGGCGGTGCTGGCCCGGCTGCTGCGGGAGTATCTGGATCCGGAGGCGGTGGCGGTCGTCGAGGGCGGGGTTCCCGAGACCACGGCCCTGCTGGCCGAGCGCTTCGACCACATCTTCTACACGGGCAACGGCACGGTCGGCCGCATCGTGATGCGCGCCGCGGCCCAGCACCTGACCCCGGTCACCCTCGAACTCGGCGGCAAGTCACCGGCGTTCGTCGACCGGGACGCGGACCTGAAGGTCGTCGCCGACCGGCTGGCCGCGGGCAAGTTCCTCAACGCGGGGCAGACCTGCGTGGCGCCCGACTACGTCCTCACCGACCCGGCCACCGCCGCCGCGCTGGAACCCGAACTCGTCCGCGCGGTGGAGTCGTTGTACGGCACCGACCCGGCGGCCTCCCCCGAGTACGGCCGTATCGTCAACGAACGGCACTTCGACCGGCTGAGCGGGCTGCTCGACTCGGGGCGGGTGGTCGTGGGCGGCTCCGGTGACCGCGCGTCGAAGTACCTCGCGCCGACCGTGCTGGCCGACGTGGACCCCGCCTCGCCGGTGATGAGCGAGGAGATCTTCGGCCCCATCCTGCCGATCGTCACGGTTCCCGGCCTGGACGAGGCCATCGGCTTCATCAACGACCGCGACAAGCCGCTCGCCCTGTACGTCTTCACCGAGTCGGACGAAACGCGCCGGCGCATCGCCGCCGAGACGTCGTCCGGCGGCCTCGGCCTCGGTCTCCCGCTCGCCCATCTCACCGTCTCCGACCTGCCGTTCGGCGGGGTGGGGGAGAGCGGCACGGGCAACTACCACGGCCGCTACTCCATCGAGACGTTCAGTCACCGCAAGGCCGTACTGGAGAAGCCGCTGACCTGAGGTGCGGACCTTGCGGACCTCAGGTGCGGATCAGCTCCTCACCAGCAGACCGCGGCTGCGCAGCACCCAGCGCTCCAGCGGGCTGAAGATCAGCAGGTCGATGGCGATACCGACGAGCAGGATCAGGAAGATGGCCAGGAACACCTGGGACATGCTGGCGTTGTTGCGGCCGTTCTCCAGCAACTGGCCGAGCCCGACGCCCAG